>JABJKS010000046.1 GCA_018660265.1 Rhodospirillaceae bacterium | reverse complement strand
GAAAACTACTTCGCCAAGATCAAGGAATTCCGGGGCATTGCCACCAGATACGACAAGACAGATACAAGCTATGCCGCTAACCTAAACCTCGTCGCAGCGATCATCGCCGCAAGATAAATGTCCACGGGCCCTAGAACCTATCGCATAAATATCTCGTTAATCGCTAATATGAACGGCCTCATGCACCAGGATGTTATGGCCATACTCCAATCGGGAACGGCCAAAAAAATTCAACTTAATCTTATCCATCACACTCTGGGATTAAACACACAGGCGATAATTTTCTCTACCGAACTCATCATGAAAACGATCAATTGCAACAACTCCCGATGAATGCCTTCAGCCTGTGCAACAGCCTCCGGAGTGGCCACGCGCGTCGGGATGTCTCAGAGCCGGCTGTTTTTCAGGTGCAGAATGCCGTCCATGGTTTCGAACGGGCCCCAGGGGGTGTCATGTTGGCTGTTCGGTGAATAATCGAACTCGCAGATCCATTCATGTTCAAAGAACAGATCCCAAAGACCGCGGTGCACATCGCCGCCATGGGTGCCGATATGCAGTCGCTTGACGCGCCGGTTCAGCATCTCGATGGCCGGTGCGATAACAACGTCCTCGGCACCCTGGATATCCATGTCGATCAGGTCCACAAGGGGCAAAGGCGTCAGGATATCGGTCAATGACAGGGTAGAGACGAAGGAATAATCGAACAGATCCTGACCGGCGGCGCTTTTGTAAGGCATCTGTATGCCACAGCGTCCGCCTATCATCAAATTGCGAACCACCTGTTCGGTGCCGTCTATTTTGACGATCTCGGCAACAATTTCGTCCACGTCCCTGGGATCGACAAAGCTGTTATAGAACAGACCGGCACCATGCATGAACATTTTGGGATGGCAGTCGGTACTGACAGCGGCGTTGATCAGCCAATGATCCTGAGGATCGATGCCGTTGGCCGCCATGTGACATTTGGCCCAATGGAAATGGGTTGGTTCCGCCTCGACGATCACCAACTGACAGGGCATGGGGTTCAATGTTTGCAGCAACCGGTGTGCATCGACTGAACGGGCGGCATAGCCGCCGCCCAGTTCCAGCATAACAAAGCGTTCCTTTGCCTCGAGAATAGCTTTGTTGATAGCGGCGAATTCAAAGAACGTTTCGCCATCGGTAACCTTCGGCGGATGCACCACGGTGGTGCTCTCGCCATTACTTTGTTCGATGTTGGAGGGATGGTGCCGCGCGACGTATTCTAGGTCTGTCATCACGCCGAGAAAATTGGCGAAACTGCCCTCCGTGCAGGTGCCGCGCCAGGGCTCCAGTTTGGCAATGGTGTCCACCAGGGGACCCAGTTCGTTCATTAGATATTCCCCAACATTTATGCTGCGGAGGAGTATCCGGGGTTATGGTTAATTGCGTCTTAAGTTGGCTCCTACATATCAAAGGGGGCATATCAAAGGGGGCATATCAAAGGGGCAAATCAAAGGGGCGCAGTCCAGTAGCGTCACGACATTGTCTGATTTTTTGCCAAAGAAATTTTGGTGGTGTGCATATTATGTACGATAAAGCCAAAACCGGAAATCACCTTAATCGTGATCATGGTCACTCGTTAATTCCCAAATGCGCCCCCATCTATTTAGGGCACACAACGCGTTACCTCTCTCTGATTATCGCGTGAACGACGATTTTGAGGGCGGATGTCGAGTATCCCTCCCCCTTCGGCATCCGAGGCCACAACCTGGGTTCTGAGTACGAACCCACCTCTGTCCCGACGGCGGCCGGCTTCATTGCCGGTCGCCGTTTCGCGTAGCGGTGCCGAATGTTGCAATTTACATAATCAATTCTTATAGATTTAGAAAATCATCCACTTGTGTGATGGCCGTCAATGTTTCGCCAAGGATTGCGGCCTAACTTCATACATGGCGCGGATCGGTGCCAAAGGCCTCGCGTGAGAGTGGCCACCCCCGTTACCCTTCCTCCGGCGCAAGCGGTGGTGGTCTAGGGGTCCAAGGTTCGGTCCGCGTCACTTTTCCACCACCCCCCCCGTCCCATTACTTTGGGATGATTGAGAATTGTGGCGGGCTATGGCGATACAGTGTCGCTTTGGCGTACTTGGGAATAAATCTGTTTGTGGGTTGGGCGCTGCCTAGACCGTTCGGCCTAGAAGCTCGGCCTAGAAGCTCGGCCTAGTAAGGGGCCGGGGTAGCATCGCACCATCGCGATGCACCCCGCATCCCCCTACTAACCGAACAAGGACAAAATTGTCTGCGGGCCCGAGTTCGCGATTGACAGAGCCTGTACACCCAGTTGTTGCTTGATTTGCAACGCCTGCAGCTTGGCACTCTCTTCCGCCAGATCCGCATCGACCAAGGTTCCGACACCAGCTCTCAGAATATCTGTCAGCTTCGTCGTAAAGTCAGACTGAACCTCAATCCGTTTGGCTACGGAACCCAAAGCCGCCAACTTATCGGACACAGTCGTAATGGCCGAGTCGATCGCGGTCAGAGCCGTCGCCGCACCAGCTGAGGTGTTCAACACCTGGCTTTGAATTGCCAACGTTGTTGCGTCCATGCTTTGGGCGGACACCGCAATCGTTGAGCCATCAACCGTGCTGAGGACGGACGTCGCACCAGCACTGGCTTTCACCAGATTTGTTCCATTGAACTCAGCCGTGGCCACGATTGTCGAGATCTGGTCACGCAACGCAACAAAGTCGTTGTGCAACGAGGTCCGCGACGCGGAGTCGAGACCGGCCTGGTTCGCCTGAACCACCTTAGCCTTCATTTCCGTCATCAGATCAGACACCGACTGACCAGCCGTAATGGCCGTGTTGACGGTTGCTTCGCCATTGGCCAGGGCTGACTTAACAGCGCCGAGGCCAGAAATGTCACCACGCATATTTTGCGCGATAGCATAGGACGAAGCGTCCTGTTTCGGTCCACTGACCCGAAGGCCGGTGGTGATAGCTAGCTGCGTATTCTCCATCATCATGTTGGTTTTGGAGAGGTTTTGCAGCGCCAGCATGGCGCCAACGTTTGTGTTGACTGAAAGTACCATGATATTATTCCCATATTCTATGAAACCCGCTTCTGCAGGGTCGGCGCGTTGTGCACCCGGAGAATAAAAAGCAAGAAGCGTGCCAATTTGAAAATTCCTGAAACCACGATAACTATTTGTTTTTATAGGATTATTTTTGTAATATTTTGCACACCGTTATGGATTAGTGGGAATTTTTTGCCCTTTGGGAAATATCGGCATAGGCAATTTTTGGCTTTTGTTGCTATTTTCCCCGGCATTCGGCAGGATTTGCCCCTATGTAAAACAGGCGCAGAATCTAACGCCAACGATGTTGCGGGCAAATTGGGGACAGAGATGACGGGACCTTTGGACGGATACAAGGTCATTGATTTGACCACGATGATTGCGGGGCCGTTCGCAACTATGCTGCTGGCAGACCAGGGTGCCGATGTGGTCAAGGTGGAAACACCGGGGCGTGGCGATCACGTGCGCGCGACAGCCAATCAACAGGGTGGCTTTTCCGCCTCCTTCTTGAACAATAATCGCAACAAACGCTCTATCACCCTGGATTTGAAACGTCCCGAAGGTCAGAAAATTCTCCATCGCCTGGCGGCAGAGGCGGATGTGTTGGTGCAAAATTTCCGCCCCGGCGTCGTTGAACGTCTCGGTATAGGTGAGGCGGATATCCGCCCCCTCGCCCCTAATTTGATCTATGTCTCCATGTCCGGCTTTGGTGCCGTCGGCCCCTACGCCCATAAACCGGTTTATGACCCTATAATTCAGGCGGTATCGGGCCTGGCCTCTGTCCAGGGCGGCGGTGATAATCTGCGCCCACGCCTGGTGCGCACCGTGGTGCCCGACAAAGTCACTGCCCTGACAGCCAGTCAGGCCATCACGGCGGCTTTGTTAGTGCGGGAACGCACGGGCAAAGGCCAGCATGTGACGCTGAATATGCTGGATGCCATGATGCAGTTTCTGTGGTCTACGGATATGGGCGGCCAGACCTTTGTTGATCATCCCTTTCCCCAACATCGTGTCTCAGCCTTCAATGATCTGATTTATGCCACGGCGGATGGCCACATGGCCGTCTCCGTGATGACCGATGCCCAATGGGCCGGCCTGACCCGGGCCTTGGAGAAACCCGAATGGCGGGACGATCCCCGCTTTAATTCACCAGCCCAGCGGGACCGGAATTTCGATGAGCGCGTGGACATCACACAAAAGATCCTGGAAACCAATACCAATGCCTATTGGCTGGAACGTATTGATGCAGAAGGCGTCGCCTGTGCCCCGGTCATGACCCGTTCGGAGTTGATAGACCACCCCCAGGTTCTGGCCAACGAGGTCGTCGAACAGAACGAACACCCCATCGCCGGTCCCGTGCGCCAGGCCCGTCACGCAGCGCAATTTGCCGCCACACCCGCATCCATTCGCACCGCAGCACCGGGCCTGGGCGAAAATACCGATGAAATTCTGGCCGAAATCGGTCTTAGTGGTGATGAAATCCGCGAACTACGCAGCGCCGGGATCGCCGGCGAGGCATCTTAATCGCTAGCTTGAAGCAATCAACCAAGTCGTGTTTTCCAGGGCCAGTTACGCTCTCTCGGTTACGCTCACTATTGCCAGCGCTTGGCAACCTCTTCCAGCATCACCTCGGTGGCACCACCGCCAATGGCGTGCAAACGGGCGTCGCGAACCATGCGTTCGATGGGGCTATCGCGGATATAGCCCATGCCACCATGGAATTGTTGGCAATTGTACATCACCTCCTGTGCCGTTTCAGCGCAATGGGCCTTGACCATGGAAATCTCGGCCACGGCGTCTTTGCCTGCACTATCCAGCCAGGCAGCATGATAGAGCAATTGCTGGGCCGCGAGCAATTTGCACTGTGATGTGGCAAGGCGCTGGCGAATACCTTGCTTTTCGATCATGGTACCGCCAAAAGCCTGGCGGTTGCGCAAATGCTCCAAGGTCAGATCCAGCGCCGTGGCGGATTCGGAAGTGGCCATGGCACCAATGCTCAGCCGTTCATTCTGAAAATTCCGCATCACGGCATAGAAACCTTTGTTCTCCTCGCCTAATAAATTTTCCGCCGGCACCCGGCAATCCTCGAAAAACAGCTCTGCGGTATCGGAGCAATGGATGCCGAATTTTTCCAGCTTGCGACCGATTTTGAAACCCGGCGTATCCCGCTCGACTATGAACATGGAAATACCGCGCGAGCCCTTGGCCTCAAGATCCGTCTTGGCCGCGACGAAATAGAGATCACCATAGTAGCCGTTGGAGATGAACATTTTTGAGCCGTTCAAAACCCAATCATCGCCGTCCCGGACCGCGCGAGTTCGAATGCCGCCGACATCGGAACCGGCCGCCGGTTCACTGACCGCGATGGCACATATGCTTTCGCCCGATAAAATGTCGGGCAGGTATTTGCGGATTTGCGCCTCGCTACCGGCATAGACCAAATGGGGTGAGGACATCGCGGTGTGGACCATGACGGTGACAGAGACACCGCCAAAGGTGGAGCGTCCTAATTCTTCGGCCAGGACAATCATGGCAAAAACGTCCATGTCGCTACCGCCGTACTTCTCGGGAAATCGAAGTCCGAACAGGCCAAGCTCCCCCATCTTTCGTAACGTCTCGCGCGGGACCATGCCGTCCCGCTCCCAAGCGTCACCATGGGGTTTTATTTCCGTCTCGACAAAACGGCGCACCATATCGCGCAACAGATTGTGCTCTTCCTTGAAGTAAATGGACTGCATCAAATTCCCTCCCGACAGCATTCCCCCACCGGGCTGCATCCGCTTGCGGGCATGGAATGGTTGCGGATCAAGCGGGGACCGGGCAGGGACCAAGGGAGCATATGTTGCCGCGTTGGGCGTCAGAGGGCGTTGATTTTAGTCAAGCAACGATCATTTTCGACGACCTTCGGGCATGTGTTAAGATACTGCCCTGGATGGGTTACGGAAAAGGCGGAAATAGATATGCGATTAGAAAACAAAGTAGCTTTGTTAACCGGGGCCGCGGCTGCAATCGAAGGCGAATTGATGGGCTTCGGCGGGGCCACGGCGCATCTGTTTGTACGGGAAGGCGCAAAGGTCGTGCTGACCGATATTCGAGATGACTTGGGTGAGCGCGCCGCAGCGGCGTTGCGTGAGACGGGGGCCGAAGTGCTATACCGCCACCTTGATGTCACCTCGGCATCGGATTGGCAGCAGGCTGTCGATGATACTCTGGAAGCCTATGGCCGTCTGGATATCCTCTTCAACAACGCCGGCGTCGCCTTCCCTTCCAAGATTGAGGATTTGACGGAGGAAACCTGGGATCGCGAACTTGCTGTGCACGCCAAGGGGGCCTTTCTGGGGACAAAAACCGCAATCCCGGCCATGCGCCGGGGCGGCGGCGGCTCCATCATAAACACCTCTTCCATAATGGGCATCGTCGGCAGCCCGACAACGCCTGCCTATTCGGCTGCAAAAGGCGCAGTCCGGCTGTTTACCAAAACCGCAGCCCTGCAATATGCCAAGGAAAATATCCGCGTGAATTCGATCCATCCGGGATATGCAACGACGCCATTGACTGCGGAACGGTTCAGCGAACCGGCAGTCAACAAGGTGCTGCTTGACCGAACCCCCATGGGTCGCCTTGGAACCGCCCTGGATATTGCCAATGGTGTGCTGTTTTTGGCATCAGACGAGTCAGCCTGGATGACCGGCACCGAGTTGGTCATTGATGGCGGTATGACCGCCCAATAACGACAGGCAACAGCCAGTCCGGTCCTGACGCCCGGTGCAATCAGCATGGACGGACACCAAATGTGCGGATAACATTTACCCGAACGGGCAGTAAAGCTCTGGGAGGAAGAGACGACAATGTATCCGGGTAAATATGGCGCGCAACATCCAGACAGGCCGGCCTTTATTATGGCCGAGAGCGGCGAGACCGTAAGCTATCGTGACTATGAGGCGCGCTGCAACAAACTGGCGCATCTGCTGCGCGCGCGGGGTCTGGCACGGCTGGATCACTACGCCATTTTCATGGAAAACCACGTTCGCTATCTGGAAACCTGTGGCGCCGGCGAACGGGCCGGGCACTATTATACCTGCATCAACTCGTATCTGACTGCGGAAGAAGTGGCCTATATCGTCAACAATTCGGAAAGCCAGGTGCTGATCACGTCTGAATACCGGCGCGAGGTCGCCATGGCGGCCCTGGCCGACTGCCCGAACGTACGGTTATGTATCGTTGTGGACGGGCCGGGCGACGGTGACAAGGTGGTCAACCTGGACGAGGCCACCGCAGAGTTCCCGGACACGCCGATCCCGGACGAAAGCCTCGGTACGGCAATGCTCTATTCATCGGGCACCACGGGCCAGCCCAAGGGCATCCTGCGCCCGCTGCCCGAGAACCTGCCCGATAACCCCCTGCCCGTCTTTCAATTCCTGATGCAGCTATGGCAGCTTCGCGAGGATATCGTCCTCCTCCTCCCCGCGCCGCTTTATCATTCAGCGCCTCATGCGGCAGTCAATTTCACCATTCGCATGGGCGGCACCTCCATCATCATGGAACGCTTTGACCCGGAACTCTATTTGTCCCTGGTCGAGAAATACCAGGTCACCGACAGCCAGATGGTGCCGACCATGTTCTCACGCATGCTGAAGCTGCCCGAAGAGGTGCGCAACGCCTATGATGTTTCTTCGCTACAGGTGGTCGTCCATGGGGCCGCCCCCTGCCCGGTACAGGTCAAGCAACAGATGATTGATTGGTGGGGCCCCGTGATCGACGAATATTATGGTGCCACCGAGGCCCAGGGCGTGACCTTCTGCAACAGCGCGGAATGGCTCGCCCACCCCGGCACCGTGGGCCAGGTGAAGTTTGGCCAAATGCATATTTTCGACGACGATATGCAGCCCTGTCCAACCGGCACCGCCGGCACGGTCTGGTTCGTCAACGCCTCTGAGTTCGAATATTTCAACGACGCCGAACGTACAAAGGAAGCCTATTCTCCCGACCGTACCATGAGTACGGTCGGCGACATGGGATATGTGGACGACGAGGGCTATCTCTATCTGACTGACCGGGCCACCTTCATGATCGTCTCAGGCGGCGTCAACATCTATCCCCAGGAATGCGAGAACCTGCTGATCACTCACCCGAAAGTCATGGACGCCGCCGTCTTTGGTGTGCCCAACGAAGATTTCGGCGAAGAGGTCAAGGCGGTGGTGCAAACAATGCCAAACGAGAGCCCCGGCGATGCGCTGGTGGACGAACTGATGGCATTCTGCCGTGAGCATCTGGCAACAATGAAATGTCCCCGCTCCATCGATTTCATGGACGAGTTGCCACGCCTGCCGACGGGCAAGCTCTACAAACGGGTTCTGCGCGACCGTTACTGGGGTGACCGGAAAAGCCGCATCTTGTGACCGCTAAGGCGTGTGCATTTCGCAGACCGAATAAGGCGTGGCCATTTATCGGCAACGCCTAATCCCGGCACCCGTCTCGATATCAGTGTTTGTATGCTGCTTTAAGAGAAAGAATTAGCGAATGCCCGATACAGTACGGTTGAGCCTGGCTGAAATTAGAGACCTCTCAACCGAGGTTTTTGTTGCAAACGGCATGTCGCAATCGAATGCCGAGATTGTTGCCGGTGTGGTGACATCTGCGGAAGCCGACGGCACCCATTCCCATGGCTTGTTCCGGGTGCCGGGTTATGTTTCCTCCATGCAGAATGGCCGGGTTGACGGCAAAGCGGTGCCGGAAGTAACTGACGCCGCCCCCGCCCTGGTTGCTGTCGACACGAAGAACGGTTTTTCGCCACCAGCTGTCGTCGCCGGTCGGTCCTTGGCAATCGAAAAGGCAAGGTCGCAAGGGATTGCCGCCATGGGATTGCGCAACAACGGAAACCTGAATGCGCTTTGGTGGGATGTTGAGCAATTCGGCGAGGCTGGATTAATCGCCATAGCAATGTCCACGACCCGCTCTCTGGTCGCACCGTGGGGCGGCGATAAAGCGCTTTTCGGCACCGACCCGATTGCCTTTGCCTGCCCGCGCGCCGGCAAGCCACCCATGGGGTTTGACTTTGCCACCAGTGCTGCCGCACGGGGTGAGATCATGGTCGCGGCGCGTGAAGGACATGCCATCCCCGAGGGCTGGGCCCTCGACAGGGATGGAAATCCGACAACCGATGCCAAAGCGGCACTTGAAGGCGTGCAACTGCCTCTCGGTGCCCATAAAGGCAATGCGATCATTATCATGGTGGAGTTGTTGGCGGCGGGCCTGACGGGCGGCAATTTTTGTTTCGAGGCGGATGACCAGGCGTTGGAGTTTGGTGCCATTGATGGTGGACCCTCAAATGCGGGTGAGATCATAATTTTGATGGATCCGGGCGGATACCATGGTTCGTTTCTTGCACGGATCGAGGCTCTATTCGACCGCATCATGGCGCAGGACGGAACCCGTATTCCAGGTGACCGTCGATATGCCAATCGTGCCCGTGCGACCGAGGAGGGCGTCGACTGTCCGGCAATTCTGTATCAACAGATATTGGCCATGAAGACGGGATAGTGGCGGGAACCGTGCTAACATAAAAAAACCGGCGAACCGAGAGAGAGGCAGCCATGGCGAATATCATCATTATCGGCGGCAGCATTATGGGGTCCAGCATCGCCTATCATCTGGCGATGACCGGTCGCGCCGGCGATGTTTGCGTTATTGAGCCGGACCCCAGCTATGAATGGGCAGCCGCCCCCCGGTCGTCAGGCGGGGTGCGGCTGATGCATGGCCTGCCTGAAAATATCGAAATGTCCCTCTACGGGCGCGAAGTCTATAAGGACTTTGCCCGTTTGATGGATGTGAACGGTCTGCCGGGCGGTTTCGATTTCCTTGAGCACGGCTATCTTTATCTTGCCAGTGGTGCCGAACAGGTCGCGATGGCCGAGGCAAGCTGGCGCATCCAGACCGGACTTGGCGTGCCCAACAAGCTACTCGACCGGGATGCATTGGCGGCACGCTTCCCCTCGATGAATGTGGCCGACATTGATGCGGCGATACATGGCCCGCAGGATGGCTTTATCGATCCAAATGCCGCTGTGCTGGGATTTCGCCGCAAGGCGATCAGCCTCGGTGTTGAATACATTCAGGACAAAGTCGTTGATATCGAAGTTAGCGGCGGTTTGGCCCGGCACGTGGTATTGCAATCCGGGGGCCGGGTCGCAGGCGACATTATCGTCAATGTCGCCGGGGCCTGGGGACCAGAAATCTGCGCCATGGTTGGCATGACAGTGCCGGTGGAACCGCTTAGCCGCAATACCTTCTACTTTGAAATTCGCGGCGAAATCGAGACCATGCCCCTGACCAAGGATCCAGGCGGCGTGGCCTTTCGACAGGAAGGTGCCGGTTTCACCGGTGGTTTAACCGATACAAATGTGCCCTTCGGTTTTGACTGGGAGGTCAAACACGATAAATTCGAGACGGACTTCTGGCCCGTATTGGCGCATCGCGTACCCGCGTTTGAGGCCCTGCAGGTCAAGCGGGGCTGGGCCGGGCACTATGCCTATAACAAGTTGGATGGCAACACGATCATCGGCAACTGGATTGGCGGCTTGGACAATTTTTATGTCGCAACGGGATTTACCGGTGCCGGATTGCAAAAAGGTCCCGCCATCGGTCGCGCCATGACCGAATTGCTCCTCGACGGCGGTTATCAGACAATCGATCTATCGCGCATGTCCTATCAGCGGGTTATTGACAATAAACCATTGCTGGAAATCGGTTTCGCCGCCTGAACTTAGAGCGCTCAACCTATCGGGCACGGGCGTCTTCATACGCCCCGGAACTTCGGTTTCCGTTTCTCGACAAAGGCGGCGCGGGCTTCCTTGGCATCGTCCGAACTTTGTAAAATTCCGCTGGCGTTCGAGGTGAGAACCTTGGTGGTCTCGAGCGTACTGTCGAGAGCCGCGCGCATGATCCGTTTGGAATTCCATTGTACCAACGGCGGTTGCGCGATAATCCGCTCGCAAAGCTCTCTCGTCGTTGCCTCAAGCTCCTCCGAAGTGACAAGGTGGTTGAGCATGCCCCATTCGTACGCCCGCTCTGCCGTTAACGAGCCCGTATAGGCAAACTCCAGCGCCCGGCCCAATCCCACCATTTTCGGCAAGTAATAGGAACCGCCATTTTCGATGATCTGGCCGGCCTGCTGGTAACCGATGAAGCGGGTTCGCTCACAGCCCATACGAATGTCGCAATGCAGCGCCATATCCATACCCGACCCGACGGCAGCACCATTTATCATGGCGATGGTAGGCTTGCGGACAAGGGCGATGTCTTGGTGCAGCTTGGTAAAGCCGTGGTAAAAATGCTGGCGCGAGGCATCGGGGCTCGTATGATCGCCGCGGGCGCCGCTAAAATTCGGTCCGATCTCGTCCTCCGTGGGGCGGCTTTTCAGATCAGCACCAGAGCAAAAACCGCGACCGACGCCGGTCAACACGATGACGCGCACGTCCGGGTCATCATCACCCGCGCGCATATATTCACCGACCTTGGCGACAGTACCCATTTCCTCCGCCGTGCCGTACAGCGCGTTCATCTTGTCTGGCCGGTTGAACTTGATCCAGAGGATGCCGTTCGCCTCCTTCTCATAAAGCAGGTAGTCGACTTCTTGAGGTCCCATATCCGTCTTCTCCGTAAATAATGAAAGCCGGCGCTGTTCTAGCGGAACATTTGGCCGCCGTTTATGTGCATCACCTGGCCGGTCATCTGAACGGATTCGTCTGAGGCCAGAAACACGGCAGCATCGGCGATTTCCTTTGGTTGGATGATCCGTCCCAGGGGAAGTTTTGCCGCCGTCGCTGCAATTTCGGCCTCGCTGTTTCCATCGCGAGGCTGCGCCGTATCCGTTATGCCGGGAGCGATGGCGTTTACCCGGATGTTTTGTTCCGCCAAGGCCATGGCCAAGGCGCGGGTCATGGAAATAAGCCCACCTTTGGAGGCGGCATAATGAACGCCGAGGGGCGGGCCGCTATAAGCGGCGACGGATGCGATGTTGATAATCGCGCCACTTCGTCCCGCTGCCAGCATCCGTCGGGCGGCAGCCTGGGCGCAAAAGAAACCGGCTTTCAGATTAATATTGTGGACCCGATCCCAATCAGTTTCCGCCATGTCCAGGAAATCGACCCGTGGAAAGATGCCGGCGTTGTTGACCAGAATACTGACGCCGTCGAATTCATCCGCTGCGGCCATCATCCGCTCGACATCCGCTGCAATGCTCACATCGCCGGCCACTGCCATGGCCCGGCCACCGGCCCCGACGATATACCTTACCGCCTCGTCGGCGGCGGCATGATCATCGAGATAGTTTATCACCACAGCCGCACCTTCTTTTGCAAAAGCCTGGGCAATAGCCATGCCGATACCTTGTTGCGCGCCAGTGACCACAGCTACTTTGTCCTGCAATCTCATATCTTTCCCCTTCCGAAATCCGCCTTTTGGCTCATTCCCCGGTGCCAAGCCTACGCCGCAGCAGCCCGATGGTTTCAGTTAGATTGCGCCTGGAGGCCTCGGCGCCCGGGACTTGGCTGGAGCCATGAAACGTGCCGGCGTAGGAATGCAGTTCGACCGAAATGCCAGCGTGCATCAGCGCCATGGCATAAAGAATACCTTCGTCCCGTAGTGGATCAAACTCCATCGTGGATATATAGGCAGGCGGCAGGTTGGAGAGGTCCGTGGCCCGGGCGGGGGCGGCATAAGGCGAGACCTCACCCTCGTGATCGGGTCCAAGGTAGTGCCGCCAGCTCCATTCAGCATTAGGAAGATTCCACAGCGGCGTATCTGTGAACATTTTCATAGAGGCTGTTTCCAGGCGATCATCGAGTTCGGGGATTTCCAGAAGTTGGAAACACAACGCAGGCGCGCCGCGATCACGGGCCAGCAGGGCCGTCCCGGCGGCAAGGCCGGCACCCGCGCTGTGCCCGGAAATGGCGATGCGTCCGGGATCAATGCCCAACTCAGCCGCTTGATCCGCCGTCCAGCACAGGGCGGTGTAACAATCCTCCAGGCCTGCGGGAAAAGGATTCTCGGGCGCCAGGCGGTATTCGACGGAAACCACCATGCATCCAACGTCAGCGGCGATGCGCTGACACCATAGATCCATTTGATCGATGCTGCCGAATATAAAGCCGCCGCCATGAATTTCAAAGACACAGGCGAGCTGTTCCTTTTTATCCGCCGCACTTACGGGTCGATAAATCCTGATCGACACATCGGGGGCCCCTTCCGGACCCGCTATTGTGCGATCTTCCTTCTCTATGTCGTCCCGGTCCTGAATTTCGCCGACCGCCTCGGCGCGCAAGAGACGAATTTTCTGGATCTTCTCAACCGTGGAATAATCCGTCTTCGTGGGCAGCAGATCAAGGAACTCCTTGAAGTCATCGTCAATATCGTAAGAGCTCATTCTGTTCTCTCTTTCACATGCTGTACCGTGTTTGGCTAAAGACTAGCGGCACCAACGGTGAAAATCCATGCACATCGATCTGGTCGCTGCAGCGGTTGTTTCTATTTTCCTGAAGGCCGGCGTGCCATATACCGATAGATGAGCGTTGCGGCGATCAAAAGCGCCGCCGGTGCGCCAAACCAGCGCAGCTCCTGGATGACGACTGCCAAGCCCCATGGCGAGATGAAATTCTTTAGGCCGATGGGCGAAACCAGGATTGGCCGCCAATCCCAGAAAAACCGCTCAGTAATAAACGGGGAAAACAGGGCGATCCCCAGCCCACCATTGGTCAGCATATCCATCAGGCCGTGGCTGGCGATCAGAACCACGAACAGTACGGCAAGGTGGCGCATTTCCCGACCCTCCCGCTTTTCCAGGCGCGCAACATAGAACGCGGTCACGAGGCCCAACACGATGGCAAACGTCAGGGAATGGGACAGGCCCCGATGGCCCAACAAATCACCATAGGCAATACCCATGGGAAGACCGATGACATCCGCATCCGGGATCACGGGCAGCAAAGCGCATGCCAGCCAATACCGGCCACTGCGCCGGGCCGGGCCCAGAGCATAGCCAAGCGTCAATCCAACTGCTGCATGGGTCATTATCGTGGTCATGGGAGAAGCCTAGCAGCGCGGCATGCGAAATCCCATCCGGTTTAACGCGGAGCCATAACACCCGTCACGTTTTCACACAGCGTGGATCCCCAGCAAACATTGGCTGGATGCAATAGGACCCCGTACGGTGCGCCAAGGGGCACCTATCCGGAATGCCCCTTGGCGTCGTTAGCGTATGCTGGTTTTCAAAATCTACTGTTTGACAGGATGAAAATCGAAAGCGCTGTTTGCGTGAAAATAGAACTGACACGGCTGCGCCGAGACACAGGCAGTGGCGTGTTCTGATTTTGCAGGGACATACCAATACGATCCTGGCGTCAACTCCGGTGGATTTTCCTCACCTTTAAACGGATTTGTCATGGTGCCTGCAACAACAACGCCGTGATAAGCGCCGGAGTGCGTGTGGAAAGGTGTGATAAATTTCGCAGGAAATTTGCCGAAAGTCCCATGACCACCCTTGGACATGTTGCCATAAGCGCCACCCATGCTAATGGCCGGGTTTATTTTGTTGAATACAATCTGCGAAGACGGCGTGGCGGTATCCTTGGACGGATTAAAACCGACAATTCCACTTTGTCCGGCCATGGCCGAGAGTGAAATTCCGCCAACGGCGGTAATTATGATTGCTGTGGCAAGTTTCGAACAAAGGCGTTTCATTGGACTGTATCCTCGTGTGGTGTTTCAGTGAGGTGACGAGAAATACTTCGGCACACCGACACAACCAATGATCAGAAGTCCAAACAATATGACCCATCGTCCATACAACCGGTTGTGAGTTGTGGCCTCGCGCGAAGTTACCTAAGTTCATTTTTAAGCTTGCCAGCTTCATCAATTCCTGTGCCCAGGCAACCGTGTAGGATCCGATCCCATGCCGGAAATTTCAGATGACCCTATAAGCGATATCCTGCGACTAATCCGACTTAAGGGCTGTGTCTATTTTCAATCCGATTTTTCGTCACCCTGGGGCATGGAAATGAGCGCCGGTCCATTCGCCCAGTATCATGCGGTTCTTCATGGTCAGTGCTGGTTGATCCTGGGCGGGGAACGGCATCTGCTGAATATCGGTGATGTTGTGTTGTTGCCTCAAGGCGACGCGCATGCATTGGTCGATAGCCCCGCAACCAGTACCAGGCCAGGGATAGAAGTCTTATCAGCCATACAGTCTGGCCAAAAGCCGTTCCCCGATGGTGAGACGACCGCACGTTTGCTCTGTGGCCATTTTGAGTTTGATCGGACGATGAAACACCCCTTTGTCAGAGACTTGCCGCGCCTTATCCACATTAAGAGCACAAGCAACGGACCGCCGAACTGGCTGGCAGCGATTACCCCAATGCTGGTCAGCAATATCGGGGTCGCGCAACCTGGTACAAACACGATTGTGGAGCGCCTGGCAGAGGTCTTGCTGATCCAGGTTTTGAGGTCCTATTTACTTGATCAATCCGGTGAGCATGGTTTTCTCGCCGCCTTGGGTGACAGACACATCAATGATGCGCTCAAGTTTATACATGTCGGTGCTGAACGCGACATAACACTGGCCGAAGTTGCCAAGGCCGTTGGATTGTCCAGATCGGGCCTGGCGACGAAATTCAAGGAACTGGTCGGGGATACGCCCATGAATTATCTGACAAGCTGGCGCATGCTCAAAGCCAGAGAAATTCTACAGTCAGGTAGCGTGCCGTTGGTGGAAGTAGCGGTGCGGGTCGGGTACACCTCAGAATCTGCATTTAGCCGCGCCTTCAAGCGGGAACATGGACAAAGCCCCGGCGCATTTCGTCATTCAGTAGAGCGGTCCGAGGATGCTCAGGCCGTAGTTTGAAGTTTGGGTTGTCTCCAAAACCCTAAAGGCCGAATTGAATTGGCGCTGCGCACCGCTGATCAGAGGACAGTTCGAACTGGCCTTGTTTGAATACGCCAATGGCTTCTATAATCCAATTCGCAGACATTCAACGCTAGTGTCCTGGTATAGAGATACGCCAGGAAACCGGTGTACAGAGTGGTGAAAAAGATAGGTGACAAAACATCGTTACGATAGGGAGGCAACCCGACGCGAGTTGATTGCCTCGGCCCGGGCGCAGTTCGCAAAGCATGGCTATACAGCGACCCGCACCGAAGAAATTGCGAGATTGACGGGGCTGACCCGTGGCGCGCTCTATCATCATTTCTCCGACAAAAAGGGCATATTTCGCGCCGTGCTTGAGGGGCTTCAAGACGACCTCACTGGCGAAGTTATTCAGCGCGCCCGGGAAATTGACAGCGGTTCTATCGAACGGCTTCGGGCCGGCTTCCATGCCTATCTTGACTTGGCGCTGCGCAATGATGTTCGCCAGATTTTATACATTGATGGGCCCGCGGTCCTGGGTTGGGAGGATTGGCGGGCCATCGATCTTCAACACGCATTCCGCATCACACAAGTTGCCATTGAACGGGCGATAAGCGACGGGGAAATTGAACCGGTACCTATTGAAGGCCTCACGCACGTTCTTCTGGGCGCGCTCACCCATGCCAGTCTTGAGGTTGGACGAGCATCTGAACCCGTGGTTGCGCGCGAAGTCTATCGAGAGGTCATGGATTTCATGCTCGATAAATTAAAAGGGGCTGACCCAGATAACTACGATTGATTTTGTTTAACCCACTGTTTTATCAGTCGCAATTGATCTTATGGCCGTGGATTATTGAAACGCCACTCACATTCCTTCAAGAATAGCCCAAAGTGCTGTTTGGGAACACCATTGAACTTGCGCATATGACGCTTCGCTTGGTTCCAAAAGTTCTCAATGCCGTTGATGTGGTTATGCTTGTCAGCAAATAACTTCGAATGATTGATGCGATAGTGCTTAAATTCCGAGACGTCCAGCACGTTGTAACCGCGCCAGCTGTCCGAATAGACGATGCTGTCCGGGACCACCTTGCGCTCAATGATGGGATATAATGTCGCTGAGGAGGCATCGGGAATGATCTTCGTGTAGACCTTGCCTCCGCGCTTCAACAGACCGAAAACAGGGACTTTCCCACCGGCGCCGCGACCGCGCTTGCCTTTTCGCCGACCACCAAAATAGGACTCATCCACTTCGATCTCGCCATCGACGACGCTGTCTGCTTCGAGCTCCAGGCGGTGACAGATGGTCTCGCGCAAGCGGTGGAAATAGTAAATTGCGGTTTTCGAATTAACGCCCACAAGTGCGGCCGCGCATCGGGCCGTCGTGCCGGCAACAAAATGCTCCATCAACCGGTTCTGTTTGGCCTGGCTTAATCGGCTCTTTCGCATGCGGACCATAATAACACCTCACTGGCGTTATCTGGGTCAGCCCCAATTAAAAATGTAAGCGGAAAATTCGGCGTCTAATATTGAGCATAGCAATTCCCAACCGTCCACCGCCTATGCTGGAGGGGGCGGGCGCCAGCGCTCTTCCGAAATTTCGGCGAGCCTTGAAGATGTAACGCGGTCGCCGAGGCCGTAAAATTCGCGGAAGCTCATGATCAGGGGACGCCATAGATCGGGATCAACCCGTCGTGAATCATCTTTATGAACGATGTCTGGATTGACATGTACGGCAACGATACGAAGCTCGATCGCCGCAATTTTTGTCCTAATGCCGGGGTTTGTGGCCCCATAGGCGTGGATTATTTCAACCGCCGCCTCCATTTGAACATCACACTCGGCGGCGCGTGGGGCGGCCACGATTGTTGAAGGAACTGGCGTAAGCCCAGCCCGTCCGAATTTATCAGCCACATATTCAAACCCAAGCCACTCCTTATCCGGCGGTACGGGATTATTGCCCGTGGTCCTGGCAATACGATCGACCGCGCCAGCCAAAGATGATGAAGGCAGGTTAAGCACACACTCTTTGGTACGACGTAGGTTCTTGACGCTTTTGGCGCTCTCAGTGAAGCCGAGCATGCAGCCCCGACCGAGCCACCATGCCGAGGACATCGGCGCAAGATTAGCCGTGCCATCCTCGTTGACGGTGCTCACTAGGACGACGGGCGTGCCCCAATACAGGATGGCTGGGTCAATAAGGATAGACTCGGTCAAATCATTGTCCTCCATTAATGTTGAATGCAAAACATACACTGTGAATGTTTTGCATTCAACCCCGTCGAAAGAACCCTCGAAGGGCAATGGATTATGGATACGATACTCTTGGCAAAAGCCTCCGTTGGCGAAAATTTCAAATCTTTAGAAATTCGCCTTTGCATGAGCAATGATCCGACTAGGATTCCGGAATAAATAAGTCCCATTTCCGGGTTTGCCCCATTGCGCACATCGCCGACGGTCGCGGTGGGATGATCGTTTGCGCATTCAGACGTTGACTTATCGGTGACATCGCCTATTTAGTGCATATACGTATTGCATTCGTCCGGTGCTGCATAAAAAACCGGTACGCTGATTTCTTAGCTATCCCCTGACAATGTGGACGTTAGACCGTCCGTGCCTTCGCATGAAGCGAGGCGCGTATTTTGATTCCCAGTTAGAGGAAAATGCTATGACTACTGGTACTGTTAAATGGTTCAACCCCACCAAAGGTTTCGGATTTATCGAGCCTGAAGACGGTTCAAAAGATGCTTTTGTCCATATCTCTGCCGTTGAGCGCGCCGGATTGGGTACGCTGACCGAAGGGCAAAAGGTCTCCTACGAACTTCAGGCGGGTCAGCAAGGCAAATCTTCTGCCGAGAACCTGTCTATCGTAGATTAGTCGAACTAAACGCCGCCTCCAACTTATCGTTGGGGGCGGTTGCGACTCGTCGTTGGCCCGATATGGCCAACCAATCGCGCGTTGACTATTCTGCCGTGCGTGGCACCAACTTCATTTAATTACGAAAACACTCCGTCCGACAATATCGAGCCGGAAAAAAGGAAAGCTGTTATGTCGAAATCGGCGAAAACAAAAGCCGAGAAAATGTTTGCCTCACCCCAGGACAAGGGCAACCAGATCGCAATTGAAAAAGAAAAAAGACAGCAAGATAGAGCCGAACACCAGGCAATGTTACGGGGACTTCGCCTTGCCAAAGAGGCCGCTGAAAAGAAAGCCGCCGAGTAGACCGAATTCAAATTCCAGCTCGCCTGGAGCATGTTTCTTTTAAACATGCCCAAGGCGCTTGGACCCTTAAGTATTGAGCAATTGAACCAATCACTTAGATCGCACAAGCGATTCCAGTTAATTGCAAATTTCTCTAAATCTAAACTTTCGTCAGTCTCGGTCTTCACGCCCATAATCTCAATTACCGCATTGACCCAAATAGCGAGGAAAATCTGATGCGTCGGCAAATCAAAATGGCCGCGCTTCAGCCCGGTGATCTATTGGAGAAAATTGACTTTCCTGGAAGTATCTGGATTGTCTCACGACTGATAGAATCCCGGCACCAACGGCCTCATGCTGTCATTGCCTACCAAAGGAACAGTAGCGAAACACGCATGCTGGCCGTTTCTACTCTGCTCGATGAAAGCTTTTTTCGTCGACTGGGGAGCCCCGTGGCATCCGTCACTTAACCCTATCCGGTATTGGCCTTTTGGCCTTGTCACGCCGTTGGCACCTTCCCAAATTACCAACGATGCGCCATGTCACCTATCGGCAGGTACGAAAGCCGGCAAAGACGTCGCGTCGTTCGGGGCCGAAAAAGTTGCGGTAGGTACCGTGGACCATGCGCCCTCTGCTCGTCCAGGCACCGCCGCGCATGACTTTAGTGTCGCCGAACAGCATGGTTGAATATTCCGTATAGGCATCAGCGGAAAACCCTGTGAAGGGTTCGAATGTATCCGCCGTCCATTCCCAGACATTGCCCAGCATCTGACGACAACCGAAGGCGCTATCGCCGGCCGCTAATGCGCCGACGTCAAGCGGTCCCAGGCCGCGCCCGTCGAGGTTGGCCCGCGTTGGGTCTGGAATAGCATCACCCCAGGGATAGCGCCGTTTGACGGCTGCCAAATCGCCGCTCTGGTCGGCTTCCCCCAGGGCTGCGACTTCCCATTCCGCCTCGCGGGGCAGGCGTTGGCCGGCCCATTTGCAATAGGCGTCGGCTTCGTACCAATTGACATGTATGACGGCCTCGTGGGGCGGCAGGGGAAACGTCCGGTCGAAGCGTCTGACCAACCACTTGCCGGGCCCATCGGACTGCCAATAGACAGGATGGTCTGCCTCAGCTTGCTGCCGCCAGGTCCAGCCGGCCGGGTCCCAAAAATCTGCCCTGTCATAACCGCCATCATCGACGAAGGCCTGAAATTCGGCATTGGTCACAGCGGCCCTGGATATTTCAAACGGCGCAACAATAATATCGTGGGCCCATTTCTCGTTATCAAACTTGAACGGTGCGGTCTTTTCAGCCCCCATTCTAAAACGGCCCCCCGGCACGGAGGCCCAGCCCGGATGATGCCCGACCATTCGTTCGGCGCTGACGTCCGCCGCAATGTCCAGATCAGGCGTCGGATAGGCCAGGTTTTGCCGGGCCCACAAAAACGCCTCGGTGTGCATATCTTCGTGAAAGATGCCGAACTGATAAATAAAGCTGTCCTGTTCGGATGCCATTTCGCCGTCCAGGCGTTCAACCAGACGGTCAAACACGGCCTGCATATAAGCCAGCGTGTCTGCCCGGTTCGGCAGGGGCAGATCCCATCTGACATCGTGGTGGATATTGATCGAATCGTAGAGTTGGTCTGCCCGTTCACCAATGACACTGTCATAGCCGTACAACTGACGCAGAATGAAAACCTCATAGAAATGCGCCGCATGGCCGATCTCCCACTTTAGGGGATTAACCGTGCGGACTTTTGGGCCCATAATCTGTTGATCGTCCAGATCACGGACCAGTTCCAGGGTTCGGTTACGGGTGTCTTGCATATTGGCAATCAAATGTGCGGTACTTACAGGCTGGGTCATGTTGGGTCCCTGAATTGGAATGAATACGTGAAGATTAGCCTAATCACCCCAGCCGGCAAACAATCGAAAAACGGAAATCGGACGACAGCCTTGCGGTGGGCCCGTTTGCTGCGCCAATCCGGCCACCTGGTGAGAATTTCCACTGACTACGAAGGCGAAGCCACGGATGTCATGATCGCCCTGCACGCGCGCCACAGCGGCGCAGCAGTGCGGCGTTATCGGGAACAGATGACCCAAGGGCCATTGGTGGTCGGCCTGGGCGGTACGGACGTTAATACGTTTTTGCAGACAGAGCGGGCGTTGACCCTAGGCAGCATGGACATGGCCGATGCGCTGATCTGTCTGCATGATCTCATTGGCCCGGAATTACCCGCACCATTGCGCCCAAAACTGCATGTTGTCAGGCAATCAGCGCAGCCGCTAACCCAGCCCCGACAACCATCAAAACGCCATTTCGATATCTGTGTCATCGGCCATTTGCGGGCTGAAAAAGATCCGTTCCGGACCGCCCTGGCGGCACGGCTGCTGCCCCCAACCTCGAGGTTGCGGGTGCATCACCTGGGCGGCGCACATTCGATGGATTTTGCTGACCAGGCCCAGGCCGAAATGGCCCGGAACCCACGCTATTCTTGGCGCGGTGCGGTGTCCGGCGGGCAGGTGCGCCGGGAATTCGGCAAAACCCACGCCATGGTAATCAGTTCGGTCCAGGAAGGCGGTGCCAATGTGGTCTCGGAAGCCATCGTCGCCGGCGTACCGGTCATTGCCAGTGATATAGCGGGCAATATCGGTTTGTTGGGGCCGGATTACCCCGGCTATTACCCCGTTGGTGATGAAGTGGCCTTGGCCGAAGTGCTTTTGCGGGCCGAGATGGAGCCCGGGTTTTTAAAATCCCTGGCCCACCATGGCGGCAAGCTGGCACCCTTGTTTCAGCCGGCCCATGAACAGGCCGCCTTGGTGAATATTATCGCCGCGGTCACGCGACCAGGGTGATGGGTTCCAGATGGTCCGTTTCGGCCGTGACCCGTCCAATGACCGTCGCCTGATCGTATCCCAGATCATGCAGTTCTTTTAGGCAGGCCTGCACCGCCCCTGGCTGAATACTGGCAAGCAGGCCGCCTGATGTTTGTGGATCAAACACCAGGGGATAGCGTTCGTTCTCCCGCACGGCTTCCATATTCCGAATAGCCCGGCGCAGGCGTACGTTTGCAGGCTGTAAAGAACTCAGGATCCCCAGGCGCACCGTGTCCAGGGCACCGTCCATAATCGGCAGGGCCGCCAAGTCAATCTCGACGTCGACATTCGACGCCTTGGTCATCTCCACCGCGTGGCCCAACAGACCGAAACCGGTGACATCCGTGCAGGCGCTGGCACCATGGCGAAATAGACAAAGGGCTGCAAGACGGTTGGATTGCACCATGGATTTCAGTGCGTTCTCAATCCAGCGCCCCTTGGCCTTTTGCTGCATATCAGCCGCAAATAGGGTGCCGGTGCCAAGGGGTTTGGTCAGGATCAATACCTCGCCCGTTGCCATGCCGCCCTTGCGCAAAATTGCCTGACGATCCGCCAGGCCGTTGACCGAAAATCCCAACGCCAATTCCGGCCCCTCGCTGGTATGACCGCCGACCAAAGTCGCGCCCGCTTCGTTCAAAACTTCCATGGCACCGGTCATCATTTCCCGCAGGGAAGCCTCAACCTTAGCCTCCAGACCATAAGGCACGGTGGCAATGGCCAGGGCCGATTGCGCTTCCGCCCCCATGGCGAAAATATCGCTAAGAGCGTGATTGGCCGCGACTTGGCCGAAAACATAGGCGTCGTCGATGAAGGCGCGGAAATAATCCACCGTATGGACCATGACCTTGCCGTCGGGAATTTGCACCACGGCTGCATCATCAGGGGCATGCAGGCCGACCAAGACGTCCTCGTTGGGGATTGGTTCCAACTCTGACAGGGCGCGGCTTAGAACGTCAGCGCCAACCTTGGCACCACAGCCGCCGCAGCGCATGGCGATAGCCGAAATATCGCTCAACGTCGCCTTGTCGGCGAGGCCTGGGTTCAACGCTGCCGCCTTTTCTTGCGCCATTTCGGGGAGTTCGTTGAACCTGCGCATGAACCGTTGGTCGATCCAGTCTTTCCATTTCCAGACCCAGCCGCCCTGGGCCGTCCAACCCCATTTCGCGGCCACGGCGTTCTTGTCACCGCTCGTAATCAATACCAAAAAGTTCTTTTGCGGGGTAAAGGACCGGGCTTGCTGGCCGATCAGAACCCGGCGCAGATTGTCATTCAACGGCGGTCCCTGGCGAACTGCAAAAACACCGGCCTTAGGCCGGGGATGGTTCACCACGGCGGCAATATCGCCGGCTGCAAAGATATCATCGTGCGTTATCGATTGCAGCGTGTCCCGGACTTTTATGAAACCGGCCCCGTCAACCTCAAGGCCAGATTCCCTTGGCCAGGATGGCGCACCGGCAGCGGTCACCCAGAGGATTTCGTCCAGGGCAATGGTTTTGCCGTCAGTTAAAGACAGCACACCGGGTGCTACCTGGGATGCCACAGCATTGTTGTGGAGGTGAACACCGCGCAAATCCAATAGGCGCTCAAACTTCCGCCGCACACCGCCGCTGAAATCGGGCAGGATGGTTTCTGATCGGAAAATGAGATGAAATTCCAAATCATCGGTACTTTGCCCCTGTTCGGCCAGTAGGTTGCCCAGACGAAATTGGACGGCCAGCAACAATTCCATACCGCCGGCGCCGGCGCCGACCACACCAATGCGATGGGGTCCGGGTCTTTTCAGAACACGATCCACCAAGCTGTGCCAACGGTCGATAAAGTTATTAATTGGCTTCACGGGCGTCGCAAAATCCGTCGCGCCGGCGACGTCATCAAAACTGGGCGTGGAGCCGATGTTGATAGACAGCACATCGTATGGCACTGCGGGTCGCCCCGCACAAATCACCTGCTTGGCGTAGGTATCGATTTTGACTGCGGTGTCATGATACAGCCGGGCACCGGCGAACTGGCAAAGAGGGCGTAGATCAATATGCACCTCGTCAAAATTATAATGGCCCGCCACATATCCCGGCAGCATGCCCGAATAGGGCGTATGCACATCGCGCGCGATGACGGTCAGGCGCACGCCGGGCAACGGCTTCATGGCGAATTTTTTGAGGACAATGACGTGGCTGTGACCGCCACCAACCAAAACCAAATCTTTTACAATCGCGTCCGAACTAGCTTTCATTATGTCTTCTGTCCTAACAGTACTTAAGCTTGGCCGGTCCGAGTGCTCAACCGCAATCGGCTGCGAATATGCCGCGATAGAGCATCCACCGCTACGTTAAATATGACCATGATTGCAATCAAAAACATCACCCGGTCCAGGCGAATATCGGCCAGGGCGCTATCTACAAAGAAACCCAAAGTGGCGATCCCCAGGATACCCAGAATGGCGGTTTCGCGCATGATCACCTCCCAGCGGTAAAACAGGAACGCCAGAAACTGCCCATAGATCCGCGGCAGAATTTCATAGCCATAGAGGTTGAGGCCACGCGGGCTGTCGGGCCGCAGGCGCACCTCGTCGCTGAACCGGCCCACCAGATGACCGATAATGGCACCATTGTGCAGTGACAGGGCCACAATGGCCGGCAACATGGACGGCCCCCAAAGCTGTAGGAAGATGTAAGCCAGAATGAATTCCGGGGTCGAGCGTAGGACAACTAAAAAAACATGCCCAATCAGGCGCGGCACCCGGCCAAAAAACTTCTTCGAGATCAAGGGGAATAGGGCCAGGGCCAGAATACCGGTTGCGACCAATGCAATTTGGGTCAGCAAAAAGGTTGCCGCCATGCCAGGCAGAGCCTGATCAAAAAACAACATACCGGCCCAGTCCGCCAGATTACTCCATGTATCGCTTGTGGTAAGGCTACCGTTCCGCAATGGTGCCGGCACAATGTCGACGGTCAGAAACCGCGTTATATTGCTCATTTCAATCGCCGCCCCGCCACCCAGCAGGAACGGTGCCACCAAGACATACAAACCAACTAATTTCGGCCGCATCCAAAACCGCAAGGTCGCAATCAGGATGTAAAATATGATCAACAGGGCGGCGGCTTCGGAATAATTGCCTTCGCCAAACGCCGTCTCCAGATAAAATCCCAAAGTCGGCAGGCCGACGAAACCCAGGACCGCGCTGGACCTCAAACCGCATTCAAAACGATACGAGGTATAGTTTTTTATATGCACCCAAACATCGGGCAGCCGTGCAAAGAAAAAGCCTGAAATAACGCCGGTGCCGTAGGGTAGCGCCACCAGGGCCGGCAATTCCGCCTCTTCCAGGGTCTCGGCATAGACCTTGGCGCAGATGCCAGCATAGGGAATGGCGATGGCCAGCACGCCGGTCAGGGGTGTTAAACCAAGCATTTGCAAAAATATCAGGGCCCAGAACAATTCGTGGATGGCGCGGACCGCAGCACATGTCCAACGTACCGGGCCAATATGAAAGACCTGGGCCAGCAGAAAGCCACCCACCGCCCCGAGTGCTACGCCACAAAGGGCGAATGCAATGGTTTGGACAATGATCATGCCGATCCCGCCAAGGACCGAAAAATCCGGTGTTACAACACCCTGCGCCATTCGCCCCAGTTCCGACCACGGGTCCAGGGTCGTGATAGATATATCTGCGAAAAACAGGCAAACCGCCGCCACCCCGACAAAAGCCAGGCTGGTCTTTACAACCGGCGAATAAGTGCGGCGCACTTTTGTGGACAAGACATGTGGCGGGGCCTGCGGGCTCGACATACCTATTTCCGGTACAGAAAATCGAGGCCCGACCGGGTCAATTCAGCAGCTGGTGCATCCAGCGCAATGCCGCCGTCCTTGATACCGATGATACGGGTCGAGAACTCCAACGCCAGATCCACGTCATGCATGGCCAAGACGACGGTGGTGAAGGTTTCCGATAGCGCCGCCAGAATGACGCGGGACTGATGATTGTCAGAGGCGGAGACCGGTTCGTCGCCCAGCACCGCATCACCGCCCTGCAGGATTGCCCGGGCAATGGCCGTCCGTTGCTGTTGCCCGCCGGATAGTTCACCCGTCGGCACAAACAGTTTATCGCCCAGACCCAGACGTTCGACAATGGGCCGTATTCGTGCCACCTCGGCCTTTTGCGGCCATGCCAAATTCAATAAATTATAGGCCGTGCCATGGCGGTGCAGGCTACCCATATAAATATTGTGAAAAACGCTAAGACTACGAACCAAGCCGGCCTGTTGCGGGATCAGCGCCGTATTGCCGCCATAACGATCCTGCAATACGGATAGCAAGGGGGATTTGCCGGCACCGCTTTCACCAACCAGCGCCACGCGTTCGCCTTTAGAAATACCGATGGAGATGCCGCGCAACACGACACCTCCACCGTAACCCAGATCCTCGTTGGAAAGTTTGAACAACACCGTCAGTTGATCAAATCAATAAGCTTCGCGACATCCAGAATTGGTTTGTAGTCGCTGTTCGATGCAGGAATGAAACTTTTCCGGGGGAAAGACGCCAGCAGGTCGGGATCTTTCATATTCAACAATGCCTCCCGGACCTTGGCTTTAAAGCCGGGCTTCCAACGCTTCTCCACATCCCCTCGGATGGTCCATTGGTAATCGGGATAGGGTGGCGTTTTCCATACCACGGAAATTTTCGCCGGATCGATCTTACCTGTCTTAATTTCGTTCTCCCAGACCTTGAAGTTGACCGCCCCGACCTGATAAGCGCCTGACTGCACCAATGCGATGGTTTTGGAATGGTTACCGCTAAATCCAACCTTGGTGAAAATGCTATTCGGCGCGGATTTGAAATATTGACGCACATAATATTCCGGCATCAACCGACCGGAGGTGGATCCTTTGGAACCGAAGGTGAAGGTTTTACCTTCGATTTCTGCCGGAAATTCCGCCGATGGTTTCAGGCCCGTGCTGGCATGGGCTATAAAATAGGTCTCGAACGCCTGATCCTCAAAGCCCTGGGCGATTGCTTCCGAACCTGGCACCAAGTGACGGGCCCGGACGCCGGACAGACCGCCGAACCAGCCCAACTGGACTTGATTATTGCGAAATGCCGTAACTGCCGCCGCGTAGGATTTCACCGGGATATATTTGGTTTCAACGCCCAGTGTCTTTGTTAGATACGCGGCAACTTTATCAAATCGCTCCCGCAATCGGGCCTCGTTCTCATCTGGAATGGCGGTAAAAACAAAAGTCTCCGCCAAGACCTGTTGTGCCGGCAGGGCAGTGGCGGTAAACGCTATTGCCGCACCGAAGGCAAGTATCTTCAATTTATTCACGAATTTGTTCCCCAAAATTCTACAGTCCGAATGGACAAGTTGTTGGCAAATGTATCTGAAGGCGGAATACAAAGCACCCGTAAAACCGGATGAACTTTTTGTGTTCCACGGATTTAAGGTAATCTGTGAACAAGGAAAGACAATGGCGAGACGTCATGGGAGCAATTCCCGGCTAATTTAGGCCACGTGTCCATGCCCCGAGCTTGACAGCGGCACCCGTCACAAAGGCTTGTGTTACGATCCCAACTGCGATCAGCCAATAGAATTGCTCAATGCCGGCGCTTTCCCCACTTGAAAGATATATGCAGCCTGCAGTGACGACGGCGACGCGCAATATAACAGCGAGCACGGGCCATAGGACGCGCCCCGACCCGAGCGAGGCAAAGTAGAGACACAGGGCCATGCCAAAGAAAGCATAAAAAGGTCCGACAATTTGCAAATAGGCCCGGCATGCGGCCCGTACGGCTTCCACATCACTAAACAGATTGGCCCACAGGTCAGGAAATATAGCCACCAAGACCCCGATCAACCCGGTTAATCCGGCGCTGTAAAGTGCGGCGGTCCAGCCGACGCGGTGGGCCCGCTTAATCTCACCCGCACCGAAATGGACGCCGACCAAAGCGGTGGACGCAGCGCCGAAGCCAAAGATTAGGGGAATGATAAGGAATTCCAAGCGCGCACCAATGCCATAACCCGCCAATACGTCAACGCCGTGCCGGGCCATGAACCCGGTTATCACGATGATCGCGGCTAACGAGCAAAATGAATTCACCGATGACAAGGCACCAACCTTGAGGATTGCCGCCATCGGCGCCAGCTTAATGGGGATCGCCAACAATCGAAGGCGCAACTCGCTGCACCTGGCCATCAGGTAGTAGAGCAGTAGAGCGGACGCGACGGCCTGACCAATGACGATACCGGCGGCGGCACCGGCAATGCCCATATTTGGAAACGGTCCAAGGCCGAATATCAGGACTGCCGCCGCAATGACCTGGACTATGGAACCGGCAACCAGATTTTTCGCGGCAATCTTCATTTGTCCGGTGGCCCGAACGATGGCGGCGAGGCCGTTCGCCAACCACACACTGACACAGCCATAAAACAAAACATCGGAGTATGCCAAAGCCTGCTCCAACACGGCACCGGAGCCACCCAACACACTATATATCAAGCCCCCGCCACCTACGAATACCAGCGCCGATACAGCAGCTAACAGGACCGTGAGCAGGACCGCATGAACGGCCAGGGTTTCCGCCTCCGAACGGTTACCGGCACCAAGGCGTTGGGCCACCGCACCGGTGATAGAGCCGCCGATGGAGCCCGCCGATAGCATCATCGTCAACATCATCATGGGAAATGCCAACGCCAGCCCCGCCAGTGAAACAGTCCCCAGTTGGCCGACGTACCATGCTTCCGCCACGAAGGTCAGCAAGGTGACGAACATGGCAATCATATTTGGGGTCGCCAAGCGAACAATCGTGGGTCCAATTGGGGCAGTTAGGAATGCTGATCGGTCTGCCATAAATTCGCCCCCATTTAGTTCAATTTTTGAACTCTATAAATTTGGTTCAAAAAGTCAACCAAGTTTGGTATTTTCACCCCATGAGTACGACAAACTATCAAAAGCATCATTGCCCAATCGCCCAGGCATTGGCCGAGTTGGGTGATCAGTGGACATTGCTGATTGTACGTGATGCGCTCATCGCCGGGCCCCGGCGTTTCAATGAGTTTCAGGAAAGCCTCGGCATCTCGCGCAATCTTTTGACCCTGCGATTGGCGCAACTCTGCGCCAGCGGAATTTTAGAGCGCGTCCCGATCACGGATACAAAGCGGCACGCCTATGCTCCGACACAAAAGTGCCGGGATCTTCAGATTGTCATTTTAGCAATGGCGGAATGGGGCGAAAAATGGCGGACCGATCCGGATATCCATCACCTCGAAATACTGGAGAAATCGACCGGTCGCCCCGTCACAGTGCAATATATTCAAACGGAAGACGGCAAGATTGTCGATCCTGACAATATCGAGGTCGTCCGGCACGGAATTTCCAATGAACCATAAGCAGTTGTCACGCTTCGATATGAACAACCAATCGAAACTCCACAGCTAGACGTTTGTCCGAATGCTGTGGCGGGTAGTCGGAATGGTTTTTTTGAACGCCCGATAAGCATCGTAGGGAAATTTATCGTAAGACGCTTATTCGATCGCTGCAGGCCAGTCCCGGTCCAGTGGAAAGATCGGCCTCGGCACGTTCCGGTACGGCAAGCGATCATAATGGAGGGTGCAGAGGGCACCGCTGTCGCAGACGATAACCTGCCCGGCAATGGGCTCAAATGCGGCGCGAAAATGCTGCATCGACTTCAACGCGATGACGCCTTTGCACTCAGGCAGAATGCCAAACGACTTGAACTGCTGCAGGTCGAGCATTTGTTTGGCAATCGTGACGATCAGTATCTCCATATCGGCCACGCGTAGGACGGCGCTTGGGCCATAGGACCGGTGCAGTCCGCCTAGGATAGGTCCGTCACCCACATATTGTCCGTCGCTTATCGAGACCAATTCGCCTTTCAACACCAGAGGGCCACCACCAAACGCGGGATCTGTCTTACCGCCGAGAGCAATTTGAACCTGTGCTCCTGGCTTGGCCTTGTGGAGCGCCTGGACTGCCGCGCCATCCACCATCGGTCCGAAGCAGGCGTTGGGAACACCGGCCTGGAGGAGCGCGCTGAGCAGCGCGGTCGAATCCCCGTAGCCCCCGGCCCCTGGATTATCGGCATAATCAGCGATCACAAGAGGCCCTTTTCGCGGATCGAACCCAATTGCGACAGCGGCGGCGGCCTCGACAGTCAGATATTCATTCAGTTCCTCATGGCGTCTGGCCCAAATGTCATCGGCCAATGTATCAGCAAAGGCGATGTGCGGGCCGGGATCACCCTGGCCGGTGACAAGAACTGTCGGTCCGACATCGCCGACATCGGTGCTTGCAAAGCCTGCGTTGATACTGACGGCGAAAACATCTTCATGCGTCTCGTAGTCGCTTGCTGCCGTCAGACGTGGGATCATCGGTCCCACATCGGTGCGCCCGCCATTTGTTTCCTCGAGCATCGGACGCCTCACCATGACCGTATATGGTCTGATCTCGCCGGCCATAGTCCGGTGCAGGATCGCGCCCGCCCGGCGTCCCGTTTCGCGCATATCCACATGGGGATAGGTCCGGAATGAAACAACGATGTTGGCGAGCGAAGCCATCTGCTGACTGACATTCGCATGCGGATCGAGAGTAATGGCGATAGGAGTTTCGGCCCCGACAGAGGCTCGAATGCGGCGCAAGACTTCGCCGTCGCCATCCTCGCAAAAATCAAGAACCATTGCCCCATGCAGGCCGAGGAGAATGCCATCGAATTTGCCAGGCTCTGCCGCGGCGACGATGGGATCGCAGAGCCATTCGAAGGGCGCGCGCTCCACCTTGCCGCCTGGCCCCGCTGCCGCGCTAAGAACATGGTCGATTTGCCAGCCAAATTCCCTGCCGGCATCGGTGAAACCGGCCAGTTCCGTGTTGGCGTCGCTTCGCGCCCTGATGGCGTCGTTACCCATCAGAACATAATGGTCCTTGAATGACTGAGCGTTCGTCGCTCGGCAACTGAAGGTGTTGGTCTCATGCGCGAGTTCGGCAGTGAGGACCCGGAATGTCATCAGACAGCTCCGCTATGGCTCAAATTTCAGAAGATCGCGAAATCAGATGGTCGTCGGCAACTGAGCAGCCACCGCACCCTGGATTCGCCATTGAGCCTATAAGACCCGTCTCCCGAAGTCCACAGGACCGGTCCGGATATGGAGGTGGATAGATCAGTGTGAAATAAATGCCACTACATGGTGAGGCGTTATACCAAGGTGCGATGATCGCAGGTTCTCCAAAAGTGCTGCGTCTTATCTCTATGATAATATTTTCTTGGCTTGCCACGACTTCTCACAGAGTCTTAATCCATAATTTGAGAGAAAAATAGAATAAATAATGTGTAATAATTAATATACTTAATGATAAAAATATAAAATGAAACTGTAAAATTAATGAAAAATCTTATCATTCATTAATTTATAGAAAATTATATTTGAAATAAGATAATTTTTTAACTGTAATTTCTATATTTATTATTATATATATCTATAATATCATAATTTCATGAAATAATTACAGGTACCTTATGCCCCTGGCACCCACGGGACAATCAACGACGCTGTCATACCCGCTCAAAGTAACACTCCCAACCGACACACTGGCAATATCTCCTGACCCGCACACAGAGCCGGTAGCGGACAGCGCCATCGTTTATTGCGAAGCAAATTTTGGTGCCATAGACGGCAAAACCGCCAATGGCCTGGTCCGACATTCGCAGAAATACAAAATTCTTTCGGTTATTGACAGCAGCAAGGCCGGCCTTGACGCCGGCTCGGTGCTTGATGGAACGCCGATTGACATCCCCATCTGTCGCGACCTTGCCGCTGCTCTGACCCATGCCGGCGCTGTGCCCGACTACTTCATCTACGGGATGGCGCCGGCAAGCGGTGTTCTGTCGCCACACGAACGAACCATCCTGCTCGAAGCGATGGGATACGGGATGAACATCGTCAACGGTTTGCACGAATTTCTCAACGACGATCCAGAATTCACGAGGGCGGCCGTGCGGGGAAATGTAACGATCCGCGACGTCCGCAAACCACGCGGACTAAAGGGGCTTCGCACCTTCAGCGGCCGCATTTCTGAAGTCACTTGCCCAGTTATCGCCGTGCTCGGCACCGATTGCGCAATCGGCAAGCGCACCACCGCTACCATTCTAACCCAGACGCTCAATGATCGCGGCGTGAAGGCGGTAATGGTCGGTACCGGCCAGACTGGATTGATACAAGGCGCGCGTTACGGGATTGCGCTCGATGCGGTCCCGTCACAATTCTGTGCCGGCGAGCTGGAAGCCACAATTATCGAGGCTTTTGAAGCTGAAAACCCGGCCATTATTATCGTCGAAGGACAGGGCGCATTGAGCCACCCCGCCTACTCGACCTCCGCTTTTATCTTGCGCGGGAGCTGTCCCGATGGGGTCGTCCTGCAGCATGCACCGGGCCGTGCCCATCGCTGCGACTTCGCAACGATGGCAATGCCGCGCCCGGCCAGCGAAATAAACCTCATCGAGACCTTCGCCGACACAAAGGTCATCGGCCTAACGATCAACCATGAAAACATGACCGGCGCTGAAGTTAACAGGGCGATCCTTCGATACGAAAATGAACTCGCCCTCCCCGTAACTGATGCTCTGACCCGGTCGCCCGACCGCCTTGTGGACATGGTGCTTGCCGCATTCCCCGCATTCGGAGTTGCATTGACTGCCGGGTCAGGATGACCACGACTGCACCACGGCTGGAAATCGACCTCGACAAAATCTATCATAATGCCCGCGCCCTGGTCGACCGCTTGAGCTTACGCGGCATTTCGGTCACTGGCATCACCAAGGTGGCACTCGGCGCACCCGAAATCGCCACCGTGCTGATCAACGCCGGTGTGTCGTCGTTGGGCGACTCGCGTATCGGCAACATCCGGACTATGCGCACAGCGCATATTACGGCGCCGACGATGTTGGTCCGATCACCAATGCTGAGTGAGGTAGAACAGGTCGTCGCGCTCGCCGATATCAGCGTCAACACCGAACTCGACGTGGTTGGCGGGCTATCACATGCGGCGCTTGCTGCGCGGCGTACGCATGGCATCGTACTGATGGTCGAGCTTGGTGATCTGCGGGAAGGCATCATGCCCGGCGACCTTGAACCGTTCGTGCGCGCGATGCTGGATTTTCCCAACATCTCACTCAGAGGGATAGGCACCAATCTTGCCTGCCGCAGCGGCGTGGTACCAGACGCCAAGAATATGGCCGAACTGTCGGCGCTGGCCAATTCTATCGATTCGAGCTTCGGTCACAGACTTCGCCACCGGCGCGGTTCTATGACCGGTTCCGGGCTCGAGATCGTCTCGGGTGGCAATTCGGCCAGCCTCCAATGGGCTCTGAGCAGTGGCGACACGGGGCGGATCAACAATCTGCGCCTTGGCGAAGCGATTTTGCTGGGTTGCGAGCCGTCGCATCGTCAGCCGATCGACGGTTTGTACACCGACGCCTTTACGCTGATCGCCGAAGTTATTGAGATGAAAGTTAAGCCGTCAAAACCGTGGGGTGATATTGCCCAGGCCGCGTTCGGCGACACACCGCACCCCGCCACTGACCGGATTTTCGATCCCACCACCGAAGGAGATTGCACCACGCAGACAATCCTTGCCCTCGGCCGCCAGGATACCGATCCGGACGGCCTCCTTCCGCCTGCCGGAATGGAAATTCTCGGTGCCAGCAGCGACCATCTCATTCTCGATTCCGGTCGCTCCCCTCTGTCCGTTGGCATGGAAGTCAGTTTCCAGCTCAACTACAGCGCGCTGCTCCGTGCCATGACATCGCCTTTCATCACCCAGGTAATGAAGACAGCTACATGCAGTTTGCCTCGTACGCGATCGACGCAAGCCCGGCGACATGCGGGGCTTAGAAGTTCCCCCTTGCAGACTCGCTCAGAATCAACTTCTCAAGGGTGATGGTCCGGGCCGGGTCCATATTGGCCGCTGGGACGAAGCGGCGACACAAGCGCATTGTTTGAACAGGGTTTCATCGAAACCTTCGCAGCCCAGGTTAGGGCCTTCGGCGGCGACACACTAAAGACCGCACCCTACAAACGGATTACCGGCACCGAAGGCTGAGGCAATTCGATCAATAGCTTTTCAAGCCAGGAACAGCACAGGCATCTTTGGTATAGGCGTCTTCAATTTCGCAATCGAGCGACAGCTTCAACACCACGCTGCCCCGACACTGCGTAAGCTCTACCCAGGCATTATAGCCCGCCACCCGCTGGCCGCTTCGCCCGCCTTCAGTGATCTCATCAAAGACCACCCGTCCGACCCTGCCCGCCGGCACGTTTAGCTGCCGCAATTTATCGACGACGGTCTGCGCACAACTATGGGCCGCGGCGGACGCCGCACCAGGGATGATTATCGTTGCGCCGGCAAATAGCCAACATAGCAGCGGGTGTAACCAGCCGTTTCTAGAAACCAATTGTTTTCGGCTCCGCATAGACCGTCGCCTCTGAGGGCTGGCCGTCAGCCGCATTGAAATGCTCGATGAAGGTCTCGATGCCAGCTGGGATCACGGTGCCTTTTTGCGCGACGCCAAGGTAGATCTGCTTGGAGTTTTCGGGGGTTCGTTCGAACCAGTTTGGGTCATCGAATGTACCGGCAAAGACGGCGACAATTTCCGTAAACCGCTCCAGCGTCAGAAACAACTTGGTGCCGCAGGTCTCGCAAAAATGAATGTAGATCAACTTTCCGCTGCCTTCCGAACGATGCGCATAGGTCTTCAATTCACCATTCGTATGTTCGAAGTCAGACTTTGAAAAAATCGGTTCAACCAAAAACGCGCTACCGGTTGCACGCTGACAAAACCGGCAATGACAAACCGTCACCCTGGCAGGCTCGGAACGAACGGCATATCTATTTGCACCACAAAGACAACCACCGGCTTGATGAACCATAACTTTTCTCCAATCAATGGGATTTACAACGACGAACCCTCACATACTTCGACGATATTGGCCACCAACTTCGAATAAGGCATTGGTGATCTGGCCCAGGGAGCAGACCCGGACCGCATCCATCAGAACAGCAAAGACATTTTCATCGTTGCGGGCTGCGGATTTCAGACGTTCCAGCATGGCGGGGGCCGCCTTGGCGTTACGTTTTTGGAAGCTGGCCAGGCGTTTCAGCTGTGACTTCTTTTCCTTTTCCGACGAACGGGCCAGTTCCAGGGTGGAATTTTCCGCCGGCGGGTTGGGAGAGATAAAGGTATTCACGCCAATGATAGGATAGCTGCCGTCATGCTTCAGGGTTTCGTAATACAGGCTCTCATCCTGGATCTTGCCCCGCTGATAGCCGGTCTCCATGGCGCCTAAAACGCCGCCGCGATCGGAAATACGCTCAAATTCCTGCAACACCGCTTCTTCGACCAAATTCGTCAGCTCCTCAATAATGAAGGAGCCTTGATTGGGGTTTTCGTTCTTTGCCAGACCCCATTCCTTGCCGATGATCATCTGGATCGCCATGGCCCGGCGCACGCTTTCTTCAGACGGCGTTGTAATCGCCTCGTCATAGGCGTTGGTGTGCAGGGAGTTGGTGTTGTCATAGCTGGCAACAAGGGCCTGCAGGGTCGTGCGAATATCGTTAAAAGCGAATTCCTGGGCATGCAGGGACCGACCTGAGGTCTGGGTGTGATATTTCAGTTTCTGGCTGCGTTCGTTAGCACCATAGCGGTCCCGCATGGTAACGGCCCAGATCCGCCGGGCGACCCGGCCCAATACGCTGTATTCCGGATCCATCCCGGTGGAGAGGAAGAACGAGAGATTGGGGGCGAAATCATCCACCTTCATCCCCCGCGCCAGATAGCTCTCAACATAGGTGAAGCCATTGGCCAGGGTAAACGCCAGTTGCGAGATCGGGTTCGCCCCCGCTTCAGCGATGTGATAGCCGGAGATCGAGACGGAATAGAAATTGCCAACATTGTTGTCGACGAAATAGGCCTGAATATCGCCCATCACCTTAAGGCTGAATTCGGTTGAGAACAGGCAGGTATTCTGGCCCTGGTCCTCTTTCAGAATATCGGCCTGCACCGTACCGCGTACGTTTTCATGCACCCAGGCGCGGATTTTCGCCGCCTCCTTCTCATTCGCCTCGCGGCCTTTTTCAGACTTGAAGTCAGCTAAGCGTTGATCCACCGCCGTATTCATGAACATGGCCAAGATGGTCGGCGCGGGTCCGTTAATGGTCATGGAAACAGATGTAGACGGTTTGCACAGATCGAAGCCGTCGTAGACCACTTTCATGTCATCCAATGTGGCGATGGAAACGCCTGAATTGCCCACCTTGCCATAGATGTCCGGGCGCAGATCGGGGTCGTTGCCATACAGGGTGACACTGTCAAAAGCGGTCGAAAGACGTTTGGCCTCTGAGTCTTTTGAGACGAATTTGAAGCGTTTGTTGGTTCTGAATGGATCGCCCTCGCCCGCGAACATCCGCGTTGGGTCCTCACCCTCCCGGCGGAAGGGAAAAACACCGGCTGTGAAAGGGAAATACCCAGGCAGATTTTCCAGCATCATCCAGCGCAGCAATTCGCCCTCGTCCTCGTACCGTGGCAAAGCAACCTTTGGAATGGCGGTGCCGCAAATGGTGGTGGAGGTTAGCTGGCTGCGAATTTCCCGGCCCCGCACCTTGGTGACGAACTCATCACCCTCATAGGATTTTTTCAATTTTGGCCAGGCCGCCAGCATGGCAGCGCCATCCTCACCGATCGATTTGATGCGGGTATCGGCCAATTTGTCCATACGCTCCAACTGCGCCTTGGGCGCACCACCCTTGGCCAGCATTTCGCGTGAGGCCAACAACTGTTGCCGCTCCCGCGCCGCACCGGCACGAGTTGCCACGGCACCATGATAGTTCCGGATACCACGGGCAATGTCCGCCAGATACTGCACCCGGTCGGACGGCACGATGAAATCCTGGCGGGAGGAATGACGGGTATCGTTTTCGGGCAGAATGGAACTCCATTTCGCCAGGCCCCGGTCCGCCAATGCGGAGAGAATGCCGTGATACAACGCCGTCACACCATCATCATTGAACTTCGATGCGATGGTGCCGTAGATCGGCATCTCCGCGACGTTCGTGTGGAACAGTTCGTGATTGCGTTGATACTGTTTACGTACATCCCGGAAGGCATCGCGCGCACCTTTGCGATCAAATTTGTTGATCGCCACCAGATCGGCGAAATCCAGCATGTCGATCTTTTCCAGCTGGGAGGCCGCGCCATATTCCGGCGTCATGGCATAGACGGTCAGGTCCACGAACGGAACGATAGCGGCATCGCCCTGGCCAATGCCGGACGTTTCCACCAACACCACATCATAGCCAGCTGCCTTGCAGGCCATGATCGCACCAGGCAGACAGGCCGCCAATTCGCTGCCAGAGCCACGGGTGGCGAGAGAGCGAAGGTAGACCGAGCCATTGCCGGCGAATTTATCGATGGCGTTCATACGGATGCGATCGCCCAACAAAGCGCCCCCTGATTTCCGCCGGGAGGGGTCCACCGCGACGATGGCGATTTTCATGTCCGGTTGGTCCGTGCGCAGACGACGAACCAGCTCATCCGTCAAAGATGACTTCCCGGCCCCACCCGTGCCCGTGATGCCAACAACGGGAATTGTGCCTTTTTTCTTTGCCAGGGTGGCAAGTTCTTTCGCGGCCGCCTTGGGCAATGTGCCGGCTTCCAAACCACTGATCACCCGCGAGAGAGCACCGCGATTGCCTTTTTTCAGTTTGGCCAGGCTTTTCGGTAACTTTCGCGACAGATCAAAATCGGCCCGGGAGACCAAATCCTCAATCATGCCCGGCAAGCCCATGGCTTGGCCGTCTTCGGGCGTGTAGATACGGCAGACACCATAATTGTGCAGGGCGCGGACTTCCTCAGGCACGATAACCCCACCGCCGCCGCCAAACACCTTGATATGACCCGCCCCGCGTTCTTTCAACAGATCGATCATATATTCAAAGAATTCGATGTGGCCTCCCTGGTAGGAGCTGACGGCAATGCCCTGGACATCCTCGTCGATGGCAGCGGAAATTATTTCCTCCACAGACCGGTTGTGCCCCAGGTGGATGACTTCCGCGCCCGTGGCCTGGATCATCCGGCGCATAACGTTGATGGCAGCGTCATGGCCGTCGAACAGGGATGTGGCGGTGACGAAACGCACGTGGTTCTTCAGTTGAAACCCTTGTTTTGCGGGCGTTACAGCACGCTTGGTTTTTTTACCTGAGGCGCGCCCATTGGCCGTCCCCGATGACTTCGCCGCACCGCCGCCTACATTGATACCGTCCACCGCATGTTCTCCGCTTCATAATCGACTGTTGGTTCTACATAACATGTACGCTGGCCTGATTGCACGTCTAGATCATTAGGATTTTGAGGGGTAATATGGCGGCGAACATATTTTTCGTACGTTTTCGCACGTTTTCGAACGTATTCGCATGGGGGCAACTCAAATGGCCGATATCGCCAAAATCAAACCAGCCAATAAACCGCAAACGGATGCGTCGGCAAGTGCTACCCGGGCCCACGGCCAATATCCACGCACGCGGATGCGGCGCAACAGGCGTGATGATTGGAACCGGCGTCTGGTATCGGAAAATGCCTTGAGCGTGAACGACCTGATCTGGCCCCTATTCGTACATGACCGTGCGGAAGCCGTCGCCGTTCCTTCCATGCCCGGTGTGGAGCGACTGAGCATTGCCGGCATTGTCGACGCGGCAAAACAGGCGGCTGATTTGGGAATCCCTGTTGTGGCGGTTTTCCCTGCCGTTGAGGCCGATCTAAAAAATGCCGAGGGGGAAGAGGCGACGAACCCCAACAACATCGTCTGCCGGGCGGTTAGCGCCATTGCGGACGCCGTACCCGATATTGGTATTATGTGCGATGTGGCACTCGACCCCTTCACCTCCCACGGCCACGACGGCCTGATCCGGGATGATTATGTGGTCAACGACGAGACCGTGGAGGTACTTTGCCATATGGCCTTGCATCAGGCCCAGGCAGGCTGCCAGATTATATCGCCGTCCGACATGATGGACGGACGCGTCGGGGCCATTCGCGACCACCTAGACGCCAACGGTTACGATCACGTGCGCATCATGGCCTATGCGGCGAAATATGCCTCGGCCTTCTATGGCCCGTTCCGGGACGCGGTGGGTTCAGGTACTTACCTGGGCAAGGCGGACAAGAAAACCTATCAGATGGATCCGGGCAATTCAGATGAGGCCCTGCGCGAGATTGCCCTGGACCTGGCCGAAGGTGCGGATATGGTCATGGTAAAACCGGGCATGCCCTATCTCGATATTGTTCGCCGCGTGAAGGAAGAATTCGCTGTCCCCACATTCGCCTATCAGGTTAGCGGCGAATATTCCATGTTAGTCGGCGCCGCCGAACGCGGCTGGATGGATGGCGAACGGGTCATGATGGAAAGCCTGCTGGCATTCAAACGCGCCGGGGCAGACGGCATCCTGACCTACTTCGCTCCCAAGGCCGCGCACCTGTTAAGAGGCTGATTTTCGACCCTCAACTCGGTGTGAAAAACACCGAAATATCCTGATATCCTAGTTGTTATAGTAAGTTGTTAACCACAATGTGTGCAATATGCCCCTATGGTAAACCCATTCCGGCCAAGGTAACGCGCCGTTAACGATCAATAGACGAAGGAAATATATCTGCGATGTCAGGGCGTTATAGAGTTTTTCTTACATTATTGTTCGCCGGTTTCATGGCCGTACCTGATCTATGGACAAATACTGCCCTGGCTGCGACACCAAAAGTTGGGATTGCAGCGGCAGTTAATCCGTCGACGACCTCCAGCCAACCGAACAGCGACGACCGGGTTCTTGTTGTTGGTTCCGAAATGCTGCAAAACGAAAAAATCATCACCTCTGAAAAGGGGCGAACCCAGCTTTTGTTCATCGATGGTTCGGCCCTGACAATCGGGCCAAATTCATCTGTTGTGTTGGATGAATTCGTCTACGATCCGAAAACCAAAGTAGGCAATTTAGCCTTTAGCGCCACCAAGGGATTGTTCCGACTGGTGGGAGGTAAAATCTCCAAAACGACGCCGGTCACATTCAAGACTCCGACAGCCGTCATCGGCATTCGCGGCGGGATTGGCATTATCAGCATCAGGGAAGCGGGCAAACAGGCCAGTGCTAAATCCGGCTTCACTGCGGGTGCTAGCAACGGAAATTCCAGCTCGACCGGCGTCCTTCGCCTCGCCCAAGCGCAACCGGCACCGACAGCGGCCAGGGTTGTGGTCACCGCCCAGCTGGCGTTTGGCGAAATGACTGTGAAATCCGGCGGCGTAATACGAACAGTAGCTATCCCGGGGTTTCAGGTCACCGCGACCAACGTCCAACAGGCGCCCAGCCAGCCGACCCGCGCTCAAGGCTCGGCTGAAAGCTTGTCCGGACTGGAAGGTCCCGGCGGTGACAACGCAGGCGGTGCGACCGAGGCGCCGCAAAACGACGATGTCGCCAAAACCCAGATCGCTTCTATGGGCTCCAACATTCAACCCCAGACAATTGTATCTGCGCCACCCGCAGGTATGCTGCCACCACCGCCGCCCCCTGGCGACCTTACTGCGACCAGTGATGGCGGTGTTTTCCAACCTCCCCCACCGCCGCCGTTGGAAGTCGCGACGATCACGACAACCAATGACTTTACCTATGGCGGTCGATTTCTGAGCAACGCCCCCTTTACCGCGTTTGATTTCAGCACGGGTCGCACCACAGGCGTCGCCGAGCGAAATAGCAGAGGTAGCGATGGCAAGGTTGCATCCGGCTTCATCTCAACCAGTGGCAGTTTCGGCGGCAATAACTTCAATATTCCCGCACGCACGGGCACCTATTCATTTGGCTCGGATACCGCCTTCAACCGATTTGGACCTGTCAGCGGCTTTGGTTTTGGTGCCAATGATGAGTCATTTTTTTACGTCAATCTGCGGGAAGCGAATTTTAACAACAATCCATCCAGCGTCTTTGCTGGCGTGCCCTTTAAGGGTACTTTCCCAACGGCAGGCATCGCCGCCCATAATCTATTCTCTGGTTTTCCCGGCAAGACATTGATCCCTATGTTGCCCTCGTCTTTTGGTGGAAATTTCAGCAGTGTTGCGTCCCCCGTCCTCTATAGTGCCTATTCGCCCAATCTCCTGACATTCCCCGATGATGGGCGCGCTGTGGCGATCTATTCGACGATCGCAATTAGCGGCGTCGGGGCCAACCAAAGATCCGCCATGGTCGCCTATACCGGCGTCTATATTGATGCGGGGACTTATAACAGCAGCGACGCTGGCAAGGTCTTTTTGACTGGTTATTCCCGCGGCTCAGTGCGACTGACTTCAACCGGGACGCCCATCCGCGTCGATGGGGGCGGCGGCACCACTTCGCGTGATTCCTCGGGAAATGCTATCTTCGGCCAAAAGGGACCGAATTATTTCGTTATTAGTTCAGACGTTACGACCACGGGCAGTTCAACGGTATTCGATGCCGCTGGATTTGCCCAGACATTGGAAAACACTTCCGTCCCGGCATTAACATTTTTCCAAGAGAACTATACCCGCCCAACTTCGCTACCAAGTGGGGTCGGCACCTCCCGGACGGCTCAAACCTTGAACGGATATAGCGCCGGATTGATAAGCACAAAGATCAACGGTTCAATTTCCGCCTATATCATGAAGACCCTCAACGCTTCGCCGAGCAATTTTTTCATCACGACAAACCCTGCAACCAACCGGGTTCATGCCGGATTGAAAACCGAGGATGCCACTAGCTCAAATTCCGCACTGGTTCTCAGTTTCGGCAACGGCACTGGCGCGTCAAGGGCCCGCCAGGCATTTATCGATGACGATATTTTCGGCATGCGGGAATCGACATCAACCAGCCCGACAGTGGGAGGCGCCGCCAGCAACGCCAGAATGGCAATGGTGACGTCCGCCTTCGCAAAGCTGTCCAGCGGACTGACCAGCGGCGTCAGTTTCTGCACCTGCAAACACACCAAGTGGGGCTTCATTTCCGGCGAAGTGCGCAAGGATAATTTTACCGAGCGCCAACGCTTTCACTTGGTGCCATGGGTCGCGGGACGGCTTTCAGGTTCCGCCGTTACTTCCGCGATGACAGGCTCGGCCACTTATTCAGGCCATGTAGCAGCGAACGTTGTGAACGTGTCGTCCGCCTATGTCGCCTTCGGCAACTATAGCCAAACCTGGGATTTCTCCTCCCGCACCGGTACGGCGACCATCTCTGGCCTGGACGGCAACACCTATTCCGGCTCCATGAGCCAAGTCATGTCCAGTGGCGGCGCGGAATTCACGGGGCCCATCTCCAGCGGCAACGCCCGCAGCGGCAGCATTCAGGGTGCCTTCATGCGCGGTGCAACAAACAATGCAGGTGAGATCGGCATGCAATTCCATGTCGTCGGCAGCGGTTATTCTGCCGTCGGCATCGGACTTGCAAAACAACCTTAGAGTGTCAAAGCAGTTGGCTACACACCAGCAACTGAACCAACTTCGACAATTTTTTGCACGGCATCTGCAGCCCGCAAACTCGGTGCCAATGCACCTTGCCCCAAAATTTTCGCGATATGGGTAAATTGCTTCTGTTGGACCCCTCGCTGTTCGGGGTCATCCAGCAACTTCGCCAAAGCATCTGCGATAGGTTGCGGCTGACATTTTTCCTGCAGGAATTCCGGCATAACAGGGGCCTTGGCCAGAATGTTGGGCAAGGCCACATAAGGAATAGTCAACATCCGGCGTACGAGGCTGGCGGTTATGGGGTTGGTACGATAAGCGACAACGGTCGGCACCCCACGCAAAGCCAACTCCAATGATACCGTGCCCGATGCTGCCAGGGCGGCATCGGCGGTGGCAAAGGCATCGGCCCGCCCGCTTTGCCCTTCGATCACGTGAGTTTTCATCGGCCAGGAAACGACCGCTTCCCGCACCAGGCTCGTAACCTGCTCTACGGTCGGAATGATAATTTGCAGGTCCGCGTGCCGGGCCTGCAACAAAGCCGCGACCTGGACGAAAACCGGCAGCAGCCGCCTGACCTCTCCCACTCTGCTGCCTGGCAGCATGGCAATGATAGGCGCATCGGTCGGAATATCGTGTTGCTGCCTGAACCCAGGTCCATCGCCCGGCATCTCGGCCACACCCTCAATGACCGGATGGCCGACAAACTCACACGGCAGGTCGTAGTCAGAGAAAAAATCGGGCTCAAATGGCAACAGTGCCAACAGATGATCGATCTGTCCTGCCAGGTGCCGTGCCCGACCCGGTCGCCAGGCCCAGACCTGTGGGGCGACATAGTGGATCAACGGAATGCCTTCACCAGCCAATCGTTTTGCCAGGCGAAATGAAAACCCCGGCGCATCGATTGTTATCAGCGCGGTCGGTCTGACAGCGCGAACATGGGCCGCGGTTTCCGCCAATCGACGCAGTAACAACCGCAAGCGGGGTAAAATTTCCGCCAATCCCATGACTGACAAATCAGCTATGGGGAACAGACTGTTCAAACCTTCCGCCGCCATAAGAGCGCCGCCGACGCCGCTGAATACAATATCGCCCCCGGCCCCACCTGCCCCGCCGGCTTCCATGTGTCGTTGGCGTAGCGCAGCGATCAACCGGGCACCTAAAACGTCTCCGGATGCTTCTCCCGCAACCAAAACGAAATGTTGTCCGCCCGTGTTCAGCGGTCTTCTCCCAAGGCGATACCGCAGACAAATATGCCCAGCTTGTCCGCCGCCGCCGCAACCGCGGCCCGGTCCGTTACCAGCGCGCCGCCGGCCTCCACCGCGATGCCCTTCAGCCCGGCCGCCGCAGCCGCGCCAACCGTTGGAACGCCGATGGTGGGCAAATCAACGCGACGCTCCTGATCAGGCTTTGGCCGCTTGACCAGGACCCCGCCACGAACTGCACCACGAAATTGGGCGCACCGTTCCAGCATGGCATCCGTGCCTTCCGCCGCCTCAACCGCCAGTACATAACCATCCCGCACCACAGCCGCCTGGCCAATATCGAGACGACCTAATTCAGCCACCACAGCCATGCCACGGGCGATATCAGCCCGATCGTCTGCATCAGGTTCCAAGCTGCCAAAATTCCCCACAGGTGCGCCAAGGCTGGTCAGGACCGCTTCCGCGCCCAAGATCGTGAAGCCCTGGCTTTCCAGGTCTTCAACCACGACTTTCATCAGGGCATCATCGCCCTTGCGTGCAGCGCGGATGATTTTCGGCAGCAGCTTGGCGCCATGCCAATCGGGTTTCAATTTGGCAAAATCCGGCCGTCCCACGGGGCCTATCATGACCAGTTCTTCGACCCCGGCCTCTTTCAGCAATTTGATGGTTCGCCCGACAGTGGGCAGGTCAACCCAGGCATGCTCAACCCCGTCGGCCACCGTATCGGGTTCCGTCTCACCATTGAAGGCAATGACGAAAAATGGTCGTTCCGCCGCTTGCGCCGCCTGGACGATGCGACGGGGCAACTCTCCCCGCCCTGCCAGGATGCCCAGCTTAGGCGGCACGGTCCAATTTCGGCTGGCAAAGGGCGCGGGAGCTGTCCGCCTGGATGAAGGCGACGATTTCCATCACCTGCTCATGATCGGCAAACATTGCAGCCACATCAACGATACGTTCCTGCATGGTGCCCTCTTGGGCAAACAGCAAACGATAGGCCGCGCGCAGGCCGTGAATCTCATCACGTTCAAAGCCACGGCGTTTCAAGCCGACAATATTCAATCCGCTCAAATATGCCCGATTGCCCAGAACCGAACCGTAAGGAATAACATCTGCGTCCACCGCCGATTTGCCGCCAACCATCGCGTGCCGGCCGATCCGGACAAATTGATGCACCGCAGACATGCCGCCCAGAATGGCGTGATCCTGGACCTCCACATGACCGCCTAGGATGACGTTGTTGACCAGAATGACGTGATCGGCGACCTGGCAATCATGCGCCACATGGACACCCACCATGATCAGGCAATTGTTCCCAACCCGTGTTACCGAACCGCCACCGACCGTACCCGGATGCATGGTGACATGTTCGCGGATCACATTGTTTGCACCGAGGATCAACTCCGATGGCTCGCCCGCATACTTGGTATCCTGCGGCGCGGTGCCAATAGCAGCGAAGGGATAGACCCGATTGTTGGGGCCGATCGTGGTATTTCCGGCAACCACCACATGGCTGTCCAGGACGACGCCGTCACCCAGCCTGGCCTGTGCCGAAACCGTGCAGAAGGGCCCTATCTTGACGCCGTCTCCCAGCTCCGCCCCAGCTTCGACGATTGCGGTTGGATGTATTGTGACCATAGCCCTATCCTATTCTTCGACCAGCATAGCAGCGAAACCGGCTTCGCTGCACAATTGATCATCGACATAGACCTTGCCCTGAAAACGCCAGACATTGCCCCGGCTGCGTTCTTTGGTGACGTGAAGGCGCATAACATCGCCGGGGCCCACGGGGCGGCGAAAACGGCACTTATCGATGGACATGAAATAAACCAGTTTGCCCTCTGCCGCCGCACCCATGGAATGGACCACCAGGACACCTGCTGTCTGCGCCATGGCCTCTACAATTAGAACGCCGGGCATGACGGCACGTTCCGGGAAATGCCCCTGGAATTGAGGTTCATTGATCGTGACGTTCTTGATGCCGACGGCGCTTTCACCATTCACAATATCAACCACACGGTCGATCAATAGCATGGGGTAACGATGGGGGATCATCTCCATGATCCGCTGGATATCAACGGCGTTCGCCTGATCCACAGCCCCCTGTCCAGCGCCTTTGGTTTCAGTCATGGTCCATCGCCATCCATTTTTCCCTGTTGCTTCACCAGGCGGCGCATTGTCGCGACCCCACGAAAGAATTCCTTGATCGGTACAGCCGGTGTACCACAAATCGTCAAACCAGGGGGAACATCCGCCATAATACCGCTTTGCGCCGCTATTTGGACACCATCGCCAATATTCAGATGTCCCGCCAGACCAACCTGTCCGCCCATGGCGACAAAATTGCCAACAGTGGTACTGCCCGATATACCTGTCATCGCCGCGATCACACAGCCCCGTCCAAGTTCCACGTTGTGCCCTATCTGCACCAAATTATCAATCCAGCAACCAGGACCGATAACCGTGTCGCGCATGGAACCGCGGTCAATTGTTGAATTGGCACCGATATCGCAATCATCACCGATCAGCACGCGCCCGACCTGGGGCACCTTAATGTGGCCATTGGGATCAATGGCGAACCCGAAGCCATCCTGACCAATCCGCGCACCGGGGTGGATCGTCACCCGATCACCCAGCTGACAATGGGATAAGGATACGTTGGCACCGATGATACAGCCATCGCCCAGAACAACGCCCGGACCAATTGTGGCGTTTGCCCCGATGGCACAGTGCGCCCCAAGGCGGGCCTCAGCCATAACAATCGCGCCGGGCGAAATTTGACAATCGAATCCCATGCTTGCCGTCTTATGAACCACCGCCCCCTCCCCGACCCCCGGCAACGGTTTGGGCCTGGGATAGAAGGCCTGGGCAATAAGGGCAAAGCTGCGATAGGGCTGTTCGGATAACAACAAAGCGGTATCGTCCGGTGCGCGGGATTTATAACGCGCAGCCGCGATACAGGCAGCCGCCTGACATTCGGCAAAAGTATCCACATAGGATTTATTGTCCAGGAAGCTTAATTGTCCAGGACCCGCAGTTTCCAGCGCGGCGATATCTTCGATCAACAGATCCGCCGTGGCCGGATCAGCCAATTCAGCCTGACCAATGGCCGCCAATTCGCCCAAAGGGAACGGCCCAAGGCGGGTAAAGAAACGAGGGTCAGCCATGGTTCATGTCTTCAACTTCGATACTTCAGTGCTAATTCGGTTCTATTTCGGTTGGGGAACATCGACCGTTCCCATCACGCGGTTCAATTCTTCCATCACCTCCCCCGTAACATCAAGGGCCCGGTCAGCGAACAGAACCTGATTGTTATCGACGATGATATTGAAACCTTTTGCCGCTGTCAGTTTTTGCACAATGGGGATCACCGCACCCTGAATTTTGGCTATGGCTGCCTTTGCCGCCCTGTCTAATTGACGTTTATGGCCCTGACCCCGTCTTTGCGCCGCCTGTACCTGGGTACGAAATTCCTGACGTTTGGCCTGATAGGTCTCCTCGCTGAAATCTCCGCGATGGCGTTTCAAATCCGCCTCGACCTTACGCAGACGGACTTCGTCCGCCTGAATTTCAACGCGAAAACCTTTGCGGTATTCATCAATTTGCCGCCGCACGTCTTTGGCGGCATCAGATGACCGCATAATATGGGCGAAATCCAGAACCCCAACCACTGCCCTGGGGAGGCCTTCGCCATAGGCTATGGAGGCATTCAAACCGCTCGCCAGCAGTGCCAACGCAAATAGTGAAAATAGTGATCGTCGCCCCATGGCCGTCATTCCAATACAGAGTTCCAAAGCGAATTTAGAACCTGGTGCCAAAACTAAAGCGAAACAATTCTTCCTTGTCGAAGTTTTCCTTGAGGATGGCTTGGGCCAAATCCACACGAATCGGTCCGAAAGGTGAGCGCCATGATACACCAACACCGATACTTGCGCGCAGCGATTTTGTATCCAGCAAATCCGAGCCGCTGACATCAGGATCCGTCAAAGTACCCGTCTCAATAAAGGCGCGGCCCAAAACGCCAAAATCATTCGGCAGACCAATGGGAAAGCGCGTTTCAGCCGTCAAAACAAAAAACACGTTGCCGCCAATGGCGTCATCGGTATCGGCATCCCGGGGGCCAACCCCGCCGCCTTCAAAACCACGCAGGCTATCCCCGCCCAGGAAATATCGGTTGGTGACACGGACATCCTGATCCAGGCCGATTATATGCCCACCGGAGAGGGCCAATTTGCCCACCACATCCCGATTAAAGGCATAGAAGTAAGACCATTTCGCCGTACTTCTAATAAATTGGATATCACCGCCCAATCCGGCCAGCTCCTGGCTACCGGAAATGACAACACCTTTGGTCGGCAAAAATATATCATCCCGGGTGTCGTAGACTAAATCGTACCCGACCGAGGAGGTGACAGAGCTGCCCTCATCCACCAGAATGAAGGGCGAGGTATCGGCAGCAATATCCTCGATGGTGTCGTCGCGCAGGGTATAACGTAGTCCTTGGCGCAAATTCTCGGTGATGGGAAAACGGAAACGAACACTGAAACCCTGGGACTGTTCATCAAAAGAGCTTCGGTCCTGCTGATCTTCCTTGCGGCTAAAAATATCAAAGCCGGCGGACACATTGCGATCCAGAAAATACGGCTCTGTAAATGAAAGGTCGATCTCCTGCTTCGAGGTGGATAAGCCAAGGGATAATTTCAGATCCTGGCCCTTACCCAGCAAGTTCCGTTCCCGAATAGAGACATCGCCGACAACGTTTTCTGTTGTTGAAATACCAACGCCGAAACTCAATTCACCGGTGGATTGTTCCTGTACATCGACGTCAATCACAACTTTGTCCGGGGTCTCCCCCTCTTGTTGCGCCACATCAACTTTGTCGAAGAAGCCGAGACGTCTGATCTGCTGCCTTGAACGACGCAGCTTGGCGGTATTAAAGGCATCACCTTCCGCCAGTTTCATTTCCCGCCGGATTACTTTGTCCAAAGTCCGAATATTGCCGGTGATATTAATGCGTTCAATATAGACCCGGGGCCCTTCATTGATCTGAAAGACCAAGTTGATCAGCTTTTCATCCCGGCTGCGATTGACCCGGGGGCGGATGTCGACAAATGCATAGCCGAGGCGTCCGACAGCAAAATTCAGCTTTTCGATCGTCTCTTCAATGGCTTCCGCGTTATAGATCTGCCCCCCCGACATGGTCAGATTTTTGCGCAACACTTCCGTATCAAGATTGCGCAAGGAGCTGGATATTTCAATTTCGCCAAATTTATAAAGCGCGCCTTCGTCCACCGTGAACGTTATGAAAAAATCACTCCGATCATGCGTTAGCTCGGCAACGGCGGAGAGAACCCTGAAATCCGCAAAGCCACGTTCAAGATAATACTTACGCAACAATTCCCGATCCAACGTCACCCGATCAGGATCATAACTATCATCAGAAGAGAAAAATCTGTACCAACGGGATTCCTTCGTGGCGATGGCCCGTCGCAACTTGCCATCGTCAAATTCCCGATTGCCGATGATATCGATCCGACGAACACCGGTGACCGGACCTTCATTTATCTCGAATATCAGGTCTACGCGGTTCTGTTCCAACTGCACCACTTTGGGTTCGACGGAGGCGGCGAAACGGCCATTGCGTCGATAGACTTGCAGGATGCGCTGGACATCCGCCTGAATGCGGCTGCGGGTATAGACAATTCGTGGACGCAGTTGGACTTCAGGTTCCAACGCATCGTCTTTGATACGCTTGTTCCCTTCAAAGGCGAGCCGGTTGATGATTGGATTTTCCACCACATTGACCACCAGAACATTACCCTGGCGACGGATGGAGACGTCCGCGAACAGTCCGGTCGCAAATAGCGCCTTCAAAGATTTATCGACCCGGGCCGGATCAAAAGGATCGCCGGCGTTAATGGTCATGTAGGATTGTACCGTCAGCGCCTCTATCCGCTGGTTACCCTGGACATCAACGCGCGCAATCGTGACCTGCGCCATGGCGGTGGAAACCGTGTGCGGCAGGATCCCGAAGGCGCCAAACAAAGTGACGACAAACAGGGCAACAGCAAACAACGGAGCGATTAAACGAAAACGCAAAAGGACGGCCTCCAAAAGACCTGTCTCAAACCTCTATGAGAACAGGCCAGCAATAAACTCCACAAAACGAAATTGTACCAGATCATTCCAGGTTACAAAGACCGTAAGTGACAACACCATCGCCAGACCAATACGAAACCCGATTTCCTGCATCTTTTCCGTAAGCGGCCGGCGCAGAACCGCTTCAAAGCTGTAGAAAAGCAGGTGCCCGCCATCCAAAATCGGGATTGGAAACAGATTGATCATCCCCAAGTTCAGGGATAGCAGGATCGATAGCATAATCAATTGCTCGACGCCAACCTGGGCTGCCTGACCCGAGGCTTGCGCGATTCGTAACGGCCCGCCCAGATCCTCTGTTCCCCGGCTGCCCGATATCATTTGTCCCACATAAGCCAGGGTCTGTACCAGCATATCGTAGCTGGTGATCGAGGCCTCCACCAACGCGGCCCCCGGGCCAAGGCGAACGGGTGCCAATGGTGCCCGCATAATGCCGATCAACCAGCGTTCCGGGCCACCGGCCTCCTGCGCCGCAGTATCCAGGCGGGCTGCGACATGCAAGCGCATTTCCACCCCGTCGCGAACCACGTTCAAGGCCAGACGGCGGCCTTTGGAGTTCGCAACAATATCCTGTAAACGTTCAAAGTTATCCAGGACCTGGCCATCGATAGCGACAATCCGATCACCTGCCTTAAATCCGGCAACGGCTGCGGGGCTGCCTTCATAGACTTTCCCGACGATAGCAGGACTGGCGGCGAGCAATCCCAGGTCGCCAAATTTGTGCCTATTGCCTTGTTGGTCAGCCTTTTCCGTCAGCCGTGGTGTGGCGGTTATGGAGTGTTCTTGGCCGTCTCTGCTGATACGGAATGACAAGGCGCGATCGGGGTTAAGGAAAACCGCCTGTTCGAGTTGTTCAAAACGATGGATATTGTCACCATCAACCGCCAGCACCACATCGCCGATCTGAAAACCGGCATCTTGTCCCACGCTTTCATCAACCACTCGGCCGATCTCGGGCGGGGTAAGGCGCTGACCAAACACCATGTACATGCCTGCAAGCACGATGATGGCGTAAATAAAATTGGCCATTGGCCCGGCTGCAAAAATAGCGGTGCGTTGGCCCAGGCGTTTGTGGTGGAAAGAGACCTCCCGCTCGGCCGCGGTCAATTCCTGCAAGGCTTCGCCATCGGGGCGAGAGGCACCATCACTGTCGCCAAAGAATTTCACGTAGCCGCCAAAAGGGATCCAGCAAATTTTCCAACGCGTGCCGGTCTTGTCGTTCCAACCCTTAATCTCGGGCCCAAATCCGATGGAGAAGACTTCCACCCTAACGCCATTCCAGCGGGCGACGAGGTAGTGGCCCATTTCGTGAACAAAGACCAGAACCGTCAAGACCACCAGAAAGGGTGGTATATAGATAAATATTCCATTGAAAAAACTAGACAGTATTTCCATTATCCGCGTACCACACTTAATCGATTGCTGCTCAACGCCGGTAAACCGGCCAATTTTCGCGCCATTGTTCGGGCTTCCTCATCCGTAGTGGCAACTGCCGCCAAATTCGCTACGGAGGTTACGGCAATTTTGCTTAAAGTTTCCTCAACCACACGGGCGATTTCGAGAAAGCCCAAACGTTCCGCTAAAAAGGCGGCTACGGCAATTTCATTGGCCGCATTCAGCACAATTGGCGCAGTGCCACCGGCAAGCAAAGCCTCACGCGCCAGGCGCAGGGACGGAAAACGCATGGGGTCGGGTGCTTCAAAAGATAGATTGGCAATATGGGCCAGATCCAGGCGTTCCACGGGTGCTGCCATACGCTCGGGCCAGGCCAGGGTATAGGCAATTGGCGTGCGCATGTCCGGTGCGCCCAGTTGGGCCAGCACCGAACCGTCCACGTACCCGACGAGGCTGTGCACCACGGATTGGGGATGGATCAAAACCTCAATCTGCTCTGCCTCTACGGGAAACAGATGGAAGGCTTCGATGGATTCGAGGCCCTTGTTCATCATGGTCGCCGAATCAACGGAAATCTTGGCCCCCATGTCCCAATTGGGATGGGCGACCGCCTGAGCGGGTGTGACCTGCGCCATGGCCGTGACATCCAGGTTCAGGAACGGCCCGCCCGATGCGGTCAGGATGATACGATCAACTGATTGCGGACGTTCAAAATCAAAGACCTGATAGATGGCGTTATGTTCGCTATCCACCGGCAACAAAGTGGCCCCGCTTTGGCGGACTTCTTCCAGCATCAACTCACCGGCGCAAACCAGGCATTCCTTGTTGGCCAGGGCAATGACGGCACCTTGTCGAATGGCTGCCAGGGTAGGGTCCAAACCCGCCGCCCCGACGATGCCCGCCATAACCCAGTCGCTGGGCCTTTGCGCCGCATCGCACAGCGCCTCGGGCCCGGCGGCTACTTCAATGCCGCTGCCGGCCAGGGCCTCTTTCAAGGCCTCGTATTGGCTTTCATCACCAATTACCGCCAGTTCCGCGTTATATTGACGGGCCTGGCTGGCCAACAATGCCACATTGCGGTGGGCGGTCAATGCCACCACTTTGTAGTCACCGGGTCGGCGATTGATCAGATCTAAAGTGCTGCGGCCAACGGAACCGGTGGCCCCCAGGATTGTTACCCTGCGCGGCACTCCCCGAGATGATCCGGTATCGCTGTTGGTATCGACCAAATTCTTATCCCCTATTGCCATGGCAAAAGACCAAGACCGGGCAGCATACTCATCAATGCAACAACGGGGGCGGCAAACAATACGCCATCGACCCGGTCCAAAATACCGCCATGGCCCGGGATAATCGTCCCGCTGTCTTTAACATCGAAAGTGCGTTTTACCCAGGATTCGGCCAAGTCCCCACATTGTGAAATGGCGGCCAATACAGCCCCCAAAACCGCAAACAACACCATATTGTCCCAGCTTAGATATAGCGCCAAAAGAACGGAGACCAACCCTGCCGCCGCCATCCCGCCCAGCAATCCAGCCCAGGTCTTGTTCGGACTGATCCGGGGTGCCAATTTCGGCCCACCAATACCGCGGCCGGCAAAGTATGCCCCCGTGTCACAGGACCACACGCTCAGAAACAACCATGACACAGCCGCCATGCCGCCTTCCCCCATGCGCAAGACAAGCAACGCCAACACAGGTAATCCCAACCAGAGCAAACCGAGTACGGGCCAGGTCATTTTTTGCCCGGTAAACCTGCTCAACAATGCCAAGACCACCGCGCCCGGCAGGAGCGCCAGCAAGGCCCAATCCCCCCGGCCCATATAGCCCAGGGCCAGAACCAATATCAAAGCGGCACCGGTGCCCAAACCCATAATGCCAAACCCGGCCCCGCCGGTTAGACGGTCCCATTCCCCGGCCATCAAAATTGCCACCACTGCAATCAACAGCGCGAAGCTGAGGCCGCCAAGATAAAGCAGCCCCAATACCACCGGTATCAAAACCAATGCCGATAAGACCCTGGTCCCCAACCCGGATCCCCGAGGCGAAGATTTGGAGCTAGCCGCTGGTTGCGCCATAGCGGCGTTCACGGTGATGAAACTCATCTATAGCCTGCTCCAGACTCGTCTTATTGAAATCCGGCCACAACACATCCATAAAAACCAGCTCCGCATAGCCCGCCTGCCACAGCAGAAAATTGCTCAATCGCTGCTCACCACTGGTGCGAATAACCAGATCCGGATCCGGTATGCCGTCCGTGTGCAGATGCGTGGCGAAAACCTCTTCATCGATGTCACCCACCGCCATGGCACCATCTGCAACGGCGGCGGCTATTCTCTTGGTCGCTTCAACAATCTCCCGATGGCTGCCGTAATTGACGGCAATAACCAGGGTCAGACCATAGTTTTGCGCCGTTGTGCTTTCCGCATCTTCAATCAATTTAACGATATCAACCGCCAGACGCCGCCATTCGCCAATAAAGCGAATGCGGACCCCATTGCGATGCAAATCACGCAATTCCCGCCGCAAATACAGACGCAACAGGCCCATAAGATCATCAACTTCGGTCGGCGGGCGCTTCCAGTTTTCTGATGAAAAAGCATACAGGGTCAGAAAATCGATTTTCATTTCCTGGCCAGCCTCAACCACGCCGCGCAAGGCATCCACGCCACGCTGATGACCAGCCACACGGGGTAGGCCGCGAGCTTTGGCCCAGCGTCCATTGCCATCCATTATGATCGCAACATGCCGCGGCGGGGGCGGTGCGTCCGCTTGTGGTGAAGGGTTAGGAGTCATTCTGCGTACTAGACCTGTTTGATCTCTTCATCCTTGGTGGCCAAGATTTCGTCAATCTTGGCGATGATCTGATCCGTCAATTCCTGAACTTCATCACCCCAGAGGTGGAGGTCGTCCTCGCTCAACTCCCCCTCTTTTTCCATTTTCTTTAGGTTTTCCATACCATCCCGGCGCACATTGCGCACCGCGATACGGCCCTGTTCGGCATATTTATGCGCGATCTTGGCCATCTCGATGCGTCGTTCCGCGGTCAACTCCGGGATTGGGATGCGCAATAGCTGGCCATCGACGGCTGGATTCAAACCAAGACCTGATGCGCGAATCGCCTTCTCAACAGATGAAACAGCGGTTTTGTCCCAGACCTGAACAGTCAACATACGCGCCTCGGGCACCGCAATAGTGCCCACCTGGTTCAAAGGCATCTGCGCGCCATAGACATCGACCACGATCGGTTCCAACAACCCGGCGGAAGCGCGTCCCGTGCGCAAGCCCGCAAATTCATGACGTAACGCCTCAAGGGCGCCATTCATGCGTCTACTTAGATCATCCAGATCAGGGTCAGCCACAACCTCATCTCCCTCGTCAATCAGCCACTACCGGCTACTGATCACCAATTATGGTACAAGTGCCCGTTCCACGCAAAACATCGGCAAATGCACCGTCATTGTGAATTGAGAATACCAGGATAGGGATCGCATTCTCTCGTGCAAGTGAAATGGCAGCCGCATCCATGACTCTCAGGTCCTGGGAAAGGACTTGATGATAGCTTAATGTATCAAATCGTTCCGCATCAGGATTATTATTGGGGTCTTCGGAATATACGCCATCGACCTGGGTGCCTTTCAAAAGGCAATCGCAATCCATCTCCGCCGCACGCAGGGCTGCGGTGGTATCAGTGGTAAAGAATGGATTGCCGGTTCCGGCCGCAAAGATCACGATGCGGCCTTTTTCCATATGGCGCATGGCCCGACGGCGGATATAGGGCTCACACACAGTCGACATAGGTATGGCGGAGAGGACACGCGTCGGCAAACCAATGCCTTCCAAGGCACTTTGCATAGCCAGGGCATTCATCACCGTGGCCAGCATACCCATATAGTCGGCTGTGGTCCGCTCCATGCCGACCGTGGCACCTGAAATACCCCGAAAGATATTGCCGCCGCCGATTACAAGGCAGACTTCCGCGCCAAGATCGTGGACTTGCTTCACATCTTCGGCAATCCGGCGCACAGTGGCGAAATCGACACCGTACTCGCCATCGCCCAGCAGTGCCTCGCCCGAAATTTTCAATAACGCACGGCGATAGCGAAGGCCACCATCATGATCATCACCCGAACTGTTTGAATTCGCATTCCCGGCTGTTGTCACAAGTGACCCCTTTATCGTCGATCGGTAGTTGATCTTTCAGTCTAGCGTCGCAAAAAAGGAAGAATCAAAGAAACGAGGTTATCCGCCGGAAGCCTGCGCTGCGACTTCCGCCGCGAAATCGCTTTCTTCCTTTTCGATGCCTTCGCCAATTACATATTTGACGAAGCCAGCGATTTTGACGGGTGCGCCCAAATCTTTGCCTGCCTGTTCCATGACGGCAGCAACCTTGCTTTCGCCATCGATAACCCAGGTCTGCTCGGACAAAACCACATCCTGATAGAACTTACGCAGACGGCCTTCGACCATTTTCCCGATGATATCTTCGGGCTTGCCGCTATCGCGGGCCTGTTCGGTTAGAACCGCGCGCTCGCGCTCAACCGCCTCGGGGTCCAGATCATCGGTGCTGACGGATTGTGGTGAGGCAGCCGCGACGTGCATGGCTACTTGTTTGGCCAGCGCGCCCAGTTGTTCCTGATCGCCAGCGGAGTCCAACGCCACCAGCACGCCAATACGGCCCAGGCCCGGTGCTGCCGCAGAATGAACATAGCTTGTGACCACACCCTGGTCGACGGCAAGGACTTCAGCCCGACGCAGAGACATATTCTCGCCGATGGTGGCGATCATATGGGTCAATTCCTCGCCAACGTTACGCTCCCCACCGGGGAAGTTTTGCGCCTGTAAGGCATCCAGATCGCCATTGCCATTGGCCAGTACCATACCGCCAACCGTACGGGCAAAAGCCTGGAACTGGTCGTTACGGGCGACAAAATCGGTCTCGCTGTTGACCTCAACAACCGCACCCTTGTTGCCCTCGGCAACGACGGCAACCAGGCCTTCAGCAGCCACACGACCGGCCTTCTTGGCGGCGGAGGCAAGCCCCTTTGTGCGCAACCAATCGACCGCGCCTTCGATATCACCCTCGGTCTCTTCAAGGGCTTTTTTACAATCCATCATTCCCGCGCCGGTCTTGCCGCGCAAGTCTTTGATCATTGCCGCTGATACTTGCGTCACTATTAATCTCCCATCTGAAGTTTACGTAGTAAACAACTGTGGTTAAAAGCAAATTCTGCCATAATTCGTTTGCGTTAAACAAATCATGACGCATAAAATAAAGAGCAATTGAAGCTATCAACCGGATAACAAAAGCCAAGCCAAACGATTGAAGACTGCTCTTAGGAAGCGGGTGCCTCTGGCGCTGCTTCAGGTGTGACTTCAGGTGCAGCTTCAGGTATCGCGGCGGCTGCCACGGCATCTTCCACTGCTGCAATTTCTTCCATGGGCAGCTCTTCAGCCGCGCCCAGATCCTCACCATCGGCTTGACGTTCCTGCTGCAGGCCGGCAATGACCGAGCGGGAAATCAAATCCATATAGAGCGAGATGGCACGGGCGGCATCGTCATTGCCCGGAATTGGGAAATCGACGTTGTCAGGATTGCAATTGGAATCGACCACAGCAATAACCGGGATGCCCAACTTCTTGGCTTCCTGGATCGCGATCTCTTCCTTGTTGGTGTCGATCACGAACATCACCGCGGGCAGACCACCCATTTCCTTAATGCCGCCAAGGGCGCGCTCCAGCTTGTCCCGCTCCCGAGTCAACTGCAACAGCTCTTTCTTGGTCAAGCCGGAGGTCTCTTCAGACAGCTGCTCCTCCAGCGCCCGAAGACGCTTGATGGAATTGGAGATGGTACGCCAGTTGGTCAACATGCCGCCCAACCAACGATGATTGACGTAATATTGCCCGCAGGCCTTGGCCGCCTCCGTCAAGGGCCCGGAAGCCTGACGCTTGGTGCCGACGAACAGCACCCGACCGCCGCGCGATACTTCATCGCGAACCCGAACCAGGGCCCGTTGCAGCATCGGCGCGGTTTCGCGCAAATCCATGATATGGATGTTGTTGCGTGCGCCATAAATGAAGGGGGCCATCTTGGGATTCCAACGATGTGTCTGATGGCCGAAATGGACGCCAGCTTCTAGCAGCTGACGCATCGTAAATGTCGGTACGTCCGAAAGTGTCATTTTATTCTCCGGTTATGCCTCCGCGGGCGTCCATCCGTTGCCGGACACCGGAGCACCAATGGGATTTTTCTGCCCCACCGACGCAAGCCCACGTGCGGTTTTTGTGTGTTTTAAACTAATTCGCGGGTTTCTTAGACGGAATTGGTACCCTTTGCAAGGTGATTTAGGCTAGCCTATGCCAATAACGGCCAAAGGCCCATTAATAACGAAAAAAACATCGAAAAATGGCCGGTATTAGGAGCGAGCAGCCATGTTGTCACAACAACAGAACGAGGCGTTGACCAGGGTCGGCCCCGGCAGTCAGATGGGTGAGATGTTCCGGCTGTTCTGGATTCCATTCTATCCCGGTGCGCAACTAGCCCCCGATGGCCAGCCCAAGCGGGTCAAACTGTTGGGGGAGGACTTAGTCGCCTTTCGTGATAGCGACGGGCGGGCGGGCCTTGTGGCAAATGCCTGCCCTCATCGCGGCGCACCTTTAATGTTTGGCCGGAACGAGGAATGCGGCCTGCGCTGTGTCTATCACGGTTGGAAGTTTGATGTGACGGGCAAGGCGGTTGATATGCCCGCCGAACCTGAGAACAGCCGCCTTCGAGATACGGTGCGGGTTAAGGCCTATCCCTGCCAAGAGCGGAATGGCGTTCTGTGGACATATATGGGCCCGGAACAGGACAATCCACCGGCTTTGCCCGATTTGGAATGGAACCTGGTGCCGGAAGAAAACGCCGTCGTCACCTTTCGGGTGCAGGAATGCAACTGGCTGCAGGCCCTGGAGGGTGAGATAGACTCCGCCCACGCCCCCATATTGCACGGACGTATCGATAACCGGGGTGCCATCAACGACTGGGTTGCCGCGAACGATTTGAGCCCAAAGTTCAAATGCCGCCGCCAACCCTATGGTGTCGCCATCGCCTCCCGGCGGGAGATCGACCAGCAGACACATTATTGGCGGGTGAACCAATTCATGCTGCCGTTCTGGACCCTGGTGCCACCACAATCCAAATACCCCGAACTTAGCGGCCATGCCTGGATCCCGATGGATGATGAACACACTCTTTGCCTGATGTTTTCCTATACCCCCGCCGCACCCTTTTACCCACGCAGCCGGGAATTGCTGCAGGAAGGCCATAACGGACGGGAAACAGGCCATGCCAGCCGGAATAGTTACGCACCGCAACCGGCGACCACGCCCTATGGGGATTTCTGGACCAAGTACCGAAACGATAATGGCTATCAGTTTGATTATCCCGGCCAGCAAGAGACCTGGTTCTCCGGCTTGCCGGGCCTTTGGGTGCAGGATGCGGGCTGTCAGTCTGGTGTCGCGGCGATCTACGACCGCAGCCAGGAAAACCTGGGCGTATCCGATGCCGGCATCGTCATGGCGCGGCGGTTCTTGTTGAAAAGCCTGGCCGACTTTCATGACAACGGCACCCGCCCGCCCGGGGTAGATCAGCCGGAGACCTATATGGTTCGCGCCGTCTCGGTCCATCTTCCCGCCGATACACCGTGGGAGGCGGCTTGCCGCCCCTTCATGCGTGCGAAACTGGGTGCCGACTTTGGATACCGGCCTTAACACTCTGCCGCCTAAGGCGGCTCCGGGGGAAAAGTTGGCCTGGGCCCTTGCCGTCCTGTGGTCAGGGATAATTTACGCGACTATACCGTTTACGGGCGATGGCGTTTCCTATGTCAAACAATATTGGGACGACGATGTATTTGCCTATGTCGTAATAGCTGGCGTGATCGTCATGTTGGCGGCAGCGGCAATCCTGTTGCTTCGGCGGCAACGAAAATCCATTCCCAGTTATTTGTGGCTTATCACCATTGCCGCCGTCGTTATCAATCAGGTTATTGAACTAAAAAAAGGCAGCCCGGCTGAAGCTATCCATTTCCTGCAATACGGCCTGCTTTCCCTGTTGCTGTTTCGCGCCTTTTCCCACCGGATCGGCGATTACAGTATTTATGTTGCCGTTACGATCACCGGCAGCACCATCGGTATGCTGGATGAAACCATTCAATGGCTGACCCAGGGGCGATACTTCGGACTGGAGGATATCTGGCTGAACTTTACCGCCGTGGCCTTGGTCCAGGCTGCCCTGGCACTTGGTATAAAACCACGCAATGTCTCGGGCTGGCCGGACCGTATAAGCCTGCAGCGGTTGTGCCGTCTGGGTGCCGCCGCCATGGCCGGTCTTGGCCTTTGCTTCCTCAACACCCCGGACGTTTTCCCCGATAACCACGGTATTATGATCGAATATGGCTTCCTGCATGGTGACGAAGATAACGGCACATTCCGCTCCCGCCTGTTGCGCGAGGATCTGCACCAACAGGACACCACGCGGGCGGTGGAGGGGGGCCAGGTCCTGGCGAAATTTCGCGACCGGGAAAAATACGACGATTTCCTTGCCGCCTATACGCCATTGAAAGATCCGTTTTTGCATGAAGCCAGAGTGCATATGTACAGCCGGAACGTTAATCTTGAACGCGCCCGCAAAGCCACAGACGAAGAACAACAGCGCCGGCAATTTACCTCGGCGCATTGGGAAAACCGTATCCTCGAGGACTACTTCGGGCGAATACTCACGGTATCCAATAGCCGTTGGCCGGACCAATTGAAGGTGGAGGTCAAAAGTAAGATCGACGATGAACGGATTTTTATAAGCTATGTCAGCCGCCACCTGATCACTGCCTTTAGTCGGCAACAGGCGTTTTGGGGCTTCCTATGCGCTGTCCTGGGCCTATTAATGCTGGCCCGCCATTTCGGGCGTCCAGGAAATGCCGCAGATCAAGTGCCGACCAATGCCTGACCATTTTTCCCGCCGTCGCCTCCTGCAACTCCTTGGCGCTGGCGGCGTATTGGTTGCGGCACAACCCGCTTTGGCGCAGACCCTGGGGCAGACGACATGGCCCATAAAGGGTGCCGACCATCACCCGTTACGAATAGCCTTTTATACTGACGTTCACGCCAACCAACGGGGTGATACCCCCACGGCCCTGCAACGTGCCGCTGATGCCATCAATAGGCAAAGGCCGGATCTTGTCTTGGGTGCCGGCGATCTGGTTACCGGCAATTTTTCTTCTTCTGCCGGCGATGTCCGGGCCGATTGGGATGCCTACATGGACATGCATAAAGCCATCCAAGCCTCCGTCCGGGGGGATCATCATGTGGCGATCGGCAATCATGATTTGTATGGCGTGACGCCGAATGACGGCAGCCTGCCCGCGCCCGACCCGCGGTCGATTTTCAAACAGCGCCTGGATCTACGCCAGACCTTTTATGCCTTCGATGCCCTGGGCTATCATATCATGATGCTTGATAGCGTCGGGATCTCGGGCGACAAGTTTGAATACCATGGCCGTATATCCCCGGCCCAACTGGACTGGATCAGGGCGGAGCTGTCGCGCATCCCACGGGGCAAGCCGGTTATCCTGACCCTGCACCTGCCACTACTGACGGCTTTCTTTGGTGCCAAGGATGGCATGGCAAAAGGCGCCCCGCTAAACCGCATCGTGGTCAACAACCGGGAAGTTCTGTCCCTGTTCGCAGATCACAATCTGGTTCTGGTCCTGCAAGGTCACCTACACATCAGCGAGCTGTTACGCTGGCGGGGCACCACATTCATCACGGGTGGGGCGATCTGCGGCAATTGGTGGCGCGGTGCTTATTATGGCACCGGGGAAGGCTATAATATGATTACCTTGCACCCGGACAGGGTCGAATGGGCCTACCATGATTATGGCTGGCATGCCCCGCCGGCGGCAAAATGACCCGCCGCCGTCGCAATTCAAAATACACATCTGGTTGACGTGTACCGGGGCATTGGGGGCATACTGTCTCGCTTACGGAGAAACAAACGGATCATATGGGAGAGACACGATGGATGTCGGGATGATGATGATTTTCGCCAGCTATGGCTGGGACGACTGCCCAGACGGCCAGGTCTGGGAAGAAGAAATTAAGCTGGCGCGGATCGCGGCGGACTCCGGCTTTAACTGCCTGTGGTCGGCCGAGCATCATTTCAACGACTATTCCTTCGTGCCCGACAACATCAACCTGATGACCTATCTTTCCGCCATCTGCCCGGATATCGATGTCGGCACGGCGGCGGTCATTCTGCCCTGGCATGATCCCTTGCGCGTGGCGGAGAATGCCGCTGTCTTGGATTTGTTGAGCAAGGGCCGCCTGCGTTTCGGCATGGGGCGGGGTCTGGCACGGCGGGAGTTCGATGCCTTTCGTATCTCGATGGATGAAACCCGCGGCCGTTTTGACGAGGCCGCACCGATGATCATTGAGGCCTTGAAAACCGGCTTTATGGAAGGCGACGGCCCGTTCTATAAACAGCCCCGGATTGAAATCCGCCCGCGCCCGCAACATTCCTTCGAGGGCCGGATTTATGCCGTGGCCTCAAGCGAGGATTCGGTGGATTCGGCGGCCAAGCTGGGGGCCCACCACGTCATGTTCGCCGACCGGCCCTGGGAAATGCGCGCGCCGGTGATCGAACATGGCCGCGAGCTGCACCGCAAATACCACGGCACCGAGCCACCATGCGTCATGCTGACCGAATTCTGCGTCTGCGGCACAGACCTGGCCGCCACGGAAGAAGAAGCCCGCCAGTACCAGGGCAAATTCGTAGAGAGCAATTTTTATCACTACGAATTCCTGGGCGAACATTTCGCCTCTGTGAAGGGCTATGACGCCTATCAGCAGAAGGCCGCCATCATGCGAGAAAGCGGCGTTGAGGGTGCAGTCGATGGCTTCATGCAGGCGGCAAGCTGGGGCACACCGGATAAGATCCTGCGCGGCCTGGAGGATCGCCGCAAGTTGCTGGGGGATTTCGAACTAAACATCTCCTTCCGCTTTGGCGGCACACCGTTCGATGTTTCGAAACGGGGCCTGGAGCTGTTCGCCAAAGAGGTGCTGCCCGTGCTCCAATCCTGGTGAGGGCCCGCGGCTTCAAAATCAGTTAATTGGAGAGAGATACTTAGAATGAAGATCAAACGGGTGGAACATATCGCTATCGCGGTACATGACATGGCGGAGTCCATGGCCATGCTGGAGAATACCCTGGGCCTGAAACTGGACTATGAAGAGACGATTTCAGAGACCAAGCTGGCCATGTATCCGGTCGGTGAAACCTCGTTGGAGCTGTTACAAGCCAAGAGCCCCGACTCCCCGGTTACGGAATGGATTGATGAGCGGGGGCAAAGCTTGTTCCACCTGTGCTTTGAGGTTGAGGACATTGATGCCGCCTTGGTGGAGTTGAAAGAGAAGGGCGTGAAGCTGTTGGACGAAGAACCGAAACCCGGCCATGGCGGCAGCCGCATCGCCTTCATCGATCCCACAGCCACCGGCGACATCCTGATCGAACTGGCCGAGCTGCCCGAAGGACATTAGATAACTTTCGGATTCGCGGGCATCAGCACAGTGGGTGATTGTCACACGTCATGCACATCCATGACGCCGGGGATGGCCTTTAGGGCACCACGCACTTGTGGGGTGATGGCGAAACCGCCCGGCAGGGTCATCTCCACCTCGCGGCCTTTTGTTGCCAGCTCCAACAATAAGGTGACCTGACCGCGACCGGTATTGTGATCATTGAGAAGCTTGCGCAGGGACGCCAGGGGGTCGGGGTTCTTCAAAAAGACCTTGATGCCCGACGCCGTGGTCTGGCTGGCCTCGTCTATATCGGTAAGCTGGCTGGCGATAAGACGCCGGCCCTTGTCGCCATCGCGCACGTCCACGGTCATAACAATCGAGCGCCCCTTGATCATCATATCGCGGCTTTTCGCCAGATCATCGCCGAACAAAGTCACTTCGAATATACCCGTCTGATCGGAAACGCGAAGGAAGGCAAAGGGCTTGCCCTTGGCACTTTTTCGCTCACTCGCTTCCTCTATTGTGGCCGCGATACGGAACTGTTCGCCGCCACGATCCGCGCGGGCCTCCAATTCCTCATAATCCACCATGGATTTCCGCGCCAATAAAGCGGGATAAGACTCCAATGGATGGGCAGAAAGATAAAAGCCGACGGCCTGGGCCTCGTTCGACAATTTCTCCAACTGCAGCCATTCCGGGACCAGGGGCAAGGGCGGCGGCGGCATAGACGTTGCGCCATCGTCGCCGCCAAACAAGTTGTCCTGGGCGGACTCCCGCTCGGAGGCCGCATGGGCGGCAAAACGCAGAATGACCTCTGCCGCTGCCAGCATCTGCGCCCGGTTCGGGTTCATGCCATCAAAGGCACCGGCGCGGGCGAGGTTTTCCACCTGGCGTTTGTTGACCTGACGCGGATCGAGACGACCGGCAAAATCCCAAACATCCCTGAACGGGCCATTGGCGCCGCGTTCGGCAACGACGGCGGCCATGGCCTCGCGCCCCACATTTTTGACCGCCGACAGGGCGTAATGGATCGCGCCTTTATCATCTTCGCCAGCTTGCCGCGCCACGGTAAAGACTACGTCAGAATTGTTCAGATCGGGCGGCAGCAACCCGATGCCCATACGCTTTACCTCCTGCTTGAACAGGTTCAGTTTATCCGTATTGGCCAGATCCAGGGACATGGTCGCCGCCATGAATTCGACCGGGTGGTTGGCTTTTAGATAGGCGGTCTGATAGGCGATCAGGGCGTAGGCTGCGGCATGGCTTTTGTTGAAGCCATAGCCGGCGAACTTCGCCACCAGGTCAAAGACATATTCCGCCTTCTCCGGCGCGATATCATTGGCCAAAGCGCCTTCGACAAAGCGGGAGCGCTGGGCATCCATCTCCGACTTGATCTTTTTGCCCATGGCACGGCGCAGCAAATCCGCCTCGCCCAGGGAATAGCCGCCCATGACCTGGGCGATCTGCATAACCTGTTCCTGATAGACGATGACGCCATAGGTCTCCGTCAATATACCTTTCAGGCTGGGATGCAGATAATCAGGTTCTTCCGCGCCGGATTTTACGTTGCAGAAACGGGGAATATTATCCATGGGTCCGGGCCGGTACAGGGCAACCACGGCGATGATGTCTTCAAAACAATCAGGCTGCATCTGTCGCAGGGTATCCCGCATACCCGCCCCTTCAAGCTGGAACACGCCAACCGTCTCACCACGCGCAATCAGGTCGTAGGCGCCTTTGTCATCCAGGGGGATGCGGTCCAGATCAAATTCGGATTCCCGCGCGTGGATCATGTCCACCGCCCGGTCCAAAACCGTCAGGGTTTTCAGGCCCAGAAAATCAAACTTCACCAAGCCCGCGGGTTCCACCCATTTCATATTAAACTGGGTCACGGGCATATCGGAATTCGGATCGCGATACAGTGGCACCAGTTGTTCGAGAGGCCGATCACCAATCACCACACCGGCGGCATGGGTGGAGGCATGCCGATACAGCCCCTCCAGCTTGATGGCAATATCAAACAGGTGCTCAACGCCGGGCTCTTCCCGCATCACCTGTTTCAGGCGCGGTTCCGCCTTCAGGGCCTCGGGCAAGGTGGTGGGATCGGCCGGGTTATTGGGCACCATTTTGCACAGGCGGTCCACCAGGCCGAAGGGCATTTCCAATACCCGGCCCACATCGCGCAGGGCGGCGCGGGCCTGTAGTTTACCAAAGGTGATGATCTGGGCGACTTGATCGTGACCGTATTTATCCTGCACATAACGGATTACCTGGTCCCGCTTGTCCTGGCAGAAATCAATATCAAAATCAGGCATGGATACCCGTTCGGGGTTCAAGAACCGCTCGAACAGCAGGCCGAACTGCAACGGATCCAGATCCGTGATCTTCAAGGCCCAGGCCACCACCGAACCCGCACCCGAACCACGGCCCGGACCCACGGGAATATTCTTGGCCTTCGCCCATTGAATAAAATCGGCCACGATCAGGAAATAACCGGGGAAACCCATGTTGATGATCACGTCCAGTTCGAAATCCAGGCGTTCCCGATAAGGCCGGCTCTCCTCGCCCCCTATGTCCAGGCCCAGAAATTCCATACGCTCGGCCAAACCGGCCTCCGCCATGGCGCGCATGGCAGCGGCCTCATCATTGCCATCGCCATAATTGGGCAGGATCGGGTCCCGCATGGGCACCTTGTAGGCGCAGCGCCGGGCGATCACCAAGGTATTGTCCAGGGCCTCCGGCAGATCAGCGAACAGGGCCCGCATCTCCCGCGAAGAACGGAAATAATGCTGAGGCGTCAGGCGCGGGCGGTCGCTTTGGCTAACGGTATTCTTTTGCGCGATGCACAACAGGGCATCATGGGCTTCGTACATGTTGGGATCGGCGAAATGAGCGTCATTGGTCGCCACCAGGGGCAGGTCATATTCATAGGCCAGATCGATCATCGCCCCTTCGCAGGCGGCTTCATCGGCAAGGCCGTGTCGTTGCAGTTCAATATACAAACGGCCAGGATAAATATCACAAAGCTGTTCTAACAACGCCCGCGCGGCAGCCATCTGACCATCCAGCAACAAACGCCCCAACGGTCCCGTCGCCCCGCCTGTAAGACAGATCAGCCCGGCGTTCCAATTGGCCAGATCCGACATCTCGATCTGCGGCGTCTCCCCGCTTTCGCTTTGTAAATAGGCTTTTGACGATAGGCGGGAGAGATTTTCATAACCGGTTTCAGACTGGGACAATAGGACCAGACGGTCCGGCTCCGGGCTCAACCCACCCGGGGCAACCTCGGCGGTACGCACCGCCAGGCTGGCGCCAATGATCGGCTGCACGCCGCCCTTGACCATGGCCTCGGAAAATTCCAAAGCGCCAAATAAGTTGCCCGTATCCGTAATCGCCACCGCCGGCATCTCGCCATAGCGGCAAAGGTCGGCCAGATCCTTGATATGGATCGCGCCTTCCGAGAGGGAAAAGGCGGAATGAACGCGAAGGTGGACGAAATCTGCGTGGGCCATAATCTGGATCTCGAATTATCAACGATGCAACGGGACGCCACCCGAAGAATCTGGAAGAATCGACTAAATGGTTTCACGTCAGATCGCTCATGTCGAGCGGCCAGTAGCGCAACAGAGGCAATTATTGCTGGGTTAGAACAAACTAAGCAAACCTCATTTAATCTATCTTTAATACGATTTTCCTAATGTCATAAACTACGAACAGATTCTGAATAAAACTTCATCGCGCTCCTTGGGAGAAATTTGGAAAACCGGATTTTTATCAAGGACATGAGATATCGGAAAGCACTTCACAATGTCCTGGAATATTAAAACAAAACTGCTTGTCTTAGGCGTCGTTGCTGTCATGGGTGCCGTAATTCTTGGCGGCATATCAATCTACACCAACCGCGTGTTGACGAACGCAGCAATCCTGTCCAACGAGCGCCAATCACAGCTCAGCACAGTGTTTGTCATGCGCTATGAAGCATTGTTGGTCATGCTCAACGCCATGGATTCAATCGTCGACAAGCAAGAAGGGCATATTGATACCGAACGCTCCGAAGCCATGCGCACCGGCATCGAAACCTTGAAGGAATTTGCCCCCCAGCTGGCACAATTTGCCGATACGGCTGAGGAAGAAGCTCTTGCCGCTGCTATTCCCGATAAGATCCTCGCCCTTGAACAAGGTATCTTCGTTGACCTTAAGGCAGCGATTGAGAGCGATGCTGATGACGACACATTCGAAAAACTGGACGATACCCTTGATGCCTCTGGTGCTTCCATGAGTGATGATCTGGGTCGTATGGAAAAATCGGTACTTGGCGAAATGACGGAAGCCTCAGCTAATCAGATGGCTAAGCTTGAATTCTCCACCAATATGGTCATGGCGGTTTTCGCGGCCCTGATGATGGTTCTATTGCCACTTCTGTATTTCATCGTTCGGGGCATTACCAAGCCTATGACCAGTCTTACCGAAACCATGGCGGTATTGTCCAAGGGCGAATATGAACATGAAGTGCCGAATACGGAAGCTGCTGACGAAATTGGCGAAATGGCCCGAGCCGTGGAAATTTTCCGGCAAAACGGTATGGATATGCGCCAAATGCAAAAAGATCAGGTGGAGCAAGAAAATCGAGCCGCCGAGGAACGTCGCCAAGGCATGTTGACGTTGGCAGATGAGTTCGAGCAGAGCGTGCTGCATGTGGTTAGTGCGGTCAGTTCAGCATCTGACGAAATGCAGGCGACGGCGGGTACCATGTCTGGCCTAGCGGAACAGGCGGCGGAGCAATCGGACTCGGCGCTAAACACATCCAAAGGTGCGACAGAGAATGTTCATGCCGTTGCGACCGCTTCGGAGCAATTGGCATCTTCGATTGCTGAAATTTCGCGTCAAGTGGACGATTCCGCCAACATCTCGCGCGGGGCCGTAACAGAAGCCCAACGGGCAACAGAACAAATCCAAGGTTTGGTGGATGCTTCGCAGAAGGTCGGCGACGTGGTCGAATTGATCAACGACATCGCCAACCAGACCAATCTGCTGGCGCTGAACGCGACGATCGAGGCGGCTCGCGCCGGCGAAGCGGGGAAGGGGTTCGCGGTGGTCGCATCTGAAGTTAAGAACCTGGCTAGTCAGACAGGTAAGGCGACCGAAGAGATCGGCGGACAAATTGCTGCAATTCAGGAAGCCACTGGATCAGCCGTAACGGTAATCGAAGGCATCAGCCAGACGATTGGCAGGATTGACGAAATCGGCACCGCTATCGCCTCTGCCGTGGAAAAGCAAAGTGCCGCCACCTCCGAAATCACCCGCAACGTCCAGGAAGCGGCCAATGGAACGGAGCGGACCAATACCAACGTGGCCCAGTTGAAAGATGCCTCCTCGGAAACCGGCTCCTCCGCGCAGGAAGTTCTTTCCTCAGCGGGTGAGCTTTCGCAGCAATCGGTGCGGCTGAAAGACGAGGTCGAAAAATTCGTCGCCAACATCCGCGTCGGCTAAGCCGCAAATTCAACGAGAGACACAAATGACCATGCCGGGCCCGACTTGATCGTCGGGCCCGGCATATTTTTTGATCAGCCCCCACGACGGATTCATCGATAGTTTATTCAAACCAACGTTGATTGAGACTATAAAGTGTCAACAAATAGACGGTTTATCTGGGGCGACGGTATGATTGAAGTTCAAGGTCTGCGTAAAAGTTTTGGCGGCATCGAGGTATTGCGCGGCGTGGATTTCAGCGCCGGGAATGGCGAGATTACCGGCTTGATCGGCCCGAACGGCGCGGGTAAGACCACCACGTTGCGAACCTTGTATACCGTTCTTCGCCCTGACGGCGGGCGGGCCCTGGTCGATGGCCATGATGCCAACTTGGAGCGGCTGGAGGTTCAACGGCGGATCGGCGTACTGCCTGATAATCGTGGCCTGTATCCGCGCCTCACAGCGCGTGAGCATGTGCGCTATTTCGGGCGTCTGCATGGCCTGGGCGGGGCCGCCTTGGAGGGGCGTATCGACAGCCTGATTGATCGTCTGAGGATGGCTGATTTCGCCGACCGGCGTTCCAAAGGGTTTTCCAAGGGCCAGACCTTGAAGGTTGCCCTGGCCCGCGCCCTGGTGCATGAACCCGCCAACGTTATTCTGGATGAGCCGACCAATGGCCTTGATATAGAATCCAGCCGGGCGGTTCGGGAATTGATCCGGGAGATCCGGGATCAAGGCCGCTGTGTGCTGTTTTCCAGCCATATCATGGGTGAGGTGGAAGCCCTGTGCGACCGCATCATTGTTATTTCCGACGGCCTGATCGTAGCCAACGGCGCACCCGAGGAATTGCGCCGTGCTACCGGCAGGGAGGATTTGGAGGACGTCTTTATGGCGGCCGTCGCCGCCGGTGCAGACCCCGAAAGCGGCCTGATTGGTAGTAATCGTGCGTAGTATCTGGGTCGTCTTTGCCAAGGAAAGCATCGACAATCTGCGCGATCGACGCAGCTTGATGCTGGCACTGTTCTATCCGGTCATCGGTGCTTTGCTGTTGGGTCTGCTGGTCAGTTTTGTCGGCGGCATGTTTCGCGGTCAGGGCCAGAGCAGCCTAACCCTGCCTGTCCAAGGTGGCGAACGTGCGCCTGAGCTGATCGCGTTCCTGAGCGCCAAAGGTATTATCATTCGCCCCGCCCCCGAGGATCCGCGCAGCGCGGTACGCAAAGGCAGCGCCGATGCCGTGTTGGTCATACCGAAAGGTCATACAGACAATTTCACCGCCCTGCGACCGGCAGACGTGCAAATGGTGATCAACGCCACCCGTCTGTCCACGGTCATCAAAGTGGCCCGGGTGATGGAGCATGTGCGCGCCTATGACCGCCAGGTGGGGCAGGCCCGTCTGCGCGAACACGGCATCGCGCCAGAGGTCGCATCGCCCCTGAAAATCCGCTCCATCAATGTCGGGCGATCCCGCAACCTGGCGGGCTTTTTCCTGAACATGCTGCCGCCCTTTATTATTTTTACGATCTTTGTCGGCGGTGTCTATCTGGCCATCGACACCACATCCGGTGAGCGGGAGCGCGGCTCGTTAGAGCCGCTTTTGGCCAATCCCGTGCCCCGATGGGCCTTCATGCTGGGCAAGGCCCTGGCCACCTTTGCCTTTACCCTGACGGCCGTGGTGGTGCAATTACTGGCCTTTAAGTTGATGTTTGAATATGTCGCCGCCGGGGAATTCGGTATCAAGGTCAATCCCGATCTGACCGCCTTCATTGCCGTTGCGTTGATCTGCCTACCCCTCATTGCGTTTGCCGTTGCCCTGCAAATCATCGTCGCCACGGTCTCCCGCAGCTATAAGGAAACCCAGACCTATTTGGGCCTCCTGCCCCTGCTTCCCTCCCTACCCGGCATGATCCTGGTTTTCGTACCCATCAAGGCGCAAATCTGGATGATGTTGATACCGACATTTGGGCAAATTCTGCTGATCGGTCGCCTGATGCGACAGGAACCAACCGTGTGGTCGGATGTTGCCGTTTCCATCGGGTCGACAGGCCTGATTACGGCGCTGTTGCTTTACATAGCCGCCCGCCTCTATAACCGCGATCAAATGCTCTTTGGCGGGTAATAAAACGCGACCAGGAGGGCCTGGATGCAACACTAGCCCGCCGGGCGTAACAGGAGTAAGCTGTTTGCGCCGAAACGGGCAGCTCTTGAGGGGACGGACCAATCGTGTCGAGCGAGCAGACAAACCGGCTTGCCAGCATTGGATTGCTGCAAGGTATTAGCGAAGAAAGCATGCGCAGCCTGGAAAAGCGCTGCAGGTGGCGGCGTTATAAGTCCGGAGAACAGATCCTGGACAAAGACAGCAGTGACCGGGATGTCTATTTCGTTTCAGAAGGCGCGGTGCAAGTCGTCAATTTTTCGATGACCGGGCGTGAAATAGCTTTGGCCCGCCTGCAATCAGGCAGTTTTTTTGGCGAGTTATCAGCCATCGATGGTCGCCCCCGATCCGCCAGCGTGGTGGCCTTGGTGGATTGCCTGCTGGGATCCTTATCGCCGCAGCTGTTCAAGGATCAGATCGTCGGACATCCGGAATTAGCAGTGCGTGTCCTGGGGCGTCTGGCGGGCATTGTGCGTAGTTGCGACGAACGGATTATGTATCTGTCGACCCTGGGCGCGGTGGAACGGGTCTACCGGCAAATTCTGCTGTTGGCGGAAGAAAGCCCCGTGGACCCGGGAAATTGGTTGATCCGGGCGCTTCCGACCCATAAGGCGATTGCAGCCATGGCATCAACCACACGGGAAACCGTCGCCCGTTCCATCTCACTATTAGCCAATGGCGGCATTGTGGAGCGCAAGGGCCGTATCCTGCATGTGCGGGATCGCGAACGGTTGGAGAAACTGGCCGGTGCCTTGGATGACGCGTTGGAGGAAGACTTCTCCCGCTGATCACCCTTTTAATCGGCTTGTCAGCGAAACGAATATACCCAAAAATATTAGTCGCAGCCGCTTGATACCAGGTTAATTGCCCCTTGGCGGGGGTGGTTGCGATGAGCTAGTAGATGGATCGTAACGATACGGCATGGAGTAGATTTGATGGCGGGACCTCTCGACGGTATACGGGTACTGGACTTGACCTCGGTGGGATATGGGCCTTACGCCTGTCAGATCCTTGGCGACTATGGAGCGGAAGTGGTGAAGGTGGAATCCCACGAAGGTGACATCACCCGTGGCATATCCCCCTTCCGCAACGAGGGCATGGGGCACTTTTTCATCATGGCCAACCGAAACAAGCGCTGTATCGTGCTGGACCTGAAGACGGAGCGGGGTCGGGAAGCTTGCTTGAAACTGGTCGAAGATGTTGATGTGATCATCAGTTCCATCCGTCCTGCTGCCATGGATCGCCTCGGCCTTGGCTATGACGACTGCCGGGCGGTTAATGAAAAGATTATCTACGTCGCCCTTGTAGGCTTCGGTCAGTCAGGCCCCTATGCCAAGCGTCCGGCCTATGACGATATTATTCAAGGTCTGTCCGGCATGGCGGCTATGCAGGGTGGCCGCGACGGCCCGCCGAAATTCGTAAATGCCTCTGTCTGCGACAAGATCTGTTCGCAAGTTGCAGCACACGCCACCCTGGCAGCATTGTTCAGCCGTGAGCGTACGGCACAGGGTCAGATGGTAGAAGTACCCATGTTCGAGTCCATGGTCGGCTTCAACCTCGTTGAGCATCATTCGGGCCAGGCATTTGAACCTGCCTTGGGCCCCGCCGGTTACGAGCGGTCCATGGTCGAATACCGCCGCCCCTACGCCACCGCCGACGGATATATCTGTGCCCTGCCATACAACACAAAACAATGGCGGGCCTTTTTCAAGATCATGGATCGCAACGATATGATGGATGATCCACGGGTCATCGATCCAAAAGTCCGTAGCGAAAAAATTGGCGAGCTGTACGAATTGGTCGCAAACCTGGTCAAGGACTGGAAGACAGCGGATCTGCTGGCTGCATTGGAAGAAGGCGATATTCCCCACGGCGTTGCCACGGGGTTGGACGATCTGTCTGCGGATCCGCATATGCGGGACGTGGGGTTTTTCCAAACCTTTGATCACCCCACCGAGGGCGGCATAAAACTAACAGCACCGCCGGTTAAGTTCTCAGAAACCCCGCCCGATATCCGGCGGCTTCCAGCGTTGCTGGGCGAACACAGCGTGGAAGTCCTAAAAGAAGCCGGTTATAGCGACGACCAGATCACAGAATTCATGGCCGATGGGATCAGCGTCGACGGCCGGATTTGATTTTGTTGCACGCTGTTAATTGGTGGATGCCGCAAATGTGGTCTGGATCATCTGGAACATTTCAGTCATTTCATCACCGATTGCGAACATTGTCGCAATCAGGGCAACCCCGATGCCAGTCCCAATTAGGGCATATTCCATTGCCGTTGCACCGGATAGATCAGCCATACCGCTGCGTCGTAGGGCGAAATTCGCGAAGTCTACTGTTTTGATCCACATGGACTTTACCCTCAATTTACATCATAGCTTCCCTGTCCTCTAAGACCGGGAGCAGTGCGACAATCCCACCCACCAAGTCTATATTGGCTATGTTTTCGTAAATAAAACCCTACATTATAGTTAAGCATTCGTTAAACAACCTCCTCAGCAATTAAGGGTATTTGCCATGGTGAGAGTATTGCTTTGTTTCGCGGGCCTTGCATTGCTGGCCGGCTGCCTGCAGCAACAGCCGAATTGGTACGAAGACCGCTGCCTGCGCCTGGGCTTCAAAAAAGGCAGTCCCGGGTTTGCCGACTGCATTCAGCGGGACAAGAAATGGATCGATGACAACAAGGACCGGGCACGCACCAACGGTGCGGGCCCCTGATCGAACTTATCGAGCGCTACTGCGCCACTTTAGACCGGGACAGCACGGCCCAGCACCACGTTGACCGCCATCTGCAATCTTTGCAGGCCGGGCTCCGGCTGCCCTCCCATGGCGCGCACCGCCGCGATGGTACCTGCCAGATAACCCCGCGACGTTCCCTTGCGCCCCTCTCCCTGGGCCACTAAATGCGCGCTGGTCCACAGAGGCTGTTTGCCGATAAAACGGGGATTGCGCGGATCGGCGGCAAAAGTCAGAGCCCGAACGGGACCTTCGGGCGTGTCCACACGCACCTGGATATGGCGATAGGCCGCCTCCCGTTGCCGCAAATAGCTTTGCGTTTGGCCCCACTGTCCCGCCGGCACCCGAAACACCGTCCCCAAGCATTCGCCGCCGGATAGCATGGTCAGGATAAGGCCGGGTCGATCTGCGGAGCCCCAGGCGACCGTGCTGCGCAAGGCATGGGCCCGATGCCAGCCCCGTAACAGCCCCGAGCGTCGTTCGATATAGGGGAAATCCGGCTGCCACATGAGGGAGCCATAGCCGAACACCCAATGTTGATCCGCCATTTTAGGTTTTGGGTTTCACGTAGGAGGCAAGCATCGCCAGCGGCTCATCAGTGCCATAAGCATCAGAGAAGTGATCTATTCCCACCTCTATGGCAGCGCCTAGACCTAACTCTTCCCATTTGCCGATCAGTGATTTTTGTGAGCGGATGGCAACGGGGCCTGCTGCCAGAATTCGTTCCAACCAGTTTTCAACCCATGCATCAAGCTCCCCTGCCGGCACCATTTTTTCAACAAAATGCATGGCCAGGGCCTCATCCGCATCGTAATTGCCGCCCATCAACAACAATTCCCGGGTTTTCCCCCAGCCGATCAACCGGGGCAGCAACGCAGCCTCGATCACCGATGGCAAACCCACTTTCACCTCTGGCATGCCCATGACGAAACTTTCGTCGGCAACACGGAAATCACAGGCCGCCGCCAACTCTAACCCAGCGCCCAGGCAGAAACCCCGCAAACGGCCAATGACCGGCACCGGCAAGGCGCGGATCGCTTGTGCGGCCAGATGCAGTTGCGTAATGAAATGCCGCGCGCTCTCAGGCTTCAACATCGTTAATTCGTTCAGATCCGCACCTGCCATAAAGGCCCGATCACCTGCGCCGGTCAGAACGGCAGCGCGCAGACCATCATCCTTGGCCAGATTCTCAAAGGAAGAGATCAGCTTTGCCACCAAGGGGGCGGAACCGGCATTCAACTTGCGTGGATTATCCATGCGCACCCAAGCCACGCGTCCTCTAACGCCCCTGGCACTCCGTTCCTCGATCTCCACATGCACTGTCGGCTGTCCGTCGGTCATTAAAATCCCTCGATACAAAAATCTCTTTGAACGCTACCGCCTTCTTATCACAGGCGGGGAAGGCATGTTAGATTGCCGGGATGGATGAGTTAAAAAATGGTACGGCAGCCGCCCCTGTGATGGCCTTAATCGTCGCGGGCGGGCGTGGTGAACGCCTGGGCGGGCCGGTGGCGAAACAATACCAGACCCTGGCCGGGATCCCCGTCCTGCGTCATGCCCTGCTGGCATTTTGCCATCACCCTGCCATAGCAGGTGTTGCCGCCGTCATCCGCGCCGACGATCAAAGCCATTACGAGGAGGCCGCGCATGGCCTGGACCTGCTGCCCCCGATCATCGGTGGAGCAAGCCGGCAGCAATCCGTCTTGCGCGGCCTGCAGGGTTTGGCACCCCTGGCCCCCGCACGGGTCCTGATCCACGATGGTGCCCGGCCGTTTATCTCCGCCGCTGTCATTGATAATGTCCTGGCTGGTCTGGACAACCACCCCGGTGCCATTGCCGCGATCCCCGTAGTTGATAGCCTGAAGCGCAGCCATGAAGGCGCGATCATCGATGAAGTGCCGCGCGATGATTTGTGGCAGGCCCAGACCCCCCAAGGTTTCCACTTTGCGAATATTCTGGCGGCGCATGAAAGCGTGGGCGAGGGCCATACGGATGACGCTTCCCTGGCGCGGGCGGTGGGCCTGGAAGTCACCATCGTCCATGGCGCGGCGGAAAACTTCAAGATTACCACGGCGGATGACCTAGGCCGGGCCAATGCCGCCCATGCCGCGCGTTTGTTCGATGTACGGGTCGGCCAGGGCTTTGACGTGCATCGGTTTGAGCCCGGTTCCTCGGTGCGCCTGTGCGGCGTGGACATCCCACACGATAGCCAACTGGCCGGTCATTCAGATGCCGATGTCGCCCTGCATGCAGTCACCGATGCCATATTGGGGGCCATTGGGGATGGCGATATCGGGCGGCATTTCCCACCCAGCCAGGCGCAGTGGAAAGATATGGATTCGGCCCGCTTCGCAGCTTTCGCCGTGGATCGCGTGCACGCCAGGGGTGGGAAATTGGCGCATTTGGACCTGACAATAATTTGCGAGGCACCCCGAATAACGCCGCATCATTCTGCCATGGCGGCGCGTTTGGGTGACATCGTTGGGCTGGATGGCGACCGGGTCAGCATCAAGGCAACCACCACGGAACGCCTTGGCTTCACCGGGCGCAACGAGGGTATCGCAGCCCAAGCCACCGCCACTGTACGACTGCCGATCTGAATGGCGAAATTCCTTTCGAAAGCACCTCTGCCGCTGTCTCACCCGGCCTGTTTGTTGGCGACCTGGTTTGGTGCCGGCCTGCTGCGTCCGGCACCGGGTACGTGGGGGTCTTTAGCCGCCCTGCCCTTTGCCTGGGGCATTGTCTATTATGCAGGGCCTATCGCCCTGGCGGTGGCAACTGTCGTGGTTTTCGCCCTGGGAATTTGGGCAGGTGGCGTTTACGAGCAGGCGGGCGGTGGCAAAGACCCCGGCATGGTGGTGATTGATGAAGTCGCCGGGCAATGGCTGGTACTGATCGTGGCACCGCTTGATCCCTGGTACTATCTGGCTGGATTTTTATTGTTCCGCTTGTGCGATATTGCCAAACCCTGGCCCGCAAATTGGGCGGAGCGGCGTTTTACAGGCGGTTTGGGTATTATGATGGATGATATTATGGCGGCCCTTTATGGTCTGTTGGCCATTGCGGGATTTCGATACTGGTTTTGAAGTCGGTTTGAAGTTTGGGAGAGCGAGACAATGAAATTTGGCGGCATCGTAGCGACGAAAATTGATGATTGGCAGATTTTCCCGTATTTGGAAGATCTCGGCTATGACAGCGGCTGGGTGCCCGATAGTCAGATGATCTGGTCCGACTGCTACGCCACGATGGCCCTGGCGGCGCAAAACACCTCGACCCTGCGGCTGGGCACGGGCGTCGCCATCGCGGGCACCCGCCTGGCCCCGGTCACCGCGCACTCTATTGCCAGCATTAATCGCATCGCACCGGGCCGGGTTTTCCTGGGCATCGGCACCGGGCACACAGCAATGCGGATCATGGGCCAGGACCCGGTGCCGCCATCGGCTTTTCGCGATTACCTCCGTGTCGTGCGCGGCTTGTTGGCAGGCGAAGAAGTCGAATATGCCCCGCCCGGCAAGGAAAGCCAGCCCATCAAGTTCCTGGACCGGCAACTGGAATGCATCGACACGGAACATCAGGTGCCGATCTATGTCGCCGCCAACGGGCCGAAAGCCCTGGCTGCAACCGGTGCCTATGGCGATGGCCGGATCAGTGCCGGCAACGAACCCTACGGCCTGCTAACCCAGAACCTGGAGCGTATCCGCCGCGGCGGTGAAGAGGTTGGCCGGGTGATCGATGACAGCTTCCATGCCTCCGTCCTGACCTTTGCCTGCATAATGCGACCGGGTGAGACCTTGACCTCGGACCGGGTCATCGAAGAGACCGGGGCACAGGTCGTATCATCCCTGCATTTTTGGTACGAGCTCTACCGCCAGAGGGGCAACGACAAATTCATCCTGGGCGAAGTCCGTGGCCTGTGGGAGGACTACAAACGCTATGTGGAGACGGAAATGCCCGAAGACCGCCGCCATCAAATCCTCCACACCGGCCATTGCGCCTATCTGCCGGAGGCAGAGCGGCGCTTCGTCACGCCAGAAATGATCAAGGCATCGGGCGGCCTGGTGGGGGAACCGGACGAGATCCTCTCCCGCATGAAGGCGTTGGAGGCCGCCGGGCTGCGTGAGGTTGTGCTGATGCCGCCCATTCATGTGGCCCGCTCCAACTTCCAGGAATTCTCGGAACAGATCATGGCGAAGTACTAGCAGATGTTTAGTGATCAATTGACGGCACAAGCCACGGAGTTATTACGCGCCTGCGAGGCGGCGGGCGTCATGGTGGCAACGGCTGAATCGTGCACCGGTGGCTTAATCGCTGGCTGTCTGACCGAAATTGCCGGCTCATCCACCGTGGTAGACCGGGGCTTCGTCACCTATTCCAACGAGGCCAAGAATGTCATGCTGGATGTACCCATGGCACTGATTGAGGGCCATGGGGCCGTTTCCGAACCTGTGGCGCGTGCCATGGCCGAAGGCGCGGTGGCGCATTCCTTGGCTCATATGGCGGTCGCCTGCACCGGGGTGGCGGGGCCGGGCGGCGGCACGGCGGATAAACCGGTGGGACTGGTGCATCTAGCCTGCGCCCGTGACGGTAAAGCGACCCTGCACCGGGAACAGCGCTATGGTGATCTGGGCCGAGGCGGCATTCGGGAGGCCACGGTCCATACCGCCCTGGAAATGCTGGCCGAGATGCTGGCCGAAACGCTGGCCAAGAGCTAAATGCGGCATGCCGACACGCATTGAAACGGGGGATATGTGGCGCGCCGTCATGGGAGCCATCGTCGTACAATTGACGATAGCCCTGCTGGGCAAGCGCTATTTGGGCACGGGCCATGACCAGGACCCAACCGCAATATTGATGGCCTATTTGGTTTTACCCAGCCTGGCATCCATCATTTGGGTCTGGTTCGCCACGGTCTGGCAGGAAAGCGACGGTTGGGCGCGGCTGGGATTTACCCGGATCGAAAGGCGTTGGTTGTTGCGCGCCGTGGCGTTGGGGCTGTTTTCCGTGCCCGCCACCATGTTGATCACAGCCATGTTCAAACCCCTTTTTGGTGCCGCCGAGGGCCCCGCCCTGCCCTTGTCGAATACAGAAGCGTGGAGCCAGCCTAACTATCTGTTGGCCATGATCATGGGTGTCGTGGTTTTGGCCCCCTTGATGGAGGAAATGGTCTTTCGCGGCCTGCTGTTCGGCTGGCTGCGCCACCGCGTCGGCATTTGGCAAGCCGCCGCCCTTGCTGCCGTTGGCCATGCCCTGCTGCATTTCGACCTTGGTGCCATGCCGGGCCTTTTCGCGTTGTTTTTCTTCCTGGCCTGGATCTACGAATATTCGGGCAGCCTATGGGTGCCCGTGATTATTCACGCAGTGCATAATTTTGCCGTGCTGCAATTGCCCTGAGTTTCCGCAAACAATTCAGATCGCTCTAACGTTGGCAGGGATTACACGCCGGTTTTGAGGAACCGCAGGGGTTTTTAACGGCAGCCGGATTGCACGGCGAACAGCCTTTCTTCGCAGCGCAGGGATTACAGGCCCCACAGGCCCCACAGGCCTTTGTCGCCTTCCCACAGGGATTGCAGGCGGTCTTTTTTGCCCCGCATGCATTGCAGGACGCCAACTGCATTGTGCCCGGCGTCTGGACCCCAGGTTTCGCAATTGCGGCCGGGTTCACTGCTGCCGGGTTCATTGGTGAATGTGTTGTATGGGCCGACGCACCGACGGCACCACCGCCTATTGCCAGGCCGGCACCAACAACGACCTGCGCCAAATGGGACCCGAGGTTTTTATTTTTCTGTTTTGTCATCGCTTGAGCCTTCTCTTTTATAATCCGTAGCAGATAAATCCAGACGAACCGGCGCGAGTGACAATTTGACATCGGCGTGAAAAATTTCAACGTGTTTTGTATTGGCGATAGGTTTTTCAGCCTTCTCCTACTTAACATGTCATGGGGAATTTTGATTCGCCGTTAACATTTTTTGAACTGTATTCTGTAATATTAGTATGTTCGAATGCTAGTGATTAAAGACCGACGACGATGACGGAGCACGTCGATGTTTAAGGGGTCCAATACTTGGTTCGCCATATTCAGCAGCATCATCGCGATGGCGGTGTTGGTGCTTGATCTGTCGATGCCCCTGGGCGTTGCGGGCGGGGTTCCCTATGTTGGCCTTGTTTTGCTGGGCCTGTGGTCACCAAGCAGGCGCGCCATACTTTTACTGGCAGTCTTGGGCACCGTCCTGACATGTGTCGGTTATGCTTATTCTCCGGCAGGGGGCATTTCATGGGTCGTCCTGACGAATCGTGGAATGGCAGTTTTTGCCATTTGGACGACGGCAATCCTGCTCTATCTCCAACAGAGATTTCGTGATGACCTGAAAACAGCCCACGATGAACTGGAAAGCCGGGTCGCCCAGCGGACGGCGGAGTTGGAGGAAAGCAAAACACGCTATCGCACTCTGACGGAAAGCTCTCTCCAAGGTGTCGGCATAATTCAAGACGCCTGTGTCACCTACGTCAACGACGCCTTGGCCAAGTTGCTTGGCTACCAAAGAGAGGAGATGCGCGGACGCAATGTCTCGGATTTCATTATGCCGGACGACCTTGAAATGGTGGCCCAGAGAATGGAAAGCCGCAGCAAGGGAATTGTACCATCCAGATTTGTCGATATGCATTTGAAGCGCAAGGACGGGCGGGGCGTGTGGGTCGAAGAATCCGCACAGGCAGTGACCTGGAACGGCAAAGCGGCCTACCAAATCTCGATCATCGACATTTCCGAACGCAAACAGGCGGAAGCCGAGGTGATGGCCGCAAAGGAGGAGGCGGAGCAGGCCAACCGGACAAAATCTGAATTTCTGGCCCATTTCAGCCATGAATTGCGCACCCCCTTGAATGCGGTAATTGGCTTTTCCGAAGTCATGCAGCAGGAACTTTTCGGCCCCCTGGGGGATAGGCGCTATCGCGACTATGCCGGCGACATCCGCAATAGTGGGGAGCATTTGTTAGCCTTGATCACCGACATCCTGGATTTGTCCCGCATCGAAGCCGGCCAGATGGAGATTGAGGAAGGTACCTTCGAAGCCAACCATATTTTCGATGAATGTGTCCGCCTGCTTCGTGATCGTGCCGCCAAGGAAAATATCAGCATCGACCTGCAATTGCCCGTAACGGCCATCTATCTCAGGGCGGATGAGAGGCAATTGCGACAGATCCTGCTAAATCTACTGTCCAACGCAGTCAAATTCACCCGACCCGATACAACCATCATCGTAAAGGCGGAAATCGACAACAACGGCAATTTGGTTTTCAAGGTTTGCGATCACGGCGCGGGGATGACCACAATCGACATAGAACGTGTGCAGGAACCATTCATCCGCCTCCATGGCGTCCTCACCTCTTCCAAAGAAGGCACGGGCCTGGGTCTAGCCATCACCAAACGATTGGTGGAAAACCATGGCGGCAGCCTGCAACTCACCAGCGAGATCGATGTGGGCACAACCGCGACGGTCAGCCTTCCCGCCGAGCGCGTCATCAACGAAAAGCAATTGACCGGTACAGCAGCTTAAGCTGGCTCGGACAAGCTCGGTGTGGTGCGGACGCTGCCATGAATTTCACCCGCACGGGTTTCAAAGGCACCGACCATGCGGCGCACCGCTTCGTTGAAAACCGTCGTCGCCACAGCCTGCAACATGCGGGAGCGGAATTCGAAATCTATAAAGAAATCGATCTCGGTGCTTTGACCGTCGCCGACGGGATTAAACTTCCAATGATTGTTCAGATACCGGAACGGGCCGTTGATATATTCAACGTCAATGCGATCAGGTCCGTATAAGGTGACCTTCGATGAAAAGGTTTCCCGAAAGACCTTGAAGCCGACCATCAAATCGCCCCAAATGATCTCACCCGTCTCGTCCCTGGCCCCGTCACTGATCCCGTCACTG
>JABJKS010000054.1 GCA_018660265.1 Rhodospirillaceae bacterium | reverse complement strand
TTACTGGGTCGGGAGTGGAGCGTTTGATATTGCCGAAGAATATGGTTGGATACGGTTGCTGCTTCTATTGCCCTCGGAGGCCGGGGAATGGGGCCGGGTCGCAGTTTTAGGTCTGGCTCTCGGACTAATCGTTGCATTGGTTCGAATTCCCTTGAACAGGGCAAACGGATATTTGCATTTAGGTAATGACGCCGGCGAACGGGTCGCCGCAATAAGGACGTTTTTGGCGCTTCGGGCGGCAGATCATATCAAAGAAGCGGAGATTGAGGCCGTGGTCACCCGAATTTTCATGCCAGCCAACGACGGTGTGGTGAAAGATGACATCGGCGTCGTCACCTACTTCGATCTGCTCAATAAATTCAAAAAGGGGCCATCCTAGTCGAGCCATGAAACCATGACCCAATACAGATTGATATTCCACGACACCGCGCCCCAGCCATTCTACGGCCTTCATGAGGTCACTATTGACGACGATGGCAAGGCCATTACCTGGCGTCAGGAACCTGCTGATTTCACTTGCCGAACGGACGAAGGCCCTGAGGACGTGATCCAGGCCCTTGCCAATGCCGCCCATGACGCTGAAACATACCCAATATTGCAGGCGTCCGAACTGCCGGGCAATTAAGCAGCCACGAATTGGGAAGGATACTCACATGAGTACGATCCGAAAACGCACCTGGACCACCCGCACCGGCAACCCGGGCGAGGGCTGGATCCTCACCTATAACGATGATGAGGGCAAACGCCGCACCCGCATGTTCGGGATGAAAAAAGAGGCCGAGACGGCCCGGGCCGAGATCATGGCCGAACTGGTCACCGGCATCCATACCCCCGATGCATACGCCCCAACAGTGGCCCAGGCCACCAAGGCATGGCTCAAAAACGCCGAGGCCCGGGGCTTCGAGGCCACCACCCTGGCCGGTTATCGCCAGCGATCCCGCGATCACATCATCCCGCACCTCGGCCAAATCAAACTTTCCCGCCTCAAACCACCCGAGGTGCAAATTTTTCTGGATCAACGGCTCGAGGCCGGCACCTCTATGGCCCTAGTGCGAATGGTCCGCACCGATCTGGTGATGCTGTTAAATTACGCCGAGGCCCGGGGCCAGGTGGGCCGCAATGCCGCCAGGCCGACCAAATTGCCCACCGCCACCAAGCGCAAGGCCCGGGTGGCGATCCCCTCGGTGGCCCAGATCCGGCTACTCTCCAAATGGCTCAACACCACCCACAATGACGCCAAGCTGGCCCGCCTGGCGCGCCGCGCCAAACCGCTGTTAACCCTGGCCTGGTCGGCTGGTTTGCGCGCCTCGGAACTGCGCGGCCTGGCCTGGTCTAATCTGGATCTGCCAGGCGCACGGGTAGAGATCAACCAGCGGGCCGATCGCTTTGGCATCATAGGCCCGTGCAAATCCGAGGCCGCCTATCGGGTCATTCCCTTGCCCGATGCTTGCGTCACCACTTTGCGGGAATGGCAACTGGCCGCTACGCCCAACCCCGACGGCCTGGTGTTCCCCAACCAGGCGGGCCGCCCGCAAGCCCTCAACAATCTCCGCCGCCGCTTGGTGCTACCCGTTCTCACCGCCGCCGGGCTGGTTGTCCCAGCGCCCACCAAAGCGGATCCCGCCGCCATCAAACTGGCGATCGATATGCCCCTGCATGGGATGCGACATTTTGCCGCCTCGGCCTGGATCCGCCAGCACTGTGATATGAAGCAACTGCAAGCGTGGCTCGGCCACGGCGATATTCAGATGACCTACAATACCTATGGCCATTTGCTCGAGAGGGATCCGGCGCAAGAGGCGGCCTTTATGGCCCGGGTCGAGGCATATGTGCTTGGCGATGCCCCAGCGGATTAATCGCCGCACAAAAAACCCCGCACCCTTTTAATTTGTGACATCGAGGCCCGGCAAAACCGTGACCAAAAAGAGAACAAACGCACCGGCCCGGGGCCGGCGATGTCGCATCGATGTCGCATATAATTATTCGTAATTTTTTATAAAAAATTATAATCGTTTATAATCAGTCACTTATCTAATAATGGTTAATAGTCGAAAAAATCCTGGTGACCTCCGCATTCTGAAGGTTAAGCCATTGATTTATAAGGGGAAAAAATGGTGCCGCCTAGGTGACTCGAACACCTGGCCTCCGCATTACGAATGCGATGCTCTACCAACTGAGCTAAGGCGGCTCCATATGCGCCGTAATAGACCGGGTTGCCGGCTTTTGCAATGGCCTAGGATGCGTGCCCGTTTCGTTGCCGGGTCGGTTATGCGATGATCCGCCATGACCGTTATTTAAATATCTGAAAGACCTCATTAATGTCCCCACCCGTGACCCCGCCCATATCTGTGGTTCAACGTTTGACCGGCCTGCATTGGCGGGAACAGCGGCCCGTTGTTTTGGTGGGCATGGGCCATGGGGCGACGCATTGGTTGATCGGCACCTTCTATCTGCTGTTGCCTTTTATCGCGCGGGAGTTGGAGTTGAGCTATACGCAAGCCGGGCTGTTGGTCTCGGCGGTGCATATCTCGGCCTTCAGCACCAATTTATTCAGCGGTTTGCTGGTCGATGTAACGGGCCGGCGGGTACCTATATTGGTCGCCTCGTTGTGTATTGGCGCGCTGTCCCTGGGCGGGTTTGGCATGGCCAATGGCGTTTGGGGCTTGTTGCCTTTGGTGGTGCTGATCGGGGTGACCAACAATTTGTGGCACCCGGCCGCGATCTCGTATTTATCCCGGCGCTTTCCCGAACAACGGGGTTATGCCCTGTCCATTCATGCCCTTGGTGCCAACAGCGGTGATGCCCTGGCCCCCCTGGCCATTGGCGCGGCCCTGGTCTGGTTAAGCTGGCCCCAGGCTGCCATGACGGCGGCTATTCCCACCCTGTTAATCGCCCTGGTTCTGTTCACCGCCCTGCCCCGCACGACCAGCAGCGACCCAGCTACGGACACGTCTACATCAACAGCTACATCTACGACTGAGGCCCAGAATAAAGGCGGTGGCGAAGGCATGAGCATGGCCGCCTATTGGCGTGGCCTGGCCAACCTGGTGCGCGACCGTGCGGTTTTAAGCCTGTGTCTGGTCGCCGCCCTGCGGACCATGGCCCAGGCGGGCCTGCTGGCATTCCTGCCCCTGTATCTGACCAATGACCTGGGCGCGGGGCCGTTGTTGCTGGGCCTGGCACTGGCCTCAATGCAGGCAGCGGGGGTCATTGCCGCCCCCATCGCCGGGGCCTGGTCGGACAGGATTGGCCGCCGGCCCATCGTCCTGGCCGGGCTATCTGCGTCCACCGTCGTTATCGCCGGTCTGGTCGCCGTCGGCCATACGGGTACGTTCATTGTCGGCATTTCAGTCCTGGGCTTTGTCCTGTTTGCCGTCCGCCCGGTGATCCATTCCTGGATGATGGACCTGACGCCGCCGAATTTGGCCGGTTCCGCCACCTCCCTGATGTTCGGCAGTCAGGCCTTGCTGGCCACGCTGGCGCCTATTATTGGCGGCATAATCGCCGATAAATGGGGCCTGCCGGCGGTTTTCTATTTCCTGGCCGGGGGATTGCTGGCCGCCAACCTGGCCCTGGTATTGTTGCCGTTAGGACCGAAAAGCAAGGTTTAGACTTAAGCCTTAGCGTCGGGCTCCACATCCGGGGGCAGGGTACCGGGCGGCAGGATCTCAATTTTTGCGTCTGGCTTTGCGTCAACATTTCCATCCACATTTCCATCTACTGCGGCCTCGACCTCTTCTGCCGCCGGACTGTAGGCCAAAACAGCACCGGCACCGGGGGGTTGTGCCCAGGCGAAGGCATCGAAGCTGCCGCAATCAGGGCAATGGGGCTGCCAGGACCCGCTTTGCCGGCCACAACTTTGACAGACCCAGGTGTCATCACCGGGCAGGCGGGCGGCTTCACGCAACCATTGCCGGGCAGCGGCAACATCACCATCGTCCGCATCTTCCAGGTCCGAGAACAGCCGCGCCACCCGTGCCGTAGGCGCACCGTCCATCAACGCGGTCAACTGCGCCCGCGCCATATCGAATTCGCCCGCCTCCAGGGCGGCCTTGGCCAGGGCCATACGGCTTTCAGCATCGCCTTCATGCTGGACGATCAGTTTTTGTACGGCATCCAGACGTTTTTCAGGGTCGTCACTGGAATGGATGTCCAACCAGGCGGCCAAAATGTCCGGGTGCGCGGCCTTGCGCCAACCATCCTGCAACAGACGCCGGGCCTTGCGCATATCCCCCGCCGCCCCATGTAGGCGACCGGCCAGGGCCGTGGCCGGGCTGAATTCCGGCAATTGCGCATGCGCCTTTCGCGCCAGATCCAGGGCCTGTTTGCTGGCCCCTTTTTCCCCTGCGGCTTGGGCCTGGGCGAACAGAACAACCGCCTGACGGCGGGTTGCTTCCGGTCCCGCCAGAATTTTGCGTTTGATGCTATGGGCCAGGGTTTTTTCCGCTGCCGCCCAGTCACCCGCAGCCGCTTCAAGCGAAAACAATTCCTGGCCAACCCAAGGGGTATCAGGCCGCAGGGCAAAAGCACGCCGGGCCAAATTTAACGCCTCCGCCTGATCACCGGCCCGGGTGGCCTGTACCAATAGGCCGCGCAGGCCCAGAAATTCCGTCTCGGGGCGATCCCGCATGGCCTGAAAATGTGCCCGTGCGCCCGCCTCATCACCCTCCAACTGGGCCGCCTGGGCAGACAGCAATAACGTCAGCGATGGATCATCCAGCAATTGCGCCGTGCGCTGGGCCAGCTTTTTCGCCTGACCCACATCGCCCGCGGCAACGGCCACCAGGCCCGATGACAGACTTTGATAGCCCTTGCGCCGCCGCCCTTCGCTGCGCATGGAACTCAATGCCATGGGTGAAGAGGCCACCCAGCGCCAAAATCGATACAATGCCGCGACAATAATAATCACCACCACAAGGGCGGTCACGGCAACGGCCGTCGACGTCTCGATCTGCCGACCAGCCCATTGCAGGGATATTCGGCCCGGATGATCCGCCAGCCAGGCCCCTGCCACACCAAGTGCGGCCAGGCCCAGAAATACCAGCAACGCCCGCAGCATCAGCCGTCCGCCAGCTGGGCGATGGCCCTGGCTTCCATATCAGTCAATGCAGCGATCGCCGCCAAACGGGCGTTCGCCTGCCCCAGCCAAGCTTGGGCTGCTTCACCCGGCGGGCCGTCTAACGCAGCCACTAAATCGGCTGCAGCCGCCAGCTCACCGCTGGCCAACCGCCGTTCCGCCCTGGCCAGAACCGCATCAACATCACCGCCTTCAACCTCACCCACCCGGCGTATAGTCACCAACGATGTAATCCGATGCAGGGTTCGACGCCAGAAGCCGCCCGCGCCCGCCGGATCCGCCTGCAAGACGGCCCGGGCCATAGCGGGAAATTGGTCTGACAGGGCGCGCAAAGTGACCACACCTTCTTCCGACCAAGGTACAAGTGTCTTTGTCGCTTGTTGCAATGCGGCATCATCACCGACCAGGGCTGTCACCGCCACCAGGTTCTGCTCATAGGGACGACCGGCCAGTACGGACTGACGCAACTGCCCCATGGCCAAGACCAGCCCCTCACCCGCGCCGACTTTTTGGCGGGCCTGGGCAGACTGTTGCATGGCGTCTTCCAGCTGCGCCATACGGGCTTCCAATGCGCCCAGGCTTTCGCGCAAGGCCTTGTTTTCGACCTTTAAGGCGATGATATCGTCTTGTGTGGCGGCGGCTTCAGCCTGACCTGAAGCCACATTTTGTTCCGCCAGGCGTGCCTTCATGGCGTCAACCTCCGCCGAAAGCGCAAGCATGGCCGCAGCCCCACTTTCGCCCGCCTGCTGGCCTAATTGCGCAAGGGTTTGCTCCAACGCGGCAAGTTTTCCGCCCATGCCCGCCAGCACATCGCTGTCGCCGATACCTTTGGCAAGATCTGCAATTTGCGTTGAATAATCGTCGATGGTTTCTTTCAGGGTCGCGACCACTTCCTCGAAACGGGCATTCGCCGCCTCTAACTGAGCCACCCGGTGATCGAGAGCGCGCAAAGCCTCCAAAGCCGCAACCGCCTGGCTGGCCGCCTCAGTTGCCGCTTCTGTGGTTGCCTGCGGCAACAGGCCCAATAGGCGCGGCTGCAAGGTGGGCCAAGAGACATAAAGCCCGCCACCAATGATGATAAGGACGGCCAGCAGCCACAAAATTCCGCGTCCAGACCCGGATTTCTTTTGCACCGGTTCATCATCCGTAGCGGCAGTCTCCACCACAGTATCATCCGTTACGGCAGCATCCGTTTCAGCATCCGTTACAGAATCCGTTACAGTATCGGGGGCGGTCTCCCACGGGGATACTTGAACATCGTCCACATTGGATTCGGTATCGGTATCGGTATCGGTTTCAATATCCGCCTCGACAATCGGGCCCGGTTCTTTTTCGTCAGCCATTCCGTTCTCAAATTCTTACAATAATGCCAACAGGTCATCCTGGCGCGGCATTGCGGCGATTTTTAGGCACCGCCAGGGCAATATCCCTGCCGCATCAGCCACAGCCTGGCTTAGCCCGTATAGATCAATATCACGACAAAGCTCCCCCAGATTGTCGCGCAACAACAGTTTAACAAATGTTGCCGCACTGCGGGGGGAGAAAAATAAGATGCCGTCGATTTCCCGTGCCTGCAACGCCGCGCGGCAAGCTTCACTTAATTGCGTCGTGGCCGCTGCCTCATACAGCACGGCCCGGCGCACGATGTATCCGCCCCTATCGCCTTCCTGGCCCAGGTCGCCCGCCAGATCACCGGCCACGGCACTGCCCGCGACATGCACCAGCACGCCTTTTCCAGGCTTGAACCTATCGCGCACCATATTTGCCAGGGCGATCACATCGCCGCCTGCCGTATCGACATCCCTAAAACCTGCGTCCCGGGCCGCCGCCCCTGTGGCCGCGCCCACCGCCATGACGGGCAGATCCCTTCGGGGCGTGTGTGCAGCAAAAGCCCGAACACCGTTAGCAGACGTCATCAACAACGCCACGGCATCTGTTATATCGAGGGGGGCATCGTCGATATTCTGGATGCGCAACATAGGTTCGATCAGCACGGAATGGCCCCGATCATGGAGCTGGTGGGCCAAAGCCTCTGACTCGGCGACGGGACGTGTGACGATCAGGCGCATGGAATTTATACGCTGGTGAAAAAATCCGGCCCGGCCCGGCCACGCAATTCTTCGCCGGCATCCCGGCCCATGGCGGCAGCCTCCGCCACGTCAACGACAGGGCCTTCACGCTGGGTTTCCAGGGATTCGCTGCCGTCCTCCCGCAATATCTGCGCCCGCAGGGTCAGGCGATCCCCCTGCAATTCCGCCAATGCGGCGATCGGCGTCCGGCAAGATCCATCCAATGCCGCCAACAAGGCCCGTTCGGCGGCCACACAATAGTCCGTTTCGAGGTGATGCAACGGTTGCAGCAAGGCAATGGTGGCGTCATCGTCCAGGCGGGTTTCAACACCGATCACCGCCTGGGCCACCGCCGGGAGCATGACATCCACCGGCACCGGCGCCGTTATGCGTTCAGACATTCCAAGGCGATTAAGACCGGCACAGGCCAGAAATGTCGCCTGGGCCACGCCTTCGGATAGTTTGCGCATGCGGGTGTTCACATTACCGCGAAAATTCACCACCTGCAGATCGGGGCGTACATGGCGCACCTGCGCCACCCGCCGTAGGGAGGAGGAACCGACGACAGCGCCCTGGGGCAGATCGGCCAAGCTTTTGGCAATGGGGGATAGGAAGCCGTCGCGCGGGTCCTCACGGGGCAACAAACAGACAATACCCAGACCAGCGGGCAATTCCGTTGGGACATCCTTCATGGAATGGACGGCCATATGGATATCGCCCACCAACAGCGCCTCTTCAATCTCTTTGGTGAACAGGCCCTTGCCGCCGAATTCTTTCAGTGGTTTGCTTTGGATCTGATCACCGGTTGTGGCGATCACAACGATTTCCACAGCGTTGGCCGTCAAAGCAGTATGCGCCGCCAACAGGCATGATTTGACTTCCTCCGCCTGGGCCAATGCCAGGGGGGAGCCGCGGGTTCCGATGCGGATGTTGTCTTGCAGGTTCATAGCTGTGGTGCTAAGGCCTCCAAGGGCGCGAGGCAAGCATTTTTGCGCGCACCGTCTGCACTATTGGAAAATTCATGATCGTTCTGGGCATCGAGACATCCTGCGACGAGACCGCGGCGGCAGTGGTGGATGACGCGCGCCGGATTCATGCCAATGTGGTGTTGAGCCAGATCGCGGAACATCGACCCTATGGCGGCGTGGTACCCGAAATCGCCGCACGGGCCCATGTGGAGCAGATCGACGGTTTAATCCAACAGGCCATGGCGGAGGCAGAGCTGAATTTCACCGATCTGGATGGTATCGCCGCCACGGCCGGGCCAGGCCTGATCGGCGGCGTCATGGTCGGTCTGGTCACGGGTAAGGCCATTGCCGCTGCGACCGGCAAGCCATTGTTGGCCATCAATCATTTGGAAGGCCATGCCCTGACCCCGCGCCTGACCGACGATTTGCCCTTTCCCTATCTTTTGTTGTTGGTTTCAGGCGGCCATTGTCAGCTGGTTCTGATCGAAGGGCTGGGTCAGTATCGCCGGTTGGGCACGACCATCGACGACGCGGTGGGGGAAGCTTTTGACAAGGTGGCCAAGATGCTGGGCCTGGACTATCCCGGCGGACCAGCAGTGCAGGCCGCGGCGGAAAAGGGCGACCCAGGCGGTATTAACCTGCCCCGCCCCATGGCCGGGCGAGAGGGGTGCGATTTCTCCTTCTCCGGTCTGAAGACCGCCGTCCGCCGCTTGCTGGACAACAATGAGGGCCTGCGAAAGGAAGACGTGGCGGCGGCGTTTCAACTGGCCGTCGGCGATGTCATGGTGGACCGGGCCGGCAACGGGATCGAAATTGCCCAAGGTTTCCATGCAAATTTGTCCCACCTGGTCATTGCAGGCGGCGTGGCGGCGAATACCCATCTGCGCCAGCGTTTGACCAGCCTGTGTCAGGAACGGGGCCTAAGCCTGATCGCGCCACCCCCTGGCCTGTGCACGGACAATGGTGCCATGATCGCCTGGGCCGGTGTGGAACGTCTGAGCGCCGGGCTGTATGATCCCCTGGATATAGAAGCCCGGGCCCGCTGGCCCCTGGACCCGGATGCCAAACCGGCGCCCTTTGCGGGCAAGAAAGCTTAGTCATGAAGCAAGCAGCAGAAATTCAAATTCAGGGCCACGGCCTATTTCCCACTCCCGTGATACAAGCCGAGCTGCCCAATCCTGAAGCCAATAATGCAGGCCTGCGCACGGCCATTGAGGCACGCATGGCGAGCCACCCCAGCACGGCCCATTCTAATCTTGGCGGCTGGCAATCAACCTGGGATTTGGCGGATTGGGGCGGCGAGAGCGGCCGCTTGGTGTTGGAACAAGCCAAGACCATTGCCACCCGCATGACCTGCGACCGCCAAGGCAAACCAGTCAAGGTGGATTGGCAACTAAACGCCTGGGCCAATGTCAACAGTACGGGCCATGGCAACGAATTCCATACCCATCCAGGCAGTTTCTGGTCCGGCACCTACTATGTGGACGACGGCGGCATCGATGAAAATCCGGCCCTGGGCGGGGAGTTCGAAATACAGGACCCCCGGGGCATTGCGCCCGCCATGTATGCCCCGCTGTTGGCTATCAACGTGCCGGGTGGATTAGCCATGGGCTCCAGCGAGGTTATTTCGCCGAAAGCGGGCCGTATCCTGATGTTCCCATCCTGGCTGTCGCACGCCGTGCGCCCTTATCTGGGCAACCGCCAGCGCATCTCCATCGCCTTTAATTTGAGCGTCTAATCAACGCGTGTAAGCCGAATTCACCACAGGTAGTATCCCCTATGACAAAATATTCAGTACTCGATCTGGCTCCGGTTCGCGAGGGCTCGACGCCGGGAGACTCTCTGCGCAGCTCCAAAGATCTGGCCCAACAGGCGGAGCGCCTGGGCTATAACCGCTATTGGCTGGCGGAGCATCACAATATGGTCGGCATCGCCTCCGCCGCGACCTCCGTCGCTATTGGATATATCGCGGAAAACACCTCCTCTATCCGGGTTGGGGCGGGGGGCGTCATGCTGCCGAACCATTCGCCCCTGGTCATCGCGGAACAATTCGGCACCTTGGCGTCGCTTTATCCGGGGCGCATCGATCTTGGCCTGGGGCGGGCACCGGGGACGGATCGACAGACCCTGCGGGCCTTGCGCCGCAACCCTATGGTGGCGGAAAACTTTCCCCAGGATGTGTTGGAGTTGCAGGCCCTGTTGGGCCCGTTGCAGGAAGGTCAGACCATCCAGGCTGTACCGGGCACAGATACCAATGTTCCATTGTGGATATTGGGATCATCGTTGTTCGGGGCGCAGTTGGCGGCCATGCTGGGCCTGCCCTATGCCTTCGCCTCGCACTTCGCGCCGGAGGCGTTGATGGCGGCGCTGGAAATTTATCGGGAAAAATTCACCCCGTCCGAACAACTGGCACAACCCTATGCAATGGTTGGCGTCAATGTGGTCGCCGCCGATACGGAGGCGGAGGCGAAGCGCTTGTTCACGACGCCGCAACAACAATTCACCAATATGTTTCGTGGTACCCGGGGCCGTATGCGCCCGCCCATTGATGATATTGAAGATTATTGGAACCCCATGGAGAAGGCGCGCGTCTCTGCCATGACCGCCTGTTCCTTTGTCGGCACCGCAGCAAATGTCGCGGCCCAGCTGGCACCCTTTTTAGACCACACCGGGGCGGATGAATTGATGGTCGCCTCAGCCATATTCGACCATGACGCCAGGGTTCATTCCTATGAAGTCCTGGTCGAGGCGCAACAGATTTTAGAAGGAAACAGCAATGCTTGATCAGGACCTAGACCAGAATAGGGAAAAACTGCGGCAACAGGCCAGGGAACTCGCCGAAGGGCCGATCAGCCAGCGCGCCGCGGACGTCGACCGTACGGAACAATACCCCTGGGACAACGTTACGGATCTGAAGGAAGCCGGGTTTTTCGGCATGACCATCCCGAAAGAGTACGGCGGTCAGGGCAAGGACTATCTCGATGCCGCCCTGGTGGTAGAGGAAATGGCCAAAGTCTGTGGCGTTTCCGGTCGCATCGCGGTAGAGGCGAACATGGGTGCCATCGGCGCCATCATGACCTATGGCACGGAAGAACAAAAACGCCTGGCAGCCGACCTGGTTCTGGCTGGTGACAAGCCGGCCATCTGCATCACAGAGCCGGATGCGGGCAGTGCCGCGACGGAAATGACCACCCGCGCCGATAAAGTGGGCAATCAATATATCCTGAACGGTACAAAACATTGGATCACGGGGGGTGGCGTCTCCCGCCTGCATCTGATCTTTGCCCGGGTCTTTGATGAAGACGGGAATGAGGAAGGCATCGGCGGCTTTATCGCCATTCGCGACGAGACAGAGGGTCTGGTGATCGGCGACCGCGCCCCCACCATGGGCCTGCGTGGCATCCCAGAGGCGGAGGTACGGTTTGAGGATATGGCCCTGCCGCCCGCAAACCTGCTGCTACCCCCGCGCGGTCTGCGCAAGGGTTTTGCCGATCTGATGACGGCCTATAATTCGCAGCGCGTAGGTGCCGCGACAGTGGCTCTGGGGGTGGCCCAGGGTGCTTATGAAAAAGCCTTGGAATATGCCGGCGCGCGGGAACAGTTCGGGCGGCCTATCGCTGAATTCCAGGGCCTGCAATGGATGCTGGCGGATATGAGTATTCAACTGGGTGCCGCCCGCGCCCTGGTCCATGGCGCGGCGGTGAACCTTGTCGACGGTTTTCCCGACGCCCTGGCAGCCGCCCAGGCCAAGGTCTTCACATCCGAGATGGCCATCAAAGTCACCAACGATGCCCTGCAGGTTTTTGGTGCGGCAGGCTATTCCCGGCACAATCCCTTGGAGCGTATGGTCCGTGACGCCCGCATGTTCACCATCGGCGGCGGTACGGCGCAGGTTCTGCGCACCTTAATCGCCGGCCGCATCCTGGGCATTAAAACCCCGCAAACGCGGGATGGCTACAGCAAGCTGGCGGGGATGTAAGCAACTCAACTATTTGTACCCTTGACGTACAGGGTACATTAATGTACCTATCTCCAATCATGATTAAGAGCTATCGAGATAAAAAGACACGATCTTTTGCCGATGGCGAACGTATACGAGAATTTCAGAGCTTTGAACGCCAATGCGAGAAGCGGTTGGAAGTTCTGGACGCTGCTGAAACGCTGAATGACCTTGCCGGGCTGCCGAGCAATAGGTTTGAGGCCCTAAGCGGTGCCAGAAAAGGGCCGTATAGTATACGCATAAACTCGAAATGGCGTGTTTGTTTTGAATGGCCCTCTGACGGCCCGGAAAATGTCGAAATAGTCGATTATCACTGAGGGAGGATGGGTTCATGAGCAGAACACCGATACATCCAGGCGAAATTCTGAAAGACGAGATAGAGGGCCTTAAGATTTCGGGTACAGAACTGGCACGGCAAATCCGCGTACCTGCAAACCGCGTTAGCAAGATTATTGCTGGAAAGCGGAGCATTACCGCCGATACCGCATTGCGACTTGGGAAATGGTTCGGAACCTCTCCTGCCTTCTGGCTAAATCTGCAGAAAAGCTATGATTTGAAAATTGCAGAACACGACATCGGTAAGGGCATCGACGACATTAAGCCCCTGAAACGACAGACCATTTCCGCGAAATTTTGACAAACATCGGCTTGTTCCCATCGCAATGCACCGCAGTATCCGGCTTATGAGGAGTGTATCTTGGCCTTATTGAACGATTTCGGGCTGACCGAAGAACAAAAACTAATGCGGGAAAGCCTGTTGAGCCTGGCGGAGCGGATGCTGCCCCGGGACCGCATCCGGGAAATGGATGAAAACCGGGAATGGCCGCGTGAAGCCTATCAGGCATTGGCCAAGGGCGGTTGGCTGGGGCTACCTTATCCGGAAGAATATGGCGGCCTTGGCGGTAGCTACAAAGACATTGCCGTGTTGTTGGAGACCCTGGCCTATCACTACTCGGGCCTGGCCACCACCTACATGACCACACCGGTTTATTCCGGCGTCCATATCCTGCACAGTGGCAGCGAGGAGATGAAACGTGAGTATCTGCCGGCCCTGATTAAAGGCGAGCTATATCTTTGTTTTGCCCTGACGGAACCGCATACGGGGTCCGATGCGGCCGGGATCAAGACCAATGCAGTCCGCCAGGGGGATGATTTTATTATCAATGGCGCGAAATGCTGGATCACGTCGGCGCATGTGGCGGACTATATCGTGCTGGTGGTAAAGACGGACCCGGATGCGGTACCGGCGCACAATGGTTTCTCCAAGTTTCTGGTGCCCACGAATGCCAAGGGCGTCGACATTCAACCCCTCGATACCGTGGGGCGGCGCACCACCCACACCAATCAGATTTTTCTGGACGATGTCCGGGTACCGGCCCGAAACATGATCGGGGCCGAAAATAAAGCCTGGAAAGCCCTGATGGGCGGCCTGAATTTGGAACGCCTGGCGATTTCAGCCAACGGTGCGGGCGGGGCGCAAAAGGCGCTGTCTCTGGCCCAGGAATATGCCAAGGAGCGGGTGCAGTTTGACCAGCCGATCTCTGACTTTCAGGCTATTCAGCACAAGCTGTCGGATATGCGGATCAAGGCGGAACTGGCCCGCCTGATGGCCTATCGTGTAGCCGAAATGATGGATGCGGGCGTGGATTGCCGGGTAGAAACGTCCATTGCCAAGATTGTCGGCACGGAGAACGACTTCGATTGCGCCAATATAGGTCTGCAGATCATGGGGGCCGCAGGCTATTCCATGGAGCACGAGATGCAGCGCATGTTCCGTGATACCCGCCTTGGCCCCATTGGCGGCGGTTCCAACGAAATTCAGCGCAATATCATCGCCAAATCCATGGGACTGTAAATCGGCAAGGCAATCGCGACCGCTTTGCCTCTGCATTTCGCCAATATATTCATTTCTGACCCAGCCATTTAAACTGAACGTTAACCGGCCATCCGCTATCGTTTACCTTAATTGCTGAGAGATATCTTTCGGATGCCCGCTTTTGGCGTGCCAGGGAAATGTTAGCTTGATTGAAATTTTGTTCATTGGCGGCGACGATGACGCCGAAACAGCGGTTAGAAACGCTTTGGACCCGGAAGCCTTTGAGGTAAGCCGTGTTCTAACCGTGGCCGAGGCCAATGATCTGCTGAGCAATGAACGCTTTGACGCCTTGATCATAGACTTTGACGATGCCAGCAGTGGTCCCGGTTTTGACTTGGCGCAATTGCTTGGCCTTTTTCTGTTTGTCCCAACCGTTGCTCTCATGGATCAATTTGCCTCCGAAATGGCTGTTCAGCTGGTGCAATTTGGGGCTCAAGATACCTTGGTTAAAGCGGAAATTGGCAACGAACGCCTCGCCGTCGCCCTGCAATGCGGCATCGGCAGGGCGCAAATGGCCCATTTTGACAGTCTGACCGGCCTGCCGAACCGGGCGTTATTGTTTGATCGCCTCAGCCATGCCATCAACCAATCCCGCCGATATGAAAATGAGCTGGCCGTATTGTTCATTGATTTGGATCGGTTCAAGTTCGTCAATGACACTATGGGCCATGAGGTCGGCGATATGGTCTTGAAAACCGTCGCCAGTCGCATCCGCGAATGCCTGCGCGACAGCGACACCGTAGCCCGCCTTGGCGGTGACGAATTCATCGCCCTGGTGACGAACCTGGACACCGCGGTATCGGCGGCCACGGTTGCCGACAAAATTGTCGAGAAAGTTTCGCAGCCGATCATAGTCGGAAGCAACATCGCCACCGTCTCCCCCAGCATCGGCATCGCCCTGTTCCCGGAGGATGGCGAGGAGGCGGACGAATTGATGCGTTTATCCGATGCCGCCATGTACCAGTCGAAGAACGCTGGCGGTCAGAATTATCAATTCTATCGACCGGATCTGAACACTGCGGCCTTGCGTCGTATTGGCCTGGGTGTTGCCCTGCAACGGGCGATCCACAACAAAGAATTCACCCTCTATTATCAACCTCAAGTGGACCTGCGGGATGGCAGGGTCGTTGGGCTGGAGGCACTGGTGCGGTGGCATCATCCCGAACGGGGCCTTATCCTGCCTGATCAATTCATTCCCCTGGCCGAAGAATTGGGCCTGATGACGCCATTGGGTGATCTGATCCTGGATCTAGCCTGCACACAGATCACATCTTGGCAGGAACAGGGTCTGCCGGTAGCTCGGGTTGCGGTGAACCTGTCGGCCCAACAATTCAATCAGAACGATCTTTTGGAACATGTGGAATGTTCGATCAAAGGTCATGGCCTAACGACCGACCTTTTGGAAGTGGAGTTGACGGAAAGCTCGATCATGCAAGACCCGGAATTCGCCGCCAGGGTCCTTGGGAGATTGAGTGCGGCCGGCGTGCGTGTGACCATTGATGATTTCGGCACCGGCTATTCATCACTGGCCTACTTAAAGCGATTCCCCTTGGACGCTCTCAAAATCGATCGTTCTTTCGTCCGCGATGTCACCCATGATCCATCCGACGGCGCAATTGTTCGCACGATCATCGCCTTGGCGCAGCACCTGGGCCTGGACGTTGTTGCCGAGGGGGTGGAAACCCTGGGCCAGTTGGAATTCCTGCGCGCCAATCAATGCCGGTACGCGCAAGGGTTCCTATTCAGTCCACCAGTCGCCGGAGATGAAATCTATACGGTGATCGATAGGTTGGAGCGTGAAGGCACGGCCCAAAAGACTGATGAAATGCGGCTGGAGGCGTAGACCCAGCCGATATAGCCCGCCGATATAACCCAATGTAGGCAGGTGCAGGCTAGCGCGGTGCCGGCAAGAAGACCCTCATTTGTCGAAATTTATTCAAGGCCGTTAACAGCATATTTACGGCTGTGCGCCAATATAACGTTTGTCGCTAACGTAAATCGCCGACCCGAAACCGGGCAGCGTTCAATCAAGGGTCAAGACATTGTCAGTTAACCACACCGCCAACCAGGATAGACAAACCGACCGCCGCTGGACCAAAGTCGCGTTTGCCTTTCTGTTGCTGCTTGGCGCCACGGTTGTTGTGGCACAGGAATCCCATTCCAACGCGGCCCCTGAAGCCCGGCATACGGCTCATCAATACTAATTCCCGGCACTAATCTTTCGGTGCGACATCCAGGCGAATAACATCCTGCTGACCTGATTGCGCCACTGGATAGCGTTGCATGACCAGGGGGTCATGGCCGGGGATAATATGTTTGCTGCTGTCGGCCAAATCGCGCATTTTGCTATACCCCTGCACCATATCGGCTGCGGAATAAACGATGGGAAACGGCGCAATGCCTTCCATATTCTCGTAGAAATGTGACGCGTCAGAGGCCAAAACCACCCAGCCCCGTTTGGTCAGCACACGGACGCATTGCACACCCGCCGTATGGCCGCCAATCCAATGTACCGAAATGCCCGGCGCGACTTCCCGATCGCCGTCATGGAAAACCACCCGCCCATCAAAGACCCGCCGGACCATGGTGCAGACATGATCGGCCGCATAGGCATGGCCAAAGGGCGCATGACACATATGCTTGCCGGTGGCGTAGTTCATCTCACTTTCCTGGAGATGAAAGCGGGCGGCGGGAAAATCATCCAGAGTGCCGGCATGATCATAGTGTAAATGAGTGATGATCACATCTTCCACCGTGTCGGCATTGATGCCGATGATTTCCAACCCATCCCGTGGTAATCGGGTGATCTTCCGCCCGCGTTTTTCCGCCTCGGAATACTCAAAGCCGGTATCGACAACGATGGTACGGTTTTCGTTAACAATGGCCCAGACGAAATAATCCAGCGGCATGGGACCATCATGCGGGTCCGCGGGGTGGTCAGGCGCGATGATGAAATTGTCGCGGCGCAACCGTCCGGCAACACTACCGTACCGAATGGCGAATAGTTCGTATGTTTCAGGTCCGCTCATAATCTTCTTCCCTTAATTTGCTCTAACGAGCCAAATAGCCGCCGTCGATGACCAGCTCCGTACCGCTTACGAACCGCGCGGCATCAGATGCCAGATACAGAATACCCTCGGCAATATCCTGGGGCCGTCCCATTTCGCCTGTAGGCTGAGATTTCAGGATCGCTTCCCGCCGCTCCGGCCCGCCGCGCTGAATGGCCCCGCCGACCATCGGCGTATCGATAAAGCCCGGATGAACCGAATTAACCCGGATATTCAACCCCCGGGCCGCACATTCGATGGCAACCGCCTTGGTCAATAATCGAACGCCGCCTTTCGATGCCGTATAAGCCGCCGTATGGGGCAATCCGACAAAGCCCAGGACGGAGGAGGTATTGATGATGGAACCGCCCCCGCCGCCACTGCCGCCACCACTGCCATTGTCTTTCATGGCACCGACGCCATGCTTCACGCCCAGGAAGACACCATCAAGGTTGACGGACATTGTGTTGCGCCAGGCCTCCAGGGGCAGTTCTTCAACCGGGATGCCGGTGCCGCCAACGCCGGCGTTGTTCACCAGGATGTCCAGTTTGCCATGCGCCTCAATCACCTCGGCGATGATCTTCTTCCAATCCCCCTCGTCCGTCACATCGTGGTGGTGATAGGCCGCCCTGCCGCCTGCCGCCTCTATGGTCGCAACGGTCTCCTGCCCGCCTTCATCCTGCACATCCGTGATAACGACCATGGCACCTTCCTGCGCCAATAATTCCGCCGTAGCCCGCCCGATGCCCGATGCGCCGCCTGTAACCAATGCTACTTTGTCTGCTACGCGTCCCATTCGTCCCTCCCGATTAAATTTTCTCGCTACAGAATGGGGCAGAGTGCTGGTCAGATCAATTGCCCTAAGCGTAAGATGCGGCAGATATTTTAAACACAGTTCAAGAGACGGGGCAAAAATGGACAAAGAATTATACGAAAAAGGTCTACGCATCAGAAAAGAGGTTTTGGGCGAAGACTATGTGAACCGCAACGTCAACAATGTCACGGACTTCAACCGCCATTTCCAGGAAATGGTGACGGAGTATGCCTGGGGCGGCGTCTGGGGTGACGAGGCGTTGGAGAAAAAGACCCGCTCACTCATCAATCTTGCCATGCTGGCGGCGCTGGGACGAGGGCAGGAGTTCGAGCTGCATTTCCGCGGTGCCATCAACAATGGCTGCACACAAGATGAATTGCGCGCGGTGTTGGAGCAAATCACCATCTATTGCGGCATGCCGGCGGGCGTGGAAGCCTTTCGCATCGCGCGCAGGGTCCTGGATGAGAAGGATGGCAAATAATTATGACCACTGATCAGAAACCAACGATTGGCTTTATCGGCCTTGGTGCCATGGGCAACCGCATGGCCGCCAATGTGGCTGCTGCGGGCTTTCCCATGATTTGCTTTGATGTGGCGGGGACAAAGGAACGCGCGCCCAAGGACGCCGCTATAGCCGCCTCGGTCGGGGCGGTTGCCGCGAAGGCTGAGGTTATTATTCTCAGCCTGCCCAATGGGGCTATTTCCGCCTCTGTCGCCGAGGAAATTATCGAGACCAACCAGCGCGCGGTTTCCACGATTATTGACACCTCGACCATTGGTGTGGCGGCGGCAAAGGCGGTGCACAGCCGCCTGGCGGGGTCTGATCTGGCCTACATGGACGCACCCGTTTCAGGCGGTATTGCGGGTGCCGCTGCCGGCACCATCGCCTTGATGTTCGCCGGGCCAAAAGCTGAATTCGAGGCGCTATCGCCAGTCCTGCAAGCCATGTCGAAAAGACCTTTCCATGTGGGCGAGGCACCGGGGCAGGCCCAGGCCATGAAGCTATTGAACAATTACCTCTCCGGTCTGGCCCTGACGGCGACGTCCGAGGCTATTGCCTTTGGCCTGACCCAGGGGTTGGAGATGTCGACCATGCTGGACGTCCTGAATGTTTCATCGGGACAGAACACAGCCTCATCCGATAAATTCCCCAATCGCATATTGACCGAAACCTACGATGCCGAATTCCTCAACACCTTGTATTTAAAAGACATCAGCCTGTACGTGGAAAACGTTGCCTCCGCAGGCACGGCGGATACTATAAGCACCAACCTGCTGCCGATCTGGCAGCGCTTTACCGCCGCCGAGCCTGGTGCCGATTTCACGGAAATTTTCCCCTTTGTGCGCGACAAACGTTGAGGCTTTAGGAGCAGAGACATGAACAATATTGATCTGAACGCTCGCTCGGCCATTGTCACCGGCGGTGCCGACGGCATTGGCCAGGCCATTACCGAACGTTTTCTAGCATCTGGTGCCTCTGTTTTGATGTGGGACATCAGTCAAAAAAATCTGGACAAAATGTTGTCTGCCAATGATGTCGGCGACCGCCTGCAAGGTGCCATGGTTGATGTCACCGACCCAGGCCAGGTTGCCACGGCACGGGACAATGCCCTGGCGACCTTTGGCAAAATTGACATTCTGGTCTGCAATGCCGGCATCACGGGACCGGCCAAGAAAAGCTGGGAATACAGTTTCGAAGAATGGCGTTCCGTGATCAACCTGGACCTGGACGCAGTTTTCCTATGTTGCCAAAGCGTCCTGCAGCACATGCTGGGCAATGGCTATGGCCGCATTATCAACATCGCCTCCATTGCCGGGAAGGAAGGCAACCCTAACGCCTGTGCTTACTCCGCCGCCAAGGCCGGCGTGATCGGCTTGACCAAATCCCTGGCCAAGGAAACGGCAGAGGCAGGCGTTCTGATCAACTGCATTACACCCGCCGCCATTCGTACCGCGATCTTTGACCAACTCACCCAGGAACATGTGGACTATATGCTGTCCCGCATCCCCATGGGACGTCTTGGCAAGACGGCGGAGGCAGCCTCGCTGGTTGCCTGGTTGGCCTCAGAAGATTGCAGCTTCTCCACAGGCGGCGTCTTCGATCTCTCTGGCGGCAGGGCGACCTACTAGTGTCCTGGTTCAGAGATACGTCATGGTGGCGGAGAAAGCGAATGGCGCTTGCCTCTGAAATCATTTTAGTATTTGCGCAATCGCTGCGGCGAGTTGGATTTTGTCGTAGGGTTTGCGCAGCATGATGGCGTCATCTTGCAATGTTCCTGCTTTGGCAACGATATCCTCGGCGTAACCGGTGGTATAGAGAATTTTCAGGTTAGGCCAATGCAGCAATACACGACGCGCCAACTCGATGCCGCTCATCCCACCAGGCATGACGACATCCGTGAACAATAGATCGATCTGGGGCCCATTAGACAGTACCGACAGTGCACCAGAGCCATCTTCCGCCTCAATCACCCGGTAACCGAGGCTCATGAGCTGGCCGCCCAACGACTGCCGGACATCCATATTATCCTCCACCAGAAGAATGGTGCCGTTACCTCTCGACGCAGTGTCCGGGCGCGTAGCCGGGGCAACAGCAGCAGCGCCCTCGGCTTGCGCCATTCGGGGCAGATACAAGTACATGGTCGTGCCTTGTCCTACCGTACTTTCGATTTTGGCAAAGCCCCCCGACTGCTGGGCGAAACCATAAACCATACTGAGGCCAAGCCCGGTGCCTTTGCCGACATCCTTGGTGGTGAAGAACGGCTCAAAGGCATGGCTGATGTCCTCCTGTGTCATGCCGCTGCCGGTATCTGTCACGCTCAGCACTACGTAGTCACCTGGGACCACCCCCTCGTGCATCGCAGCCGTCTGCTCGTCGAGCGAGGCGTTTTCGGCGGAGAGTTTGATGAGGCCGCCGCCCGGCATCGCATCACGGGCATTCAGCGCCAAATTCAGCAGGGCATTCTCCAACTGACCGGCGTCGGCCTCCGCTGCCCAGATATCAGCTGTTAGTTCGACCTTTACCTCAATCGTCTCGCCCAGGGTCTGCCCCAGCAGGCCCCGCATCTCCGTCAGTGTCTTATCGATGTCCAGCATTCTTGGCGCCAGAGGCTGTTTGCGCGAAAACGACAGCAGGCGGTCGGTTAGTTCGGCCCCACGCGTCACATTCCGGTCAATCGCCTCAAGTTGCCGGCCAGTGTCCGACGCGGGCGGAGCATCGTCCTGCAATAATGAGACATTGCCGGCGACAACCTGCAGTAAATTGTTGAATTCATGGGCGATGCCACCAGTGAGCTGACCTACAACCTCCATCTTTTGCGCTTGCCGAACACGTTCTTCCAATGCGTGCCTTTCGGTGGCATCCACACCCAAGGTAAAATAACCTAAAACCCCAGCCTGCGGTCCCAGATGTGGCACATAGGTGAATTCCATATCTCTAGTGGTGCCATCAGGGTAGCTTACCCGGTTCTCAAAATTTTGTGTCTCACCAGCCAGCGCGGCCTGGACGTAAGGCTCTAAAGGCCGGTACATCTCATCACCCAGGACCTCGCGTTGATCCCGGCCAACGATGCTGCCATCCGGCAGGTTGACCAAATCTTCCGCCATCTGGTTGGCGAATTGATAACGGCCCCCTGTATCGACATATATGATTGCGACCGGCAAGGCATTGGTTAGCAGACGAAGTTGTTCTGCGGTCTCATGCAGCGCCTGGTCGGCCAGCACGCTTTCGGTAATGTTGGATCCGGTTCCTCGATAGCCGGCAAAATTACCGCTCCTGTCGAAATAAGGCTTACCACTATTGAGGATAAATCGAGTTTCGCCCGCCGGTGTCGTCCAGCGCTGGGTGAAATTTCTAAATGGCCGGCGGGCCCTAAGGTCGGCGAAGTGCTGATGCCATTTTTGCTTTTCTTCCGGTGTGCTGGAATCGATAATCTCGAAATAGATATCCTCTCTCGTTTTGCCCATGGACGTCTCGGCAGGCCGGCCAAAAACTTCGGCAAATGAATCCGACATATAAGTGAACCGTAGGTCCGCATCCATCTCCCAGGACCAGTCGGACGCCGTTTCGGAAAAATCGCGGAACCGCCTTGCGTTTTCCTTGCTTTCTATTTCCACCAATTTGCGCTGAGTGACATCGACGGCCAGACCAAAGAGCCCCTGGACGTTTCCGTCGAGGTCAGTATCGGGCACGTAGGATAATTCAACAAAACGCGTGATACCATCTGGATATGTCACCTCCTCCTCAACGGTTTCCAGCTCTCCAGCGAAAGCCTGGTTGAGTGAGGACGTCAATGTTTCATGGGCGGCTTCTCCAAGCACGTCTCTAACTGTCTTCCCCAGAATTTGGTCCGCACCTTGATTGAACCACTGTTCCGCTTGCTGGTTGACGAAGAGGTATCGCGATTCCATATCCAGGCGCGTGATCGTGACAGGCAAATTTTCAGTGATCAGATGCAGTTCCCGCGTCCGTTCCGCGACTGTCGCCTCTAGATATTCTTGGTTATGCAAAAGCTCGTCTTCGATTCTCTTCTTCTCCGTAATGTCGGTGACCACAGCCTGTATGGCGGGTTCGCCGGCCCAATCGACCTCACGTGCAATGCTTTCGAGCCATATGGTTCTACCGTCACGCCGAATGGCCTCGTTCTCATAGCGGCCAGGAATACTCTCCCCACGTTGACGCGCCGCCGTGTAACCTTGAAATTCCTTCTGCACATCACTGGGAAACAGCTCGAGGATGCTGTCCAGGGCAAGAACTTCATCTGCCGAAGAGAAACCAAATATCTCGACCCAGGTCTGATTGACCTGGAGTGGCTTAAAATTTCGGTGAATGAGGACGCCTTGCACCGAACCTTTGATCAGGTCGTCGAAATGGGTATTGCTTTGCCCTAGCGATTGATCTTTGCCTAATAGCTGAAGTATCAAAGACGCGCTGATCCAGATCACAACCAGCGCCAGTCCCCGATTGGCAAGTTCCATCCAAGCAACGCCCCCTGCGGGCGATAGCAGATAGCCAAGGATGGTCAAGACAGTGCAGATCAAGGCCAGGCCAATGACATAGCGAGGGCTTGGCAACCATATTCCCAGTAATATGACCAGAACATATGGGACACCGCCAGCCACGCCAGCGGGTAGAGCAAGATCAAGGGCAAATATGATTACGGCAATGAATACGGCGATGAATATCGCAATGATGGCTATCTTGACAGGCACTCCACGCGTCATGAAGGCTTAATCCTTTTTGTCTGGTTTGCCCAAATAGCGACAAAATGGTTATCAAAACATTACAAATACCGGGAAACGCCGAATAGCGCTACATATCATGAGATTGGTTTACTAAAACTTATGGTTGGTTCATTAAACCGTCGTCTTCGCCTTATAGCTACAGACATCGTTGACAAGACAGGTCGGGCAATCGGGCTTACGGGCCTTACAGACGTAGCGGCCATGCAGGATCAGCCAATGGTGGGCGTGGAGAAGGTATGTTTTCGGTATCCGTTTCACGAATTTTTTCTCCACCTCCAACGGCGTCTTGCCAGGTGCCAGCCCCGTGCGGTTGCCAAGGCGAAACAGATGCGTGTCCACGGCGATGGTCGGCTGGCCGAAGGCGATGTTGCAGACCACGTTGGCGGTCTTGCGGCCTACGCCGGGCAAGGTTTCCAGCTCTTCCCGCGTTTCCGGCACTTCGCCGCCATATTCATCCAACAGACGCCGGCTCAAGGCGATAACATTCTTGGCTTTGGTATTAAACAAGCCGATGGTGCGCACGTGCTGCTTCAACTTCGCCTCACCCAAGGCAACCATGTCGGCAGGATTGTCCACTGCCTCAAACAGTGCCTTCGTGGCCTTGTTTACACCCACATCCGTGGCCTGGGCAGATAACACCACGGCGACTAACAGGGTATAGGTATTGGAATAATTCAATTCTCCCTTAGGCTCCGGATCAGCGGCCTGCAGGCGGGCAAAGAAGGTCTCGATATTAGCCTTTTTCATGGGTTAGACTGCGCGGTATGGGGATTGAAAATGCACCTGACATTGGCGAGAGCGAAGGCGGCCTGCTGTTCGATGCGGAGCTGCGGCCCAACCGCAGTTTGAGCCCACGGGGTTTTCGCATCCTTATGGCCTTTATCGGATTGTTTTCCTTGGTCGTCGGCGTCGGCTTTTTCCTGCAGGGGGCCTGGCCCGTACTGGGGTTTTTGGGCCTGGACGTGGCCGCCATTTATCTGGCATTCCGCCTTAGTTATCGCGCGGCCCAGCTGCGGGAGACTGTCACCCTGTCGCCTGAGGCGCTGTCCATCAATCGCACCCAACCGAGTGGCCGGCAACGGCGCTGGACGTTTCAGCCTTATTGGGTCCGGGTCCGGGAAGAGGTTGAGGAAACAGAAGATGTCGGTAGCCATGGCAGTGTGGTTGTAACCTCGCACGGGAAGATTGTCCGCCTGGGGCGTTTCCTGGCCCCGGATGAGCGGCAAAGCTTTGCCGCCGCCCTGCGCCGTGCCCTCAGACGCATTGGGCGTACTTAAGTTACAGCCCCAGTACATCGGCCATGCCATACAGCCCGGGTTCCTTGTCCGCCAGCCAGCGGGCCGCACGGACACCGCCACGGGCAAAAATCGCCCGGTCCGTCGCCTTATGGGTCAGCTCCAGCCGCTCATCATCGGCGGCAAAAACAATCGTATGCTCGCCCGCCACATTGCCGCCCCGTAGGGAGGCATAACCGATGTCGCCCTTGCGCCTTTCACCGGTAATGCCATAACGGCCACCTATGGCGACCGCGTCATGATCCACGCCCCGGCCTATCGCGGCGGCCCGGCCCAAAATCAGCGCCGTCCCGGACGGTGCATCAACCTTATAGCGGTGGTGCATCTCAACCACTTCGATATCGAAATCATCGTCCAGCATTCTGGCCATCTGCTTGGTCAACTGCGCCAGAACATTGACGCCCAGGCTCATATTGCCTTCGCGCATAATGGCGATTTTTTCCGCCGCCTGGGCGATTGCCGCATCATCAGCCGCCGTCATCCCCGTGGTGCCGATGACCAGATTGGTCTTGGTCTCAATCGCCAAAGCGGCGTGCGCCAGGGTCGCGGCAGGCATAGTGAAATCCAGCACCACGGATGCCCGTTCGAACATTTCCCGTGGGTCACCTTCCACCGCCAGACCCAGATGTTCCAGGCCCGCCAGCTCACCCAAATCCCGGCCAATCGCTTCATGTCCCGGCCGCTCACTGCCGCCGGTAATGGCACAGCCATTAGTGCCCGCGATTTGCCGCAGCACATTAATGCCCATCCGGCCGGCACAGCCGACCACGCCAAATTGTAGGTCCGTCATATCTCGCCCTCCCCGCTTTATGGTTTTACGGTGATTTTATATTGCCGATTTTATACCATTGTTCCCATCCATGGGCTGGATATCTCGCGTCCAGGCCCTATAAGATAAGGATTGTCTGTACTGGATAGATCGCAACAATGCTGATTACGTTGAATGCCACACAACGCATCTGGGCTGTGCCTGCCATTCTCGGCCAGGCAGATGCTTTGTGCGCCTTGCACGCGGGACTGGCGGAAAAGCTGCAGCCCGGCGACTGCTTGGTCTATCTGGGCAATTATATGGGTTATGGCAGCAAGGTCGTCGATACCATTGACGAGCTGTTGCGCTTTCGTAAAGACCTTCCTGGCATCCAGGTCACCCACCTGCGTGGCGCGCAGGAGGAAATGTGGGTCAAGCTGTTGGAAATCCAGTGGGCCATGCGACCCATAGAAACCTTTCAATGGATGATGGCCCACGGTGTCGAAGCGACCCTACGGGCCTATGGCGGCGAGGCCAAGGACGCACACTCAAAATTCCGCGCCGGCGTGGTTGTCACCACCCGCTGGACCACTGAAGTCCGGGAAAAATTTCAAGATCACCCGGGCCATTATGAATTCCTCCACGGCCTCGCCTCGGCCGCACCGACTTCGAACGGTAAACTGCTATTCGTCAGCGCGGGCATTGATATGACGAGGCCGCTGGAGAAACAAAATGATGCCTTTTGGTGGAACGCTGCCGGATTTGAGGCCATGGCGACGCCATTTGAATCTTTTGGCTTTGTCGTCCGTGGCTTTGATGCCGCCCATAAAGGCATGCGGACGACCTCCCACAGCATTAACATCGATGCCGGAACCAGCGTCGACGGCCCCTTGCAGGCAACCTGCTTTGATCCCGACGGCAACATTCTGGAACATCTTGTAGCTTAGAGCGTATCGCGGCTATTCTGAACCACCGGCATCTCGATAAAATCGAGAGAGAGCTTATCCGACCGGGGCGGCCCGGCTGAGGAATTCGATCACTGAATCGGCAAAGATGTCATTGCGGTCTCCAGCCACCATGTGGGCGGCATTTTCGACCGAGACGTATTCGGCGTGGGGGCATTGCGCCAGAAAGCTTTGCGCGCCCTCTTCGCTTAACACATCCGACAGGCCGCCGCGCACCAGTAAGGTCGGCAGGGTCAGGGTATCGGCACATTCCCTCAGACGCTCCCGATAGGCGGACATGCCGGCACGGGTGCCAAGGCGGGCGGGGTCCCAATGCCAGCGGTATTTTCCATTTGCCGCCAGGCGTACATTCTTGGCCAGACCATCCAGATTGCGCGGGCGTTTGCGTTGCGGCTGATAATTCGCGATGGCCTCCGCCACCTCTTCCAAAGTATCGAAGCCATCGGGCTTTTGGCGCATGAAATCCTGAATGCGCTGGGATCCCGCAGGTTCAATCTTCGGAGCCATATCGACCAGGACCAGTGCCTTGGCAGCCACCTTGTCGGTGCCGATGGACAACAGGCTGGTGCCGCCGCCCATTGAAGCGCCAACCAGGATCGGGCTTTCAGAACCCAGCGCTTTTGCGACGCAGGCCAAATCCTCAACCATACGATCGGCACCATAATCGCCATCGGGTTCCCAATCGGAATCCCCATGCCCTCGCGCATCGAAGGCCACCGCATGATAACCCGACGCACCCAATGTCTCGCCTGCGCCCTTCCAGGCATGACGGGTCTGTCCGCCACCATGCAACAAGGCCACCAAAGGGCCATTCGGATCACCCCAGGTATCGGCGGCAATCATTAGACCGCCCGCGCCGGGCCATTTATGCATAGGCACCGGCGTTCCGGGCAAACGTTCTCCTGCACTCATTGTCAATCTATCCCCTGTGAATTTGAATTCTGGTATGGCGGGCGGGTGGGCGAAGACTACATTACGACGCCACCATCGACCGTGTAAATCTGGCCGGTGCAAAAAGCACTTTCGTCCGAGGCCAGGAACAGTACTAAATTTGCCACTTCCTGGGCTGTGCCCAAACGTCCCATGGGCTGACGGGCAATGAAATCCTTGCGCTGTTGCACGGGATCATCCGCCGCATTGATGCGATCGCCCAAGGACGGAGTATCGACAGTGCCCGGCGCGATGGCGTTGCAGCGCACCCCCTGGCCCACATAATCGGCGGCGATGGATTTGGTCAGGCCGGTGACGGCGGCCTTTGAAGCGCTATAGACGCAACGACTGACAATGCCCTTCATGGCGGATGCGACGGAAGATGTGTTGACGATACTGCCGCCGCCGTTCTCCAACATCGCCGGCAGAAAGGCGCGGCAGACCCGGTACATGGACTTCACGTTCAAATCAAAGGCGAAGTCCCATTCATCTTCCGTGGCCTCCAACAAGGTGCCGTTGTGCACGAAACCGGCGCAGTTGAACAAGATATCCACGGCCCCATGACGTTCAGCGGCTGCGGCGATGGCGGCACCATCGCGGGCATCCAGGTGTTCTACAATGACATTCTCATGCTTCAGATCCCCCTGCTTCAGATCAGATAGCGCATCCATATTGATATCGGTGGCGATGACCTGAGCCCCTTCGCGCAGAAAGGTTTCCGCCGTGGCCCGGCCAATGCCCATGCCAGCCGCTGTGATAAAGGCCCGCTTACCGGCCAGACGTCCACTCATAATAACTTCCTCTAATCCAATTCGTCTTCAATATAGGCCGCGATCACGTCCTCGATATTGCTGTCGCTGGGAAAACCCAGGGCGCCTGCTTTGTCCGAATAGGTTGTCTTGGGCCAGCCATCGACAATGGCCTGGGTCGCAGGGTCGACCTTAAAAGTAATCTTACCCCGGGCCCGGTTGGTTTCCACCGCGTTCACGGCAGCGGCGGCATCCCCCATGGAGACGGAAAAGCCTGACAGCAAAATCGCCCGCGAAGCACCAAGTTTTTCCGCATCCAGTTCATGCATATGCATAAAACATTCCACCACGGTGCGGGGCGACATAATGGCCATGCGGGATTCGGGCGTCACCGGGCAGGCCATATCGACGCCGTTCAAAGGCTCCCGCACAATGCCTGAGGCGAAGCCCGAGGCCGCCTTGTTCGGCTTGCCCGGACGCACCACGATGGTGGGCAGGCGCATGGCGCGGCCATCAAGATAGCCCTTGCGGCTGTAATCGGTGATCAGGAATTCACCCATGACTTTTTGCGCGCCATAGGACGTCTCCGGCGTAATGGGGGTTTGATCCCCCACCGTATCGGGCACCTCACCACCATAGACGGCCAAGGAAGATGCGAAGACCACTCTGGGCACGCCGTTAGCTGCGCGCGCGGCCTGAAATACATTGCGGGTGCCGTCCAGATTGACCTGATAGCCCAGATCGAAATCAGCCTCGGCCCCGGCACTGACCACGGCGGCCAGGTGAAAGACGCTGTTGGTATCCCCATCGATGACGCTGGCCACCAGACCCGCATCGGTAATATCGCCCACCACCGCACGCACACGTTCGTCGGTGAATTCCCCGTCCGGGGGCGCAACCGCGTCAAACAGCACCACCTCGGTGACCGCTTCCCGCTGCCCCGATGGACCGGTTAATTCGCCCCGTTCCAATATCTTATGGGCCAGCTTACGGCCAATGAAGCCACCGCCGCCGGTGATCACAACTTTCATCAAAGTGTCTCCTAAACTCGCTCGAAAAATAGCTCTTAGAGCATTTCCGACTAGGAAATGCTCCGACTCTTAAGAATCGAGCAATTATTCCAATCACTTAGAATCGCAAAGCGATTCTAAGTGATTGGAATTGCTCTAGCTCAAATATGGCTCCAGCCGGTCCATGGCATTGTCCAATCGATCCAGGGTAGAGGCAAAACAAAGGCGAATAAAGCCTTCACCTTTGTCTCCGAAGGCTGCACCGGGGGCCAGGCCGACATGGGTCGCAGCCAGAATTTCCTTACAGGTTGCCAGGGAATCGGTCATACCGTCCACGGCAAAGAAGGCATAGAAGGCCCCGTCGGGGCGATGTACCCGCACTTTTGGCAGGGCCTGTAGCCGATCAATCACCAGATCGCGGGCCTGTTTGTACCGCGCCACCGTTTCGACCACGAAATCCTCCCCCTCCCGCACAGCCGTGATGCCTGCGACCTGGGAAAAATGCGCCGGGCAGGAATAATGGAATTCGATCATTTTCTCCAATGTGGGCATGAGCGCCGGCGGTGCGGTCAGCCAACCCAGACGCCAGCCAGTCATGCACCAGGATTTGGAGAAGCTGTTGACCACCACCAGGCGGTCATCGGGTTCGGCAATTTCCAAAAACGACGGCGCTGCTTGGCGATCAAAGACCATGCGGGCATAGACTTCATCGCTCAACACCCAGATGCCCCGGGCCCGGCAGAAATCCAATACCTCCGCCATCTCCTCCAAACTCATCACCCAGCCGGTGGGGTTGGAAGGTGAATTGATCAAAATGGCGCGGGTGCGCTCATCGACCATTGAAAACATCTGCTCCAAGTCCAGCGACCAGCCCTGGTTGCCGAATTGCAGCCAGGCAAAGCGTGGCTCCCCCCCCATGACGCGGACCGTTTCTATCAGGTTCGGCCATACGGGTGCCGTAACAACCACATTGTCGCCTGGATTTGTCAGCACCTGTTGCATCAGGTTTGTCGCACTCATCCCCGAGGCGGTGACCGCAACACGGTCGCTGTCGATGGGGCGCTGATACAGACCGGTCATATATTCGGCAAGGGCCTCGCGCAATTCATCGATTCCGAAATTCGGGGTGTAGAACGTTTCCCCCCGGGCCAGGGAGGCCGTCGCGGCCTGGCAAATGAAATCCGGTGTCGGCAGATCCGGTTCCCCATACCACAGGGCCACCACATCATCGAGCCCCATACCCGCATTGGCCACGTCCCGGATCAGGGAATTCCCCAGACGCTCCACACTGTCACGGGCCCCGACCGGGCCACTTTCTAAGTTGCGGGCCAATTTGCTAGAAATTTTATCGCTCATAATGCTCCTCAAGGTGGCTCACTGCTGGTATAGCATGGCCCCATGGCAAGTGGTTCTTCGAAAATAGCCGTGTATGCGGCGTTGGTAGGCAATCTAGCAATTGCCGTGACCAAATTTGCGGCGGCAACGTTCACCGGGTCTTCGGCCATGCTGTCGGAAGCTATTCATAGCATGGTCGACACGGGCAATCAGGGATTGTTGTTGTATGGTATGCATCGTGCCGCAAAACAGCCTGACGCACAACACCCCTTCGGTTACGGCAAAGAGCTGTATTTTTGGAGCTTCGTCGTCGCCATCCTGATTTTTGGTCTGGGCGCGGGCTTTTCAATCTATGAAGGGGTGCACGGCATCCAGAACCCCAGCCCGGTCAAAAACGCCATGATCAGCTATGTGGTCCTGGGCCTGTCGCTGATATTTGAAGGGGCCGCGAGCTTTTTCGCATTGCGGCAGTTTCTGCGGGAAAAAGGCGATTTGGGCTTTTTCGCTGCCGTACGCCGTGGCAAGGACCCGGTGCTGTTCACGGTTTTGTTCGAAGACAGTGCCGCGATCCTGGGCCTGTGCATTGCCATGGGCGGCATCTTTCTGGGTCAGCAGTTGAACATGCCCTGGATCGATGGTGCCGCCGCCGTCGCCATTGGTGTTGTCCTCGCCTCCGTCGCCATGTTTCTGGCCTATGAGTGCAAGGCCCTGTTGATTGGCGAGGCTGCGGAGCCGCATATTGTGGAAGGTTGCCGCGCCCTTCTAAACGGTGACCGCAGGGTCGTACGGGCGGCAGACATCCGCACCATGCACCTGGGCCCACGGGAAATACTGCTGGCCGCGGATCTGGACTTCGCAGACGGTCTCACCTCAAGCGAGGTAGAGGCCGCGACGGCGGAGCTGGAAACCAAGTTGCGGGAGAACTATCCCGAAGTGCGGCATATTTACCTGGAATCCAGAGATCTGGTTTAGCGGTCTGTTAACCATATTGAAACCCACGGGGGGCAAACTGTGGACCTTCACAGTTTGCTACCTTGGGACCGCATGTCTGTTATTACGCATCTATTGATCATTGCCTCATACGGAATACTTTCCGTCGGGGCCGGCTTTGTGATGACCAAATCACTGCCTCAGCTTGGCCCGATGACAGCCTATATTATTGCCGGGGCCGGGTTTCTGACCGCCGCCCTGATGCACGAGATTTTTTCCCGCCGCCTGGAACAGCGGGATTTGGCAAATCAATTGGATATCGCCTTTGACGAGGTTGATGACCTGCGTGAAGTCAATCGTGGCCTGATGGCGGATGTGGTTCGGTCCCGGGAAGAAATGGCCATTTTGTGCGACGTGGTCGAGAATGCCGCCGATGGCGCGAACCAGGCCCTGGTCCGGGAAATGAAGGTTTTGCAATCTCAGCTGAGCCAATTCGGCGATGTGCAGACCACCAAATTGGCCCGGCAGAACAGCCGACGGAATGCCCAGGGGCCAGAGGGTGCAGGCGAGGGTACGCCCGCAGCCGGTGTTGGTACAAGGCGCGCCACGGCACCCGACAGCATCAGCGGCCCCATCGAAGAGGAGGAAATTCTGGGCCATATCCGCGAGGCGTTGGAGGAAAACCGCGTTGATCTCTACGTCCAGCCTATTGTCAGCCTGCCCCAGCGGCGAACCCGCCATTTCGAAGCCTTCTCCCGCATTCGCACCTCCGAAGGCCGCCTGGTAACACCAGGGCAATATCTGGAGGTCGCCAAGGCACAGGGCCTGATCGGAACCATTGATAACCTGCTGCTGATGCGCTGTGTGCAATTGTTGCGGCGCACAGAAAAACGACAGAGCGACGTCAACTTCTTCGTCAATATTTCCGACCATACCCTGAATGACGAGGAATTTTTAAACCAGTTCATCGAATTCATGGCCCATAATCCCAATCTTGCATCCCGCCTGATTTTTGAGATGACCCAGCGGGACGTTGCGAACCTGTCCGATACGGTGATGGGGCAACTGGCCCGCTTAGGTGAATTGGGCTTTCGCTTTTCCATGGATCAGGTCGAAGACCTGGATATTGATTTTCAGGCCCTGGCCCAGGCCCATTTCAGCTTTATCAAGGTCCCCATCTCGTTGTTGTTGACCCTGCCATCGGATGGTTCCGATTGGGTGCATCCCCGCAACTTGAAAGCAAAATCAACCGTATCCGAGATCTCCCTGGTGGTAGAGCGGATTGAGCAGGAGGATGATGTCATCGAAGTCCTGGAATATGGCTTTGATTTTGGCCAGGGCTTCCTATTCGGCGCGCCCCGCCCCAGCCGCGAAGAAGCCGACGCAGCAGCCTAGAGCATGTTTCTTTCAAACATGCCCAAGGCGCTGGGACTCTTAAGAATCGAGCAACTGAACCAATCACTTAGATCGCGCCAATTGAGCGACGGGGCGATTCCAATTAATTGAAAATTGCTCTAAGATTTATACCACGCCGTCTTCCCGCAAGGTCGCGACGGCGTCAGCATCCATATCCAGCCACTCGTCCAGAATTTCCTCTGTCTGTTGACCCAAGGTGGGCACATGGCGATAGGTTTCCACGGGTGTATCGGTTAGCCGAATTGGGTTGCCCTGCATGGACACCGTGCCATGTGTAGGGTGATCAACATCAATGATCGTGCCCCGGTGTTTGACCTGCGGGTTATCCACAACTTCTGCAATATCGGCCAAGCGGGCACAGGGGATTTCGGCTGCCACCAGACGCGCCATCAACCAATCCAGATCGTGGCGTAACAACCAACCGGCCACGGTTTCATCAACCAAATCGGCATTTTCCAGACGATCCGGCGGGGTGGCAAAGCGCGGGTCGGCCAGGCATTCTTCCTCGCCCAGGATTTCCACCAAGGCCGCGAAATGCTTTTCCCCCGCCGCCATAAGATGCAATCGGCCACCGTCGCGGGTGCGGTAGGAATTGGTCGGCGCGCTATAGCGATCACGGTTGCCCATGCGCCCCATAACCGTCCCGTCCTGGTGATATTCCGCCACCGCCGTCATCAGGAATGACATGGCCGTATCCAGCAAAGTCACATCGACAACCTGTCCACGGCCCGTGCGTTCGCGGGCATGCAAGGCGGCCATGACGCCCAGGGCGGCATTGGTGCCCGTGGAATAATCTATCACGATGGCACCGAACATGGTCGCCTCCCCCCCGCTATCGCCGGTCAGGTGCATCAGGCCGCCTTCGGCCTGGGCAATGGCGTCAAAGGCCGGCCGCGTGGCCCAGGGGCCATCCTGGCCAAAGCCTGAAATCCGCGCCATGATCAGGCGCGGATTTAGGGCAGCGACCTGCTCCCAACCAAGGCCCATGGCCTCCATGGTGCCGGGGCGGAAGTTTTCCACCAGCACATCCGCCTTTCGGATCATCTCGGCCAGGATCTCGCGGCCGCGATCATGGCGCAGGTTCAGGCTAAGGGATCGTTTGTTGCGATTGTACATCAGCATGTACAGATTATCGTCGCCGGTCGCCGCGCCGGGCCCGCGCATATTGTCGCCCGTCACGGGCTTTTCCACCTTGATCACATCGGCCCCGAAATCCCCCAGCATCTGGGCGCAATAGGGCCCGGCCACATAACGGGATAAATCAAGTACAGTAATTCCTTCAAGCGCACGGGTCATACAACGGCTACTCCCTTTCACACAGTTGGCTCCATTATAGACCGGCGCACCGCCATGGACAGACCATGAGAACGCCGGAGCAATAATCCACCACTGAAGCGGCCAGATTGTCTGGTTGTTGGCCGGAGTAAAAATCCGCCAGTGGTAAGCTTTCTGCTTTTGCAGAGGGCGGGGATGAAGCAAGTG
>JABJKS010000026.1 GCA_018660265.1 Rhodospirillaceae bacterium | reverse complement strand
CGTTGTGCGGCCCTCATGATGCAACACATCACGACGGGCCACACGCCTAGCCGAGGGGCCTCTTAGACCGTCCTAAATACGGCGTATCTCTGAACCAGGACACTAGACTCCCCGGCCCCCGGAGATATACTTCAATAAACATATATATGAGGAAATGATCATGGCAACTGCCGCGCAACTGCCCGAAATCACCTTGACCGATATTGTGGAAGATTGGCTGGACGCCTTTGGCGCCGCCCTTGCGGATGGAGATATCCCCGCCGCCGCAGCGATGTTCCAGGCCGACAGCCATTGGCGTGATCTGCTGGCCTTCAGCTGGAATATTCAGTCGATCAGCGGCACCAGCGAGATCACGGCCATCCTGGAACAGACCCTGGCCGCAACCCAACCTGTGAATTTTCATATTCCAGGCAGGCGTACGCCCCCCCGCATGGTCAGCCGCGCGGGTCAGACGGCGTTGGAGGCGATCTTTGCCTTCGACACCGCGACGGGACCGGCGAATGGCGTTGTGCGCCTGGTGCACAATGAGGACAATGATGATGCCAATGGCGGCGAATGGCGGGCCTGGGTCTTGATGACCGCCCTGGACGAAATTCGCGGCCACGAAGAACGCACCGGGGCGCACCGACCGGATGGGGAAAGCTATTCCCGGGAGTTCGGCGGCGACAATTGGCTGGACGAGAGGAACGCGGCGCGGGCCTATGAAAATCACGAGCCGGAGGTTCTGGTGGTTGGCGGCGGCCAGTCGGGCCTGGCCATTGCCGCCTGTCTGGGGCAATTGGGCGTCGATACCTTGGTAATCGACAAGCATGAGAAAATTGGCGATGCTTGGCGCAAACGATATCACGCCCTGACCTTGCACAATCAGGTGCACGTCAATCACCTGCCCTACATGCCGTTCCCGCCCAATTGGCCGCTCTATATTCCCAAGGACAAACTGGCCAATTGGTTTGAGGCCTATGCCGAGAGTATGGAGCTGAATGTCTGGTGCAACACGGAAATTGGTGGCGGTAGCTATGATGAAGACAGTGGGCGCTGGGACGTCGCCCTGGCCCACACCGATGGTACGACACGCACCATCCGGCCCCAGCACGTCGTCTATGCGGTGGGCGTCAGTGGCATTCCCGTCCAGCCTGACCTGCCGGGCGTGGCGGATTTCAAGGGCAAGGTAATCCATTCCCATGCCTATACCGCCGGGCAGGAATGGGCCGGTAAAAAGGCGCTGGTTCTGGGCACGGGCAACAGCGGCCATGACCTGGCCCAGGATCTGCACGCCAATGATGTCGATGTCTCGTTAATTCAGCGCGGCACCTCCACCATTGTCAGTTTGGAGCAGGCGCAGTCCCTTTATGCCCTTTTTGAAGAAGGCCCGCCAACGGAGGATTGCGATCTGCTGGCCACCGCCACGCCTTACGATATTATGGTACAAGGTTACAAGCTGGCCGCGATTGCCATCCAGGCCGCCGACAAGGAAATGCTGGACGGACTGTCGGCCCGGGGCTTCAAACACGATATTGGCCCGCCGGACAATACCGGCTTTCAGATGAAGTATCTGCGCCGGGGCGGCGGTTATTGCCTGAATGTAGGCTGTTCCGATCTGATCATCGCGGGAGACGTGGGCCTGCTGCAATATGACGATATTGAAAAATTCGTCGCAACAGGTGCGGCCATGAAAGACGGCAGCATCGTCGAGGCGGATTTGCTGGTCACCGCAACGGGCTACAAAAACCAACGGGAAGTCGTCCGGGCGACGTTGGGCGATGATATTGCCGACAAGATCGGACCCGTCTGGGGCTTCGGTGAGGAACGGGAATTGCGCAACATGTGGCAGCGCACGCCGCAACCGGGCCTGTGGTTCACTGCCGGCGGCCTGCCGCAAGTGCGGATCTATTCCAAATACCTGGCCCTGCAGATCAAGGCCTGTCAGGCCGGCCTGCTGGATAAAGCACAAAGCTAAGGGGCACCGGACGAACCCCATGCAACTGTTCTGGACGCCCGCCTCGCCGTTCACGCGCAAGGTCTCCATCACGGCGATGGAGCTTGGCCTGTGGGAACGTATAGAAATCCGCCCCACCACATGGCCCCTGGATTGGGGCTATGCCACGGTGCCGTTTACCGAAGGCCTGGCGGAGGCCAACCCGGTGGCGCAGATCCCCACCCTGGTGACCGACGACGGCGTCAGCCTGGGCAATTCCACCCTGATCTGCCAGTACTTGAACGAACAGGCGAGAGGTGCCTCAGGTGCAATGGTCATTCCCAACGATGATACAAAATGGGCGGTGTGGTCCCTCTACGCCATTGCCGACGGCATCCTGGAGGCCCAGGTGGGTATGCGGGCGGAACAATTACGCCCGGATGATCTTGTCTCCGGCGGCTATCTGCAAAAACAGCGGGATCGTATCGAGCGCTGCTTTGACGCCATGGAAGCCCGGGCCGATGAATTAACGATCACGGATGCCGCTATCCCCAACCTGGCCCAGATCACGGCTGCCATCGCCTGCGGCTATCAGGATTGGCGCGAATGGCTGGGCGATTTCCGGCCAGGACGCCCGGGCCTGGCCGCATGGTATGAGACCATCTCGCAACGCCCGAGTTTCCGGGATACCGAGCCGGACCACACCCCGGAGGGTTAAACCGCCTTTTAAGTCGGTTGTTAAGAAGCGGTTCTGAGCGCTGTGATCGGCATCATGACGGCGTTAACGTGGTCACCGTTGCAGTCTTTCAGGTAGTTGCGGTCCAGATGGCCGTCTGATTTGCGATGTCCAATCACTGGTTCAATGGCTGAGCGGCGGCGGAGTTCCTTTTTGATCTGACCATGCACGCCGCGCTTTTGCCCAGACCGGAAGACCCGCATAGGCTTTGGCGCTTTGTGACCGATATAGCCCTTGTCCACGTAGACCCTCTCGTTCTCCTGCCCGGTCAAGGCCTGGGTTTCCTCCAGCACCTCCGCCAAGGTATGGCCGTCATAGGGGTTTCCCGGCAAGGCCTTGGTATGCAGCATGAACTGACCACCCCGTCGACCGGAAGCGGCATACCTGCCGCGAAAGGTTTAGCGCGGCGATTGGTGGTCGTCAGGGAGACCTTGACGCCGAACTCATAGGGCTTATGTGCCCATCGCCTTGGTCACTCGGACCAATGGCATGACGCAAGGCTCTACCTTGGCGAAGCACTTGGTCTCCGGCGCGTGCCAGGAATAGTGCTTCCAGCCACGCTGGCGTTGTTTTTGACCTTTGATCTGCACGGCCTTGATCAGGGGCACGGCAAAGACAGCGCCCAGAGCGTTGTCACCTTCAATATTGCGCCCGATATCCCTGATCACGCGGCCCCATTTCGATTTTTGACGGGTGCGCAGGAACTTGATCCGCCCGTTCATGCGCTTGAACTGTTTGGCATGGGCGTAGCATCCAACTTTTATCGCCGCCCGTTTGGCAACCCTGGCATAGGACTGGCGCAGCTTCACATCGTGTTCCTTGGCCAGCTTGCCGAGCTGTTGGATCGCCACCAACAGCAGCTTGGCATCGGTCGGGATGGTGATGTTCTTCGGCTGCACCGTGGTATCCGCGGTGACGCGGGCCATGTCGCTCGTCTTCAGGGCACCTGTGTCATGGGCGATGCGCAAGCTTTCGGCCAACAGCATGTCCAGGGTATCGCCGATGCGATTGCGCCAATGGCTCATGCCGGAGCGTTCACGGGGCAGGTCGTGCTGGAAGAATTCCTCGCCGGTGAAGTATTGGAAATAGGGATCATGCACCCAGCGGTCCCAGACCTGCTCGTCGGATAGACCATAGGTGTGTTTCAGAATGAACATGACGAGCATGAACCGCAACGGCTCGCCAGGGCGTCCTTCATCGGAAAAATAGGGCGCAATCTGCTCATCCAACCAGGCCCAATCGATTTTGTCAGCCAAGGCGACGAGCTCGTGCTTCATGTTGATAATCTGATCGAGACGGGCTTTGAACAAGTCGTCTTGATCGGCTTTTTTCGGCTGTTTCGGTCGCATCCGAACCCCCAAAAGCAATGTCATCAGGGAATCATAAATGGCTCGAAAAGTGAATCAAAATCGCAAGGAAAGATCCATCAAAACCCAACTTTCTTGCAATTACGATTACTGCAAATCAGCAAGAACCATAGGCAAGGTAAGACCACGCGAGGTTTTTAACAGACGACTACTGATCGTAGCGTAGGCCGCCATGCGGCCATGCCAACCCGGTTATTTCTCGCGTCACGCTGCGGCCATCTCACTTGCGATAGGCCAGCTAATCGTCATAGTTGAACCAGGCCGTTGCCAGCCGCCGCAAACCGCCAACGGTTACGCAATCATCAAAAGAATGGCCGCAGCCAGGCAGTGTTTCGAAATGCACCTCGCCGGTAGCACCGTACGCGGCCATAATTTCTGAAATTGAACGCGCCCAATTCTCCGCGCGTGCCAAGCGGTTCCAGCCTTGTATACGATCAACGTTTCCCTTAATTCGCAAACCGGGATCGCGGTTGATGTCCCTTTGGCCAACGATGACTTTTATGGATAGCTCCAGAAAACCATCAAGGTCAATGCGCGGATCAACCACTCCCGAAAGGCCAATGCCATAGGGATAAGCATTCTGCACGTGGGGAAATGTGTACCAGCCGCTGGAAGCCAATAGCAGCTTACGGATCCGTTGTGGCTGCATGAAAGCAAATCGATGGGCAAATTGCGCGCCTGCGGAAAAGCCGAACATGTCCACGCGGCTAAAATCCGCATCACTATGTCGGTTGATATCTTTGAGTAAATTTAGCAGGGCTGTATCAGACGTTGCTGACCGGGTTGCCGGGCGCTGATAATTTTGATGACCGGCGCGTGGAAACACGGGCGCTAATAAACGTATTCCCAGCTCGTCTGCAAGCGGAATAAAGGCTTGGATTTGGGCATGAGCGTTGCGTGAAATACCATGCACCAGAACAAGTGGCGGACGGGACGGGTCTATGCCGGTTGGTTGGTAGTATATGGCTTCCAGGCCGCCGTCGCGCATTGGCGCGAGGTGTTCGCCGCTTTTTCGATGCGTGAGACAGCCGCCAGACGATGCAGCGCCATGTATGACGGCGTTTGCCGAAGGTAAAGACCCTGCCGGTCCGCACTGGTCACTGGCCAGAAAATTCTCTCCCTTCATCGGCTGTATCCCGACCATAATGTCAGCTGGCCTCAGCGACAGGAAAGACAGCCAGATGATATTCCGCCGGCAACAGGTCAAAAATCATATGGATCCGGTCGAATTTCCCTTCATTATGGGATTCATGCAGCTTTTTATTGTCGAACCACCACAGCTCACCTTCTTCCATTGAAACGGTTTCATCTTCGGTTTTCATGTAACTACCGCTCGGACTTCTAAGGACGAGATGAAACCGGTCACGCAGACGATAGTAGTCGCCCCGGTCAATATGTGGATAAACCCGCGCACCGGCCCGCAGCCGAACTATTTTGCCCCGGGAAAGATGGGCGTTTCGTTCCTCGGCAATTTGATAAAGAAAGGCACAGGCTACGGGGAACGCGTGGGACGTCGTGGTGAAACGGCTTTCATGCACGTCACGGCGTTTGCGGCCATTTATTTTCGATTTAACCAAGCCGCGCAAAGGAATGGATTGTGCCTCGCGCTGCACTGCAATCTTGCCTTGCCGCCCGGTTTGCAGATCCCAGACATTGTCGGTACTTTCAATTTCCTGCAGCAGCGGTGCCGTTTCGATGCCGCGCTTGATCAGTTTGAAATTATTCATATGAATTGCTCCTCAATTGCGTGACGGCGCGTCAGAGTATGCGTTTGTCCGAACCCGATCCTCTTATTCATGGAATAGCCTTTAGATGCCGGGGCGGAGGCGGATCGGACTTTAAAAAGTCCTCAAGAACTGCCGTCGGCGCGCCGTCGGCAGCCAGGTGGCCATCAACGAATTGCAGAACCCGACTGGCACGCGCTGCATGATGAAAATTGTGGGTGATATAAATTACGGTGCCTTGGAATGCCTCGATAACATCCATGATGGCGTGCTGCGTTTCGCCATCCAAATTGCTCTCGGCTTCGTCCAGCAACAGAATTTTCGGTTCACATAGAAGCGCACGGGCCAAAACGAAACGCGCCCTTTCGCCGTGCGAAAAAAGGGCACCTCGATCAATAACCCTGGTATCCAGTCCCTCCGACAAGCCGGCAACAAAGTCTGTCAGTCGGCATTGCATCAATACTTCCGCCAAACGCTCTGGCGTGACCAGGGCGGCACCATATGTCAGGTTCAAACGCAATGTGCCGCGAAGCAACTGTAAATCTGGCGAAACCATGGCAAAAGTTCGCCTGATATCCGACCAGCGGCAACTGGATAAGCCCTGTTCGTCGATGGTTATTTCACCCTGATCTGGTTGCAACATGCCGCCCACCAAGCCAACAAATGTCGACTTGCCCGAACCGTTATTGCCGATTACTGCGATTTTCTCGCCCGGCTCGATCATGATGCTGACATTGGTGACAACATCTTTGTAGGCAATGTCGCGCACCACAATTCGACCAGGCCCCGCCTTTAAACGCTTTTGGTTGCGCCTATGCCGCCCACGATGAGGTGCGGGCAGCGCCATGATTTGCATGATTTTATGCCGGGCAACCGTGGCGGTATTCCAATATTCATAAACCCGCCCCAGGTCTTGCAACCGGGTCCCCAGCATGCCGGCGACCACCATGGCTGAAACCACGGCACCAAGAGTGGCATCGGAGGTTCGCAACAGGGCAAACCCGACCAAAAGCGCAAATATACTGGCAGCCGCAGCGGATACTTCGGAGTAGGCGCGCAATAGCCCGATGGCATGGGCCCGGCGTACCAACGATGAAAATAGCTTCTGGCTTAATTTCTTGAGACGTTTGTACTCGCTTGCCTCGCGGCCAAATGTTTCGATGACGCCAAGTTGTGAAATTCGATCACTGACCATCGCAGCAAGTCGACCGCGACGGCGACGGGAATGCACTGTTGCCAGCCGAATTTGAGGGCCAAGGGAACCGGCGAAAACGGCGGCCAACAGACAAGCAACCGCAATGGCGACTGCAATTACCGGCTCAATAAACAGCAGTACGACAATCGTTAGAAATACCGCCAGTCCATTGACCAACAAACGCGCCAAACCCAAACTGACCCAATTGCGTAAAGCGTTCATATCCCCGACGAAACGCAGCATCAGCGCGCCGCGGCTGAGATGCCGCGAGCCATTCTCGCCGATCCTGGTGATATGGCGGAACAACTGCAGGCGCACCGCATGGATATAACTCTGACCAAAATACTCGGCATCCACATGACCGCGCCAACGCAACCAGCCATTGGCCACGACGACGGCCAGCATGCCACCGCCAAAGTAGGCAATATCAAGCCATTTCGGGGGCGTCTCGGCTCGTATCATTTGATCGAATGCGCGTTGCATTAGTAATGCCATAGCAATGGCTGCGACAGATTGCGCCACGCCATTCGCCAGCAACCGGTAGAAAACGCGCTTCCGTCGGTCATTCAACAAAGATGGCATCGCCATGACTGCGGATCCTGGTTCTTATGATTGGATGATCTGGCTCAATTTTACGTTGCTGCGGGAAACGCCCAATCGGGCGACGCCAATTCATGGCTGGATACAAATTGCACATCGATCACCCGGCCCGCCTCGCGTGCGGCCAGTGGGCTGGCAGTAATCTTGCCGCCGATAGCGTATACGCCGAGATTTTTTTCAGCGAGAAACCTGACTCCGGCTGAAGCTCCCATGGCGTCGCTTGCGGCAAGCATCACGTCATCCACCCGCTGATGGAATTCCGGGGCCTGCACCAAGCCGGAAGTCTCGGGGAAAAACAGACCATCCGCGATTTCCAGCACAACATAATCGTTGCCGCCGTTGCATAACGCATCACAAATGTCGGCAAATAGCCGCGCCAAGGTCTGGTCTGATAAAAGATAGGTCGATGGGTAACCAAAATCAGTGAAGTCAATAATTTGATTGGCGCCGGCATCGGTTACCGACCAGCGGTCGCCACCGGCGCCGGTCCCCGTTACTTTTCCCGCACCGACCTTGTATCCGCCCCGCGCCAGGCCCTTAATCAAACTCGCCGCCATAGTGGTTTTGCCGGCATTCATAGAGGTCCCAACCACGACAATAACCCGGGCCGTGCGCTTCGCCGGCATGTGGCTGGTGCCGAGCGTATCTTCCGGCATCAAACGCGGCGTCGGTTCGGCATAAGTTCGTAGGTTAAGCGGCATGCCATCGCAATCTCCGACCAATCCCAGTGGCTCTATAATGGTCGGCTGTCGAGCATTACTATTGGATAAGACCGCGCGGGCGGCGATACCGCCGCCGGCCACCATGTTGCAAGGCCCCAGATTGTCCGGGATGATGGCTTCGAATTGATCGGTGGCGTAACGATTGCCATAAAGCAGCAGGATTTCATCGCCTGGGTAAAGCTTGGCGCGTCGGCCTGCCGGGCTCTCCAGTTTACGATGATGACCAAGGACATCCACCCGCGCCAGAACCAAATCGCCGGCTTTCGGCCGTACGGCACCGCTAATCAAGGTTGCGGCATCGTTCATTTGGATCCGCCGTGTCGCGTATGATCGCTTCGCAGCCAGCAATCGCGATGTTTCCATAGCCGCGACATTCCGGGTACTTAGTTCCCGAAGTTTCGAGATGGGGTCGGTGCCGGTCCAGGTGGTCTGTGCCTGGACGTCATTTGCAAGGTTTCCGGGCCGTGTGCTTGCGTTGGTATCCGACCCGGCCTGGCCCGGAGCCAGGGCAATTTTTTCTCTTGTCACAGTCGCTGCGCTGCCGGCCATGGGTGTCACGGCAGTCAACTCATCGTTGATCTGTTCAATCATATTCTTTGCCCTCAAATCCAGGATCCAGCGCAATTTGCAATCAGCGCGTCTCTCAAAGATCCAACGTTACATGGTAAAGTTATATTGCAGCGTTATGCGGATTGTCTGTGACCCTGATCACTCCAATCATCCCAGCTAAACCCGCTGGGAAGTTAGCCGTGTACACTTACCCTCAGCTTACGGAGCAACCTTCAGAATTTTTGTGATTTGCGGCAGTATCGCATCCGCCGCGACACACTCTAACGAAGCAAAACTTAGGGCCTCTGACCAGGCGCCGTCATGCCAGCTAGCCGGCTTGTCCATCATTCATGGCGGCATAAAGTTTTCTGGCTGCGACGATAAAAGCGGCGTTTGAATCTCTGTCCACTTTTGCCAGACAGCGTGCCAGCCCCTCTGCCGCTTGTTTGTGTTGGTTCCGCTCTTGAAGAACATCCACCAAGCTCATCATCGCGCGTAATTCGAACAGGCCGGCACCGTTTTTTGCGGCCTCGTCAATGGCACTTTGAAAGTGGATCATGGCACCGTCCGCGTCGCCGGCCCGATGCGCAGAGACACCTTGAAGGCGCAGAATTTCGCTGAGAAAAAGATTTTCGCCATTAAGGCCACATGCGCGCAAGGCATTTTCGCCTGCTTGCGCAGCCTCCCCGTTTCGCCCCGCGGTCAGACAGGCCTCCATGATCATGGCCTCCTGGGTGGGGATGTGAAGGGCAGCCCCGGTCGCCAACCATTGCGCCATACCTTCTCGCATCAGCACAATGCCTTTGTCCGCGGCGGATAAATGTACCATGGACCAGCCGCGCATAAAGCGTGCCCATGCTGTCCAAAACACGAGCTGATGCTCCGTGCAGTATGCCTCTAACGCTGACGTGCTTGATTGCAGTTCTTCATATTCATTGAGCCAGGCAAGCGCGATGGCGCGCATGGCTTCGGCGAATGCAATACCAATGGGCCGGCCCATTTCCCGCGCTGATGTCAGGGCGGTATCGGCATAGCCTAAGCCGGCGTCAACCTGACCCTTGGCTGTTCTCGTGCAACCGAGGTAGTAGGCGCACGCCAGGCCGGGATCTTCACTATAAGCTTGCGGATTGACATCACCCTGCCAGCGCTGGCGGGCAGCAAAACCGCTCTCCAAAGTGATGTCGGCTTGCGTGATGTTACCGCTCATCATATGGACGGAGCCCACGGCGCGATAGGAAAATGATAGCAACAGGTCGTTATCCAGCTCCTGCGCCAGCGACAGTAGGGCTGCGGACAGCTCATGCCCACGGGGGATATCGCCACGGTCGAAATAGCAGTTCCAGAGGCCGCGCAGGACCGCGAAATAGGTTTCGGTTTTGATTTCGTCGCCGGCGACTGATTGCGCCCGGAGGTAGTTATCTTCGACGTCTTTCGAGGCATAACCTTTAAGCGCGATTAACGGTACGCCCAATGCGGCGCGCAACCCGAATTCAATTTTCTGCCGTGTGTTGTCATCGGCGACGGAAAGATCAGGTAAGCGATCGATGGCGTATTGGAAATGTGCGATGGCCTCCGCATTGGCAGAGGCAGCAGAAGCTTTACGGCCGGCCAATTCAAAATATTTTATCGCTTCGTCATAGTGTTCGGCGAGGTCGTAGTGGCGCGCCAATAACTCTGGTTGTAAAGTTTCCATATCAGGAAAGAGACTGACGAGCGCTTGTGCGATCGCCAAATGCAGGCTGCGGCGGCGGCTTATCAGCATGCTTCCGTGCGCGGCTTCCTGAACCAACGCATGGCGAAAAACGTAGCGTGCCTCCCTGCCAACACCGCGTTCGAAGACGACGCCGGATTCAGCCAGTTTAAGCAAACTTTCCTGCAAAAACTGTTCCGATTGTGGAATGACGGCTGCCGTCATTTGATAGGAAAATTCACGTCCGATGGCGCTGCCGACCTGGGCCACTTCCTTGGCATCACCAAGTTGATCCAGGCGTTCCATCAACGAATCCTGTAAAGATTCGGGAATATTTATGGGTCCCGACGTTCCATTCGTCGCATCCATTTCATTGGCGCCCAGCACGGCGCGGGTCAGCTCTTCAATATACAGCGGCACACCGTCGGTCCGCTCAACGATACGATTGACCACGTCATCAGAGATCTTGTCGCCGACAATCGCGCGAACAATTTCAGCACCCTGCGCCTTTCCCAGTCGTCTGAGCTCCAGCGTCGTCATATGATCACTATCCGCGAAATTGGGTTGCCAATCCGGCCGGTGCGTGATGACGAGCAAAACTCTCGCATTCCGAAGCCGCTCTATAATCAATTTCAGCAGCTCCAGGCTTGTCGGATCTATCCAATGAACATCCTCAAAGAGGAACAGAACCGGGCTAAGTTTCGCCAGGTTGAGGACATGCGAAACTTGCGCATTTAGCAGGCGCTCCTTGATTTCCTGTGGCGATTGGGTGAGGCCACCATGGCGTTCCTGGAAAGGCAATGAGAGGAGATTGGCGAATAGAGGCGCGTCGCCCTTGAAGTCGTCCGTTGTTTCGGCCAAGAGAGCTTCAAGTTTGTCGAGCTTTCCGGCACCGTCATCGTCCGGGGTAAAGCCGGCAGCCCGTGCCCAATGCTGGATCGTTGGATGAAGAGCGCTGTTTGTATGATACGGGGAACATTGGTAACGGACACGAACGTGGACATGTTCTGAAACTCTGTCGCGTAGGTCCTGCAACAATCTTGATTTGCCGATGCCGGCTTCACCAGATAGCAGCACGACCTGGCCGTCGCCTGCTTCCACTGACAGCCAGCGTTCGAACAGCATTTGTAATTCCGCTTCACGCCCGACGATATCCGTCAGCACCGCGCCACGTGCGGCATCGAACCGGCTCTCGGCCGTAACCTCACCTGTGATGGTCCAGGCCTGCACCGTATCGTCAAAGCCTTTCATCTCGTGTCGACCCAAATCATCGACGGCAAAGGCTTGTCTGACCAGGTGCAATGTCGTCTCACTGATAACGACCTGACCAGGTTCGGCGACACCTTGAAGGCGGGCGGCAAGATTTGGTGTTTCACCCGTCACCGCTTCGGTGTCCCGTCCACTTTCACCGACGAGGTCTCCAACGACGACTTGGCCCGTGGCAATTCCAACACGCGCTGCCAACGCAACATTATCGGCCAACCGGACCGCAGCGACCGCGGCGATGGCGTCCAATCCCGCCCGCACGGAGCGTTCCGCCTGATCCTCGTAGGCTTGGGGCCAACCAAAATATGCCAGGACCCCATCGCCGAGATACTTGGCCACATGCCCGCCATAGCGGGACACTGCGCCCGCCACCGCGTCCTGATAACGCCGCATAACATCGCGCAGGTCTTCGGGATCCAGTTGCCGCGACAGGGCTGTTGAGCCGACCAGATCACAGAACATCACCGTCAACTGCCGTCTCTCGGCCACTGTCGAGCGCCGTTCCTGCCCGTCTTCCATGCCGTTATTTTCAGGTGAGGTAGCATCGTTTTGGGACCTCGCCAAGCCAAGCAGGCGACGCCGCGCCCCTAAGGCAACGCCCATTTCCTTAAGGTCATCGTCTGAAATATAGGGAAGGGAGGCTTGATCGACTTCATTTTCAACAAACACGTCAGCATATCTCTCCAGTCCGAGATCTGCCAACCATTGACGAATATCGTCGCTCATCCCCGCTTACCCTCATTAAACCGAGGCCATGCCGCCCGCAGTTTCACCCCTGTAATCGGATTTGTCCGTCCGCCATCAGGGAATTACCCAGACGAACGGTTTCCGCGACGAGAATATCCAGATCTTCCCTGACCGTGCGGTGATTGTTTATGGCGACCCGCAAACAATGCTTGCCATGAACGGTTGTATCCGAAACCGCCGCAACGCCAGTCTCCTGCATCTGCAGCATAATCTCCGTGTTCAGATGCTTCAACGCTGCCGCAGAAATATTTTTCGGTTCATAACGATAGCAAACGATATTTATGGTGGTATCCGAGGCCAACTCCAGCTTGGGGTTAGCCTCGATCAGGTCTGTGAGATAGGCCGCCTGGGCGACATTTTGGTCGATCAAACGACCGAACTTTTCCACCCCATGTTCCTGTAATGCCATCCAGACTTTGAGCGCCTTAAAGCCTCTGGACGTCTGGACGCCATAGTCGAATAGCCAAGGCGCCGCCGCGATGCCCCGCTCCGCAGTTTCCAGATATTCAGGTGTCAGCGAAAAGGCACCGATGTGGGCCTTTGCATCGCGCACCAGGGCACAGCCGACTTCAAACGGTGCATGCAGCCATTTATGGGGATCCAGGGCAATTGAATCCGCCAGCTCCATCCCCATGACCCGATGCTTGTTTTCGGGCGCAATGGCAAGCAGCGCGCCGATGCAGCCATCGACGTGGAACCACAGATTTTCCCGACGGCAAAGCGCCGCCAATTGCCGCAGATCATCGATGGCGCCAGTATTCACCGTGCCCGCAGTCGCAATTATACAAGCCGGCTTAAAACCGGTCGCGCGGTCTTCCGCGATCGCGGATCGCAGGGCATCGATATCCATGCAACAGTCCGCTAAAGACGGAATTCTGCGCAAGGCCTTGTTGCCAAGTCCCAACGTCTCAACAGCGATTTGATGGCAGCCATGGACTTGATCCGAGGCATAGAAGCGGAGCGGCTTTTCGATACCCCCAATACCGTTTTCACGGACATTGGATCCAGCCATTTCATTGCGCGCCACTGTCAGGGCAACAATATTGGCCGCCGATCCGCCGCTCACCAACGTTCCGCTCGCCTGCTTTGGGAAACCCACCATCTGCTTTAACCAATCAACGACCTGCTGATCGATCAAAGCCGCCGCATGGTTCCCGCCGCCAAGGTTGGAGCCGAGAATTGCCGCCAGAAAATCCCCCATGGCGCCTGTGAAATTACTGGAGCCCATGTACCACATCCAAAATCGTGGATGAATGTTGCCCATGGGGTAGGGCATCATGTTTTCCATCAACAGCCCATAAACATCATCCGCAGGGCTGGGTTGGGTCGGCATCGGGCCGGCGAAATTGGCGCGAACGGCTTCGGGCATTGCCTGCCATACGGGCCGTTCGCGCACGCCACGGGTATAGTCGACGGCATCATCGATCATTTGATGAGACAATCGACGCATCCCCTCCCAATCGCTGGGATCAAGGGTTTCTTCCAATCGTGGCACAATTTCAACCTTTCACGAGGGCCGGGATCAATCCATTTGGAAGCCTGGCGTTGACCGGGACAAAGCCACTTCTTCTTCGTCCATGTCTTCGACAATGCTTTCGAACAACGGCGTGGTCATATAGCGTTCGCCGGTGTCGGGCAGCATGCACAGGATGACCGATCCAGGCGCTGCCTTTTCGGCGATCTGCATGGCGACGGCGAAACTTGCCCCGCCGGAGATGCCGGTCAGAATGCCTTCCTGGCGTGCAAGTTTCTGGGCCCAGGCGACGCCTTCGGGACCGGGGATCGGGACCAATTCGTCGTAACTTCCGGCATCAAGGAATTCTTGCAGGACGAGGGGGATAAAATCCGGGGTCCAGCCTTGAATAGGATGCGGCTCAAACGCACCATGGCTGCTGGCAGGCGCGCCGCCGTCACCACGGCTTTGTACTTCGCCGCTGCCGACGAGCTGTGCATTCGCAGGTTCGGCCAGGATGATTTTGGTTTCCGGCCGTTCTTTTCGCAACACCCGTGCCGTGCCAGTGACCGTACCGCCGGTACCGTAGCCGGTAACGAAATAATCGAGTCGACTGCCGGCGAAATCAGCGATAATTTCCCGTCCTGTCGTGGCTTCATGGATGTCGGAATTTGCCTTTGTTTCGAACTGACCGGCCAGGAACCAACCATTGGCTTCGGCCAGCTCCACCGCTTTTTGGTACATCCCAAAGCCTTTTTCCGCCCGCGGGGTCAGGACAACTTTTGCACCCAAAATGCGCATCAACTTGCGCCGCTCAATGGAAAAACTATCGGCCATGGTCACGACCAACGGATAGCCCTTTTGCGCGCAGACCATGGCAAGGCCGATGCCCGTGTTGCCGCTGGTGGCTTCAACAATCGTCTGACCGGGTTTGAGTTTACCGCTACGTTCGCCCTCTTCGATGATATTGAGGGCAAGGCGGTCCTTGACTGAAGCCGCAGGGTTAAAAAATTCTGCCTTCACATACATTTGCACACCATCGGGCGCCAAATTATTCACACGGATACAAGGGGTGTCGCCAATCGTGTCCAAAATGCTGTCGAATAACTTTCCACGTCCATCGCGGGTCTGTATCTTTGTTTGAGAAGCCATAATCAATTCCTCGCTTTTTGTTCAAAATTCAATCTGGTGCAATACCTGATCAATCGAAAAGCGCCTCGTCGCCCCGTAACCTAGTATGGGGCAGGCCGCTTTTCCTTCACCGGACCGACGGTAAACTCTCGGATCGCCCAATACCAACGAAAAACAGGCTATGCCAATACAGTCAGGCAAGCTTGACGAAACCCTGAAGATTTCCTGTCGAAGAGGCGTTTTTTGGTCTATTTTTTCGAATTATGAGATATCGGTTCAATAATTTCGAACTCGACCCTGAGAAATTCGAGCTTAGGCGGAGCGGCGAATTGGTCCCGTTGGAGCCTCAGGTATTTTCCCTGCTTGAGTTGCTTATCGTAAATAGCGAAAGGTTGGTCACGAAGGACGAAATTGTCGAAACCATTTGGGACGGGCGTGCCGTCTCTGACAGCTCCATTGCCAGTCGTATCAAGCTGGTGCGTCATGCGGTGGGGGACGATGGTGCCGCCCAGAATAGTATTCGTACGATTTATGGGCGGGGTTTCCGGTTTGTCGCGGCTGTATCAGGCCGCACTGAGGATAGCATCGCGCAAAGCCCGGAACAGATTGGGCCCTCGGACAGGTTGGAGCTTGAGGCCAAGGCGGATACCAAGCCCTCCATCGCGGTTCTGCCATTTCAATTGCTTGGCGCACCCGGCGATCACGGGGCAATTGCCGATGCCATCCCGCATGAGATCACCCAGGCGCTTTCTCGTCTGCGCTGGCTTTTCGTCATCGCCCGCGGCTCTGCCTTTCAGTTTCGCGAACCTGACCCGAATGTCCGCGAGATCGGCAAGGCGCTCAGCGTACGCTATTGTCTGGTGGGCTCGGTCGAAATCTCGGACCGGACCATCGCTGTTACGGTTGAGCTATCGGACGTCAACGACGGGGGCGTCGTGTGGGGGGAGCGGTTTGCCGCCACCATTGATGATGTCCATGAAATCAGGGCCGAGATTGTTGCCCACGTGGTGCCGTCACTGGAAATTCACATCCCCATGAATGAAGCCCGCGTCGCCCGTTTGGGGGTGCCCGAAAGCCTGGATGCATGGTCGAATTACCATCTAGGACTACATCACATGTATCGCTTCACCAGACAGGACAATGCAAAGGCAACCGCCCTGTTCAAAAGCGCGGTCGCCCAGGAACCCAGTTTTGCCAGAGCCTATGCGGGACTGTCGTTTACAAATTTTCAGGATGCCTTCGTAAAATACAACAACGCGCCCGATAAGGCCGCACTAGACGCCCGCCGATTTGCCGAACGCAGCCTGGAACTCGACCCCTATGATCCTTTTGCCAATCTGACCATGGGGCGTTCGTTCTGGCTGCAGGGTGAGCCCGAATTCGGTATCGATTGGCTGGAACGGGCAACATCACTGAGCCCCAATTATGCCCAAGGTTTTTATTCCCGTGCATTTGCGGATATGCTCTCGGGGCGGGCCGACAGCTCGCATGACTTTGTTGATATCTCAATGTCGTTAAGCCCCCTTGACCCTCTGCTTTATGGGATGCTGGGGACGCGGGCCATATCCTTTGTAATTGAATGCGATTATGAAAGTGCGGCTTTCTGGGCCGAAAAGGCCGCCCGTGCGCCGGGGGCACATTTCCTGATTTACCTGATCGCCGTGATTGCGCATTCATTAAATCAAAACGACAAGAAGGCCTCCCAATGGGTGGCAAGCACCCGGCAAAGAAAGCCAACTGCCAGTCAGGCCGATTTTTTTGATGCCTTTCCGTTTTCAGACCCAAATACCAGAAAACTGATGTCCGGAGCTTTGTCGCGGCATGGGATCTAAAGGGAAATGTCACGCGATCATGGGCGAATATCCTGCCATTTGGATCAGCGACGGCGGGGTTTCGGGCCGGGACCAATCACTCTTATCAAAAAACCAGAGAACGCGTCCGGTTAATGTCAGCTTTACTCGTAGCATCGAACCTTCTTAGCTCGTGCGGGATGTGGTATAGCGGTCTTGCTTGGCGCAGACGCCTTAATTATCCCCCACTCAAATTTTGAAGTACCAAAACCATGAACGTCTTGCTTCTATCGACCTATGAACTTGGCCATCAGCCCTTTGGGCTGGCGTCTCCGGCAGCCTTTCTTGCGGACGCGGGGGCGGATGTACATTGCCTTGATTTGGCGGTGGATGCGTTCGATGAAATAGCCATAGGCGCTGCCGGGCTGATTGCCATCTACCTACCCATGCACACAGCAACACGCATAGCCAGTATGGCCGTGCCACGCATACGGTCTATCAATCCGTCAGCGCACCTGTGTTTTTATGGTCTTTACGCACCATTGAACGAGGCATATCTGCGGACAGAGTTGGGCGGTGGGACCATCCTTGGCGGCGAATTCGAAGGCGGCCTGGTCAATCTATATAGACGTCTATCCAGCAATGGTCCGGCCTTTGATGCGGCACAATCTGATCCGCTGATATCTTTGGCCAAACAGGAATTTCGTTTGCCCCGGCGCGATGGTTTGGCGGCGCTTTCCCAATATGCCCATGTTGACATGGGACAAAACGCCCGCCGGACCGTGGGTTACACAGAGGCCAGTCGTGGCTGCAAGCACCTTTGCCGCCACTGCCCCGTGGTCCCTGTCTATGATGGTAAGTTTCGTATAGTGCCGCCACAATTGGTGATCGACGATATTCGCCAGCAAGTCGATGCTGGTGCCGAACACATCACATTTGGTGATCCGGATTTCTTCAATGGCATCGGCCATGCGATCCCTGTGGTCGAGGCACTACATGCGGAATTTCCGGAGTTATCTTATGACGCCACAATCAAGGTCGAGCACCTATTAAAGCATGCCAATCACCTTGATACGTTGGTGCGGACTGGCTGTCTTTTCGTCACAACTGCGGTTGAGTCTGTCGATGATCGGGTCCTTGATATCCTCGACAAGGGCCACACCCGTGATGATTTTGTCCAAGTCATTAAAATGGCAGCTCGTGCGAACCTAACCCTATCACCAACTTTTATCCCATTTTTGCCCTGGAGTTCGCGGGAAGGTTATCTCGACCTGCTTCGGCTTTTGGTGGACCAGGGCATGGTTGATTATGTGGCGCCCGTGCAATTGACCATTCGGCTATTAATTCCTGAAGGCTCAAGGCTTTTAGACGTAGAAGAAATGCGGCAACACCTCGGCGAATTCGATGCGGCGGCACTCAGCTATCAATGGTCGCACCCGGACCCTGCCATGGACGCGCTGCATGCTCAGGTGAGTGCGGCTGCGGAGGCCGGAGATACTGAAGGCGCTACGCGGCGACAAATTTTCGGTGAAATTTGGCGACTGGCGCATGCAGCCTGTGGCCTGAACCCACCCAGTCTCGATCTGCCTGTCGCATTGGATGGATCAGACCACAAACCGTGTTTGAGTGAGCCGTGGTATTGTTGTGCCGAACCCACGGCAAAGCAGATCGCAGAGTTTTAAATCAGATAAAATTCAGCCCTGGCGCGCCCTCATGGGAATGACGTCACAATTGTCCGAAAACGCGTTAGTGTCAGGAAAACCGGTTCACAAATGCCACCCCGATCACCGAGACAATCATGCCAATCAAGGCGATGGGACCAAAGGTTTCGTCAAACATGAAATACGAGAAGACGGCTGCGGCGGGTGGAACAAGGAAAAAGAGACTGGAAACCCGGGCTGCCTGGCCACGGCGAATGAGGTAGAGCAACAATGTGATTGCGCCCAAGGACAAGACGACGCTCAACCAGACAAAGGCAAATATGAACTCTCCCGTCCAGTCGATCGCCCCTGTTTCCAACCAAGACGAGACAAACCACATGGCGATGGCGGCGGCGGCGGTTTGTACCGCCATGCCCGTGCGCAAATCCATCTCGTCGCAGAATTTTTTTTGATAGATCACGCCAATACTCAGGCCCAACAGAGCGCAGATTGACAGCGACATTCCCAAAGGTGTGCCAACCCCGAGTTCAAGTTTGCGCCATACCACCATGGCGACCCCGCCCAACCCCAGCCCGAACCCCAGCCATTGCCCGATGGATGACCTCTCCCCCAATACCGACACGGCGATAATTGCCACCAGAACGGGTTGCAAACCATTGATCAGGGCGGTGACACTGGCATCGACGCCCTGATCAATGGCAAAGAACACGCAGCCAAGATTGACGGCCTACAGTAGCAGCCCGGCGACGATCAGATGCAAGTAGGCAGCAGGTGACTTTGGCCAGGGTGCCCGCGTGATCGCGGCAACCAGGATCAGAATGGCGGCCACCAGAGTACAGCGATAGGCGAGAAAGGTCGCCGGTTCGGCATAGGGCAGGCCAAATTTCACGCCGATGAACCCCGTGCTCCACAACACCGCCAAAACTGCTGGCATGGCGGCGAACCAAACGCGAGACGGCCGCAAGTCAGTTTTTCCGATGATGGCTCTCCCTTGGCAAAATTATCACCGAAAGTACCTCAGATTTGTGCCCGCTCATCCCTGTAAGCGGTCGCGTCTCAATTATATATCGAACGAAATTTGCGGTTTGCCGGTTAGCCACCGGGACGCGTTGCGTTGTATCTTTCCACGCTCTCAACAGGCCAGACGGCATCGCGGTCCAAGGCACCTTCAAAGGTTGGCACATCAGCAGGCAGTTCGAGCCATGCCTGTTTGCTACGGAGGAAGATATGCGCCCGAGGTTTTACTTTGCTGGTGTCATCCAGGGTCCCGACACGCAGGGCAATCACATCCACCTTGTGATAAAGGTATCGACACCAGATATAGGTGCCGCATTTGGCACAGAAATGCAGTTCACAGCCGGCACCGCTGCCACTAGGCAATATGGCCGCCTGGGTCTCCCCAACAATTTGCAAATCATCTCTGGCATAAACGCTGTGAATAACAAATGCGCTGCCGGTGGTCCTTTGGCAATCCATACAGTGACAGGCATGTGTGAACATCGCCTCCACGCCGATCCGGTAACGGACGGCACCGCAACCACATCCCCCAGTCAATGGCACAATTTCAACCTCCCTTGATTTAGGGCAAGCCTACTATACAGCGCTATGATGGGCAAAGGTGGCGTTGCACCCCCTTTGGCCATGCGACGGGCGACGGAATTCCCCGGTGCTGCCAACAGCGACCAAGCAGTCTTACTGAGGCCGCGCTGTGGTATGCGCGGTAAAGTCCACGATTGTGTCTGCAGTCGCCACGGCGACTGAACCGTAGATGGGTCAGCGTTGCTTCCATGTCTTGACCAAGAAGCGCGCATCATCGTCGCTCACGCCCCACATCTGGAATTGTATCCGCACCTCATCGTAAAGTGAGACATCACCGCTGGGCTTGTCGAAATCACGATAAGCCGCGACATTGACTTCCATGCTATCGAGGTCGCGTTTATCGGTGTTGGCGATTGTCTCAACCATATTCACTGCGCATGCGGCGATGGACGCACAAAACAACTCGCCCGCCCCGACTGCTTCGCCGCCAGAGTTTTCGGCGACCCAGTGATGATTGCGGGCATTGCAAATAGACCGACCGACGACGCCGATGCTGTTGCAATTTGCTTGATAGGCCAGTTTTAGTTCAGCCATGGGATGTTCCTAATTTGAAACCTGTATGCAATCTCTTATACAAGCCTATCACCAGCCAATGATATCGGGAAGCGACAAACCACAAAGACCACGTAACTGATTTTGCGTGGTCCGCGGATGGACGCCGCAAATCTCCTGTTTGTACGTCTCGAGCATATAGCGCCCTTGACCCACAACGAAAGTCAGGGCGATCACCAGGCGATATAGACCGAGTTGGATAGAAGTTGATGGCTTGGCAGGACGCCATTATAGATAATGGGGTTTCCGATTGGAGGATAGGGCAAGTGGAATATGTTAAAAACGCCTGGTATGTCGCCGGTTGGGCCTCGGAATTTGGTGACGAGCTGCGTCGGGTATTAATCCTGGAAGAAAATTTGCTGATGTTTCGCGCCACGACGGGCCAGGTCATTGCCTTGGAGGATCGCTGTCCGCATCGCCAGCTACCGCTTTCTATGGGCAAGCGCATCGGTGATGAGGTGCAATGCGGTTATCACGGCATGACTTTTGACTGCACCGGCAAATGCGTCCGTGTTCCAGGCCAGGCCGGTGTGCCGGCGCAGGCCGTTGTTGAAAGTTATCAGATTCATGAAAAACACGGTATTGTTTGGGTCTGGATGGGGGATCAGGAAAAGGCCGATCCGAACGACGTCTTCGACATGGCGGAACTTCAGGACCCGCAATGGTGCGCGCATCAAGGTGATCAGCTGTATCTAAAATCCAACTATTTGAATGTTGCCGAAAATCTGGTCGACCCTGCCCACGTGAGTTTTGTTCATTCCACGACGTTGGGCAGCCCTGCCAGTGAAGACGTTCCAGTTCAATTTGATACCAAGGCGGATCCGCTGGTTGCCTGGCGTTGGATCCGCAATGCGCCACCGGTTGGATTTTTCCAGGAGTTTGGCGGTTTCACCGGCAATGTCGATCGATGGCACTATTATTACCTTCACACACCTTGTACCGCGGTGATCGATTTTGGCAGCGCTGACAGCAGTTTGGCATTATCTGACGAAGATCGCGATCAGGGTGTACGGATTTTTGCTCTGCATTTCATGACCCCGCTCGACGCCGAGCATACCATCGACCGTTGGATGCATGTGCGAAATACCGCGATCGGTGATAATGCGGTATCGAAAAAAATGGATGAGCTATTCCGCATCGCTTTCGGCGAGGACAAAATAATATTGGAAGCTGTACAGGTGGAGGAAAACCGCCCGTCCAAACGCCCACCGGTTCGCATTGGGATTGATAAGGCTCCAAATGTTTATCGTCGGCGCATTGAGCGTCTGATCGCGGCGGAGCAGAAAACGGAGCGGATTGCGGCGCAATAATAGCTGCCGGCCAACACTAGTGATTTAAACTTCCCGATCAGCACGGAATGGCTATCCTGCAAGCGCATTACGTCAATGAAGAGCGCAGAAAAGAGACCTCGGAGAATAAACATGGTAGTTGGGTTGGAGCGGGAAATCATTGATCAAGCGGCCTACAACCGGAACATTGAAAGTGTTCACGCGGCTGGCGTGACACTCCCGCGAATAGCAGATCTGGCTGATCCGGCGAACAATTTGGCAGATAGAACAGCCTTGTTAGCTGATGTTGATCCGGATACGCCTGCCGCAGGCAATTTGTTTCGGGTGCACTGGCATAATGGCCCCTCCCGCCGCCATCTGGTCGATGTGCCTGCGCATATTGTTCTGGATACCGCGCTGACTGGTGTTGATGCCAAAATCATCATCGCCGTGGGCGACAGATTTCCCATGGTCCGTGCCCACAAGGTCCTGGCCGCATACGGCTGCCTGGTTCCGCGCCTGTTGTCGGGAGTCTTTGACGTCAGTCGTCACCGCGCCGTATGGCCCTCAACCGGGAACTATTGTCGTGGCGGCGTTGCCATTTCCCGCATACTGGGTTGTCGAAGCGTGGCGGTTTTGCCGGAAGGTATGAGCCGTGAGCGTTTCCAGTGGCTGGAAAACTGGACCACCGACCCGGCCGATATTCTGCGTACGCCGGGTACTGAAAGTAACGTCAAGGAAATCTACGACGCTTGTCACGCGCTATCAAAGGATCCGGAAAACATCATCCTTAACCAGTTTGCTGAATTCGGAAACTACATCATTCATCGCGCGGTCAGTGGGCCTGCGTTCGAACGCATGTTTAAAGCGGTGAAAGGGTCGAGTGATCTCAAGGCCCGCGCCTTTGTATCCGCTACTGGCTCCGCTGGAACAATTGCCGCTGGCGATTATCTGAAGGACACCTTGGGTGCACAGGTTTGCGCCGTGGAAGCGACCGAGTGCCCGACCCTTCTCTATAACGGCTACGGCGAACATAACATCCAGGGCATCGGCGACAAACATGTGCCGTTCATCCACAACGTCATGAATACTGACTTTGTCATCGGCGTTTCAGACCAGGCTTCCGACAATCTCAACCTGCTGTTCAACACCACTACAGGCCGCAAATACCTTTCAGAGCGTGCTGGCATGGACCAACAATCCATCACGGCCCTCGGCGATTTGGGCCTTTCGTCCATTGCCAATATCGTCGGTGCCATCAAGTACGCCAAGTACATGGGCCTAAAGTCAGATGATGCTGTGCTGACAGTGGCCACGGACGGTGCAGAGATGTACGAAACCGAACTGTCTGGTGCTGAAAAGCGTCTGGGTGGCGGCGGCTTCGATGCCTTGAAGGCGGCGGAAGTCTATGGCCGCCATATGTTGGGTGCGGCAACGGATCATATGATCGAACTGGATCGCGCCGGACATGAACGAATTTTCAATCTAGGCTACTACACGTGGGTCGAACAACAAGGTGTCGAACTATCGGACTTCGAGGCTCGTCGCGACCAGGCTTGGTGGGACGGACTGATGGACCTGGTGCCCGCCTGGGACGGTATGATAGACAAATTCAATAGCGCCTGATCGACCCGGTTTAGATAAATGCCTATGGTCATGGCATGCCCCTATATTTGTGCGCGCTGGGAACCCGGAATTCTCTGAAACCATATCTCTAACGCCCGAATTTGGTATGACTTTGTACGCCTTTCGGCGACGATAACACCCTGTGCCATTGGGGATTGAAGAATGGGAGTAAGAAATGCAGTTCGATTACATCATTGTCGGGGGCGGCTCGGCCGGCTCAGTATTGGCCAACCGGTTGTCGGCGCGTAGCAGCAATCAAATTCTATTGTGCGAGGCCGGCCAAGATACGCCCCACGGCAAAATTCCGGAAGAGATTTTGGATACCTATCCAGGCACGGCCTATCTGGATAAACGTTTCTTCTGGAATGACCTGAAGGTCACGACGGAGGTCATATCCCACAACAACCCGGATGTGGATCGCCCGCCCCTGCGCAAGTATGAGCAAGCCAGAGTGTTGGGTGGTGGCTCCTCCATCAACGGTCAAATGGCCAACCGCGGCGCGCCGACGGATTTCAATGAATGGGAAGCGCGCGGT
>JABJKS010000038.1 GCA_018660265.1 Rhodospirillaceae bacterium | reverse complement strand
TGGTGTCGTTGTTTCGGTCTAGACATCCAAAACACTACGATATTTCAACAGGTTAATCTACGTTCACCGCCTAATTCAAAGGCTGGAGTGAATAATTCAGGCTAGCATATCTAACCATGAGCAAGGCATTCACAAAAGAGAGCGACGGTGACGGCGACGATGATTTGCCTGAAACTGCCGCCCCTTTGCCCCCTGGCGCGAAAAACTATCTGACGCCCGAAGGCCATGCCCGCCTGATGGCGGAATTGACCCAATTGCGCCGGGTCGAAAGGCCGGACGTGGTCCGCGTCGTCTCTTGGGCGGCAGGCAATGGTGATCGTTCCGAAAACGGCGACTACCTTTATGGAAAAAAACGCCTGCGCGAGATTGACCGCCGGGTGCGCTATTTGATGAAACGCCTGGATATCGCGGAAGTGGTCGATCAAAACCGTCAGAAAAATCGCGACCAGGTCTTTTTCGGGGCGACGGTCACCTATGTTGATCATCACGATGCTGAACGTACCGTGCGCATTGTCGGTGCGGACGAGGCCCGCCAGGAGCATGGTGAAGTCAGCTGGGTCTCCCCCATCGCCCGCGCCTTGCACAAGGCTGGCGAGGGCGATGTGGTAAAACTACGCACCCCATCGGGAATAGAGGAGATCGAGGTGGTCGCGATCACCTACGTCTAAATTGATCCTATTTTCCGTAGACCATTTCCGGCAGCCATAGTGAAATAGCCGGGATATAAGTTACCACCAACAGCAGACACAGCATGATCAGAATAAATGGCAAAGTGCCGCGAATGACCTCGCCTATGGGTGCTTTGGAAATCGACGATAGCACATAGAGGTTCAGGCCAATGGGCGGCGTTAGCAGGGCCAGTTCCATATTCACCGTGACCACAACCGCATAGTGGATGGTCGAAATACCCAGCTGTTCCAGGATCGGTAAAACTATCGGTACGGTGATCAGGATCACGGCGATAACTTCCAGGAACATACCCAACAACAACATCAGCACGTTGATGAACAACAAAAACTGCCAGGCTTCCAGGTCATGGCTGACCACGAACTCCACCAGGTCCGAGGCGATGCCCGCATCGGTGATCCAATGGCCGAACAACAATGCACCGGCGATGATGAAAACAATGACCGCAGTGATCCGGACGGATTCCCCCACCAGGCCCAAAACCTCACCGGCCCGGCAGCCTTTATAGAAGTAGACCGAGACGACGATGGAGACCAAAGCGGACAGAGCCGCTGCCTCGGTGACTGTGACAAAGCCGCCGTAGATACCGCCCAGGACGATGACCGGCAGCAATAAAGCAGGAATGGCATTCAGATTAACGGCCAGGAACTGATCCCGGGGCAGGCCTTCTTCTACCGGGTATTTGCGTTTTCGCGTGTAATACATAATCCACAGGACAAACAGGCCCGCTTGCATCAAGCCGGGAATGACACCGGCCAGGAACAGGCGCGGCACGGATTCATCCGCGATAATCGCAAATATAATAAAGGCCAGGCTGGGAGGGATCAAAATACCCAAGGTGCCGGAGGAGCCGACGACGCCTACAGCGAAATGGCGTTCATAGCCCGCCGCTATCATGGCCGGCACCAGGATCGTACCCATGGCCAGGGCGGTGGCGACGGAGGAACCGGAGATGGCCGCAAAGATCGTGGCTGCGACAACACAGACGATAGCCAAGCCGCCGCGCCGGCCGCCCACCCAGGCCTGGGCGCAATCAATCAGCGCCTTGGCAATACCGCCGCGCTGCATGAACGTCGCGGCCATGACAAAAAATGGAATGGCCATGATGCCGATGGAATTCAACTGATCGACCACCATTTGGGCCATGTTGATCAGAGGGAAATCTTCACCCCAGAACAACACCAGGGAGAGGAAGCCCAGGACCATGAAGATCGGCATGCCAACGGCCAACAGGGCGAAGAAAACCGGCAGAACGGCAAAATGAGGCATCTACAACGCCTCCACGTCGTCATCGACGATGGTCATCGTCTCGGGGTCAAACGCGAACGTATAACGCCACACCCGTACCACATAACGCACGGTCATCAGGGACATGCCCACAGGCAGGCAGAGGTAATAAAGAAAAATCGGAAATAGCAGGGAACTCTCACTCCGCTCGTCCACCTCGTAGGCGAATTCCACCACTTCATAGCCGTAATAGGTAAGTACGCCACAAAACAGGACGCCGACCATACAGTTAAAAATCTCGAAAACCCGTTGCCATTGCGGCCCGAACAGACGGATCACCAGGTCGGCGCGAACATGACGGTTATCCCGGACCAGGGCGGAGCCCGAGAGGAAGACCGCCCAGACGATCAGGTAAATGACAATTTCCGTCGCCCAGTCCGGTGACTGGCGGGGAAAGAAATAACGCGTGAACATCTCGTAGCACGAGATCAACAAGGCGACGGAAGCGACAACGCCGGTCAAAACCCGCTCAACCTCGTCCCAATGACGCACCAGATATGACATGCAGGGCTCTCAAACTCAGAATGAAGATGAAGACAGCGCGCTCAGGATTTTTTGCCCTGTACCTTACCCGAACCCATATAGGATCCAGGCAAGGCCCAGGGCGGAGAGTCTCGTCCGTACGTCGTTATTTTACCTTATCAACCGCTGCCTGGGCGCGGGCCACAAAATCCACATCCATACGCAGGGCTTCGATGATGCCCGGTTGCACCATCAGCAGCTTGGCCCGCATGGCGGCCAGGCCAGCCGCACTGGCGGCATTGGTCTTGATGCCATGACTTACACCAGCCGCCTTGGCTGAAGCCTGACGCATTTCCGCCGTCTTGCGATTGGGATCTACCTGCTCTTCCCAAGACGTTACGACCAGGTCTTGCAAATCCTTGGGCAATCTATTCCAGGCTTTCAGGCTCATCATGGGGACATATTGAAAATAGGCCTGATAGTCGTCAAACGAATGGCGCAGGCCCGAATCCCAGAGCTTGGCGCTACGCACGGATTCGTAAGTGGTTAGAACGCCATCCACCATGCCGCGCTGCAAAGCTTGGGGCACATCGGGCCAGCTCACCTTAATGGCCGAAGCATCAAAGGTCTCGAAACGCCGCAGATTGGCTGCACCGCCCGGCACCCGCATTTTCAGGCCCGAAATATCCTTATGAGAGGTAACCGCCTTTTTGGTAAAGAACATGGTGCCATAGCCCAGATCGAAATGCCGGCCAATCACTTTGACCTTCAACTTTTTCTCAATCTTGGCATTCAGCTCCTTGCCGATGGGGCCGTCCATGACTGCATAAATCTGCTCCCGCGAGGCACCATAGAAGGCGGGCAGGAACAACAAGCCGAAATCAGCCACATACTTGCCTAAGTGCCAGTGGCCCGGCGCGCCCATATCCAAGGCTCCCTGTCCCAACGCCTTGGGCACATTGGAGCCTTTGTATTTTGACGCGCCGTGGAACACCCGAACCTTCAGGCGGCCAGCGGATTTATCCTGCAAATATTCCGCCCAGGTATTCATGGCCTTGTTGCGCACATGATTGGGGCCGGTTTCCAGGGAAATATCAATTTTATAGCTGTCAGCCGCCCGGACCTGCATGACTGACATCGCCATACCTGCGGCAAGGGCCGCCACGGTCAAATGTTTCATGAATTGCATTGCTACTCTCCCTCAAGGTTTCTTTACACTGCCGTCATGGTGTCATCATTTTCGCCATGGGTCGATACTTTGACGCTAGAATGATCACCCAAATATTAGTAATCGTGAAAGTACAGCCATGACCCAGCCCCCCTCCACCCAACTTCCACTGGCCGGTGTCCGTGTTATTGAATTGGGCAGCAACATCGCGGGCCCTTATGGCACCTGGATCCTGGCCGCACTGGGCGCGGACGTCCTGAAGGTAGAGCGGCCGGGAGGCGGTGATGACGCACGCGGTTGGGGTCCGCCGTTCTGGCGTAAGGTGGCGACGGTGTTCCACACCGTTAATCGGGACAAAAAATCCACCACAGTTGATTTGAAGGACGAAGCCGCCTTGCAGAAACTTCGCAGGCGCATCGCCGAAGATACGGACGTGGTACTGCAAAACCTGCGCCCCGGCGTGGCCGGCAAGCTGGGCCTGGGTGCTGCGCAGATGTGTGCCGCCAACCCCAGCCTGATCTACTGCAACCTTTGGGCCTTCGGGGCCAAGGGGCCCCTGGCGGAACGGCCGGGCTTCGATGCCTTGATGCAGGCCTTTGGCGGCATCATGGCCGTGACCGGCGAAGACGGCCAGCCGCCGGTGCGGGCCGGCATCTCGGTGGTCGATATGGGTACGGGCATGTGGTGTGCCATCGGTATTCTGGCCGCCTTGAACCGGCGTCATGACACCGGACGCGGCGGGGTCATCGATACCTCGTTATTCGAGACCGCCCTGGGCTGGACCGCCTATTACAACACCGATGTTCAGGTCACCGGCGAGACACCAAAACGCCATGGTTCAGGCGTCAGAGGCATCATGCCCTATCAGGCCTATGAATGCGCCGACGGTTATCTGGTTGTCGCCGCCTCCAACGATCGTCTATTCGCATCGCTGGCGCACGATTTGGGGCATCCCGAATGGTTGGACGATCCACGCTTTGTGGACAATCCGGCCCGGGCCAGTCATCGGGAGGAGCTGAACGGGTTGTTGATGCCGATCTTCAAGGCCCAGCCGCGCAGCCATTGGCAGGACCGCCTGGACAACGCCGGGGTGCCCAACGCACCTATTCAGCATGCGGGCGAAGTCATCGCCCATCCGCAGACCCAGGCGTTGGAAATGCTGCAAGACACCGGCATGGGCCTCGCCCTGACCGGGCTGCCAATATCCTTCGACGGCGAGCGGCCGCCATTACGCAACATAGCGCCGGAGTTGGAGGACTAGGATGCTAGCTTATTTGTAGACGCTGGCGATCATGATCATGGTGATTTCCTTGCCATCCTCAGACAACGGAAGATCAACGCTTTCGGAGGCGAGATGTTTTCGTTCTTCCACAGGTGCAAAACCCAAAGAGCGTAGGGGACGCCTTTCGCGTATAACCCAATGAACGCTCAAACTCATCGCCTCATAAACAGCCGGACTGTATAATTCATCCCAATATCGTCCGGTTGAATCACGCCCCAATCTTGTGGTGATGTGGGTCCCGATCAAACGCCAGCGGAAGCGCAGCTGCGGTTGATGCTCCACATCTACCAGTAAAACGTGCTGCAATAAGGATGGCGGCATCGTCAGTGGATCAAGATCTTTACGGGAAGGCATGTCCCGGTTACCACGTGCCTGATCCCAGACGTCAAGCGCGGCAACGATCATAGGGTCTTCACAGTTCAGATCGCGATCAAGCTCGAACTTAAGTTCGTCAACGATCTGACTGGGCCAGATAGGATTGATCCGCTCTTCTTTACTCATAGCCAACTTTCAAAGGTTCTTTGCAATTCCTTGGATCAGGGGGTCGGGATTGCAAACGATTGCACTGCCAGCCTTATTCCTATGGCATATGTCTTTATATTTACTTATCGCCAAATAAGAGTATAGGCAAAACCTCGCCGTGCAGTCCTAGTCGCGAACCACCATCACGGAACAATTCGCATGGCGGACCACCCGGGCCGCATTGGGGCCAAGCAGATAATCCGCCGCATTGGGCCGGTGCGCTCCGACGATTATCAGATCAACGCCAAGTTTCTCCGCCCAGATCAACACCTCTTCATAAACATTGCCCCGGCCTATCACATGCTGGACGCCGATCGCGTCAGCCAAATGGGCTGCGGTAAAGGCGTGCAGATTTTTTTGCGCCTGGGCCAGCATCTTTTCCTCGTGGTCCTTGGAAAAGAATGAACCGACAATGCTCATGCCGAAATTCGGCACAATGGTCACCACGTTCATCTTGCCGCCGTCGCCTGCGACTATGCTGTTGGCCGCCTGCATCACTCTGTCGGAGGTGTGTTTGTCGTCCAAATCGATGGTGACGAGAATATTTTTGAACATGATCCTATGCCTCCCTCAAGCTTCAACAAAACGTCGCTGGCGCTGCAACAGGACAACAAGCGCCAATAATAACACTGCGGGGATATAGAAAACTTCCTTGAATATCCTTTCCCGCGGCAACAGAATGGCGGTGAGTTTGACCGGTTCGTCGCCATAGAAATCCACCTGCCGGCCCAAGGACGCGAATGTGGAACCGGGCAACGGTTCCTCCACCAACGCCTGGCCGTCATCGACCATGATCATAAGGCCATGTTTCCCCAACCGTTGATCGGCCGTCTTTTCCGGCCCCAAAGGAATGATCAAAGTCGTGGCGTACACGCGGTCCGGATTGGAAATATCCGTGCCCTGAAGCTGTACCCGAAGGTCGCTGCCCGCCGGATAGCGATCGATAATCTGCATCACCTCTGCGCCGGGCCGGGATTCAAATGGCGGGGAAACCATATCCAGCCAGAAACCTGGCCGGAACAACGTGAAAGCGACCACCAACAAGATAGCGGACTCCCAGATTCGGTTGCGGACGAAGAAATATCCTTGGGTGGCCGAGGCAAATAACATCATGGCGATAACGGCTATGACAAAGACAAATATCCCCTTGGCCCAGCTCACATCAATCAACAGCAGCTCGGTGTTGAACAGAAACAGGAAGGGCAGAAGCGCGGTGCGGATATCGTAAGCAAAGCCCTGCAGGCCGGTCTTGATGGGATCGCCGCCTGAAATCGCGGCGGCGGCAAAAGCAGCCAGGCCGACGGGCGGGGTATCATCCGCCAAAATACCGAAATAAAACACGAACAGATGCACCGCAACCAAAGGTACGATCAGGCCGCTTTTCGCCCCCAGAGCCACGATTACCGGTGCCATGAGGGAAGAGACGACGATATAGTTGGCTGTTGTGGGCAGACCCATACCAAGGATCAAGCTCATCACCGCGACCAGCAACAACATCACCAGCAACTGACCACCGGCAAGGAATTCGACGAATTCGCCGACCACCTGATGGGCCCCTGTCAGGGCGATGGTGCCAACGATAATGCCCGCCGCACCGGTCGCAACGCCGATCCCGATCATATTGCGGGAGCCCGAAATCATACCGTCGACCCATTCATCAACGCCTTGGCGGAAGACGCCGGCAAAATCACCACTGCCTCGGAAAAACGCCTTGATGGGATGCTGGGTCAGGGCCACGGTAATCATGGCGATAACAGCCCAAAACGCCGCCAGGGCAGGCGACAGCCGCTCCAACGTAATACACCAGATCAGAATGACGATGGGCAGAACATAGTATAATCCCGTGATGGCGACAGCACCGGGGCGGGGCAACTCCAGGATCGGAGCATCGGGGTCATCGACCACCAGATCAGGACGGCGGGAGGCGAACCACAACAGGATCAAATAGGCCGCCGCAGACAGGGCCACGACAACAGAAAAAGCCGCATCCGGGGCCACCACTTTGATCCAGCCCAGGCCGTAATAAACCGCCATACCCAACAGGGCCATGCCGATAAAGCCGCCCAGAAAGCTGATAACTTTCAATTTCAAGGTCATGGAGGATGGTGGCCGGGGCAATCCCTGCAGGTCCAGCTTCATCGCTTCCAGATGTACGATGTAGACCAGGGCAATATAAGAAACCAGAGCCGGCACCAGCGCGTGAATAATCAAATCCTGATAACTGACGCCGGTGAATTCAGAAATTAGAAATGCCGCGGCCCCCATCACGGGCGGCGTCAATTGACCGTTGGTGGAGGAGGCAACCTCGACCGCGCCGGCCTTTTCCGCCGACAGCCCGGTGCGTTTCATCAAGGGAATGGTAAACGTCCCCGTCGTCACCGTATTCGCGATGGAGGAGCCGGAATACAGACCGCTCATAGCGGAGGCAATCACCGCCGCCTTGGCCGGGCCACCGCGCAAATGGCCCAACAGGGCAAAAGCGATCTTGATGAAAAAATTGCCCGCACCAGCTTTTTCCAAAATTGAGCCAAAAACCACGAACAGGAATATCGACGAAGCCGAGACGTTCAGGGCAACCCCGAAGACACCTTCGGTCTGCATCCAAAAATGCCACATGGCTTTGTTAAAAGACGCACCTTTCCATTGCACGGCCTCAGGCAACAGGGGAGAGGAGCCAAAAAAGACATAGGCCACAAAAACAGAGGCGACAATGACCAGGGGCAAGCCCAGGGCACGATAGACGGAAATTCCCAGGATGATCATGCCAATGGCCGAAATGGTCAGATCAGCCGTGGTCGGCAAGCCCGCGCGTTCCGCGATGCCGACATTGAAGATCAGCAAATAAAGGCAACAGCCCGCCCCGACCAGACCCAAAGCCCAATCGTACCAGGGGATATGGCCACGGGGGCTGTTCTTAAACAGGGGAAAGGCCATGGCCGCCAAAAAGATGGCAAAGGCTAAATGTACAAACCGCGCCTCGGACTTAATGATAATAAAAAAGTTGGAGCCGGTGAGGACACCCAAGGTGAAGGGCAGGTTTGAGGCGATGAAGATCTGGTAGGCGGCCCAGACGAAGCACATGATGGGGATAAACTTGCCCTGCCAGTTGGCCGGACGGCGGGCCCCTGTATCAACTTGGGCGACCAGGTCTTCAGCCTGGTTCGTCACGACAGTACTATCCGACATTCAACACCCCCCAGAGAGGCCGGAGGGCGTCCCCGTTTAATTCCTGACAGAACATCTCTTAATGATCTTCGTGGCGGGGCGATCAATGCCGCCCCGCCCAAAGATCAGGTTGGACTACATCCAGCCGCGTTCTTTGTAGTATTTGACGGCACCTGCATGCAGGGGGGCCGACAGGCTGTCGGTGATCATCTCCGCCGGCTTCAGATTGGCAAAGGCGGGATGCAGTTTCTTGAACTGATCAAAGTTATCAAATACGGATTTGACCAGAATATAGACCACGTCATCGGGAACCTTGGCGGATGTCACAAAGGTGGCACCCACGCCAAAGGTGGTGACGTCGGCTTTGTTGTTATACATGCCGGCGGGAATGGTTGCCCTGCGATAGTAGGAATTGTCAGCCACCAGTTTGTCGATGGCAGGTCCAGTCGCATTCACCAGATGGGCCGCGCACGAAGCCAGGCTTTCCTGGGTCAAGGCAGAGGGATGCCCCACCAACCAGAAGTAGGCATCCAACTTGTCGTCGCAGACCGCCGCACCTGTTTCCGCTGATTTCATACCAGCGGCCAATTTCAGGTCACTGCGCTGCCAGCCAAGAGCACCTTCAAGGACTTCCCAGGTTCCCCTGGTCCCGGAACCGGGGTTGCCGATATTCAGCCGTTTGCCCTTCAAATCCGTGATGTTCATTATACCGGATTTATCAGACGCGATGATGGTCACAGGCTCCGCATGCACGGAAAAGACTGCCCGCAGATCCTTGAAAGCACCCTGATTTTTGAATTTTGATGTGCCGTTATAGGCATGATATTGCCAATCGGACTGGGCAACGCCAAATTCCAACTCACCCGCACGAACTGTGTTGATGTTATAAATCGAGCCACCCGTGGACTCGGCTGAACAGCGGATCCCGTGTTTTTTTCGGCCTTTGTTCACCAGACGACAAATGGCACCGCCAGTGGGATAATACACACCGGTCACGCCGCCCGTCCCGATAGAGACGAATTTCTGCGCCGCCTGCACTGCCGGCGTTCCAATCAAAGCCCCTGCCGCGATGCCAGCCGCAGCAAAAGTTGTAAGTGCCAATTTATTCATAGCTTATCTCCCAGTTGGTTTTAGTTATATGGGTTCTCTTTAGGCGAAACGTTACAACGACGCACCACAAATTCCGACGGATACGCCAATACACTCTCTTGGCTGACAGAATAGGCCGGTAAAACCGATAGGCACAAGAAATGAAATGGCACCGTTACAAAATGCCGGATCGTATAGCCAACTGGGTCAATCGCCACTTTCCATATCAACCCGCAATTTTGGTCGTTCGTGGGGTAATGCGATGGCGGCAAGGAAGCTTAGGCTTGCAGCAAAACCCAGCAGGATGAACAGCGCATTCAGATTGCCTGTCGCAGCATGTATCAAGGGGATCAATGACAGCCCAACGGCGGAGACGCCGAGGGTCAACAAGAACTTCACGCCAAAGACTTTGCCCCGCCAGCTCAACGGTGTGTAGTGGGCCAACAGAGAATTCTCCGCCGGTTGGGCCATCAGGTTCATGCTGATCATCACAGCCGCCAAGGGGATCAGGGCCGGGCCAAGGATCAGGTAGGCCAAGGCAAATATCGGCACCTGTAATAATTGGCAAGCGGCATAAACCAGTTTCCGCGGCAGCCGGTCGGCCAACTCACCACCCAACAATTGACTGAACGACGATACCAGATAGACCAGAGAGACAAAGCCGCCGATCCCCAGCACGGATTGCCCGGCAAAATCAAACAGCCGCTCGGCGAAAATTTTCGGCAGGGCATAGGCCGTCAACTGATAGATCAAACCGCTACACATCACGGTGATGGCCAGCAAGGCAAAGGCCCGGGCCCGATCACTGCGCGCAGACGACGGGGCGGGCGACGCCTCGCCCTCCCCTTCAACAATAAAGTCCAGGCGTATGGCGATGATGAAGGCGATGCCAGTGGCAATGCAAAGCAATCCCGGCAACATAAAGGCCGCCCGCCAACCCCACAGATCCGCCAAGGCACCGGCCACCAACGCGGCAATCGCGGTGCCGCCTGAGCCAAAGACGCCATTCAGCCCCAGGGCCCGGCCATGATTACGGCTGTGCTTGATCAACCACGGCACGCCGACGGGATGATAGATGGCCGAAAATGTCCCAATCGCCGTCAACCCTGCCGCAAGTTGCCATGGTCCCTCAGCCAAGCCGGTCAGGATGGAGGCCCCGCCGGTGCCGATAAAAAAGATCGCCATCATCCCAGCCGCGCTCCACCGATCCGCCAACCAGCCTGCCGGCAGGGCGGCGACGCCGTACATCACGGCACCGGGGATCGACAGGGCAAACAGTTCTGCATAGGGCATCTGCCAAACCCGCTCCAAAACCAGAACGACGGTGGCATAGAACAGCACGAACATGTGGGAATAAGTATGGGCCGCGGAAGCAAAGCTCAACGCGACGGTTGCCGTACGGGCAGGTTGCGACATTAAAACTAGTCGACCTCGCGATGCAGCCAGGCCAGGAAATCGGGATTGCCACCCTGGATGGGCAGGCCGACCACACAAGGTGTGTCATAGGAATGCATGGTCTTGATCCGGGCCGCCACATGGACCGTCATATCGCGACGGGTTTTCAGGATCATAGCCACTTCCTCATCTTCCTGCACGTCCCCCTCCCAGCGATAAATGGCTGTGGACGGGCCAAGAATATTGGCGCAGGCAACCAGCTTGTCTTCGACCAGGGTGCGGGCGATGGTCCTGGCCTCCTGCCCATTGGCGCAGGTGACATATAAAAGGGTCAGCTCTTCCATATTTCACACTCTCAATTTCTATCGCAGCCGGTAGGCAAAATTCACCACCGCCGCAAACAGTAATAACGCACCGCCCTGATGCAGAACCGCCAAGGTGATCGGCACAATCAACACCAACGTCCCGATGCCCAAAGCCACTTGTACCGCCAATGCCAGAAATACCAAATACAAGGCCGTTTTTACCGGGCCCGCAATCGTCATGGAACTGGCCTTGAACCATATCCAGATGACAAGCAGGGTGACAAGATAGGCACCAATTCGGTGGTCAAACTGTACCGTGACGACGTTCTCAAACATATTCAGCCACCACGGCGACAGCTGGCCCAACTCCGGCGGCAACCAATATTCATTCATCATGGGAAAAGTATTATAGACAAAGCCCGCGTCCAAGCCTGCCACGAGGCCGCCGGACAGGGTCTGAAGCAGGACCAATACCACGGCCACCCAGGCCAGCGTTCTGAGGGATCGATGGGATTGCAATGTCTGCCCGGCCTCGCCCGTCGCGGCCTTGGAAACCAGATCCAATGCGACCCAAATCAGGCCGCCAAAGATCAAAAACGCCACACCTAAATGAATGGATAGGCGGTACTGGCTGACGTCGGGTCGATCCACCAGGCCGCTTTTCACCATCCACCAACCAATTAGGCCTTGCAGCCCGCCCAGCAGGAACAGCCCGAACAGCGCCTTGCGACGATGCCTCTCAATCCGGCCGCTGAACAGAAACCATAGGAACGGCAGGGCGAAGACCAGACCAATGCTGCGGCCAAGCACCCGGTGGCCATACTCGTAATAAAAAATGCCTTTGAATTCCTCCAGGGTCATGCCCTGGTTGATTTTTTGATATTCCGGGTACTGCTTGTATTTCTCGAACACCTCCGTCCAGGCTGCCTCTCCCATCGGGGGCAGCGTACCCATCAAAGGCTGCCACTGCACCATGGACAGGCCTGAATGGGTCAACCGGGTGGCACCTCCCAACATCACCATGGCTGCGACCATTACGGTCACAATCAGCAGCCATCCGGCAACCATGGACCGAGCATGAATTGCCTTTGTTTCTGAATTATCCATAAAAATCACGTTTCTATTTATAGATCAGTAAGATGGTTCGTTTTTCTTAACTTATACATTATCAATTTAACATTGCCCAGGAAATGAAAAAGGGGGCCGGCCCGACAGGACCGTCCCCCTTTTTTTGGTCGGAGCGAGTGGATTCGAACCACCGACCCCCACACCCCCAGTGTGATGCGCTACCAGGCTGCGCTACGCTCCGACAATTTGGCGAATATAGCGATGGTCACCCAAGGTGACAAACGCAAACAACAATAAAACCAGACATTTATTGAGATTTTTTCGGCGTCCTAAATTGGAGGCCTAATTTTTCGGCTGGCGCAGAATATTACGCAATTCGCCCAATTCAGCCGCCAGTTCCTGCAGCTTCCCGCGCTGGTTCGCCGACAAACCACTTGTGCCCGCTTCAGTGCCACCTGTCCCGGCCATCGCATTGACATCTAATTCCCCCTGGCTGCCCAAGGGCAATGTATCTTCAGGAGGCTGTTGTGCACGTACAGCTGCGCCGCTTTCGCGCCGCGTACGTCCCGCCGCGACGCTGGCTGCGCCACCGGCACTGTTACCGGACAGGGAGCGACCGGATTCCGTTATGGTTTTTGAACCAATTTCACGCAGCAATTTCTGTACACCTTTGATGGTGTAACCATCGGAATAGAGTAAATGGCGAATTCCACGCAGCAGATCCACATCCTCAGGCCGATAATAACGCCGCCCGCCGCCACGTTTCAGCGGCTTTACCTGCGTGAATTTGCTCTCCCAGAAACGCAAAACATGTTGCGGAACTTCCAAATCCGTCGCGACCTCGCTAATGGTGCGAAATGCGCCCGGCGCCTTGACCCGGCGGCGCCCCGAAGATGGGGATGGGGTTGGGTTGTCCACAGCTTCAGTCATCTAGCCGTTCATTCTTCCGAACCGTCAGGGGCGGAATAGTCGCTAAGCTGCCGATTTACTTGATCTTTCAGGACATGGCTGGGACGAAAAACCAACACACGACGCGGTGCGATGGGCACTTCTTCGCCGGTCTTGGGATTACGGCCAATGCGTCCGCCCTTTTGGCGAACAGAGAAGCTACCGAAGGAAGAAACCTTTACAGTTTCGCCCTGTACCAAGCTGTCACAGATTTCACCTAGAACGGATTCAACCAGTTGCGCAGATTCATTGCGCGACAGGCCGACCTCCTGGTAGACGGCCTCACTCAACTGCGCGCGCGTAACGGTATTACCTGCCACCTATACTTCCCCCAGTTCCGTTAGAGCGGGAAACCTAGCAAATCGGAAGTTTGTAGTCAATATCAAAGGGATGCGGGGCGGTGTTTAAGTAATATAGTGATTCGATGTATTTTCGCCCCTGCCCAGGTGCATAAGTAGTCCCCTACGGATCAGGAAAATATCCTGTCCCAAGGCCTACCAGCGGGCCAGTACGGCACCCCATGTGAAGCCACCGCCCATAGCTTCCATCAAAATGACATCGCCCTGTTTGATGCGGCCGTCCGAAACCGCCTCGTTCAAGGCTAAAGGCACAGATGCCGCAGAGGTATTGCCGTGCTCCGCCACTGTCAGGACGACTTTTTCGGTGGGCATTTTTAGTTTTTTCGCAGTGTGGTCGATAATGCGCTTATTTGCCTGATGGGGCACCAGCCAGTCAATGGCATCCGCCTGCAGATTATTTGCCGTCAACGCCTCACGGACCACGCTGGCCAGATTGGCGACGGCATGGCGGAAAACTTCCTTACCCTGCATACGCAAAAACCCTGCCGTACCGGTTGAGGACGGCCCACCGTCGACATACAGCTTGTCGTGATGGCGACCATCGGCATGCAGATGCGTTGACATGATGCCCCGGTCCCCTGCATCGCCATTAGCCTCGGCCCGCAACACCACAGCGCCCGCGCCATCGCCAAATAACACGCAAGTGGTGCGGTCTTCCCAATCCAGGATACGGGAAAATGTCTCGGCCCCTATGACCAGCACATTGCGCGCCTGCCCGGCCTTAATGAAATTGTCTGCCACCGCCAAGGCATAAATAAAGCCGGAGCAAACCGCCTGCACATCGAAAGCAGGGATACCGGCAACCCCAAGGCGGGCCTGTACGCGTGTCGCCGTGGCAGGGAATGTTTGATCCGGCGTCGCCGTCGCCAAGACAATTAAATCCAACTCACTCGCCGCCATGCCGGCGGATGCCAGGGCATCGACCGCAGCCGCATAGGCCAAGTCCGAAGTCATCTCGTCGTCCGCGGCAATATGGCGATTGCAGATCCCCGTTCGCGCCACGATCCATTCATCGGACGTGTCGACGGTTTTCGCCAATTCCTCGTTGCTGACTTTTCGTTGCGGCAAATACGCACCGCAGCCTGTAAATACCGACTTCATCATTCTACCGGTTCGCCTTATTGGGCCACGGCCCGATCTCGTGCATCATCATGATCTGTAAAGTGTGCCATATCAGCGGTAATGCGGCCAACCAGATCGTCCGCCACCATATCCACTGCCAGGCCAATTGCTGTCGCAAAGCCAACGTCATCCATACCGCCATGACTTTTCACACTAATACCGTTCAGGCCTAAAAACACGCCGCCGTTATGATGGCGCGGATCTATGCGTTCGCGCAACGCCATCATGGCGGGTTTCGCCAGCATATAGCCCAGTTTTGATAGAATCGACTGGCTAAACGCCCGGCGCAGGAATTGCGAAAACAGCGTTGCCGTGCCCTCGATCGTCTTGAGAGCCACATTACCGCTGAAGCCATCGGTCACCACGACATCCGTCGTGCCTTTTGCGATATCATCGCCTTCAATGAAACCATGAAACCGCAGGGGCAATTCCGCTTCGTTCAAGACCGCGGCCGCGCCCTTGACGGCCTCGTTGCCCTTCATTTCCTCTTCACCCACATTCAACAGCCCGACAGTTGGTCGCGGCAACCCTAGAATGGTGCGGGCAAAGGCGGCACCCATGATGGCGAATTGTACAAGATTATCCTGATCGCATTCGACATTCGCACCCAGGTCAAGCATAACGCTTTCCCCGCGCAAGGTGGGCAGAAAGCCACAGATCGCCGGGCGATCAATACCCTTCATCGGCTTTAAAGCGAATTTAGACATAGCCATCAGGGCACCGGTGTTGCCGGCAGAGACAACGCCGCCCGCTTCACCATCAGCAACCGCGTTAATAGCCAGGCGCATGCTGGACTGACGGCCCTGGCGCAAGGCCTGGCTGGGCCGGTCCGTCGCCATAATCTTATGCTCGGTATGGCGCACCTCTACGCAATCGCGCAAGGCACGATGACGGGACAACAGGGGATTAATCTCGGCCTCGTCGCCAAACATGATAAATCGCAGGTTCGGATGGCGCTCACGCGCCAACGCGGCACCGCCGACCACCATGCCGGGGGCTGCGTCGCCCCCCATCGCATCCAGTGAAATCGTGATTTCAGTGGTCACGCGAAAGGCCCAAATGTATCCCCAAGCAGCATATTATCGGGTCTAGGCCGCACTTGAGGGTTCGCTGACCTCGCGGTCGTTATAGTAACCGCATGCCGAGCAGACATGGTGGGGACGTTTCAGCTCGCCACAATTCTGACATTCAGCATAGGCAGCAGCCTTTAATGCATCGTGGGAGCGTCTTTGACCGCGACGGGCCACTGAAATTTTCTTCTTAGGTACAGCCATGATTTCACATTTTCATCCAAGTTGTCCGGAATGCCTATTTTGGCTAGAGCAGCCACATCCCGATAATTCACACGTCTTTATACTCTAAATTCTTCGAATAGTCTTACTCGTCCCAAACCAACATCGGATCAACGCCGATTTAGTATGGGGCGAATTGCAATTTAACCCCGGAAAACCCCGGAAAACCCCAGGTACCCCCGTGAACTCCGGCCTAATCCTTCCTGCCGCCGGCGCGCATCTGCGCCAGTACGGCAAATGGATTTTCTCGCTCCGGCTCTGCCTCGTGTGCGGGTTTCAGCCCCGAACCGGCAGTCGATACGATATCAAAAGCCCCCTCACCCCGGGCATCCTCCATCACCACACCTTCTTCGACCCCATCAGCATGGGGATAAGGGTTAAGCGCAAGCGACAAATGCTGTATGAGCAATTCACCGATATCAAGACAACCATCCGTCAGGACTTCTACCGGATCCTCGCCGAACGGATCCACGTAAACGTCCCCGCCGTCGTCGTCCCGTCCCTGCTTTTGCTCACCCTCACATAGCAAGGTAAATCGGTCAGCCACCCTGCCCGGTACGGGATCCAAGGTCACGACACACGATTGTATCACATTCGCAGAAAATTCAACATTTAACCTGACCAATCCCACAGCCGTCCGGCGCAACGTCGCCTCAGCCTGCAAATTCTTTACTTCCTGCAGGTCCAGACGATTTGCCACGGCCGTGCATTCCCCGGCATCAGCCTTCAGGGCAATTGTCGCACCATTGGCACCAAGGCCTTCAACCTGCACGGAGCGGCTGAATTCCGGCGTTACCGGTATATGGGTCAACCCATCGGTCAACGTAGTTTCTCCAAAAATTATGGCTGGCGGAGCCGGGTACCAAAGTTTCGCTTAGAGGGCAAACAACGTACCAAAGCGGGCGCAAAATATAGACATAGAATTCAACGGTCAACGTCTTTTCCGGACCATGGCGCGAATTGCACTTGGCCCAGAAGCACCGCGTCGTCCACAGCGGCATCCAGGTGCTTTGCCTGACAGCGGAAATAGTCTGCCATAGCCTCAACCTGTTCTGTGGCAGGCTCTATGGTACCAAACAGGTTTCTCTTCAGCGCTTCACCCAACTGCCCGTCATCGCCCTCCAACCCCTCATCATAGGCGCTGACGCGGCCATAGAACGCCTTGGCCATCTGTTTGACCCGCTTACCCACCGCAATGTCCGAGACCCCCATCTCACGCAGGGAGCGGTCCATATCACCGAACATGGTATCAAATAGGGCCTGGGCAATCTCGCCGGCACGGAGGGACTGTTGGCGGGCATCGCCCCCCCCTGTTCCGGCGTCCCGCTTAGCAATGGCATTCAGGGGACGCAATTGCAGATAGACGTGCAAAACGATCAGATCAAAGCGTCCATCCAACGAATCAGGCACCCCATGTTTGGCGTAAAAAACCGGCGTTCGGGCCTGGGCCACCGCCCCTAAATAGAGCTCGTGGGCGATATCTTCGCCTTTGTCACGGCGACGAAATAATTTTCTCAACACCTTGCCTCAATCCTGTAATTGCGAGCCAAAACCCTACATTGACAGCGCTTAACCAACGGTGGCATGTTCGGCGCAAATGAACACACCTCTTATACACAATCAACGGTCAACGCGTACTTACCAATCCTTAAAAGGGTTGGTCGTGGCCCTGACCATGACAGCCATGGCGACCGTGATCGGCTGTTCGCCCATGCACAGCAGCCATGGCTATATCCCGGATGAAGAGCTGGTCGCCAAACTGCGCCCCGGGGTCCATGACCGCGATAGCGTCACATCGCTTTTCGGTTCCCCCTCCTCGGTCGCCCAATTTAATGGTGAGACCTGGCTGTATGTGAAGCGAGAATCAGAACATATCGCATTCTTTGATGAAAAGATCATGGAACAGGATGTCCTGGCTATTCGCTTCAACAAAGCCGGCGTCGTGAGCGGGGTTAAGCGCTATGCCATGGCGGATGGCAAGGTCCTGACCCCCGTCGAACGCAAAACCCCGACCCGCGGCAAGGAAATGACCGTTCTGGAACAATTATTTGGCAATGTCGGACGCTTTACGGGCCAAGGCCAATAAGGGCCAATAAAGCGGGGCGATAGCGCCGCCGCCACACAAATTTCGCACCAACATTAAAAAACCCCGCCGGCTCTGCCGACGGGGTTTTATTTCGATCACAGCAAGTCTTGCCGCGATTTAAATCCGTAACCTTAGTTCCAATGAGACAGGACACCCAACAACAACAAAGCCATGATGTTGGTGATCTTGATCATCGGGTTCACCGCCGGCCCGGCCGTATCCTTGTAAGGATCGCCAACCGTATCGCCGGTAATCGCGGCCTTATGAGTTTCAGAGCCTTTGCCGCCAAGGTTGCCGTCTTCGACATATTTCTTGGCATTATCCCAGGCACCGCCGCCGACCGTCATGGAAATCGCCAGGTACAGACCCGTGACGATAACGCCCAGCAACATGGCACCAACGGCTGCGAACGCCTCGCCCTTGCCGGCGATACCGACCATGACGAAATACAGCGCGATGGGAGCCAGCACAGGCAGCAACGATGGAATGATCATCTCCTTGATCGCTGCCTTTGTCAGAAGATCAACCGTGCGGCCATAATCAGGCTTTGAGGTTCCCTTCATGATGCCGGGGTCATTCGCGAACTGGCTACGCACTTCCTCAACAACCGTGCCCGCCGCGCGACCAACAGCCGTCATGGACATGGCACCGAACAGGAACGGCAACAGACCGCCAAAGATCAGGCCAACCACCACATAAGGGTTGGACAGGGCAAAATCGACCGTCACATCCTTGAAGTAGGTATATTTTTCAGAATTGGCCGTGAAGAATTTCAGATCCTCCGTATAGGCCGCGAACAGCACCAGGGCACCCAGACCAGCGGAACCAATGGCATAACCCTTGGTTACTGCCTTGGTGGTGTTACCGACCGCATCCAGGGCATCCGTTGTTTTGCGGACTTCTTCGTCCATCTCCGCCATCTCGGCAATGCCGCCGGCGTTGTCGGTCACGGGACCGTAAGCGTCCAAGGCAACAACCATACCGGCCAGGGCCAGCATGGTGGTCACGGCGATGGCAATACCCATCAGACCGGCCAGATTGAACGTGGCCAATATGCCGGCTATGATGATGATGGCGGGGATCGCCGTTGATTCCATACCAATGGCCAAACCTTGAATGACGTTGGTGCCATGGCCTGTGGTTGAGGCCTGGGCGACACTGCGGACCGGACGATATTCGGTCGAGGTGTAGTATTCCGTCACCCAAATCAACAGGCCCGTCACCACCAGGCCGACAAGGCCACAAAGGAACAGATCCATACCGGTGAAGCCTTTATCACCGATCTCGCCCATGCCGATGATCCAGTTTGTCACCGGATACAAGGCGACAGCGGACAACACCGCCGAGACGATGAAGCCTTTGTACATGGCACCCATGATGTTCTGGGAGGCGCCCAGCTTGACGAAGAACGTGCCGATCACCGAGGTGATGATGCAGGCCCCGCCAATAACCAGGGGATAGAGCATCATCTTGCTCGCCAATACCGCGTCACCCGCAAAGAAGATGGAGGCCAAAACCATGGTCGCTACCACGGTCACAGCGTAGGTCTCAAACAGATCAGCGGCCATGCCGGCGCAATCGCCCACATTGTCGCCAACATTATCAGCGATGGTGGCTGGGTTGCGGGGGTCATCCTCGGGGATGCCGGCCTCAACCTTACCAACCAGATCGCCGCCAACATCCGCACCCTTGGTGAAGATGCCGCCGCCCAGACGGGCGAAGATGGAGATCAGGGAGGCACCGAAGCCAAGGCCCACCAGGGGATCAATCAGATCACGGCCCGAAACGCCCATTTTCAAAAGCACGGCATAGGTCACAGCCACTGACAACAAGGCCAGGCCTGCAACCAACATGCCCGTGATGGCACCGGACTTAAACGCAATGTCCAGGCCTTTGGCCAGGCTTTGGCGGGCGCCCTCAGCGGTACGCACATTGGCACGGACAGAGACGTTCATACCGATATAACCCGCCGCACCTGAAAGCACGGAACCGACCAAAAAGGCCAGACCCACCGACAGATTGAAAAGAAGCACCAAGATAATAAAGATCACGATGCCAACCGCGCCGATCGTTAGGTACTGTCGGTTCAGATAGGCTTTCGCGCCTTCCTGCACCGCCGCTGCAATTTCCTGCATGCGCTCATTACCGGCACTCTCCGATAGGACAGAGCGCACCGCCCAGATCCCGTACACTAGTGCGAGAAATCCGCACACGATGGCAAAAGCCAATCCATCTGACATAGGTCACAACCTCTTTGTTGGATACAATTCGAAATTCGTGGAGCTGAAGGACGGGGCGAACCCCCGTTATCCGCCGTTTGGTGAAAATTCGGGCGATAAATGCCAGAGAAGCGCAGGAAACGCAACCAAAGCCTTCACAATCGCAGGGATGATATAAAAAATGCCCTCCGAGCAGTCGCGCAAAAGAACTCGATGTTACAAAATGCGGCGATTCTCTGGGATCGTCGGCTTTGCGCCGCAATGTGGATTAGCCGCGATACGCTTTAGGTCGTGGCTGTGGCAGGGCTGGCTGCGGCCTGTTCTTCGGCCCTGCGGATAAAGGCATAGCGGATCACCAGCAAGGTGACGGCAACGATGAACGGCAGGGCGATGACGTTGACCATTTCCCAGCCAACCCGATAGAGCAATTGGCCCGAAAGGAAAGAGCCGGCAGCCGTGGTGGCAAAAACCATAAAATCATGGGCGGCTTGGGTCTTGGCACGCTCGGCCGGAGTATAGACCTCTGTCAACAAAGTAGAGCCGCCGACGAACAGGAAGTTCCAACCCAGGCCCAACAGGAACATGGAAATCATAAAATGCAGCATATCAATGCCCAACAAAGCCGTCCCGGTCGCGACGAGTAGCAGAATGGCACCTGTCAGCATCACTTTGACCAAGCCAAATCGGGTGATTAGATGGCCTGTGAAGAACGATGGCGCGAACATCCCCACCACGTGCCATTGTATGACGAAACCGGCATCATCGACGGGATGGTCACAGGCGATCATGGCCAGCGGCGTCGCCGTCATCAATAATGCCATAATGCCATAGCCAATCATGGACGACCCCGCAGCAGCGATGAATTTCGGCTGTCGCATAATGGTCAGCAGGGGCCGACCTGTTTCTTTCAATTCGGTCTCGGACAGCCTTGGAATGCGAACGAAAGATACCAAACCAAAGACACAGACCACCATCACCGCCAGGGTCAGATAAGACGCCAGATACTCATAATCCATCAAACTTCGGGTCTGGATGGCAATGGTGGGGCCAATCACACCGGCAACGATGCCACCGGCCATGACCAGGGAAATCGCCTTGGGGCGGAATGCAGGCGTCGCGGCATCGGCGGCGGCAAAACGGTAATATTGGCAAAAGGCGTTGTAAAATCCCACCGTCAGCGCACCCGCCACCAACAGCCAAAAGGCGGAGGTATAAAGTGCAAAAGCACAGATCAACAACCCGGTGAACCCAACAACCGCAGCCCCCATGAAACCGGCCCGCCGTCCGACCCGGCGCATCACCATAGAGGCGGGAATAGTCATCAACGCCGTACCCAGGATCACGGCACTGACCGGTAGGGTGGCAAGCGCCTTGTCCGCAGCTAATTTGTAGCCGATCAGACCACCGACAAAAAACAGCGTTGTTTGTCCGCAGACGAAAATCGACTGACAAACAGCCAGCAAGGTGACATTGCGATATTGGGGATGCTTAAACACTGTGGAAATCTAGTGATTTGTCCTGGCAAGGACAAGCGCAGAGTTGCTGCGCATGACGACGATCTTGTCTAACGATCAGCCCATGCGGAATATTTTCAGGACCAGCACATCCTCAATCCCGTCGCTGTTGATCATGTTACGGGTCAAACTTAAAACCCGTTTTTTCAGATCCGTAAGGTCGATGACCCCGGTTTCCTCATCCCGCTGAATAGGGCCACTGAACAGCTCCGTATGCAAGGCATCGCGCAACCTGGGTAGGACGGCCTGCACATCATTCTTGGCACCAATGCCGGAGACTTGCAGGCTGAGGGTCAATAGAACCTGGTATTCCACCCGGCCTTTGCTGATAACGGGGGCGGAGATCGGTTCCAATTGCACAAACAAAGCCTCGGCAACCTGTTCGGCGTCACTACCCTCACCACTGCCTTCACCCGCACTTTCGCCTTCCTCACCCTCCACATGCTCGGTCAGACCAAGGGGTTCATCAAGCATACCCATGAAGAACAAGCCGGCACCGGCGCCGCCCAGCAGCACAACCAATCCCACCACGATGATGATGATCTTTTTCACGTTAGCCCCACTAAAACGCCCGGGCCCGGCGAAATAGTCCGCCAATTGATCAGTCCGGGCCCTGATCCAGCCTGCAGCATGGCAAAAAATGGTTAGGAGAAGGTTACGGTTTGGCCGCTTATCTTATTTGCCGCTTGTCTTAACAGCTCAAAAATGGCGGTAGCCGGGCCGATCAAGGGTAACAAGATGCCCCGCCGCATTACGTAATGCCACCCCCTGCTCCGCAATGACCTGACCGATACAATGCACCGGGGTCCCGGCCCCCTGCCCGGCGGCCAAAACCTGGTCTTCCACCGCCGGTGGAGCCGTGAACAAAAGCTCATAATCGTCACCGGCAGTTATGGCACCTTGCACGCCACCGATTAGATCAGCCAGGGGTGACAGTGGTATCAGGGGCAGTTCAACCGCCATTCGAACACCGGATTGCTCGGCCAGATGGCCAAGATCCGCAACCAAGCCGTCTGAAACATCAATACAGGCACTGGCAAGGCCCCGTAAAGCCTGGCCCAGGGCCAGGCGCGGTTGCGGGCTGCGATAGCGTTCTATCGCCCTTTGCCGGTCTGCCGTGTCCCCCCCCGGCAAAGCATCGCGCAGAATTTGCAACCCCACACCACCATCGCCGATGGATCCCGAAACATAGATCCGGTCGCCAATCTTGGCCCCATTGCGCCGCAGGGCTTCACCGGTAGGTAGCGCACCGATTGCCGTCAGGGACAGGCTTAAAGGGCCATCTGTCGCCACCGTGTCACCGCCCAGCAATTCCACATCGTACAAGGCCTGCCCCCGGCCAAGGCCCGTGGCAAAATCAGCAATCCAGGCTTCAGGCAAGGTCCGGGGCCAGGCGGTGGTGATCAAATAGCCCACCCCCCGCGCACCCATGGCAGCCAGGTCGGAGAGATTAACGCCCAACAACTTCAGGGCAACATCCGCACCCGGATCATCGCCCAGAAAATGGACGCCGGCGATTATGGCGTCAGCCGTGAAAACCAACTGCTCGCCCGGTCGCGGCGTCAACAGGGCCGCGTCATCACCCAGGGCAAAGGCACCAGGGCCAGCCAGAGGGGCGAAGTAACGTTCGATCAGATCGAATTCGCCACGCCTTTGTTGCGATGGCAATTCCGAACGATCCCGGGTTTCAGGTGGTTTTTGCCCGTTCATTCCTGTGTTCCAGGACTTCATCCCCACGCAGGCCTTGTGCGACCTCCTGCAGGATACCGTTGATGAAGCCACCTTCCTTGCCTTCATAGAAGGCTTTGGTGATCTCCACATATTCATTGATAATCACGGCGACGGGCACGTCGGGGCGGTATTTCATCTCGTAGGCGGCACAGCCCAAAACCTCTGCCAAAATTCGGTCCAGACGCTCAAAACGCCAACGGGTGGGCAATGCGGCATCAAGGACTTTGATCAAGCCGACTTGATGGCGGCGGGCGCCGCGTACCAGATCGGAAAACAGATCGCCATCAACTTCTGCATAGGCGTCTTCGGGCAATTCAGCACCGGGACGGTGGGCCAGGAATTCAATAATCGCATCCTCAACCACAATCTCGTCAGCCGTATCGTCAGCCGCGTCGCCGCTTAGGCTTAGTTGATACAACGCCTGGACAGCCGCTAAACGCGACCCCCGGCGTAAGGCACCGCTGGAAGTTTTTTTCCCACCTTTTGCGCCAGCACTATCAGTCATCGCGGGAAATATCCAAATTCGCGTTTCACCTCGATCATCCGCAGGGCCGCATTTGCGACAAAGCCGCCCTTGTCCCCTTGATCGACAGAGGCACGCGCCCAGGCCTGCGCTTCGTTCTCAACCGTCAGTAGGCCAAAGCCGATGGCGATGGAGAAATCCAGGGACAGATCCATCAAGCCCCGGGCGCATTCACCACAGACATAGTCATAATGGGACGTCTCACCGCGAATGACACAGCCCAGGGCGATATAGCCGTCATAGCGGCGACGGCCACCAACCAATTCCATGGCCTTGATATTCATTCGAATGGCGGCCGGAATTTCGAATGCGCCGGGCACCGCCAGTCGATCATAGCTGGCCCCTGCCGCTTCAAGTGCCGTCACGGCGCCCTTTGCCAATTCGTCGGAGATCGCCTGATAGTAAGGCGCCTCAACAATAAGAAGATGGGGTGCATCACTCATCTTGGCTACAATTCCTCAATCGGAATGCTACGGGTGCCATTTATGGTCAGGCCATAGCCTTCCAAACCGACGACGTCATAGTCGGAGTTGGTCAACAACTCCATCTCCCGGACACCAAGATCAAACAGAATTTGGGCCCCAATACCGTAATCCCGCAATTCCACCTGATGGGGGACATTTTCTCCGGCCTTGCGGCGGATTTTATCGGACACGGCTGTGGGCATGGCCTCGCGGATCAGGACGATGACCCCTCGGTCTTCGTTCGCGATCAGGCGCATGGCAGACTGCAAAAGACCAGCCTTGCCGGCCTTATCGCCCAGGGCATCACTTAGTACATCCAGAGCATGCATACGCACGGGCACAGCGCCGGGCGCTGTAACGTCACCTTTAACAAGGGCGATATGTTCGGAATAGGCGATTTTGTTGACATAGACCACGGCGCGGAATTTGCCACCGAACTGGCTGTCGATTTCAGCTTCCGAGCGGCGTTCGACATATGTCTCCGTGGCCCGCCGGTATTCGATCAGGTCCGCGATCGTGCCAATTTTAAGACCATGAAATTGCGCGAACTTTACCAGATCCGGCATCCGCGCCATGGTGCCGTCATCGTTCATGATCTCGCAGATCACACCGGCGGGTGACAGGCCGGACAAGCGCGCGACATCCACTGCGGCTTCCGTATGCCCGGCACGAACCAGGACGCCGCCATCACGGGCCATCAGGGGAAAAATATGTCCCGGCGTTGCGATATCCGTGGCATCGGTATCGGGATCAATCGCCACGGCGACGGTACGGGCCCGATCAGCAGCCGAGATGCCCGTGGAAATACCTTCGCGCGCCTCAATAGATACCGTAAAGGCGGTGCCGTGACGGGATTCATTGCGCTGCGCCATCAAGGGCAGGCCCAGTTTTTGGACCCGTTCGCCATTCAACGACAGGCAGATCAAACCGCGGCCATAACGGGCCATGAAATTGATCGCTTCCGGTGTTGCCATCGAGGCAGGAATGATCAAATCTCCCTCGTTCTCCCGACCTTCATCATCCACCAGGATAAACATTTTGCCCTGGCGGGCGTCCTCCAATATCTCCTTGATACTGGAGAGATATGTCTGATCTTCCACAATAACTTTGTTCACAATTACTCCTTTTGCGCCAGTCGCGCCACGTAGCGAGCCAGCACGTCGATTTCCAGGTTGACCCGATCGCCGGCTTTTGCGGTGCCGAACGTCGTCATCTCCTGTGTGTGTGGAATGATATTAATACCAAAGCCGTCGGTATCCACCTCATTTACCGTCAAGGATACACCATTCAGGCAGACAGAACCTTTTGGCGCAATATAGGGTGCCAGATCATCGGGCAAGGTAAATCGAAAGCGCTTCGAATCCCCATCGTCCGTAACCTTGGCAATCTCGACCACTCCGTCCACATGGCCCGACACGATATGCCCGCCCAATTCATCCCCCACCTTTAAGGCCCGTTCGAGGTTGATAGGGGTTGCCACCTGCCAGTCACCAAGATTGGTGCAAGCCAGCGTCTCGGCCGAGACGGTGACAGAAAACCATCCCGCTGCCTTATCCACCACTGTCAGACAAATTCCCGAACAACAGATGGAAGCCCCAATGGCGATGGAGGCGCTATCATAGTGGGAGGCGATCACGAATTTCGTATCGCCGGCGGGTTCGACCTTATCGATTTGGCCTATATCTGTGATAATTCCTGTAAACATACCCTTGTTTACGCCTGAAAGACGTAGCTTTCCAGTACATCATCCCCTAAAAGCTCAATTCCTTGATTTTGAACGTCCCTGCGAAAGCGCGGCATTTGCGCCAAAGCCTCTACCCCAAGGGAGCCGACGACGGGTAATCCGTCCCCGCCCATAAGGCCCGGCGCACGAAACCAGGCCAGACGATCGACCAAACCAGCGGCTAATAGGGAGGTCGCGACGGCGCTCCCGCCTTCCACCAACAGCCGGGTTATGCCCTGTCCCGCCAACACGGCCAGCATGGCAGCAGGATCGATCCGGCCCTGGTCATCCAAGCCAACACCTATTACGTCCACACCCTTGCTTTGCATATCCGCGTTGCGACAATCCGGCCCGGTCATCAGCCAAAGCGGCAGATCGGGCGCACCCTGGACCAAACGGCAATCGCCGGGCAGCCGCAGACGGCTATCGAGCACCACACGTATGGGAGATTGCCCTAACATGCCCGGCAAGCGGCAACTCAATTCCGGATCATCCGCCAGGGCGGTGCCGATCCCGATCAAAATTGCGTCATGTTCGGCGCGGAGCATATGGCCTTTCGCGCGGGCCTGGGGGCCGGTAATCCATTGGCTCTCCCCCGTGGCGGTGGCGATGCGTCCGTCCAGGGTTGAGGCCAGTTTCAGGGTCACAAGTGGCCGGGCATCCCTGACCTTGGCGATAAAGCCACCATTCAAGGCCGCCGCCGCCTGCGCTATGCCCGGTTCGGCCCAGTCTACTTCAATCCCGGCATCCTGCAGCATTTTGGCACCACGGCCATTGACCCGCGGATCCGGATCACCGACCGCAATGACCACGCGCGCAATACCTGCCGCGATCAAAGCTTCGGCACAGGGCGGGGTTTGACCATGATGTGCGCAAGGTTCCAGGCTGACGTAAGCAGTGGCACCTTTGGCGGCGGCAGCTGCCTGTTCCAAAGCCTTAGCCTCAGCATGAGGACGCCCGCCTGGTTGCGTCCAACCCCGACCGACGATGTGGCCCACCACATGATCTGCCAAATGACCCGCCGAATGACCCGCCGAATGACCCTGGGCAACCAAAACACAGCCCACTGCAGGGTTGGGCCAAACATTACCCAAGGCCCGGCGGGCCAAGGCCAACGAAAGGTCTAGATAATCTTTATCGCTGCGTGAAATATTCTGCATGGGCCGGCGGGCATCAATTGTCTTCGAAATCCTCTTCTTCGCCACCGATCTGGCCAACAAAATCCTCGAAATCGCGGGCCTCGCGGAAGTTACGATAGACGGAGGCAAAACGCACATAGGCAACCTGGTCCAGGTTCAATAAAGCTTCCATCACCAGTTCACCAACCGCTTCGGAGCGGATTTCGTTCTCGCCGGAACTTTCCAGACGACGCTGAATCCCGTTGACCACCCGTTCCACCCGTTCCTCATCCACCGGTCGTTTGCGTGTGGCCAGTTGGATGGAGCGGATCAACTTATCCCGATCAAAAGCAACCCGCTGACCGTTCTTTTTCAAGATCATCAGATCCCGCAATTGCACCCTTTCAAAAGTAGTGAAGCGAGAGCCGCAATCGGTACAAAAGCGCCGGCGGCGGATGGCTGCGTTATCTTCGGTGGGGCGTGAATCCTTCACCTGTGTATCATTATGACCGCAAAATGGGCAACGCATCAGAGCTGATTATCCTCGTTTAGATTTGGCGCAATATTTAAGTATTCAACTAGAACAATTATCAATTCATTGGAATCGCTTGCGCGATCTGGGTGATTGGTTCAATTGCTCGGTCCTCAAGAGTCCTAGGGCTTTGGGCATGTTTAAAAGAAACATGCTCTAGTAAATTGGAAAATCCGCACACAAGGCTTCTACCTTCGCACGAACCTCCCCCTCGACAGCGCTGTTTCCGTCAACACCGTTCGCAGCCAAGCCATCCAGGACATCTGCGATCAGATGCCCGACCGCCTGAAACTCCTCAACCCCAAAGCCCCGGGTGGTACCCGCAGGCGTACCAAGACGGACGCCGGAGGTCACGGTGGGTTTTTCGGGATCGAATGGCACGCCATTTTTGTTACAGGTTATCGCAGCCCGTTCCATGGCCGCCTCGGCAATATCACCGGTCAGCGCCTTGGGCCGCAAATCCACCAACATCAGATGAGTATCCGTCCCGCCCGAGACGATATCAAGGCCACGGGCTTGCAGAACTTCGGCCAAGGCGCGGGCATTGTCCACGACGGCGCGGGCGTAAAGCTTGAACTCCGGGGTCAGGGCTTCACCGAATGCGACCGCCTTGCCGGCAATGGCATGCATCAGGGGGCCGCCCTGGAGACCGGGAAAGATCGCAGAATTAATCTTTTTCCCTAAGGCGTCGTCGTTGGAAAGCACCATGCCGCCGCGGGCACCACGCAGGGTCTTATGGGTGGTGGTGGTGACAACATCCGCGTGAGGCAAGGGGCTGGGATGGCTGCCACCTGCCACAAGGCCCGCGAAATGCGCCATATCCACCATCAACTTGGCCCCGACATCATCGGCGATTTTGCGGAAGGCGGCAAAGTCAATTACCCGTGGATAGGCAGAGCCACCGGCAATGATCAATTTCGGCAGATGTTCCTTGGCCAGACGCTCTACTTCGTCGATGTCTATCTGGGCATCCTGGAGGCGAACGCCGTATTGCACCGCATCGAACCATTTGCCCGACTGATTGGGCGGCGCGCCGTGGGTCAAATGCCCCCCCGCCGCCAGTGACATACCCAATACCGTATCGCCAGGCTTCAAAATCGCCATAAAAGCAGCCTGGTTGGCCTGGGATCCCGAATGGGGCTGTACATTGGCGTAGGAGCAGCCAAAGATCTTTTTTGCCCGCTCTATCGCGATACGTTCGGTCACATCAACGTACTCACAGCCGCCATAATAGCGCCGGCCCGGGTAACCCTCGGCATATTTGTTCGTAAGGACCGAACCCTGGGCCTGCAAAACAGCGCGGGAGACGATATTCTCAGAGGCAATCAGCTCAATCTGGCTCTGTTGGCGGCGTAATTCGTCCGCCAATGAGGCAAATACTTCCGGATCCCGGTCTGAACCATCTTGCGAAAAGAACCCATTTTCAACGGGCGACCCCGCGAAAGCAGAGTTAGATGACATGCAACGATCCTTTTCCATAGAGTGTTGGGTATTGGATATTGGGTACTGTAAATCAGATAGTCCGTCCAGATGACACAATCCTGCGCATCATCGGCATTTTGGACCGCTTAAATACCATATGTAGACGGTACTGCCAACGTATCACAGCACCTGCCCGGCTAAAACGAACAGAAATTTCGTCGTCTGATAAATATCTGATTTGAAACAGTTTCTAATTTTATTGACAAACCGCACACTTTATACGAAACAATAACCTAAAATAAAACAAGGTCGGGGCAATGAATAAACAGAATAATAATATACCTAAAGATGAACTACGCCGAATTTCTGTGGATATCGTTTCCGCTTATGTTGGTTACAATACGATATCCAAATCAGAACTTCCCTCACTTATCAAATTAGTCCATGGGGCCTTTACTAATCTAGGCAGCGATAGCAATGAGGAAATAGTTGAACAGGCGCGCAAACCCGCCGTGCCAATTCGTCGGTCGGTCCAACAGGATTACATCATCTGTTTGGAAGACGGTCGGGAATTAAAGATGTTGAAGCGATATTTGCGGACCCGATACAATATGACGCCTGACGAATATCGCCGCAAATGGGGTCTGCCAGCTGATTACCCCATGGTCGCGCCAAGTTATTCTTCATTGCGCTCCAACCACGCCAAGGAAATTGGCCTGGGCCGGGTTCGTCGGGGTCCTGCGGGTGGCACAGATACCAAATAGGCACCGCGTTACAAATTATATAGGCGATGCACCAGCGCGATACGATCTAGTGGTCCGATCCTAACGAATGGTTCCCAATCGTTAGGATCGGACCACTAGACTCTTAAGGATCGTGGTGCGCGAGACACGAAACAGAAGGACTCTTCTGTTTCCCTCGCACCACGAGGTCAAAGACCAGTCGAAAACGCCTTCATTGGGCGATAAAGTCACCCTTGCTCCACTTATACCAGGCATAGGCGGGTTCCTTGATGTCACCCTTGGCATCAAAGGTAATGTCACCCACAGCCGTCTTGAAGGTATTGCTGCCCAATGCTTTGATGATCTTTTTCAGATCCAGGCTGCCCGCCTTACCTGCCGCCTGGGCCCAGACCTGTATGGCGGCATAGGTGTAAATCGCATGCAAATTGCCCACACCCTTTTTTGATATGGCCTTAACAACTGATTTGGCGTGTTCCATTGCGGACGGATCCCTGGGGTAGGTCATCAAGGTCCCTTCCCCGGCCGCGCCTGAAATGGCCCAATACTTTTTCGTCATCAAATCATCGCCTGCGACCAGGATGGTCTTCATATGCTTCTTGCGCATCTCCGTCACGATCAAGGCGGCTTCCCTATGATAGCCGCCGTAGTACAGAACATCGATCCTGTTGCGTTTCAACATGGCGACAAAGGCGGAATAGTCTTTCTTGCCGACACCGATTGTCTCGTACAGCGCCTCGTTTATACCCCGTTGGTTCAACTGTGCCTTTGCGGCTTCTGCCAACTCCTTGGAATAGGATTGCTTGTCATGGGCTATTGCCACCTTTTTGCCGCCGAAATTGTCGGCGAGATAATTACCCGCAATGATACCTTGCTGGTCATCCCGGCCACAGACACGATAGACGTTCTTAAAGCCTCGGTTCGTAAGATTGGGATTGGTTGAAGCCGGCGTTATTTGCAATACCCCCTCTGCATTATAAATATCCGAGGCAGCGATAGAGGCAGCGGAACAAAAATGCCCGGCGACGAAGATGATCCCTTGATTAAGCATGGATTTCGCCACGGTAACGGCCTCCTTGGGATCGCAGGCGTCGTCGGCGATCACCAGCTTAATTTTTTGCCCCAGCACACCGCCTTTGCCATTAAGGTCGGCAACCGCCCGTTCGGCACCGCGTTTCATCTGTTCGCCAAAGACCTCAAACGGCCCTTTCATGGGCCCCACGGCGGCAATCGTGATATCAGCCCGTGCGGTTGCGCAATTGAGACCCAGGGCGAGCAACACAGCGCCGATGGCAATTCTTGATGTCCCCATTGGCAACATAGTCCTATTTCGAACAGTCTTCAGTTTGAACATCCCGGCCTGTCATTTTGGCTTTGAAATTTGTGGCGCACCCAGCATGCAAAACGCATCTTACACTTTTATGCCCGGCCGGTTATCCGGCCCATCGCCACGCTTACGCAGCATATATTCCAGCTTCTGAACAGCCAGCCGTGATAGCTGTTTTTCGGAAACATTTTTCGGCCCGACAATGGAGACCTCCAGCAGGGTCTGGGGATCCAGTGCGCAGACCTTAACCGAATTGCCCACAACTATGAATTCGACGATATAGCTCCGCCCATCGCCCTCTCGTGACGCCATAATAGCCTGCCAAACCTTTCCGGGACCGCGCCTAAGCCGCCCGGCGCAGGTCCAGTCGGGACCAGACCGTCCGGAGTGCGGCAACCAATTCCGCCATCATGACATCGTCATGGAAGGGCGTCGGGGTAAACCGCAGGCGTTCCGTGCCACGCGGCACGGTAGGATAATTGATAGGCTGCACATAAATGTTGAATTCATCCAACAATTCGTCCGAGACCTGCTTGCACAGGGCGGCATCACCCACCATCAGGGGTACGATATGACTGACCGACGGCATCAGGGGCAATTCAGCTTCCTGGAACAGGCGCTTTAAAGTCGCGGCCCGTTCCTGGTGCAGATGCCGCACCTCGTCAGAAACCTTTAGATGCCGGACACTGGCCAGGGCCCCGGCCGCGATGACCGGCGCGATGGAGGTGGTGAATATAAAGGATGAGGCATAGCTGCGGATCACATCCACCAGATCGGCGGAGGCGGTGATATACCCGCCCATGACGCCAAAGGCCTTTGCCAGGGTACCCTCGATAATGTCCAGTTGATCCATGACACCATCGCGGGCGGCAACACCGGCCCCCCTGGGTCCGTACATGCCAACCGAATGGACTTCATCCAGATAGGTCAGGGCACCGTATTTTTTGGCGATCTCGCAAATCTCTGCAATGGGGGCAATGTCGCCATCCATGGAATAGACGGATTCAAAAGCCACGATTTTTGGTGCCTCCGGGTCTGCTTCCGCCAGCAGTTCTTCCAGATGGGCGGTATCATTGTGACGCCAGATTTTCTTTGGCCCACCGCCATGGCGAATGCCATCGATCATGGAGGCATGGTTCAAAGCGTCGGAGAAAATAATCAATCCAGGCAGGGCTGTTACCAAGGTGGACAGGGTTGCTTCGTTAGAGATGTAGCCGGAGGTAAACAACAGCGCGGCTTCCTTGCCGTGCAGGTCCGCCAATTCCGCTTCCAACAGGACATGATAATGGTTGGTGCCGGAAATATTTCGCGTCCCGCCCGAACCGGCTCCGACTTTATCCAAAGCCGTGTGCATGGCGGACAGCACAACTTCGTTCTGCCCCATACCCAAATAGTCGTTGGAGCACCAGACGGTTACTTCTTCGCACCTGCCATCTATATGACGGGTCGCTTTTGGGAAGTTGCCGGCATGACGTTCCAGCTCTGCAAAGACGCGATACCGGCCCTCGCCACGGAGTTCGGCCAATCGATCCGCAAACAATTTCTTATAGTCCACAGTTAATCCCCTTTAGCGTCCGACCCTGCGCCCCTAATTCGGCAGCGATCAGGTTCAGTATTGATAAAACGCATTACAGAACTATTAACCAATGCATTTTGCCCCCAGGGCCGGCGAATTCAAGACTATTCTTGATCCACAGACAATTTGTCGCAGAAAAGTTATTTCCCAGCAAAGTCATTTTATAGCGGTTGTTGCGTAGTGGTTGTAGCCTAGCAGTTGTCGGGGCCGTCTTCATTGGCTAATAAGATCGTCCCACGGATTTATATATCATTGTCGCACCATATTGGGAGTTTAGGGACATGAGCACGGACACCAGCACGGCCAAGAGCACGGATAAGGCCAAGAGCCAAACAGACTATCTTGCAACCGGGTCGTTTGCCTGGGAGGATCCGTTTCTGCTGAACGATCAATTGACGGAAGACGAAAGCATGGTGCGCGATTCCATCCGCGCCTATTGCGATGACAAGCTGATGCCCCGGATTATTGAGGCCACGCGCACGGAAACCTTCCACCGCGAAATCATGACAGAGATGGGCGAGATGGGCATGCTGGGGGCCACCATCGACGGCTATGGCTGTGCCGGCCTGTCCTATGTCTGCTATGGCCTGATCGCGCGCGAGACAGAGCGTGTGGACAGCGGCTATCGCTCCGCTGCTTCCGTACAGTCATCTTTGGTGATGCACCCGATCTATGCCTATGGTTCGGAAGAACAACGGCAAAAATTCCTGCCCAAGCTGGCCACGGGCGAACATGTGGGCTGTTTCGGATTGACGGAGCCTGACCACGGCTCTGATCCCGGTTCCATGGTGACGAAGGCGAAAAAGGTCGACGGCGGCTGGGTCCTGAATGGTGCCAAGATGTGGATCACCAATTCCCCCATCGCCGATGTGGCCGTGATCTGGGCCAAGGACGACAACGGCGATATTCGCGGCTATCTGGTGGAGCGCGGCATGAAAGGCTTCTCCACCCCGAAGATCGAGGGCAAGTTAAGCCTGAAAGCCTCGATCACGGGCGGTATCGTCCTCGAAGATGTTTTCGTGCCGGATGAGAATTACCTGCCCGAGGCCAAGGGCCTGTCGGGTCCTTTTGGTTGTTTGAACCGAGCTCGCTATGGCATCGCCTGGGGCGTTATGGGTGCGGCTGAATTCTGCTGGGAAGGGGCGCGGCAATATACCCTGGACCGGAAACAATTCCGCCGTCCACTGGCGGCTACGCAATTGGTGCAGAAAAAGCTGGCCGATATGCAGACGGAAATTTCCCTCGGCCTGCAAGCCTGCCTCCGCGTGGGTCGCCTGATCGATGAACACCGCGCGGCGCCAGAGATGATTTCCATCATCAAACGCAATTGCTGCGGCAAGGCGCTGGATATTGCCCGGACCGCCCGTGACATGCATGGTGCCAACGGCATATCGGACGAATATCATGTGATGCGCCACATGGTGAACCTGGAAACCGTGAACACCTATGAGGGTACCCACGATGTGCACGCCCTGATCCTGGGTCGTGCCATGACCGGGCTGCAGGCGTTCGCATAGAAAATCCTTTGGGGAGTTAGGTGACATGACGGAGATTGATCGCGGCGGCTATTCGGTTGAGGATTTTGAGCGGCAGTTTAACCCCCGCCAGGCGGTGCCTGACCATCAGCCCAAAATCGATTCCCGTGTCATCGCCTCAGCCGAGGCGCGTTGCCGTATCGAAGGCGTCTATGATCTGCGTTATGGCCCCGGACCGTTAGAGGTATTGGACGTCTATCCGGCAGAGGCCGAAAATGCGCCGGTACAGTTCTATATCCACGGCGGTTATTGGCGGGCCCAGGATAAATCCGACGTCAGCTTTCTGGCCGAACCATTCACAGCCGCCGGGGCCTGTGTGGTGATTATCAATTATGACCTATGCCCCAACGCCAGCCTGCCCGAGATCATGGCCGAAACCGTCCGCGCCCTGATCTGGACCAGGGAAAACATCGCCGAATGGGGCGGTGATCCGGAGCAGATTTTTATCTCCGGCAATTCCGCCGGCGCGCACCTGGGCGCCATGCTGTTGGCCCGCGACTGGGCCGCCGATGGCCAGCCGGACGACATCATCAAGGGCGCGGCATTGTTGACCGGCGTCTATGACCCCACCCCGGTCATGGGCATCACAGTCAACGACGCCGTTCGCCTGACCCCGGATATGATCGGGGCCGTCTCCCCCATGCTCAACCTACCCCGGCGCGACCTCCCCCTCCTCGTCCCCGTAGGCGGGGCCGAGACCACGGAATGGATCAAACAAACCCGCGCCTATGTGGATCTATGCCAGGCCAACGGCATCAACGCCCAATTCATGGATGTCCCCGGTGCCGACCATTTCGATATGACAGCCGCCATGGGCGATGAAGCAGGCCCCGTGCTGCCCGCCATTTTGCAGCAGATGGGCCTGTGATCTGCACCGCCTCGAGCAATTTAGTGATGGTCAACGTAATTCGTCACCGTAATTCTAGGTTCACAAAAGGTGAATTTCCGGATTAACGGCGAACAAATACCCGCACCTCCATTGACTCACCCAAATGGGTTATATATGTTTCGTGGCATGTGGGGGATAGCATTGCTGCCAAAGGTAGTATTGGCGTGTTCCGACACTGTTGAGGACACTGGCCGTACGTATCACATCAGCAATTGTGAGGATCAATAATTTCTGACCAATCTTCAAGGGCTTGCCGCTCTCGCCATGGTTAGTGCCTCAAACTCCATCAAAGGCAGCATCGTTTGTGATCAGATCAACTAGGTGCGCACTAGGTTCGATAACATATAAATTCGGGAATTAGCATGAAAATCAGAAAACTATTATGGACTGCTGTGCTAGGTGCCTTCTTTCAAGTGGGCGGCGTGCAGGCCGCGTTGCTTGACCTGGCGGGACTTAATTCGCTCAAGACCCATCTTGGCGAAAGCAATATCACTGTCACACAGATCTATGCGAGAGCGAATGATGATGGGGGAATCGCGACCTGGCACGAAAAAGTCGACAATAAAGGTCGGACATTCACTTTATTAGAGATTCTTGTTGCTGGTCCAGCTTTTGGATCTTCTGGGACGTTTAGCGGCCCAATGATTATCGGCGGTTACAATCCTTCAGACTGGGATAGCGTTGGTGGTTATAATTTTGTCGAAGATCCCCTGGACCGGAGCGCATTCCTGTTCAATCTCACCCTATCAATTTTTCAGGATCAGAAAAAAACTGCTGAAGGGCAATACGAAACTCTTAACGAAGCGATTTATGGGCCTACCTTTGGCGGCGGGCCCGACTTGTTTGTAGATAATGATTTTTTTGGTACTTTATCTCCTTACAGTTATGGTGCCGACAGCGCCCAAATCGGCGCATTAGGTCCAAATATTCTGGGCGAAACGGGCGTCTGGAATATTACTGTGAACCAGATGGAAACCTATTCCATCATCACGCCTCCGCCATCAGTCGTCCCTCTCCCATCCTCAGCAATCCTCTTCGGCACTGCCCTGCTAGGCTTGGGTGCTATGCGTAGGCGTAGGCGTAAACTGAAGGCAGCGGTCTGATGGCCCATTGCGCCCCAACCACGAAATTTCAGTCCCAAATACGCGCGGGCGCGGATGCCTGGCTTACAAACCTGGAAAGCCGCCTGGACCGGAGCCTGAAGGCGGGCAAGCGCGGGCCGAAAACACAGGGCGAAAACACAGGGCGAAAAAGAAAAATATACCGTCATCGAAATAAGGAAAGACCGCGCTACATTTTGGTGGGATCGGACATGGGGGTGACGGCGTGGATGCGGTGCATGGTGATGCCGCCGGCCTCCAGGGCGTTATAAGTTCGGGCCCAATATTCCACTTCCCACATAACCCATTCCTGCAGTTCCCGCAGCACGGGTTCTTTTGGCACGGTTTTACCAAAACGCAGAATACCGTTCAAAAGCATGGCCTTGTAGGCTTTCGTCTCGTCCTTGGCGACACGGACATCGAAACCCACTTTGCTTAAACCTTCACGGAGTTCATCCAACTCAAACAGTCGCGGGCTGGTACGATGCAAGGCACCCCATTCGGCCCGTTCTTCCTGCCCCTTGCCTGGAACCGAGAGGAATTCCGTCATCAATAAATGGCTGCTGGGCTTGAGAAGGTCGCACAAAGTTTTGAAAATACGCTCCCGATCGGAAATTTGATAAAGCCCCTCGCGGATCACAATTGCGTCGCGTTTATGCTCCTTGACCTCATGATCATCCAGTTCCAATTTCCGGATTACCGCCTTCTTGGCGAGGCCGGCTTTGGCAGACAGGCGAACGGCCTCTTCCATAAGAAGTTCGTCCATCTCAAGTCCATCTACCCAGGCACCGGTTTCCTTGGCGATGGTACGCGCCGCCGAGCCCAGACGCGCACTAGCATCCAGGACTGTCATCTGTTCATTGAGTCCGATGGGATTAACGAGGTCGCGGGCCCGCTCCTGAGACGCGGGACCGTCGAAACCTTCGCCAAAGAGACGTTGGATCGCCGCGATCCGTTGCGGCGTCCATTCCGCGATACCGCTCGGGGACGGTAGTTCCTCAACCTCAACTTTTTCGACCTTGCCGGCCCGCGCGTTACCCTTGGCTGCGGCGGCTTCCACTTCATCGCCATTCCACCACGCCTTAAAGCGGCCCGATATACCGCTGGCAGCCAAATTATTTAGAGTTTGCGCCATCTCCGCACCATCAACGCCGGTTACCACCGGATCCGACGGCCATTGCACCGCTTGAGGTGCCCCGGCTCCAACCAGCGACCAAAACCCCGATGCTGGGATTGGCAAAGCGGATCCCCGCACCCGCGTCCGTCAAGCGCATCACCTCCGCTTCTACACGACCGGGAATACTGTCTAATTCCAATTCAAAAACTGCGCCCTTTTCCATACCGCAATCGGGCACCAACAAGGCACCAGATATTGAAACATCGCGGAGATTGCAGTTCAGGGTTTCTCCACCAAGAAAGACCCTTACCTCAGCATTCACATCGGCGCGGGCAAAATCGCGCAGGGCCTCAAAGCCGCTGTCCTGAGAACCAGTGACAATATTCTTGGCTACTGTGAGCAGGCGCCGCAAAGGCGTAACCATGTTTTCCGTCCTATCCGTTGGCCGGCTATACAGAGCCTGGACCTGGAGATCAGAATTCTACGGTCAATTTTTTAGTAAATGGTTAACAACGAGATCCCGCAGAGGCGGCACCATCTGCCCTTGGAACTTGCCAATCCGGAGGTCCAGATGAATTCAGGATTAATGGGACCAGAGCGCTTCCGAGATATTGTGAACCATTTGACCGCCGACCAAGGCCCCGTGGGTGGGCGCACGCTGGGCGGTGCGGTATTATAAAATCAGCATGAACAGGCCGATGACGCCTGACCAACACAACACGCCAAGCAGTAACCAAACCAGAACTGCCATGCGTGGTGATAGGGGATCATTCGTGTGGTCTCGGACGTCGCGGAAGCCTTGCCGTTCTACGAACGCGTCGCGATCACCCATGCCCCAGCCCTCGAATCATTTCGTCTTACAAATTAATTATGGCTAATAGAATCCCATTTGCAAGTTTTTACCCAAGAACATCAACAATGACCGGTTACAATGGCCGGTCAATGGTATGACGAATTCTCCTTCTGTTCGCTTTGCTCAATTCTTAAATATATGCAACACTAAGGCGCGCTGTTGAGGACTGTTGTTTTTTGCCATTCCACTTTAGTCGTTGAGTGAATGGTTATGAATGACAGGGGCGAGATCCGTAGATGGTGTAAGAAGACCGATATCCGATGAATTCATCCAGCGAATTGCCACCCAATACTGCCCCAGACGGCACCCATGACAGCCGCTTGTCACCAGAACAATTGGCTGAAGAATGGGTTGGCCGCTGCATTGACTTACTGCGCCCGATGGATTGGACGGGGCGCATGGATGCCCTCATGCAGCTGCACGATCAATTGCGGGATGACTTCACAGATTTCGAAGTTTTTTGCGATGTTTTTCCCAAATTCGTCGAACAAACCATCGAGCAGTTGGGCGCCGCGGACGTGGAAGATTTGAGCCAGGCGCATATCTATGCCAATTCAGCAGATATAGACCATCGCACGGCAGCCGGCGATTGGCTGGCCATCAACGAACGTTCGAATTAGCACTGTTCCGTTTAGCACGAGATCGATTAATGCTGGCCTGAGGGCCAAAGGACGACCCGAACGGTTTGCAGCAAAATGACAATATCAAGAAACAAGCTGCGATTTTTCACATAGTAGAGATCATAGGCCAGTCTTTCCCGGGCGTCCTCGACGGAGGCACCATAGGGATAATTGATTTGCGCCCAACCGGTAATACCAGGCCTGACCCTATGACGCTCCTTATAGTGAGGGATATGCTGGGACAGTGAATTAACAAAAAAGGGCCGCTCGGGACGCGGACCTATAATACTCATGTCGCCCCGCAAAACATTGAAAATTTGCGGTATTTCATCAATCCGGGTTTGCCGTATGAAATACCCCATACCAGTAATCCGATCATCATCCACCTCAGCCCATCGCGGCCCAACGCCGCTGGTATCAACCACGGTCATACTGCGAAATTTCAGCAAGGTAAAAACATCGCCATGCCGCCCCGTTCGCTCCTGCCGGTAAAACGCACCACCCTTGCTGTCCAGCTTTATCAATAGCGCAATGATGCCAATGATTGGTGCGGCAAAAATAACAATGGCCGAGCTGACCAGGATATCGAGGCTGCGCTGAACTATATTCACAACAATGCCTTCGCGGAACCCGTCAGAGAATATGAACCATTTGGGATCCAGACGCGCCAGGTCGATGCGACCCATTTCACGTTCAACAAAACTCAAGTATTCGGTCACCCGGATGCCCCGCAATTTGCAATCCAGCAAGGCGTCGGTGGGTAACAACGCATCGTCATCAAGAGCGATAACCAACTCATCCGCCTCGAACTGGACAAGAACTGCCGACATCGCGGCCGGATCGGTTTCAAGTGGGATGATGGGCACCGAATTTGGTCCCCGACCGGTTTCGAACGCACGATCGGTGATATCAATGTCGGGGTCCATCACGGCACCAATTTCAAAACCTAATGCCTGATCACCAATCATCGAACTTTGCAATGTATTGGCCAGTTCGCGAGAGCCGATCATGACAATCCGCTGTCTGAGCACACCCAAATCAGAGACGTAAAGAAATAGTAATCTGGTACACAACAAAGCCGCCACGCCCAGCATGATCGCCGTGGGCAGATAGTAATATTGATCGGGTGGATATTTTTCCGCCGGAATGACGCCCAAATATGCCTTGATCATCAAATATGTGACGATTGCGACGATGGCCAGGCCAATACAGAACCGCACCATCATGACCTGAATGTTGGGAATTATGGTACGGTTATATAATCCGAGGGACAGGAAAATAACCACGCAAATCAAGGCGATGGCCACGGCAAACCAGGATAACCCGGCAATGCCGCCGGCCTGTGCACTGGCGACTGCGCTGGTTTGCGTGGCCAACAACACATGCGCCAACAGCAACAGCATAGCGCTTTCAATCAGTACCAAAAGAAGGGACGCACGCGAAATATAGTGCCGGAAAATGCGGATCCGTGGATAGATCATGCCTGTCTACCGGGCCTTCCTGCAGGCAAGCACGCTATCCAAATCAAACATCTCAATGCTCCATACCGGCCTTTGAACACCCAATGAGAACCATGTGTTCGGATACTTAAGAATATTGCAATTAATACAATCACTTAGATCGTGCAAGCAATTCCAATTGATCGAAAATTGCCCTAACCAATTGATTGGCGATCTCTGGCAGAATTCTCGCAGACGCATCTACAGCAGTTACGCAGAATAGGGCGTTAGCGACGTCGATGGAATAGTTGATTGGGTAAAACCATTGCAGCATAAGCGATTGGCGGGAAACCGATAGACAACTGCAATAGCCCCGGCGCAGGTCAACAGAAAGTGTAAAGCGTTGCGATACGGTTTCATACAGGTTCGTTTCCGCTAATTCTCGTTTACCAATTGATTATTATTTTTTGATAATAATACCTCGCAAGCGGACGACATTCCTGTGAGGGGACGTGAATAAGACATTAGCATCAGCTCTTGAGCCACAAATGGATCGACCATCGCGGGTCTTGATCGTTGATTTTTGTGACCGGGAAAACGCGCAGATGGGTAACCTTTTGCGCGAAGGTTTTGGCGTGGATGGAGAGTTTGCCTGGACCAATGCCGGTGAAGATGCCCTAATCGACCTGGCAATCCACGACTATGACTTTGCGATTTTTCTCGACCTGGGCACCGGTGAGAATGGCCTCAATACGATCCGTGAAGCCCTGACGGTCAATGCAAGGGTGCCTTTTATTCTGGTTACCTCCGCGACATCGCATGCGATAGAGGCCGATATCATCGTCGACGGCATGGCGGATTGTATCGCACTTGATGAGTTGACGCCGGCGCTCATGCGACGAATGGTTCGCTACAGCCAAACCCGCAAGCGAACGGAAGGTACGCTGCGGGAAAGTAATGATGAGTTGATACGGGGCATCCTGCAACAACGCGAAGCCAAGGAACAGGCCCAGGCGCAAAGCCAGGCGAATAAGCGGATAGCCGATGAACTGGCCCAGGCCAAGCAACAGTTGGAAGTTGCTCTGCAATCGGCACAGGACAGCGAAGTGCGTTTTCGGCGTCTGTCCGAGCACAGCCCCATAGGCATCTGGCATCTTGGCCCGGATGGCCGGACGATTTATCTCAATTCCACGGCCACCGATATTTTGGAAGTGGACGAACAGGCCGACACAACAAATATCAATCTTGAAGACCTGGTCGTACCTGCCGAACTCTCCCGCCTGGAAGCCCCGCAACAGGCCTGGCGTAGGGGCGCGCCACGAGAAGTGGAATGCCGGATCATTGGCCCTGTAAGTGGTATCGAAAAGCATCTGTTTATCGCCGGCTCGCCTTTTTCTCCCCACGACAAGCAGGATGGCAGCGTGCTGTTGAGCCTCATGGATATATCCGAGCGTAAAAAGTCGGATGCCATCATCCAGCACCTCGCCCATCATGACAGTTTGACCGGGTTGCCCAATCGGTCCCTTTTTCAGGATCGTCTGGATCAGGCCAGTGCCATGACCCTAAGAACCAAAAAGCAAACCGCTTTGCTGTTCCTTGATCTGGACAATTTTAAGGACGTCAATGACACCTTGGGCCACCCCATAGGCGATCAATTATTGCGCCAGGTCGCGGCAAGACTGCAAACATGCGTTCGCCAGTCAGACACCGTAGCGCGCCTGGGGGGAGATGAATTCGCAATCGTTTATTCCAACCTTGAAGATAGTGGCCTGGTCCAGCCCATGGCCCAGCGGATCATCAATTTAATCTCAGAACCTTTTTTGATTGACGGAGAGCGGATCCGAACCTCCGCCTCTATTGGCGTCGCCCTTGTTCCCGATGATACGGATAGGACTGATCGGTTAATCAAGTTCGCCGATATGGCGCTCTATCACGCGAAATCCATGGGGCGGAATTGCTTTCAATACTTTAATGCCGGCATGGACGAAGAAATGCGCCGGCGCAAGGCGATGGAAGAAGATCTACGGCAGGCGATTGATCAAAACGCGTTTTCCCTGGCATATCAACCTCAACTACATCTTGAGGATGGGGCCGTATTCGGGGCCGAAGCCTTGCTGCGTTGGCAACATCCGACCCGGGGCAATATCCCGCCTTTTGAATTCATTCCCCTGGCGGAAAGCAACGGCATGATCCGCGAGATCGGTCATTGGGTTTTACGGACCGCCTGTGCCCAGGCCCGCAGTTGGATGGATGCCGGCCATCCAGCGATACAGGTATCTGTCAATCTGTCGGCTGTGGAATTCATGAGCGATGATCTGTTGGAGAAGGTCAAGGCGGTCTTGCTGGAAACGCGCCTCCCCCCCCAACATCTGGAATTGGAGATCACGGAAAGTGCCGTGATGACCGATATGGACAAGGCTATCAAGACGATGGCCGCGATACGTCAAATCGGCGTAAGTCTGGCCATTGATGATTTCGGTACCGGCTTTTCATCGCTCTCTTATTTGAAGAAATTCCCCGTCCAGGTCTTAAAGATCGACCGATCATTTGTTCAGGATATTTTGACCAACCCCGAAGATGCCGCCATCGCATCCGCCATCGTCAACCTGGGCCAAAGCCTTGGACTGAACGTGGTGGCCGAGGGCGTGGAGGAAGCCGAACAGGCGGATTGTTTGCGCAATATGGGCTGCCGCAGCGCGCAAGGCTATTATTTCGGACGCCCGGTCCCGGCCGTCGAATTTTATGCCATGAATGCTGCCGGGTAATTCCCCCGCTTAATATCCACAGTTCAATCCCTCGACTAAATCCCACGACTAAATCCCATGACTAAATCTCGGCGCCATTTACGAATGAAGGGTTGCTCCGGCAAAACCACGTTGCGATGATGGATCGTTCCCTTAAATTTCCCGGTCGTAGGCAGACACGTGATAACAGTCATCTTTTCATTGGATTATGAAATTCATGGCAACGGTGAAGGCGACCCGCTTGAATTGATGGTGGCGCCGACGGATCGGTTGATCTCGCAGCTGAACAAATTCGGCGCAAAATTATCGATCTTTGCCGAAGCGGCTGAAATCGCGAAATTCAAAACCTACAAAGACGATACCGGCCTCGACCGCTTTCACTATGACAAAATCGTCCAGCAACTCCACAGTGCATACGGCGCGGGGCACGAGGTCGAATTGCATATTCATCCCTCTTACGACCATGCCGAAAGCCGCCAGCGGGGCTGGATGCAGGATTGGTCGGAATACGACCTCGCAGCATTATCCGCCCAACGCACCAGGGATATGATTGCAGGATCGAAACACTTCCTGGAACAATTAATGGCCGCCGCGCATCCTGGCTATCGCGCCTCGGTCTTTCGGGCCTGCAATCTGTCGGTCATGCCATCGGGCAATATCGCCGATGCCCTGATCGCATGCGGCATGCGGGCGGACAGTTCAGTGTTCAAGTATGGCCAAAGCCATGGCCTGGTAAATTTTGACTATACTGACGCCGAGAGCGAAACCCTGCCCTGGCCGGCGGACCAAAAGAATTTCTGTCACCGCGACGCGACCAGCCCCCTGACGGAATTTCCCATCTACGCCGAACATCGTTGGATCACGGCCTTTCTAAGCCTCAACAGATTATTCCGTCTCTATCAATCCTACCGGCACCAGCTTGCCGCCCCAGCGCATAAAACCAACGGCGATCGCCTGTCGGGCCAATCTATCGCGGCAAAACTCAAACAATTACTATTGCAAAAACACGCCTGGAAAGCAGACTTCAACCAAGCCTCCGCCCGCCAACTCATCGCCGCCTTGGAACGGGCCCATGGAAAATACGGCAACCACGAAACCCCTGTCCCCTTCGTCCTGATCGGCCACCCAAAACTTTTCAATTCCCACAACCAACGGCAATTGGAGCACCTGCTGCACTTTATCCAGCGCCATCCGGATAAATATCGTTTTGGCGGCTACGGCGATTTTCTTAAAAACGGTTGATTTTACGGACGTTATGAACTTCTGGATCGAATGCCCCGAAACAATTAGATGTCGTTCCCGGTCCTGTTCCTGATCGCTGGGCTATTTTCCACCGTCTAGAATATTGCACCGAATACGGCTCATTTTTCTTGGCTGTATCGATTTCCTCGCCGAACGCTATTTCGAAGTGTTCATTGACAACGTTGAAGGTTTTTTCGGATATCAATATCTAACTTGGTGTCGCCATATGTTTCAAGAGCCGCCAAGCGTTCGAGTTCGTTGTTGGGAAAGGGATGAGACATCTACTCAACAATATTCAGATTGGCCGACAAAATTAGCACCGCGACTTATACCAAGGTGCGGTAATAAAGTGAATATCGCAGTCCGGCAATCACCGTTATGATCATCCAAATCATTTTGCATTTGCGTTTCTTAGTCTGGCGAAAACGGGAAATAGCCTATGGCAGATACCATGCGCGCGATGGTGCTCGAAGCACCCGGCCTGCCCTTGCAGATGAGAGAGGTCAAGCGTCCCGCCCCCGGATCCAATGAGGTTCTTATCAAAATTACAGCCTGCGCGGTTTGCCGCACCGATCTGCATGTGGTTGATGGGGATTTGACGGAGGCGAAATTGCCATTGATCCCCGGACATGAAGTGATCGGATATATTGATCAAACCGGTTCCGCCGTCACCAATATGAAGATGCATGATCGCGTCGGCGTGCCATGGCTTGGCAGAACCTGCGGCAATTGCCGGTATTGCCGCGATGGGGCTGAAAACCTTTGCGACCGCGCACAATTCACTGGCTATTCCTTGGACGGTGGCTTTGCCGAATTCATGGTCGCGGACGAAGCCTATGCATTTCCTGTCCCCGACGCCTATGGTGACGTAGAAGCCGCGCCCTTGATGTGCGCTGGCTTGATCGGCTTTCGCGCCTACAACATGGTGCGCCACGCCCGCCGCATCGGGCTATACGGCTTTGGTGCCGCTGCCCACATTATCGCACAACTTGCCTGCCATGAAGGCAGGGAGGTTCTGGCCTTTACCAAGTCAGGCGATACAAAGGGGCAAGCCTTTGCCCGTGCGCTTGGCGCTGTCTGGGCGGGCAGCAGTGAGCAAAAACCGCCCCACGAATTGGACGCTGCGATCATCTTTGCGCCCGCCGGGACGCTGTTGCCAACGGCACTTGCTGCGGTATGCAAAGGCGGCACGGTGATTTGCGCCGGGATACATATGACCGACATTCCTTCGTTTCCGTACGAAATCCTGTGGGGGGAACGAACCATCCGCTCGGTCGCCAATCTTACGCGGCAAGACGCTATCGCCTTCCTTGATGTAGCACCACAGGTCCCCATTAGGACGACAACCCACATCTATTCTTTGGCCGAGGCAAACCGGGCCCTCGATGACCTGCGCACGGGCAAATTCGATGGCGCGGCTGTCCTGAACATGGATTGGGATTGACCCGGCAACCCTGCAGTTTTCCTGGAATAAAAAGAGGAGGTGGCGGGCGTCGTCTGGAGCAAACTCGGCTCCCAGTTTCCCCCGTCGGGTGCAATAGGTGATGGAATTCCATATTCTCCCCTCCCTTCAGGACATCAGCCTGGACAGCCTTGAAGTGTTGCAGCATCTTGACCGACGTAAGTTTCGACAGGATGCCGGAGGGATATATGACGCTTTTTAACGACATCGCCCTTGCGGCACGCATAGCGGTGCGGGACATGCGTGGTGGCGCGCGTAGTTTGTGGTTATTGGTGGCGGGGATCTTCGTCGGGGCTGCGGCTGTGGCACTGCTGGGAACAACGTCGCAAAGCCTCGTCGATGGCGCACGCCGGGGCGCGCTGGAATCGATAGGTGGCGATTTGAGCCTGCGCTTGTTTCATCGTCCCCCCAGCGACGCCGAACTTGCCATTATCCGCCGTGAAGGCGACGTCAGCATTTCCACCGAACTACGCCCCATGGCCCGCGCGGTCAGAAATGGTCGAGCACAAGGCGTGCCGTTGCTGGTTGAGCTCAAAGGCGTGGACCAGCAGTACCCACTTTACGGCGCTGTCGAAACTCTACCCACGTCCAACCTTTATCAAACCCTGGATCAACACGCAGGCCTGTATGGTGCGGTCGCAGATCCGGCGTTGTTCGACGCCTTGGACCTGAAACCGGGAGACAGCTTTCAAATTGGCCGTGCCCGGTATCAATTACGTGGCACACTTGTTGTTGAACCGGATCGCGCTTTTCGTGCCTTTACCTTGGGCCCGCGTATCATGGTATTGAGCGAAAGCTTTCCCGCTACCGGCGTTACCGACTACGGAGCGGAGGTTTATTATTATACCCGTGTGAAGTTACCACCAAAATCCGCTGGACGGGTTGATGCCAGGGCGGCCTTGGCGCGTATTGATCAATTCTCTCCGCAATCGGGTTGGCGCATGGTCAATGCCCATGACGGCGTGCCAGGGGTGGAGCGTACCTTGGCCATGGCGAATGTGTTGCTGCTGTTTATCGGCCTGGGCGTAATGCTGGTAGGGGGAAGCGGCATTTCCGGGGCGGTTCGTGCGCACGTGGCGAAGAAGATGATGATCATTGCGATCTTGAAATCCATAGGATCACCGCGCCGCGTCATCACCATGGCCATCGGGCTCGAAGTCCTGGCAGCAGCCTCTATTGGTGCCGTTTCAGGGGTTGGTCTGGGTGCGTTTGGTCCCGCCATAATCACCTCCGTGTTGGCGGATCAATTGCCCTTCGCGTTAGAAACTACCCCCGGTATAAAACCAATGTTGGCGGCGGGGCTGTTCGGCATTTTGGTGGCAGCCCTGTTTGCCTGGTGGCCGTTAATGGGGGTGCACGATATGAACCCCCGGATACTGCTGCGCAAACCGATCACGCATCCACCGGGGAAGCCGGGTGTAAAGGTTTGGCTCGGCGCAGGCATAATCTTGTTGGCGCTTGTCATGCTGGTGTTTTGGGTTTCGCCCATGCCCGTGTTGACCGTAGGGTTCCTGATCGGTGCATTGGCATTGGCGGCATTTTATTATGCCCTAGGCCTTGGCCTGTCGCGCTTGGCCAAGGCTTTGGCCAAAGGCAAAGGTGCCAACTTGCGTCTGGCCCTTGGCAACTTGCATCGGGCGGGGGCGCCGACCGGTCCCGTGGTGATGGCGTTAGGCCTGACCCTCACATTATTGGTGGCGTTGGACGCCATCGGCGGTGCTGCCAACCGCCACGTACAAAAGACCCTGCCACACAGCGCACCGGACCTGGTTGCATTTTCGATCAAGCCCGACATGGCGACACGGCTTGGCGTGGAACTGGCGGCGTCCGGGATCGTAGAGCGCCAGCGCATCATGCCCTTTCTGCACGCCCGCGTGCAGGCCATCAACGGCGTCGCAGTGCGCGACCTCAGAATTCCAAGATCCCTAAATTGGGTTATCCGCGGCGATCGCGGGGTGTCGTTCGCGGCAAAACTTCCCGACGCTGTGCGGTGGGGTGATCGTCAATCAGAAGGTCCCGGTTATTCAATGGACGCGGAGGTGGCTAAAAATCTGGGCCTTGCTCTGGGCGATACGATCACCCTGAATGTTGGCGGGCAAGTCCGCACCGGTTTGATTTTGAATTTTCATAACGTGGATTGGACGGGGTTGGATCTGGACTTTCCCATCATCGCCACGCCGGCCACGTTCACGGGTATTCCCTATACCCTTGCTGCGTCCTTGAAAGCGAAAAGCGGCGAGGAGGCAACACTGGAGGCATTCGTCAAAAACCGCTTTCCAGACATGCCCTTGATCCGCGTGGTGGACGTACTGCGTTCGCTGGCCACTGCTTTGGATGCTATCGTGGCGGGATTGAAAGCGGCCGCGGTGATGTGCGGGATGGCGGCCTTGGTGGTGCTCGCGGGCAGTGTGCTTCAGGGGCTTGGAGAACGCACCAACGAAACCGTATTGTGCAAAGTGCTTGGCGCGAGCCGGCGGCAGTTGCTCGGCCAGTTGGCGATGGAGTTTTTATACCTGGGCACACTGGTGGCTCTGACCGCGGTGCCGTTGGGACTAAGCGTCGCCTACGGTGTCACGAGCGCGGCTGGCCTTGGTAGTGTGAGCGTATCGGGAACCGGTAGCATCGCGCTGGCCGTGGTGGCGATTTTCGTAACGCTGGTTGTTGGTTTATTGACGACATTGAGTACTTATTCCGCAGCCCCCGCGAATTTCCTGCGCAACCGCCAGCCTTGAACGTCATCTGCCAGTTATCCATGTCTGGTCGAACGCGGGATATTCTAAAAGGTATTCTGTCCATGAAAAGTTGCCGCCTTCAAGGCCGGACATATTGGCCAAAACAGCGTTAAGGCTCAAGGAAGACGGTGTCTTGCCCGCTCGCTGCGAGACGGCTGTCCCCTTCGTCCTGATCGGCCACCCAAAACTTTTTAATTCCCACAACCAGCGCCAATTGGAGCACCTGCTGCACTTTATTCAGCGCCATCCGGATAAATATCGTTTTGGCGGCTACGGCGACTTTCTTGAAAACGGGTGATTTTATGGACTTTACGATCCGCTGGATCGAATGCCCGGAACAATTAAAGGCCGTTCCCGGTCGTATGGAAATTGCACGTCGTTAGTGAGTCTGACCACCAATGCAATTGTCAGCATTCAGTTTTTTTACTCATAACCCCAAACCGACCCTACTTCACTTCGGCTTGACAATGGGGCGTTTCAACTGATTGGATATTTAATGTCTGTTCTTTGCACGTTGACTTTGGATCAACGCAACCCAAGGGATGACCAAAGCGCCTAAGGGGGGGTGCCGTGGCAAACAAAATTACTGGACAGAAAAATCAAAGTAGGATTGCGCGGCATTGGGGCAAGGCTACGGTTGTTGCGACGTTACTGGTCGCTTTCCTCGGTTGGTATGACGTTGTCCGCAATAAAGGGGACCTTTTTCTCTGCGACGTGGCAGCACTTGCCGGCCAGAAGGAAGCGGTAAATTTCTGCCGAAAGGCGGAAGCCCCGCCAGACGAAACTAATCTGCTGGCACTCTTAGAATACCTTAAAGGTCGGGAAGACCAACTCAGCCCCGAGCGCCTTGCGCAATTGCGCGAACTTGAATCCCATTTCGAACAGCGTGCATTCACAGTGTTGATGAAATCGGCGGGCCTCAAAGAGACCCAGGCTGACGCTCAAACCAAGCGCAACACGCGCGAAGCACTGCGTGAGACAATTGAAGAAGGCGACGCCGACGAACGCCGCGCGCTGGCCATGATTGCAGAAGATGACCTCGACGGCGGCTTGCAGCTTTTGTCTGATTTAGCCTTTGCCGCGGCGGTCGAAAATGTGGCGCAATGGCGGCGCATAGGACGCTTGGCCTACCCGGTTGACACGGCGCGAGCACTGAACGCGTACGAAAAAATCGTCCAGCTCGATCAATCCGACCCCTGGGACGCAATTTATCTTGGTCGTCTCCACCAACGCGCTGGTGCGCTTTCCGATGCGTGGAGAGCCTACAGGGACGCGCTGGCCCGCCTGCCGGAATCTGAAAAGCGGAATCGCGCTGTCCTTTTGGACGGGATCGCCAACGTGCTGAAGGACCAGGGCGACCTTTCAGCGGCCCTGCAAAGCTACCGCGCCGCGTTGGTCATCAGAGAGCGCCTGGCTGATGCCGACCCAAAGCACGCCGGCTGGCAGCGCGATCTGTCGGTCTCCTATGATAATGTCGCCAACGTGCTGAAGGACCAGGGCGACCTTTCAGCGGCCCTGCAAAGCTACCGCGCCGCGTTGGTTATTGCCGAGCGCCTGGCTGATGCCGACCCAAAGCACGCCGGCTGGCAGCGCGATCTGTCGGTCTCCTATGAAAAGGTCGGCGATCTTGAAGAAGCTCGTGGTGATATTGCGGCGGCTATAGTGGAGTACGAAAACAGCTTGCCCATAGCACAGTCGCTCGCCGATCGGTTTCCCAGTCATTTGCAGTTTCAATCTGATGTAAAGATCACCACACGCCGCTTGACACAACTGCGAGCGAAGTTGAAATAAAACAGATTAGCTTCTTCGGCCCGGCCATCTGGTTTTATCGTCAGCGCCAGCAACTTAAGCACCCTGAGGGTGCTTCGCGTCATATGGGAAACAGAGAAGGAGGTGGTGGGCCCGGCTGGACTCGAACCAGCGACCAGACCGTTATGAGCGGCCGGCTCTAACCAACTGAGCTACAGGCCCGTAACTCGATAAACTTATAGGAACAATACCGGCCCGCTCCCCCACCCGGCCACCCATGGAATTATACTCATTGGGTGGCCGGGTGGGGGAGCGGGCCAGCTAGGCATACATAAAATGTCCTTAGGTGTCCAGGAAGCTGCGCAGTTTGCGGGAGCGGGAGGGGTGTTTTAGTTTGCGCAGGGCTTTCGCCTCAATCTGGCGGATACGTTCCCGGGTGACCGAGAATTGCTGGCCGACTTCCTCCAGCGTGTGATCCGTGTTCATGCCGATGCCAAAGCGCATGCGCAGGACGCGTTCTTCCCGCGGCGTCAGGGAGGCCAGAACCCGGGTCGTGGTTTCCCGCAGGTTGGAATGGATCGCCGCATCCACGGGCAGGATGGCATTCTTATCCTCGATGAAATCGCCCAAATGGCTGTCTTCCTCATCGCCAATGGGGGTCTCAAGCGATATGGGCTCTTTGGCGATCTTCATCACCTTGCGGACTTTTTCCAAAGGCATGCCCAGCTTTTCGGCCAGTTCCTCCGGCGTCGGCTCCCGCCCGATTTCGTGCAGCATCTGGCGCGAGGTGCGGGCCAGCTTGTTGATGGTTTCGATCATGTGGACCGGGATACGAATGGTCCGGGCCTGATCGGCGATGGAGCGGGTGATCGCCTGACGGATCCACCAGGTGGCGTAGGTGGAGAATTTATAGCCGCGACGATATTCGAACTTATCCACCGCCTTCATCAGGCCGATATTGCCTTCCTGGATCAGGTCGAGGAATTGCAGGCCCCGGTTGGTGTATTTCTTGGCGATGGAGATCACCAGGCGCAGGTTCGCCTCGACCATTTCTTTCTTGGCCTGGCGCGCCTCCCGCTCACCCTTTTGCACGGTGGCGACAATACGCTTGTACTCAGGGATCGGCAGACCGGTTTCAGAGGCCACGGTGACGATGCCGCCACGAATGACTTTAATCTCGTCCCGTTCCTTGGTGGCGAAATCGGCCCAGCCCTTGCCTTTTAGGCGGCGCACGCGTGAAACCCAGCGGGGATCCGTTTCATGGCCCTGATAATGCTTGAGGAAGTCCAGGCGCGGCACACGGCGGGATTCCGCCAGACGCAACAGGCGGCCTTCCAGACCAATCAGGCGGCGGTTGATGCCATATAGCTGATCAACCAACGCCTCAATCCGGTTGTTGTTCAGGTGAACCCCGGTGACCAGTTCGATGAGTTCCTCATGCAGTTTGAGGTAGCGTTTTTCCTGGGCTGCGGTCAGCTCCTGCTGTTTCAGGGCCGCTTCAACGCGCATGTCCTGGACTTTTTTGAAGCGTTTATAGACCTTCGAAATCTTTTCAAACTTGGCAATGACTTCCGGCTTCAGGGTTTCTTCCATCGCCGAAAGGGACAATGTGACTTCATCATCCTCATCATCGTCGTCCGCGTTTTCGGTTTTTTCCGCGCCTTCGCCATTCTGGTCGTCATCGGCGCTTTCGGCTTTTACGGTATCGTCATTGGCCGGCGCTGCCGCACCATTCCCAGCACCGTTGGTCGCACCATTTGTCGCGCCGTTCGCAGCATTTGGATTGTTCGGGTTATTGGGATTGTTCGGATTGTTGGGATTATTTGCATGATTGGCCATGCCCTGGTTCTTTTTGCCGTCCGGGCCGGCGCCATAGGTGGCATCCAGATCGATGATTTCCCGCAACAGCACTGTGCCGGCCATCAACATATCATGCCAGTCAATAACGGCGCGGATGGTCAGGGGGCTTTCGCAAATGCCGGCGATCATGGCTTCACGGCCGGCCTCAATACGCTTGGCAATGGCAATCTCGCCTTCGCGGGACAACAGCTCCACACTGCCCATCTCACGCAGGTACATGCGCACGGGGTCGTCCGTGCGCTCCAACGGTGCGTCCTTGCCCGTCGGCTTGGCGGCCACGGCGGTGGTTTTCGCGGCGGCCAGATCAGTGGCTTCGACGCCGCTGTCATCTTCGGCCTCGGTCTCATCATCGTCGCTATCACTGGCGGCGGCAGCCCCATTGGTCCCTGTGGCCCCGTTGGTGCCATTGGCCCCTGTGGCCTCGCCATTGACCGATTGTTCTTCGGCGTCATCCGCCTCGATCAGGTTGACGCCCATTTCCGAAAGCAAGGTCATAAAATCCTCGATCTGTTCGGAAGAAACCTGTTCCTGAGGCAACGCTTCATTCAGTTCATCATAGGTGATGTAACCGCGCTCCTTGCCCTGCGCGATCAACTTTTTCAGATTTGCCTCGGCCTGGGAATCGATCAATGGCTGCTCGCCCGTGTCTTCCCGTTCCGTCTTTTCCGCTACCTGTGCTTTCGCCATGAATTCCCGCCTATCTTCGTGCCCCGGGACCTAGGGAGCTATTGCAGCCCCTAAACCCGCACAATTTCGCTAAAAATAACTTAATGGACAGAATTACAACTGAATTATTTTCAGCCGCCCATTCTCCCATAAATTTCATCTGCAAATTTCAACCGCAAATTCGCCTCAGAACCAGCTCACGTATCCTCGACCTTGATCGCTTCCGCCTTTGCTACGTTATAGGCTTCCTGCAGATTATAAAACTGGGTCAGCTTCTCCTCGGTCATATCATGACCAAGATCGACTTGCGCCGCCTCAAATTCATGGCGCAATTCTTCCAGTTGGTGCCATCGAGAAACGTTCGTCCAGTCCTTCACAACCTGCGTCAACGTTGCATCCGGGCGCGCCAGCGGGTCTAGTTTCGCAATACCTGGGCTCGTCAATTCCGCCAATAGCTTTGTGGTGGCATCTGCCATTCCACTGCTATGCAAATTGTTACGAAGGCCTTCAAGGTCAAGGGGCGCGTCGGAAGTAGCCTTTTCTATTATTGAGCGACGGATGTTGTCAAGCTCCGGTGAGGAAAGATGTAATTGGCCGACGTCTTCAAAAACTTCATGGATAAGGTCGGGATGGTTCAAAAGCGCCGCAATCAATAGACGTTCCCGGCGATAGGTATCCGCTTTCCAGCCCTGACCAAGGCCACTGCGGGCCGCGATGGGCGGGGCATATAATGGCCGTGGATATCTGCCGGAATGGCGGTTTTTGGCGTATTCTTTCCTGTTATAGGTGCCATTCGAACGGCTTCCCGATGGTGCGAACGCCTTGTTCAGGCGATCCTTGAAATGATCGTCATAATAGTCCCGGACCGTGCTGTCCGCAATTTCCTTGACCATATCGCGCAGGTCTTTGCGCAACCCGGCACGCTGTTCCGGTGTCTCAAGATTTTTGTTGGCGACCTGCATGCGCCACAAGGTTTCTGACAGCGGCAATGCACTATTGAGCAGATCCGTGAAAGCGGCGGTTCCTTTGGCCCGCACAAGGCTGTCTGGGTCATCCCCCTCAGGCAAGGCAATAAAGCGCAGGGAATGGCCCGGCTTCAACAACGGCAGAGAGCGTTGTGCGGCCCGTTGGGCGGCCCGCTGGCCGGCGGCGTCACCGTCAAAACAAAGGGCGGGCTCTGCCACAATACGCCACAGGGCCGTCATCTGGTTCTCGGTCAATGCGGTACCCAAGGGTGCCACTACATTGGGCAGACCGGCCTGATCCAGCGCGATCACATCCATATAACCTTCGACCACCACCAGAACATCGTCATCGCGTGCCGGTTTGCGCGCATTGGCCAGATTGTACAGCAGATCTCCCTTGTGAAAGATCGGCGTCTCCGGCGAATTAAGGTATTTCGCCCGCTGCTCGCCGAGGGCCCGGCCACCAAAGGCCACGACACGCTCGCGGGCGTCTGTTATGGGAAACATCAGGCGATTGCGAAAACGGTCATAGCTTTCACCGCCGTCCTCGGGCGCGATCAACAATCCCGCCTCGATCAACTGCGCTTCCTCAATGCCCCTGTCGATCAATGTGCGCTTCATGGCGTTGCGCCCCTCTGGCGCGTAACCAAGGTGAAAGCGCGCCATAGTCGCAGGCGTCAGGCCCCGGCCCTGCACGTAACTCAAGGCGTCCCTGCCGGCCATACCGTTCAACTGCCCCTCAAACCAATCGGCGGCAATCTGGCAGACGTCATAAAGACTTTTCCGACGCTCCTCCGCCTCCCGGTCACGGGGTGCCGAACGGGGGACTTCCATGCCAACGTCAGCCGCCAGCCGCTCCACAGTTTCGGGGAATGTCAGCCCCTCGGTCGCCATGATGAAGTCAATGGCACCACCATGGGCGCTGCAGCCAAAACAGTGATAGAAACCCTTGTCGTCGTTGACGGTAAAGGACGGCGTCTTTTCATTGTGGAAGGGGCACAGGCCCGTATGTTCCCGGCCCCGCTTTGTCAGCTTCACCCGCCGGGCAACCAGATCCACCAGCCCGACGCGGCTGCGCAATTCATTTATAAAATGCTCCGGTATCGCCATGCCATCGCCTTTATCGGGCTGCCTCTATCGGGCAGTCTCTATCGGGCAGTCTCTATCGGGCCGATCGGACCTGCCGGAATCCAGCCTAGCCGCCCAGCAGACCTTTAACCTGCCCCGCCGCCCGGCCAAAATCCATGCGCCCGGCGTAACGCTCTTTCAGTGCCGCCATGACACCGCCCATATCTTTCAGGCTCGTCGCGCCGCAATCGGCCACCACTGCGGCAATGGCCGCTGCCATCTCATCACCGCCGATCTGTTCCGGCAGGAACTCTTCGATAATGGCAATTTCCTGTTCTTCCTGTTCCGCCAACTCCATACGACCGCCTTCCAGATACAATGCGGTCGATTCGCGCCGTTGCTTGATCATTTTTTGCAGGATCGACAGGATTTCATCATCACTGACAATCTCCCCCGCGCCGTCGGTCCGGTTGGCGATATCCCGGTCCTTGATTGCCGCCAGGATCAGGCGAAGCGTGGCGACCCGGCGCTTTTCCCCAGCCTTCATGGCCGTTGTCAGCATGTCCTTCAGTTGCTCGCGCACCGCTTCGTCCCCGTACTTGTTGTTGAGCTTTTCGCTGTCTTCAATGCAATGTTCTTTGCTGGGGCAGAAGGATAGTGGATAATCTTCCAAATGGCAATCCATCCTGGCAGGATGCGATAATTCTAAGTCATTGATTTTGTTAATTATTTTATTATGGTCGACGCTTGACGGGGACCCGGCATTTGCTTAATCTCCGCGCCAATTTGCCCACCCCTATCGCGATGTCCGCAGATACCCCCGCAGGCACGCCCGGAGCCGCAACAACCATGAACAGTCAAGAAAACAGCGCCGACACCGCAAAGGTGCCCGCCCAGGAGAAAGCACCGGATTGGGCCACCGCAGCCCTGGTTCTGGGCAATGGCCGGATCTTTTGGGGCCAGGGCATTGGCGCTGCAACCGATGCTGCCGGTGAAGTTTGCTTCAACACCTCCATGACCGGCTATCAGGAAATTCTGACCGATCCCAGCTATGCCGGTCAGATCATCACCTTTACCTTTCCTCATATCGGCAATGTGGGGGCCAATGAAGAGGATATTGAGACATTGAACCCCGCCGCGCGCGGCGTGGTTCTGCGCGCCGATATCACCCAGCCATCAAACCATCGGGCCCAGATCAATTTGAACGCCTGGCTGGTGAAGCATGATTTACCGGGCATCGCCGGTATCGACACCCGCGCCCTGACCCGCCTGATCCGGGATGATGGCGCCCCCAGCGGCGTTGTCTGCCACAGCCCCGACGGCACCTTTGACATCCCTGCCCTACAGGCAAAGGCTGCTGCCTGGCCCAGCCTTGAGGGCATGGATCTGGCGGCGGAAGTAACCTGCAAACAAAGTTATTCCTGGGATGAAACCCAATGGCAGCTGGGCCTTGGCTATGGCCGTCTGGAAAACCCGGACTATCACGTGGTGGCCGTGGACTATGGCATTAAGCGCAATATTCTGCGCTGCCTCGCCGCCGCCAAATGCAAGGTCACGGTGGTCCCCGCATCGACAAGTGCGGAAGATATCCTGGCCCTGAACCCGGATGGTATCTTTCTCTCCAACGGGCCCGGCGATCCGGCAGCCACGGGGCGATATGCGGTGGCAGAGGTTCAGGGTCTGATTAAATCACGCAAGCCAATTTTCGGCATCTGCCTGGGCCATCAGATCCTCTCTCTCGCCCTTGGTGCCGCGACGGAAAAGATGCATCAAGGTCATCGCGGTGCCAACCAGCCGGTCAAGGACCTGGCTACGGGCAAGGTAGAGATCACCTCGCAGAACCACGGCTTCGTTGTCCAACGGGACAGCCTGCCCAGTGGCGTGGTGGAAACCCATACCTCTCTCTTTGATGGCTCCCTCGAAGGCATCCGGGTGACGGGTCAACCGATCTTTTCGGTGCAGTATCATCCCGAAGCCTCCCCCGGGCCACAGGACAGCCATTACCTGTTTCAGCGCTTCATCGATCTAATGGCAGCCTAAAACATGACCAGCGCCGACGTCATCATCCGCAACGGCACAGTGATCGATGGCACCGGTGCCGCTGCCGTCAGAGCTGACGTCGCGGTTTCTAATGATCGGATCACAGCCGTCGGTGATTTAGGCGCTATGTCAGCCAGCACGGACATCGATGCCCAGGATCAAGTCGTCGCGCCGGGTTTCATCGATGTCCATACCCACGATGACCGCTATCTGTTCACCCACCCGGACATGGCACCAAAAGCCAGCCAGGGCGTGACATCCGTGGTGGTGGGCAATTGTGGCTTTTCCCTGGCTCCGTGGAAAAACTATGGGCCGGAGCAATTTCCGTTCTCGTTGTGGCAGGACCGGGAAGATTTGAAATTTGCCTCGGCTGGGGATTATTTGGACGGCCTGGAGCGCACTCCGGCGGCCCTGAACGCTGCGATGTTGGTGGGCCATTCATCCCTGCGCTATGGCGTAATGGATGATCTGAACCGCGCCGCCACGGACGCTGAAATAGGTGCCATGCAGGACAGCCTGCGGGACTGCATTGATGAAGGTGCCCTGGGCATGTCGTCGGGATTGTTTTACCCGCCGGCACAGAATGCCAAGACAGAGGAAGTCACCGCCGTTGCCTCTGTCATGGCGGCCAAAGACGGGATCTATACAGCCCATATCCGGGACGAGGCGGATAAGGTCATGGATGCGTTGGAGGAAGTGGCCCAAATCGGCCGGGATGCAGGCGTGCAGGTGGTAATCTCTCACCACAAGGCGGCGGGGTTGGACAATTTTGGTAAAACCAAACAGACCCTGCCCCTGATCGAGAAATTTCAAAGCCAACAGCGCCTGACCCTGGACGTCTATCCCTACCATGCCTCTTCCACCATGATCCTGCCCCATTTGGTCAGCCGGGCGCGGAAGGTTCTGATCACCTGGTCCAAGCCCCGGCCCGATATTCGTGGCCGGGATCTGGCGGAATTGGCAGTTGAAATGGATATGACGCCAGCGGAGGCGGCGGAAGCCCTGTGCCCCGGCGGCGCGATCTATTTCCAACTGGACGAGGAAGATGTGCAACGGGTGCTGTCATATCCCGGTGCCATGATCGGATCCGACGGCATCCCAGACGATTTGTATCCCCACCCCAGATTATGGGGCACCTTCCCCAGGGTTCTGGGCCATTACGCGCGCGATCTGGGTCTGATGCCTTTGGAGGCCGCCGTGCATCGCATGACCGGTTTGCCGGCAGCACAATTCGGCTTTATGGATCGCGGCGAAGTTCGTCCGGGTGCCTTCGCCGATCTG
>JABJKS010000114.1 GCA_018660265.1 Rhodospirillaceae bacterium | reverse complement strand
GGAAAACTGACATCACCGACTACTCAAACGCAGATATCGATGACATCATGTGGGCCTTCAATGTGACACCAAGAAAATGCCTCGGATATCGAACGCCCGCCGAGGCTTTCCTCGAAAACCTAACAATTGCACTTGAGATGTAAATCCAGCGGGAATTGAGCTGTCACCTGTTAAGAAACAGCTCTGAGCGCTGAGGAGGGCATCATTATGGCCCATGTTGTGATGCTTGATAAGCGCTACATCCAGACTTTTTCTGCCGTGGCCAAATCCATCGCCGAATCTTAATTATTTTGAAACACTCGTCTACTTAGTATCGTTTTGAGACGCAAACTCATTCACCATTCAGCCAGACGTCAAGAGGGCTAGATTTCATGTCAGCCTCCCGTGCCAGCGTGCCCTTACCAAAGATACTTGTCGTTGATGACGAGAGTGTGTCTCGGCAATTCGTGTCGACGTCATTAGCTGGTCTTTGTGAGATTGCTTTGGCCTCATCAGGGACAGAGGCGTTAGAAATCATAGACCGTGAAGCTCCCTTTGACATGGTTCTATCCGATGTAGAAATGCCTGAGATGACCGGCCATGACCTTGCACGGCTACTACGACGGCACCCAAAGGGTATGGTTGTTCCGTTTATTTTTTTGACGGCAAGGGTCAGTGAAGAAGATGAAAAGATCGGCTTCAACTTGGGAGCTGCTGATTTTATCCGAAAACCCATTTCAGCTCAGATACTTGTCGCCCGGGTCAAGACCCACCTGGACCTTAAGCAGAGCCGTGATCGGATAAGGGACTACAACCTCCGTCTTGAGGAGCGGGTGGCAATACGCACGCGGGAGCTATCTTTCACCCAGGACGTGACGATCCTCTCCCTTGCCTCACTGGCGGAAACTCGTGACAACGAAACCGGCAATCACATCCGCCGCACCCAGGCTTACGTCCGCCACCTTGGGGATGTCCTGGCGGCATCGGGGCCCTACGCGGAGAGCCTAGACGAAGAGACTCTAATTTTGATATAAAAATCGGCGCCACTGCACGACATCGGCAAGGTAGGCGTTCCCGACGCGGTCCTGCTCAAGCCGGGCAAGCTCACGGATGAGGAATTCGAGATTATCAAACTGCATACCGTCCACGGCCAGAAGGCGCTGGAAAACGCCGAGGGCGGGGCGGGGACGACCTCGTTCCTGCGTTATGCCAAGGAGATTGCTTACGGCCACCACGAAAAGTGGGACGGTTCAGGCTATCCCAGGGGCCTGGCGAAAGAAGATATCCCCCTTTCGGCGCGGTTGATGGCAGTAGCCGACGTCTACGATGCTTTGATCACTAAACGTGTCTACAAGCCTGCCTTTCCCCATCAAAAGGCGGTCGCAATCGTTCTCGACGGCAAAGGAAGCCACTTTGACCCCCTCATCGTAGATGCTTTCATCGAGGCACTTCCGTTATTCCAGAAAACCGCCGCGCAGTTTTCAGATGACTGAGACCGGACCACATGCCCACCATAAATTCTGAGGCCGTCGATCGGGTCATCAGTGTAGGTGCCGATAAACTTGATCATCGCACCCAAGAAAAGATTTCCAGACCAGCTCGGACCAGGAAGCGCTCTGGTTATTAAAAGCGCACGGGGACGTTGCGGGCACCGCGTACCTGGTCTGCGGCCAGGTGACGGCGTCCGGATCGGTCAACTCAAACTCTGGGATGCGTTCGAAGCAGGTTTTCAGGGCCGCTTCCATTTCCATTTGCGCCAGGTTGGGACCGGCGCAGCGATGGGCGCCGATGCCGATGGCCCTCGCCTTTCCCGGTAATTCCGCCGACTTCACCAGCTTCGCCAATGGGCGGGACCTGTTGCCGCATCGCCGACGGCAAGCGGATGCAGGTTCTTGAAGCCTTTATTAACCATACGTTTCAGCACTTTCTTAGCTTGTTAACGTTAATTTCGCAGTAATCATCATGGACGGTGGCAATCAACGTCCAATCAATTTTGAGGGCAAAGCATCATGGTTTCCGTTCAGGGCTATCAAGGGCCAGCTGTTCATCATCAGTTTCAAAATCACCACAAATCTCAGGACTCCCAACAATTCCAGAATTCGACGGCTGCGGGGGACGGCACAGCCAAGGCGCCGGCCACCAGTGTCGCCAACACAGCCGCCCCGGCGACCAACGACGACGAGCCATCGCGGCGAGGAAAACCGGCACACGAGCACGACCATGTGCGACGGACCGAAAAGGCGGCCTATCGGGAGCTTAAGGATTTCCTATTCGGTAAGCTGGTATCCATGTTGGCGCGCTTCATAGACGCCGGTGCCCAGAACACGCCCGCCCAGGGAACGCCGCAGGAAACGCCGCAGGAAACGCCGGGGACCGAAACCGGAAGCGGTATCGAAGAGGCGGCTACGGCACCAACCGCCACGACGGTCCCTGCAACAACGCCTCCCGCAACGGCTACCCCGGCCACCACGGCCACTACCACCGCAGCCACCACCGCAGCCAACCAGGCGGATGATGCCGATGAAGAGCCTTCGCAGCGGGGAAAATCGTCTCAATCACCGGCCCATAGGGCCCGTGCTGAATTAAGTGCGCACGATGATTTTGGGCATTTCAAATTTGGCAAGCTAGTGTCTATGCTGGCGCGCTTTATGGATTTCAGCGGTCTTTTCGACCTTAAGGAAACGGCGTCGAAGGAAACCAGCGTTGGTTCGGATAGCACGGCGGCAGCGGGTGCTGCCCATGAGACCGACGAAGCCGGCGAAACAGTGGATGGGACACCACAGGTGGCACCGATCATAGCAGCCGCCACCACGAACGAAGACGACAGCACCGGATCGGAGACGTCATCCGAAGGCGAAACCCCGCTGGACATCGTGGCCTAAGCCGCCGCCATATGAACTAATTGGTCGGTTCTCGACGAGACCGCCCGAAACCCCGACTACAATCTTCTTCGCCCACACCCTGAATATCGCCGGGGCGAATGTCGCGTAAAATACTCCTGTATCTAAAACCGCACGGGGACGTTACGGGCACCGCGTACTTGGCCTGCGGCCCAGGTGACAGCGTCCGGATCGGTCAACTCAAACTCTGGGATGCGTTCGAACCAGGTTTTCAGAGCCACTTCCATTTCCATTCGCGCCAGGTTGGAGCCGGCGCAACGATGGACGCCGATGCCGAAGGCGATGTGGCGGTTCCGTTCCCTATCGAGGATCGCCTCGTCCGGATTATCAAAAACTGCCGGATCACGGTTGGCGGCGGGGAAGTTGATGACCAGACGATCGCCCCGCTTGATGGTGGCATCGTTGTGTTCCACATCCTCCATGGCGACACGGCCGACGGAGACTGGGGCATGCAGGCGCAGCATTTCTTCAATCGCGGTGGCAAATAGTTCGGGCTCGCGCACCAGCCGCCGTCGGTCTTCGGGGTGGGTGGCGAAATGCAGCATGGAGGAGCCGATGGAGCTCCACGTCGTATCGATCCCCGCAGCGAGGGTCAGAACACACATCTTGACGATGGTCTTGTCGGCAATGGGTTCGCCGTTGACGGTTTGATTGGCCAAAAGAGAGATTAAATCGTCAGTTGGATTTTCCCGGCGCAGTTCCAACTGCTCGGAGAAAAAGATCACAAGATGCTTGTGATTTTCCGCCCGCATTTCCGGATTGTCGAAGCCTAATTCAATCAAGCCGCGCACCCAGCCGACGAATTCATCACTTTGGTTCGGATCAACGCCAAGAATACGACTGATCACCCGTGGCGTAATTTGTTGGGCATAGTCAACGGCGGCATCACAGGCACCCTTATCAATGAAGCCGTCGATCAGTTCATTACACAGGGCCTCTGTATGAGGGCGATAGGTTTCCACGGCCTTGGGCGTGAAGAACGGCAGGAGCAGACGGCGCAGGGGAATATTTTCCGGCGGGTCCATGGTAATCGGGGGGAAGGCCCGCGTGTGATAATCAGCCGTCAGATCCGTGTCTTCCGGCATATCCACCACCGAGACCTGGCGATTGGAAAGTTCGGGCACGCGCCGGACCAGGGCTTGGGCGTCCTCGTACGTGGTCGTGACCCAAAAGCCGCCGCGTTCTTCCGTGCGCGAAAACGGACATGTTTCCCGCATTTCCTTCCAGATCGGGCCAGGATTGGCATTATAGTCGGCATCGAACATGTCGAAACCACTGGATAGGTCAGCCTCTGACCCGCCTACCGGGCAGGCGTCAGGTTTTTGCTCATCCACGGATCATACTCCCAATTTTCCCTATGCTGGAAACGTTACAAACCATTCGATGCAATGTCAATAGGAAATAAACATTTCCATATGGAAATGATATGGCTATATTCATGATCATGACTATGAATATGGCAGCTTCAGAATTACGCAAACCCGTCGTCGCGGTACAGCGTGCCGTGCAAATCCTGCGCTATCTGGGCGGGGTACAGCGCCCGGTTGGCGTGAACGAGGTGGCGCGGGCTTTGGGCATCGTGCCCTCCACCTGCCAGCATATACTGAAAACCCTGGATCATGACGGTCTGGTCAGCGAGGACAAGGCGGCGAAGAAGTATCAGTTGGGCCCGACCCTGTTGCGTTTTGCCCGCGACATGGTGGGTTCCAACGATTTTGTCCGCAACGCCCAAGGGGTGCTGGACCGCATCGCGAAAATGCATCAGGTCACCACGGTGGCGGTCTGGCGCGAAGGAGCCGACCGCATCATCGTTGTGGCCAAGGCGCACGCGCCCACGAATTTTTCTATCCATGTAAATATCGGCAGCCGTTTCCCGGCCCTGACCTCCGCCATCGGTCATTGTTTTGCCGCCGCCGGCGCGCAAAACCCGGATTGGGATCCGGAACTTCTGCGTCAACCGTTTGACGAGCTGAATTGGCAGAACCCGCCGGCTTTCAATGCCTGGCTGGACGACGTCGCCTTCGCCCGCGAAAACGGCTATGCCGTTGATGCCGGTCAGCACATCGGCGGCGTCACCGTGGCCGCCGCCCCGGTCCACGAAGCCGTCGATGTTGGCATGTCTGGCAGCACCCGCGCAATTGCCGGTGTCGGCCTGTCCGAGCAATTAAAAGGCAAGGCCTTGAATGCGCTGGCACAAGACCTCAAATCCAGCGCGGCCGCACTGTCAGAATTGTATTCGGAAAACCTTGTTTAAGACATGCCCCTGCGACAATTAACTAATCAGCGCCGAGCTTTTTCCATACACCGGATGCCGTCATGACCGCTTGGCCGTCGACGCTAAGCTGGCCTTTGATGAAGACCAGAGAGCGCGTTTCACGGGTGATGGCGCCGGTGCATTCGATCCAGTCACCGGTTTTGGCGCCGGCCAGATAATCCACGTTCAAGGTGACGGTGGCACAGGGTTCGTTGTCATTCCGGGCCCAGACCATATTGCCCAGGGTATGATCGGCGAAGGTGAACAGCATGCCCCCATGGACCACGCCCCGGCGGTTGCCGTGGTGGCGGGCGGCGCGAAAGCCACAGGTATATGTCTCCCCCTCCCACTTCTCATAAAGGGGCCCTACCAGGCTTTCAAAAGTATCGCTTTCATCAGCTGGTTCAAACCCGGCTGGTACGTCCACACTCATCCGCAACTCCTAAGCCGAAATAACAAAACCGCCCCCATCGTGTAGCCTGTTTACAGTGTGAAATGAAGAGCGGCTTTGCTAGTCTCGCGGCAACTGATCAAGAGAGGCCACCATGACTGTTACCATCTATCACAATCCCCGCTGTTCCAAATCCCGCCAAACCCTGGAATTGCTACGCGAAAACGGCGTTGAACCCAGCATAATTGAATATCTGCAAACCCCGCCCGATGTCGAGACATTGACGGCAATTTTGGCTTTGCTGGGTCAAGCGCCCCGGGATTTTATGCGCACCAAGGAAGACGCCTACAAGGCCAATGGTCTGGATAATACGGGGTTGGATGAAGGGCAGTTGATCGGGGCAATGGTCGCCAATCCGATCTTGATTGAGCGCCCGATTGTTCTGGCGAATGGCAAGGCCGCCGTGGGCCGCCCGCCAGAGAGCGTTCTGAAAATTCTGTAATCAGGCGGTGATACGCCGGCCTGTGATCAACGCTTCCAGGGTATCGAGGTCTTCCGCCGTCAAATCATCGAACCGCAGGGCCGTCTCGGCCTCCGCTTCGTTGATGCGGACGATGGTCGCCATAACTTCGATGAACAGATACTGTTCCTTGCGGACGCCGGAACCCTTAATGGGCAGGCTTTCATCCAGCTTCCGGTCCGGGATCAGACCCTCAACCCGAATACCGCCCAAACCCCAATCACAAGAGTTATATTCGATGCCATCCGCCTCTAAATTCAGGCGCAGCATGGATAGCCGACGGTCTCGTCGGTGGTTCTGAATTCCGGCAGAGCTGAATGTTATATTTCGCATAGTGACCTTTCCCAGTCCCAATAGGATAAGGATGGATCGTTCACGAATGGTTAATCCGGCCTATTTGCCGTTATTAAATTTCAAATGCCGTGCGTAAAGCGGTTGTGACCTGGTCTATGGCCGCCTTCCCCATGTCCACCGCGTCGGCGATGGAAAGGAAGCCGTGCACCATGCCGTCATAGTTGGCCAGTGCCACCTCTACCCCCGCTTCGTGCATATGCTCGGCGTAAGCAATACCCTCATCACGCAGAGGATCATATTCCGCGACGATAACAAGGGCCGGGGCCAGACCTGACAGGTCTTCCTCCAGCAACGGTGCAAAGCGGGGATCGACGGCATCCTCCGGGCGGGGGAGATAATTATCATAGAACCATAGAATATCAGCCCGGGTCAGCATGAACCCTTCGGCGAATTCATGGTGGGACCGCGTTTCTGGCGCACCGCCGACAACGGGATAGATCAAAACCTGTAACAAGGGCGGGATATCACCTTCATCGCGAATGCCAATGGCCGTCACCGCCGTAACGTTGCCCCCCGCGCTATCCCCCACAATGGCCATCCGCCGGGCGTCCCCACCCAATTCGGCCGCATTGTCCGAAATCCACTGGTAGGCCTCCAACCCATCGTCCACAGCAGCAGGAAATTTATGTTCGGGTGCCAGGCGATAATCCACCGAGACAACGATGCAATCCACCATATTGGCAAAAACCCGGCACAGGCTGTCATAGCTGTCCAGGGACCCGATAACGAAACCACCGCCGTGATAGAACACGATGATGGGCATTAATTCGCCCATCGCCGGTTCGCGGGGGGTATAAATGCGAATGGGAATTTCGCCATCGATACCGTCGATCACGCGATCCTCGGAACGGAACACGTCCTCGGGCCTGACGTTGAGGGCCGGTGCCGTCGTTTCGAAAATCTCCCGTGCCTCTACGGCGGAAACGGTATGAAATTCCGGATAAGGGGATTTCTTCACGAGGCCCAGGACGTATTCAACTTGCGGATCCAGCGTCATTGTTCGTTCTTTCCCTATCTGTATTCCGGCAAACGACCGATCTTGTAACAATGGGGATGGCATAGCCCAAATAGCTCATGACATAAACCGCCATGACGAAGTTTGAGGATTACGCTATGGTCGACCCATAAGGCTTCAACATGGGGAGATTATCAATGCGCGATACACAGCCATCCACGATCCGCCTGCACGTCAACGACAACGTGATCGTGGCCAGGGATGATATCTCCCAGGGCAGCAATGTTGCCGGTGAAACGGTGTCTGCCGGGCAGATGATCCCCGCCGGGCACAAAATCGCCACTCAGTCCATTGCCAAGGATGAACCGGTTCGCAAGTACGACCAGATCATCGGCTTTGCCAGTGCGCAAATTGATCCCGGCGATCATGTCCATACCCACAACGTCATGGTCAAGGATTTCGACCGGGATTACATGTTCGGCGCAGATGTCACGCCGGTGGATTATATCCCCGAGCACGAGCGGGCGACCTTCCAGGGTATCCGCCGGGCGGACGGTCAGATCGCCACGCGCAATTATATCGGTGTGCTGACGTCCGTGAACTGTTCGGCCACAGCCGCCCGCATGATCGCCGATCATTTCCGGGACGACGCCCTGGCCGACTACCCCAACGTCGACGGCGTGGTGCCCCTGACCCACGACTATGGCTGTGGCGGCTGCGCCGGCATTGGCCTGAATTACATCCAGCGGACCATATCAGGCTATGCCAAGCACCCGAATTTCGCCGCCAATTTGCTGGTTGGCCTGGGCTGTGAGGCGAACCAAATCGGTGCCATGCTGGATGCGGAAAAACTGAACACGTCTGATAAGCTGCATGCCTTTACTATTCAGGATCTGGGCGGCACGGAAAAGACCGTGGCCCGTGGCATCGGACTGATCAAGGAAATGCTGAGAGATGCCAACCGGGTCAGCCGCGAAACCATTTCAGCCTCTGAATTGATCCTTGGCATGGAATGCGGCGGATCAGACGCCTATTCCGGCATCTCCGCCAATCCGGGCCTCGGTGCGGCGGCGGATATTTTAGTCCGTCACGGGGGCACCGCCTGTCTGGCGGAGACGCCTGAGATTTATGGCGCGGAGCATCTGCTGACCCGACGCGCGGTCAGCAAGGAAGTCGGCGAAAAACTGGTCGCCCACATCAAATGGTGGGAGAACTATACCGCCGCCATGGGGGCCGAGATGAATAACAACCCATCACCAGGCAACAAAGCCGGCGGTCTGACCACGATCCTGGAAAAGTCCCTTGGTGCCGCCGCCAAGGGGGGCACGACCAATCTTGTGGATGTCTATCCGTACGCGGAGAAGATCATCGAAAAAGGCTTCGTCTTCATGGATACGCCTGGCTATGACCCCGCCTCCATCACCGGGATGATCGCCGGTGGTGCCAATGTCACCTGCTTTACCACGGGGCGTGGTTCTGTTTTCGGCTCCAAACCCGTGCCGTGCCTGAAACTGGCTACGAACACCACCATGTATGACCGCATGACGGGCGATATGGATATCAACTGCGGCCAGATCGTGGACGGCGATGCTTCGATCCAGGAGATGGGCCAACAGATTTTCGATCTGATCCTGGCCACCGCATCGGGTGAAGCCTCAAAATCCGAAGCCCTGGGTATCGGCAACGACGAATTCGTACCCTGGACCGTTGGCGCTATTCTTTGAATTAGTCCAACTGGCGCGGCCAAAATCGAGGATAAATTATGGATTTTCGTCTTGATGGCCGGTTGGCCTTGATCACCGGCTCCACCCGCGGCCTTGGCTTGGCGATTGCCAAGGCGATGGGAGAACAGGGCGCACGGGTCATCATCAATTCCCGGACAGACGCTGATTGCCAGGCGACGGTGGAGATGCTGTCAGGGTTAGGTCATGACGCCACGGCCCTGGTGTTTGATGCCGCCGATGTTCCGGGGCGGCAGGCCGCCCTGGCTCGTCTTGACGGTGGTGCGGGCAGCATCGATATTCTGGTCAACAACGCCGGCATCATCCATCGCGCGCCGTTGGCGGAGTTCCCAGAGGAAAGATGGCGCAGCGTGCTTGACGTGAACCTGACCGCGCCATTCCTGCTGGCCCAACAGGTGGCACCGGGCATGATCGAACGGGGCTGGGGGCGGATCATCAATATCTCCTCCATCTTAGGACAGATCGGGCGGGCCACCATTCCTGCCTATGTCTCGTCCAAGCATGGTCTGATCGGCTTGACCAGAACCCTGGCCGTGGAACTGGGGCCCCATGGCGTCACGGTGAACGCCATCAACCCCGGTTATTTCGCGACGGAGTTCAACGCGCCCCTGATCGCCGATGAAACGTTCGATACAATGGTGAAAACCCGTACGCCCCTGGGCCGCTGGGGTGAGCCGGTCGAGTTGGCGGGCGCCGCGGTCTTCCTGGCGTCCGATGCAGGAGGCTACGTCAACGGCGCGGCCCTGACTGTCGATGGTGGCATGACGGCGGCCCTTTAAGATCATGCTGCCTATCGAGCTGATTATTTTCGATATGGACGGTGTACTATGCGACACCGACTTCGCCCGCCGCCTGGATATACTTGGTCAGATGACGTCTCTGGACGCAAAAGTCGTCGATGATGCCATTTTCCAATCAGGCTTTGATGATCAGGCCGATCGTGGACTGCATACGGCAGAGGAATATTTGCGGCTATTTGCCGGACGTTTGGGTGTGTCGCTGTCACGGGAAGATTGGTTGCGCGCGCGGGGCGATGCCATGACGCCGGATCATGCCATGCTGGCCCTGGTAAAACAGCTGCAACAGAAATTGCCCGTTGCCATGCTGACCAACAACGGACCTTTGCTGCAGGAAAATTTCGCCGCTGTGTTTCCCGAAGCCGCCGAACTATTTGGCAGCTGGGCTTTCTTCTCCAGCCAATTCAAGGCAACCAAGGAGGAACCGGACATCTTTTATGCCATTCTTGAAACCCTGGACGGGCGGGCGGAAAGCACTCTTTTCATTGATGACAGCGAAAGCTATATCGCTTCGGCCCGGACGGCTGGCTTGAAGACGCATCATTTCAAGGGCATTCATGGTCTTGAAAACACCCTGCGACAATTTGACCTCATGCAAAGCTGACAATACGCCCGAATTTTGACACAGATCAAAGCGCGAATTTCCCGTCGACCTAGAATTGCGGCAAATCAGTCGAGAGGAAATGACATGGCAACCAGTGAAATGTGGTTCTTGATTTTGGCGTTCTGTGTTTTTGGCGCGTTCATGGTAACCCTTGCCTATGCGGCATCGGTCGCACCCGGCGAACGCATCGAAAAATAACCCCGTGACACGTTTTAGCGCCCGACGGATCGTTCCAGGGCGGGATATCGAAGGGCAAGGGTGACGCCACGGGCCGCAAACAGGACCGTCAGGGCCAGCCATAGGCCGTTGTTGCCCCACAAAGGCTCCGCCAAGTAATAACAGGCGAGATAGATTGCCAACGACGTGGCCATGGCATTGCGCATGTCACGGGCCCGTGTGGCGCCAACGAATATGCCGTCCAGCAGAAAACTCCAGACAGCAATTACCGGCAGTATGACGGCCCAGCCTTTGTAGTGATTGGCTGCCTGGACAACGGCATCGACCGAGGTCAAAGCGAGAATAATATAGCTGCCAAACAGGAAATAGACCGTCATATAGGCGACAGCGAACAAGCCGCCCCAGAAAGCCGTCAGCTTGACCACGTGCCGTAGGGTGCGAACATCACGGCTCCCGACCGCACCGCCGATCAACGCCTCCGCCGCATTGGCGAAGCCGTCCAGGCCGAAGGCCATAAACAAGGTGAAATTCATCAATACCGCGTTTGCGGCCAGGGCCACATCACCCTGACGGGCACCTTGGGCGGTGAAGAAAGCGAAGGCCAGGACCAGACATAGGGTGCGCAGGAATATGTCCCGGTTTAGGCTCAGCAGGCGGCGCAATTGCCGGCCTGCAAATATTTGCGGCCAGACCAAACCGCTTTTCTGCCGCCGCAGATGTGTCAGGTGTGTTCGGGCCAGCCATAAGCCAACGCCGACGGCGCTGTATTCGGCGATCAAGGTCGCCACGGCGACGCCTTCAACCCCCCAACCCAGACCTACGACAAAGACCAGATCCAGGACAATGTTGATACCGTTCAAAAGCAGCTGCAAGGTCAACACATAGCGGGTACGGCGAATGCCCACGAACCACCCCAACAAGGCAAAATTCGCCATCGCCGCGGGTGCGCCCCAGATACGAATGGTGAAATAGTGCTGGGCAAACTGCTCCACCTCCGCGCTGCCCTCAACAAAGTAAAAGGCGGCGGCACTTATCGGCCATTGCAGGACGAGCAAGGCCAGTCCGATAGTGCCCGCCAACAATACCGCGCGGGCCAAATGGGCCTGCACTTCGCCCGGCTGGTCGGTGCCATATGCTTGGGCCGTCAAACCCGTGGTGCTTTTTCGCAAAAAGACAAAGACCCAGTATATGAAATTGAAGATCATCGCCCCTACAGCCACGGCACCCAGATAATGAGCCTGAGGCAAATGACCGACGACCGCCGTATCCACCGCGCCCAGCAAAGGTACTGTCAGGTTTGAAATCATGATCGGCCCAGCGAGACGCCAGACCTGGGCATGACCAACCTGGGCATGACCAACCTGTGCTGTCGAATTTGTATCGTCTGCTTGCGCCATTGTTCCCCTGTCCGGGGCCATATACGCTGCCGCCCCAATCCTAGCAAATCGGGCCTGGCAAATCGGACCTCGTAAACCGGATCTGGCAAACAGTGCCCGGACGCATTATGAAGACACCATCATGGCCGTACCAATTGTTCATCATCCCGCCTATACGGTGCCGCTGCCGCACCGGGCAGGTTTCCCCATGGGTAAATACGGGGAACTGATTGAACTGCTGCGGAAAAACGGCTTAGCCACGCCGCAAACCCTACATGAACCCGATTTGGCGTCGCGCTGGTGGTTGGAACTGGCCCACGACGGGGATTATGTAGATGCCATACTGGGGCAATCGGCGGACGATGGGATCATGCGCCGGATCGGCCTGCCCCTGTCGCCGCAATTAGCCATCCGCTCCCAGGCAGCTATCGGCGGCACTGTTCTGGCGGCAAGGTTAGCATTGCAACGGGGTATCGCCTGCAACAGCGCCGGCGGCAGCCATCATGCCGCCTCTGCCCATGGCGCGGGCTATTGTGTCTTCAACGACGTTGCGGTAGCCGCCCGCGTGCTTCAGGCCATGGGCCTGGCCATGAACATGCTGGTGATCGACCTTGATGTTCATCAGGGCGACGGCACGGCGGAGATCTTTCGGGGCGACGGGGCGGTCTATACCTTCTCCATGCATTGCGAAGATAACTTCCCGGTCCGCAAGCAGCCCGGCGACCGGGATGTGGGTTTGCCCATTGGACTTGGCGATGAGCATTATTTGGACATTCTGGATGGTCATCTGACGGCGCTATTATCGGAACTTCGACCGGAGCTGGTGTTCTACAATGCCGGTGTCGATCCGCATCAAGATGACCGATTGGGCAAACTGTGCCTAAGCGATGACGGTCTGGCCCGGCGCGAAGACATGGTCATCCGCGCCTGCGTCGAACGGGGCGTGCCCATCGCCTGCGTCTTGGGTGGCGGCTATGATCATGATGCGGGGCAGTTGGCCGGACGCCACGGCCTGCTATACGCCGCCGCCGATCGTTGTTATCGTGCCCTGACCTAAAGAAAATCTAAATTGACAGCTGTATGGAGTTCACCATGAGTAAAGATGTAGATTATTACATGTCCCTAGCCTCCCCCTATACCTATATGGGCGGTCGGCGCGTGCCGAAAATTATTGCCGAGACCAACGCCAATTTCCGTATCAAGCCCGTCATGGGGGCTCAGGTCATGGCAGCCACAGGGGGCCTGCCCGTGGCCAAACGCCACCCGGCCCGCCTGGCCTATCGCTTGGTGGAGCTGGAGCGGTGGAAAAACCATTGGTCCATACCGATGAATATCCAGCCAAAGTTTTTTCCGGTGAATGATGGCGAGGCAGCGCAAATGGTTATCGCCGCCTGCCAGGCGGGACAGGATGCCATTGCCCTATCCAATGTAATTTTGGCCTGCGTCTGGGAAGACGAAGCGGATATCTCCGACCGGGCAACTATCGTTGCGGCAGCGAACAAAGCCGGCTTTGACGGCGATAGCCTGGCGGCCAAAATCGGCGACGACGGCATCCTGGCGGAATATCAGGCCAATACGGATGAAGCTATCAAAAATCAGGTTTTTGGCATGCCCTGGTTCATTCATGACGGCGTGCCCTATTGGGGCCAGGACCGCATCCGCTTTTTGGCCCGGGCCTTGGCGGATTAAATTTTGCCCGAAATTCCAAAGGTCATCGTTAACCCCGCTGCCGGCCAGGGCGCTGCGGGTCGGGCCTGGCCGGGGATTGAGGCGAAATTGCGGGGCGCCCTGGGCCCGATCGATGTCTCCATCACGACCCACGCGGGAGCGGAAACCGACCTGACGCGCCAAGGCGTGGCAGACGGCTTCCGCCATTTTATCGCCGTCGGCGGTGACGGCACCATGAATGGTGTGCTGAACGGTATGATGGCGGACAGCCAACCTATCAACGATAAGGTGCGCCTATCCGTAATTCCCGCCGGCACGTCGAATGAATTGACCCGGGCCCTCGGCGTCCATGGCGACCAGGATGGTGCCATTGCAGCAATTGCGGCTGGCGGCGAACAACGGTTTGATTTATTGCAGGCTGACTGCCTTGACCTGGACGACAATAATCATCGGCATTACGGGGTTTTGGCGGTGTCGTGGGGCGGGGCGGCGGAAATCGTCTATCGCACCAATAATTCCCGCTATCTCAAAAAACTCGGCGGCCGATTTAGCTATTACGTCAACACCTTGCTGGTGACCTTGTCCTACCCCAATCGTCATTGCGATCTGATCATTGATGATCAGCATATGACGGACGTGCTGCATTATTCCGGCCTGATCTGTAATTTGGAGATGTTGGGCGGCGGCATGCGCCTGGCGCCCAACGCGGACCCCAGGGATGGCATCGCGGATTTTCTGTTCTTCCGGGATATCGCGCGCAAGGACATTATTCTGCAAAAGCCAAGTTGGTTATTTGAAGGGCATCACATCAAACACCCCAAAGTCGATTACATGCGTGGCCGCAATTTTGTCGTCACAGGCGCGCGGGAAGCATTGGTCGATGCGGACGGCGAAACCATCGGACGCCTACCCCTGGCCGTCAAAACACTGAAACAGGCGCTGCCGCTCATCGGCTAGAGCAATTTTAATTCAAGGCCTTGCTGTTATCCTGGGCCTTGCTGTTATCCAGGGCCTGGCGCACCCGTTGGGCCAAATCTTCAGTACGAAATGGCTTATTGATCAAGCCCACTTGGGGATCCAGTGGACTGCGCCGGTTCAGCGCGTCCCGGGTATAGCCGGAAGTATACAGTACGCCGGCTGCCGGATATCGTTGCAGAAATGCATCCGCTACGTCGCGCCCGCTCATTTGCCGGGGTAGCACAACGTCGGTCAACAGCAGGTCTATATGGTCTACCGTTGCCATAACCTCTAACGCCACCGGGCCGTCCGCTGCCTGCAATACGGTATAACCCAGGCGACTGAGCATTTTAACGAGGTAAACCAAAAGATCTTCGTTGTCCTCAACCACAAGAATCGTCTCATTTCCTGTAGGAGCGCTCTGTGCGCCGAGCGGCGAGGTGTCTTCAGCCGCAATTTCCTCCACCACCCTGGGCAGATAGATTTCGATGCTCGTCCCCTCACCTTCTGTGCTGTGAACGGCAACCTGACCGCCTGACTGTTTGGCGAAACCGAAAACCATACTCAAACCCAGGCCGCTGCCTTCCCCGATGCCTTTGGTCGTGAAAAACGGTTCAAACACCCGTTCCTGCACACCTGCCGGCATTCCCGATCCATCGTCGCGCACCGCAACCATCACGTATTCGCCGGGCACCAGGTCATCTGAATTCGATATATCACCCAATTCAAGCTTTCGGTTTGCGGTCTCGATAATCAATTGCCCGCCACGGGGCATCGCGTCCCGGGCATTGATGGCGAGGTTCAACAATGCGTTTTCGAGCTGACCGGCATCCACCAAAATTGTCCATAGGTCGTCCCCCAGTTTGCTCTCTATTGCGATGTCTTCGCCCATGGTCGTTTTGGCAAATGCCGCGAACTCGGGCAGCAAATCATTTATGTTGGTCACATTAGCGTCAAGTTCCTGCCGGCGGGAAAATGCCAGCAGGCGATCCGTCAACTCCGCCCCTCTAAAGGCGGCCCGAAGGGCGATGGCGATACCCTGTTTGTCGAATTCCGGTATTGTCTCGCTGTCCTGATCGATCAAATCCAGGTTGCCGATGATCGCAGCGAGTAGATTATTGAAATCATGTGCCACGCCGCCGGTCAGTTGGCCTATCGCTTCCATTCTTTGGGCCTGACGCAGGCTTTCCTCAGCCATTTTTTGGGCCGAGATATCCGTCGTGAAGGTTCCGACACCACTAACTTTGCCGGCTTGATCGAAGACGGGAAACTTCGTGACATGAACGAAATCAATGGGCAGGTCAGGGCGGTTCACGGCAATTTCTTCCTCCATGATCATGCCTGATGCAATGACTTCGCGATCAGCCGCCTCAAGTCGGGCGGCGACGGAAGGAGAATAAAGCTCAGCCGACGTCTTCCCCAAAATATCATCGGCCGTTGTATTGAAATATTTTTCATGCGTCGGATTGACCAATTCCACACGCCCATCGATATCCTTGAGGATGATCGAAGCCGGTACATTGTCAACGACCGAGCGTATGAGCTGCTCGCTCGTCGCCAGGGCATCCTGGATTTTGGTTCGAACGGAGGTGTCCTGCAACATCACCGTAAAGATTATCTCGCCATCAATTTCCTGCTTCGACACGGAGGCCGAGGCCGGGAATTCGGTGCCGTCCTTGCGCAGACCAGTGATCTCTTCCCGTTCATTCATGCGACGATAAGAATCTTTAGACGTCTCGAAAGCCCTTACATAATTCTCATGGGTCTCGCGCAAATGCTCTGGCATCAGAATTTGCAGAGGTTGACCTAGAACTTCATCTGTTCGATAGCCAAAAATGCGTTCGGCACCTTGATTAAACAGCTGGATCTTCCGATCATGGCCAATGGCAATGATCGCCTCCGGCGCAATATCAATTAGCCCCATCAGGCGAATTTGAGCAGCTTCCGCGGTGGCTTCCGCCTTTCGCCTGACCTCGACCTCGGCCAACAGGGCGTCTCGCGAAACGGAAGTTTGCCGCAGCCTTTCGGTCATCTGGTTTAACGCAGCGGCAACAGCACCAATTTCATCGTCATACTTAATCGGCAGGCGTAATTCCTTTTGGCCGTCACCAAGGGCGACAATATTGTCTTCAAGCTGACGTATAGGCCCGATGACGCGCAATTTCAGCACCAGCCACAGGCCAAGCATTGAAATTGCCAGCAATACGAAAAACCCCGCGACGAGCCGACTGGTATAGACGCCCGTCTCATCCAGCGAAACGCGACTTGCATTGGCAGATTGAGTAGCCATAGAAGCCATGGCCTGAGTGATCGTCAAAATTCGCGCCATAAGCTGCTTTTGCGAGACCGCAACATCTTTAGGTGCGGCATCCATATTCATGGCACGGGCGAATAGTTCACCTGCTTTGGCATGATGACGGCGGAAAGGCGCAATGCCTTCGACGTCCGCGCTTGTAATGGGGCCTGGCGCTGCGATGAATTTACCCAAGGATCGGTGGGTATTGCCCCATTGGATTTTGACGCGCGCGCCTCCATCGAGAAGATATTCCGCCGTTAAGGCTGTGAGCTGGTACGCAGTCGTCGCGACAACTTCTGCGAAACGCTCCCGCTCTAACGCTCTTTGATAGTCCTTGAACGCCAACAATAGTCCCACGCCAAAGGCTATCGCGATAATCAAGGAGACAAACATGCCTCCATAGACGATTGCGACGAGGCGAAAATAGCGTCGAGGCTTTGTTCGATTAGAATTCGACACGTGATGCCTAGCCTAATGAAAAACAGTTACGGCGCTGGGCATTATCTCTATTCGCCTTGTTATAATCCCCGCTCTCAATAGGAACGCGGCATGCCCAAAACATGCTGGCCCAAGAAGGCCAGGATCAGATTGGTGGATATGGGTGCGGTTCGGTACAGCCGCGCCTCACGCCATTTGCGTTCGATGTCGTATTCCTTGGCAAAGGCGAAGCCGCCAAACGTCTGCATACAATCATCAGCCGCCGCCCAGGCTGCTTCCGAGGCGAGCATTTTCGCCATGTTGGCTTCCGCCCCGCAGGGTTGACCGGCATCGAACAAGGCGGCAGCCTGACGCACCATAAGCTCCGCCGCCTTGATGGAGGCGTAATTGCGGGCGATGGGGAACTGAATGCCCTGATTGGCCCCGATGGGCGCGCCGAACACCTCCCGGTCGGAGGCATAGGCCACCGCTTTTTCCGTGAACCAACGGCCATCGCCAATGGACTCGGAAGCGACCAAGACCCGTTCGGCATTCATGCCGTCCAGAATATAGCGAAAGCCCTTGCCCTCTTCACCGATCAAATTCTCAACCGGGACTTTCAGATCATCCATAAAGACTGAATTGGTGTTGTGGTTGATCATGGTCGGGATACTTTGAATTTCCAGGCCATTGCCCTTGGCTTCGCGCAGATCAACGATGATGGTGGACAGCCCGTCCGTGCGCTTGGCCACCTCATCCGCCGGCGTCGTCCGGGCCAGCAACAACATCAGATCGGACTGCTTGGCCCGGCTGGTCCAGATCTTCTGGCCATTGATAACGTAGTGATCGCCCTGACGCACGGCGCGGGTTTTCAATGATGTCGTATCCGTTCCGGAGGTGGGTTCGGAAACGCCAAAGGCCTGCAGGCGAAGGTCACCGCTGGCAATGCCGGGCAGATACTTCCGTTTCTGTTCCTCGTTGCCGTGACGCAGCAAGGTGCCCATGATGTACATCTGGGCATGACAGGCGGCGGCGGAACAGCCCGCCGCATGGATTTCCTCCAATATCACAGAGCCGGCGCGAATGGGCAGCCCGGCCCCGCCATATTCTTCCGGGATTAGCGCGCCCAGATAGCCGGCTTCGGTCATGGCATCGACAAAGGCATGGGGATATTCCGAAATCTCGTCCTGGCCACGCCAATATTCCGCCGGATAATCTTCGCAAACCTTGCGCACACCATCGCGAATATCGCCGTGGTCCCGGCCCAATTCCAACATCGTCATGTTGCTATCACTGCTCATCGAATTACTCCTTTACGTGATTATGTCTTAGCGACCCTTAAAGCGAGCCTTGCGTTTCTCGTTAAAGGCAAGGACGCCTTCCCGGCGATCCTCCGTGGGGACGAGGCGATTATAGGCTTCCACCTCAATGCCCAGGGCTGTATTCAGATCCGTGCCCATGCCTAGATTGACCGAGCGTTTGGCCTGGCGCAGGGCCAGGGGGCCGTTACCGGCCATGCGGGCGGCGACTTTCAATGTTTCAGGCAATAGTTCAGCCTGTTCCACGACTTTGTTGACGATGCCCCATTCCAGGCCTTCCTGCGCCGTGAAGGGACTGCCCGTGAACAGGATTTCCTTGGCCCGGCGGGAACCAGCGGCGCGCGGCAGGTTTTGCGTGCCGCCACAACCTGGGATAATGCCCAAAGTAATTTCAGGCACCGCGAATTTGGCATTGCTTGAGGCATAGATGAAGTCCGCTGCCAGGGCGATCTCGCAACCACCACCAAAGGCGGAACCATTCACCGCCGCGATAACCGGCACCGGACAATCGATAACATTATAGACCGCCTGCTCGAAGATGGCATGTTGCAGGCGCCAGGTTTCGTCCGTCATGCCGTCTCGTTCTTTCAGATCTCCGCCCGCGCAAAAGGCCTGCTCCCCCGCACCTGTCAGGATCACCGCACGATGATCGGCGGGGTCCAGCAACAGGGAGGTGAACAGATCCAGCAGATCGCGGCCCACCTGGGTATTCATGGCATTGCGCCGGTCCGGCCGGTTTATGGTGACCTGAAGGAGGTACTCCTGCGGGCGGTCCAGTAATAGGGTTTCATAAGCTTCCTGCATTGATCGGTTCCTGTTTTATTTATCTAGGGTCCGTGGACATTTAAGGGATTCCCACAGACTCTGAAATGTGATTCAAACTTCCTTTTGAGGGGAGTTTTCATGAACACGGATCGATTTGTCATTAGCGACGATACCTGGGCGCGGATTTCG
>JABJKS010000024.1 GCA_018660265.1 Rhodospirillaceae bacterium | reverse complement strand
GGCCTGGCCTATGGCGGGGGGTTGGAGTTGGCGGTCTGTTGCGATTTGATTGTGGCGGATGAAACCGTAAAACTCGGCCTGCCGGAGATTAAGTTGGGCGTGTTCCCCGGCTCGGGCGGGACATTGCGGGTCACCAAACGGATCGGACCCGGCCGGGCCAAGGAAATGATGTTCCTGGGCGAACCGATCTCGGCCGCCCTGGCCCTGGAATGGGGCCTGGTAAACCGATTGGCACCAAAAGGTGAAGCCACGGCAACGGCCCTGAGCATCGCCAAGACATTGTCCGAACGCCCTAACATCGCGCTGCAAGCCTGCAAAAAAGCCATCGATCAGTCATTTGTGTTGCCTGAAGGCGAGGCCATCGAACAAGTGCTTGAATTAATGGAAACCGCCTTCGCCACCAACGACGGCCAAGAAGGCGTCCGCGCCTTTTTCGCCAAGGAAGACCCAAAATTCCGACATTCGTGAGGTGAGCAGGTTAAGCTAAATCTAAACCCGGATATCAGCCGCTGGGAATATCGATAGGTATGTTGGAGGGTATGTCGTGGGGCATGGGGGCGTTTGCCACTGGCTGCACGTCTTCCCAGGAACGGCCCGTCGCGACGATACAGGATCCGCCCTCGGGCTTGGTCAAGATCATTGTCCACGTACCTCCGGGCGAGGCCATGACCTCAAGCACACTGCCGTTGCTGGCCAAACCCACGGAGACTTGGCGTTCAGCGTAATCAGTGCCTAGTTTGGTCAGAATTTTGTCCCGTTCACCACAAGGCAATTGTTGGGCCTGGGCGAGGTAGGGAAGCAACGCAACGGTTAAAGCAGTCGCGGTACCTGCAGCGAACCTATGAAACATGATAAATTCCCTTCTCCTCTTGCCCAACGCTGTAGCAGACCTGGCGAGGAAAATAGAGCGGTGGGCGGAATTTATTCAATTTGTCGGGAGCGGGGCCCGCCCTTGTGGGGAAGAGCCGGATCGAAACGCTGGCAAGCGCTGATACAAAATGGACTATGGTACAAATACGCGGAACTTTAGGCCTGCCATACCGCCCCCGACCAATTGAAGCATTAGGCATACAAGATACTGGGCCGGATACTCACGACAACCAACACACTACTAAGAATTGCAAAAGTTCATACAAGAAAATACTATCGATCCATTGAGGTAATTATAGAATCGAGCTTGATAATAAATGCTTAACGACACAAAATTATTTACTAATAAATTATTATTTCGATACAAATATTCAATTTATTGTGCCATTAATTTAATTAATAGATACAAATATTACAATTCACATCATAAATGAACTTTAGTATTTTCATTACACTGGAAAACAGCATTTTCTATGTTTCTCGCCGGGAACCGGCATCATTGTAAGATTCTGCGACAAAGCCTCAATCAAATTTCGGCGCGTAATTGGTGTATCAGAACATTCGCATTCACGATTTTTTGGTGTCGTTCAACAGTTTTGCTATATTTTTCCTTTTTTTTATTTTGACGAAAAGACTGCATATCGCGCATCGACCGGGCCATAATCCGCCTGCTACAATGGGACGAAATTTGACCAAAACCGCATGCAGGGAGAATGAATAATGGACGTACGGGCAGCTGTGGCGCACAAGGCAGGTGCGCCTTTGACAATCGAAACGGTACAATTGGACGGCCCCCGTGCAGGTGAATGCCTGGTGGAGATCAAGGCCAGCGGTGTTTGCCATACAGATGCCTTTACCCTGTCAGGCGATGATCCCGAAGGGCTTTTCCCCGCTATTCTGGGCCATGAGGGTGCCGGTGTGGTGGTTGAGGTTGGCGCTGGCGTCACGTCGTTGGTTCCCGGCGACCACGTGATCCCTCTCTACACGCCGGAATGCCGGCAGTGTGATTTCTGCACTTCGGGAAAGACTAATTTATGCGGGGCAATCCGCGAAACACAGGGCCAGGGACTGATGCCGGATGGCACCTCGCGCTTTTCACTGGGTGGCGATCAGGTCTTTCATTACATGGGCACATCTACTTTTGCACAATATTCGGTAATCCCGGAAATCGCGCTGGCAAAAATCCGCAAGGATGCCCCTTTTGACAAGGTCTGTTACATCGGTTGTGGCGTAACCACGGGCATCGGCGCGGTGATCAACACGGCCAAGGTAGAGGCCGGGGCCAACGTGGTGGTTTTCGGACTGGGTGGCATTGGCCTGAACGTGCTGCAGGGCGCGCGCATGGTCGGGGCCAACAAGATTATCGGCGTTGATACCAATCCGGGAAAACGCGCCCTGGCCGAAAAATTCGGCATGACCCATTTCGTCAACCCCAGAGAGGTCGAGGGCGACCTGGTGGCCCATTTGGTGGAGCTGACAGGCGGCGGTGCCGATTATTCCTTCGAATGCATCGGCAACGTGGAGATCATGCGCCAGGCCCTTGAATGCTGTCACAAAGGCTGGGGTGAAAGCATCATCATTGGCGTGGCCGGGTCCGGCCAGGAAATCAACACCCGGCCATTTCAGTTGGTCACGGGGCGGATTTGGAAAGGCACCGCGTTTGGCGGTGCCAAGGGGCGCACGGATGTACCGCAGATCGTTGATTGGTACATGGACGGCAAGATCAACATCGATGATCTGATCACCCACACCATGCCCCTGGATCAAATCAACGACGCCTTCGATTTGATGCACGCAGGCAAATCTATCCGCAGCGTGGTTACCTTCGATTAGATGTGAGTTCTTACGAGGTTATTCATTCGATCCAAACTTAGGACGCGGACGTTATTCCTTTGCCCGCACTTTGGCTAAGTTCTTGACGCTTTTGACGTTTTCAATATCCCGCGCCACGGCTGTCGCCTTGCGCTTTTCCTTGCTGGATAATGCCCGCCCAAATAGGAAAACATGGCCATTGATGGAGCGATAGCGGAAATTCGTGACGTTGACCCCCGTGGCGTCCAGCAGCAAGGCATTGATCTTGGTTTCGATAACCGTATCGTCGACAAAATTTTCCACCGCGCCCTTGTCCTTGTCCAAAGGTTTAATGACCAAAATCTCGTTGTAGACCTTTTTCACACCCTCAATACCACGCACCAGCTTGCCTGCGCGGGCCTTGGTTTTGGCGTCTTCGACGGCACCAGTCAGCATCACGTCCTGTTCGTACACATCCGCCCCGATGGAGATGACGTCGTCGATCATCTTGTCGAACACTTCCGCGACGATCTTGGTCTTGAGCTTCAGGTCCGTGCCGATATCGTCGGCGCTACGTTCTTCCACAGCGGCCTCGACAGCGCTTTTAATAGCAGTAATCGGGTTCAGACTGATAGCCCCGGCGCTATCCATTGTGGACATCAGAAGGACCGCCCCGAATAGTCCGCCCAGAATTTTGCGCGCCACACTCCGCCCGAAACTCATAATCGCCGTCCCTTTTTTGCCAGGAATTATTCAAAGCACTACATAGCCTATTTTGTCAGATCCACAGCTTTATTTCGACTAAAGGCCAAGGCAACGCCCGCTTTTTACCAATCGTTAATATTTGGCGGCTAATCTTTAATTGTTATTAAGAGATAGACAGGAAAGATACCTATTATGGCTTATTTGCAAACAACGACACTGGATGCAGCGGATCGGATCAGCACCAAGCGTGTTGACGGACGTATGCCTTACTACATCGCCGTACCCATTTGGGTGTCTTTGGCGATTGTCGCGTGGAGCCCGATTTTCATGCTCTACAAGGCGTTTGCCTAAATAGGATCTAATCTGTGTATGGGGCTAAACGCCTGGCGGTTTAACGCAAATGCACACAAGCGCGGGCTGGTCGCACAGCCGGTGAAAAAAAAGCACTTCACAGGCTCTCTTCGCTGGCCCAAGCCATTTGAAAGAGGGCCTGTTTTCTTACCGACCCCTCCCAAAAAACAACAAATCCGATCGTTAGGAACCGGCTAATTGGTTCCACTTGATGTGGATGTCGACGTTGAGGTGGACGTAGACGTCGATGTGGCGTTCGAGGTTTCGCTGGCATTCGACGAACTGTTGCCGCCTGAGGCGGCAGCCAGGGGCGTGAAATCTCCCGATACAGCAGCGACAAGTGAGGCCCAAACAGCGGCCCCCATAGCTGTCCGCACGACCATACCTGAATTTATGATACTGCCTACAGATCCCACATTAGCCGCCGGTGTATCCGTCGTCCCAGACGACCGGCCAGCACCGGTGAGGCGGCGAAGCCGGGATTCCCGCCTGATAGGGCGCTGTGCTGCCTGTTCGGCCTGGCGACGATGATGCTCTTCCAGCCGCCGCTGCAAACTGTTCGGCGGCGGCTTTAGGGCAGTTGATAGAGATGCAGGGCTGGCCTGTGAAGGCGACGTCGTAGCCACCTGGGCCCATACAGACGACGGCGTGCCGAATAAAAGGCATATCGCGACCAGTCCCAGCACCCATATGCGACAGTTATCCATGTGCCTGTTTTAAGCTAACAGCCGCAATTTGGGAAACAATGTCTGCAAATTGGTGTCTGCAAAACGATGTCTGCAAAAAGTTTACGTGATATTTTAGGCGGAACGCTTACGATTGGCGTTTTTCGCCTTCGGCGGCTGATAGGCCATCGCGGCATGATAGTCGCAATAGGGCTGTGCCGCTTTACTATTGGCACCGCAGAAATGAAAGTCCAGATCCCCTGGATCACCAATGGGCCAACGGCACGTTGAAGCGGTCAATGAAAATATCGTTGCCCCTTCATCTATTGGTGGTTGCAACTGAAGAACCTTTTCAGCCCGCTCTTTCTGCCGTTTCTGGCGCGTTACCGAAGATTTGGACGGCTTCGAGAGACCGAGGCGGTTGGCCTTGCCAATGACGGCATTTCTGGTGATTTCCTCTCCCAAACGCTCCGCAATTTGGCGCGCAGAATGCCCTTCCTGCCAAAGTTTGGACAATAAGCCTACGCGTTCGTCGGTCCAGTCAACAGCCATTATACGCCCCCACAGCAGCCAAATTTGTTGTTCTTATGATGCGAAGGATTGTAGCGGCGCTTGGCCGTCAAAACAATAGATAATGTAGGTACATAATAGGAACTATACTAAATCCTGTGGATAACCTTGTGGTTGGCCTTGTGGAGATCTTGGGTAAAACCTTCTCAATTACAGCTGTTGTCCCAGGAAATTCAAGGCCCTATCAAGGTGCCAGGATCTTTTTTCGGTGCTATGAAAGCCAACGTGTCCACCATGCCTGGGCAGTGCCGTATTTAGCCATGAGTTATTTTGCCATGGATAACTAAAATAGGGCGAAATAGGTACGATTGGGTCGTCGTGGGCATGTATCAACAGGGTTGGTATCATAATTTTTGCCAAATGGGTTATAGCCTGACAATTCTCCCAATAGTCGTATGCATCTCTATATCCATTACGCGGTGCAATGAAATTATCATCCAGATCCACGAAGTTTCGCGCGGCCAGAATGGCGGCCCGTTCCGCAGCGCTGACAACCGCGCCGGGGGCCAGACACTCGCGACAGAAATCGGCCAATAATTTGCGGTTATATAGAGCATTGCGCCCGCGCAGCATATTGGCTGAGGTCACCGCCAGATCGATGGGAGACGATACCGTGACCAAAGCCCGAATAGGCAGGACCGCACCATACTCGGCGGCAAATTTCAGGCTCATATTACCAGCCAGGGAAAACCCAATGACAACGAAACCCTGGGCAATCGTGGCGGGTGCCATATCCATCAAGGCCAGGACGGCGTCATGTAAGTCCCTGGAGCGACCGGCATGGGATTGCAGCGTACAGGTCGGGCGCGAAGGCCCCGCGCCACGCAGATTGAGCCTGAGGGTGGGATAGCCCTGTTCCTGAAAATAGCGCGTCGCCGTGATGATATAGCTGCTGTCTTCACAGCCCGCCAAGCCATGGATCAAGATCACCAGCGGCTTTGCCTCATCTCTGCCCTTATTATACAAGGCCCAAAGGCGATCACCGCTGCCATCCCTCATGGCCAGCAACAAACGCTCACCCGGCAAGGAACGGGGCGATCCTAGCAGGGAATTCCGCAGGGTTTGCAGATCACCGCCCCACCATGGTGGTCGCTGTCGAAAGCTATCAGAAGCGGTCTGCACGGAAGGGTACGTGGCAGATTTCAGAGGTGCGGTCTTGGACCAGGTCAGCGATCAAGCGACCTGTAACAGCACCGAGGGAGAGACCCAAATGGCCATGGCCGAATGCGAAGTAGACCTGGTTAAAGCGGCTGGAACGGCTGATAACCGGCAAAGAATCGGGCATAGATGGCCTATGTCCCATCCATTTTTCGGCGCCTGTGTCCTGTAGTCCGGGAAACAATTTCCTGGCCCGTTTCAGTAATACATCCGCCCGGGCATAATTCGGTGCCGCCTCGGTGCCGGCAAATTCCACGGTACCCGCCAGGCGAATACCATCCTGCATGGGCGTCACCGCATAACCATGGGCGTTGATCAGCATGGGCACCCGCAAATCAATACCAGGTTGCGGCAGCATCATGTGATAGCCCCGCTCCGTATCCAAGGGAACAGTATTGCCCAGGCTTTTCGCCAGGGGTTTCGAGAATGCCCCGGCAGCGACAACCACCGCCCTGACCGGAATATCGCCCTGATCCGTATGTACATGGGTTGGACCGTCCGACCCGATAGCAAAGCCGGATGCTTTCGCCTTAATGAAATTCCCGCCGTCCGCCACGATCCGTGCCGCCAGTAGTTGCGACAGCGCCAGGGGTGATGTGGCATGGCCCGATTGCGTGGCCAGGGCGCCACCCGCCATATCCGGGCCAATAGCGGGGACCAATTGGCGCACTTCGTCTGGGCTCAACATCTCTAACGCCACGCCACGTTGACGGCGGGTTTCAATATCGTCTCTGGCGGCTGCCAGATTAGCCGCCGAGGGATAAAGGTACAGACATCCCTGCTGACGGATCGGCACTTCGTCGGACGCCACATCATCCAGTAGGGCGCGGTAGTGCTCCAACCCCGGCAATACGATAGAGGCCAGGGCCTGGGAAATCTCTTCCGACCGCTTAGCCGTGGTATTGGCGATGAAGCGCAGCATCCAGGGCGTCAATTTGGCCAGATAGCTGGGGCGAATTGTCAACGGCCCCAAGGGGTCCAACAACATTCCCGGCACCCGTTTCCACAAACCGGGCTTTCCCTCAGGCAACACGGAACCGGTGGCCAGAATGCCCGCATTGCCGTATGACGTACCCATTCCGGGGTCCAGGGGATCGATCACCGTTACCCCATATCCGCGCCGCTGTAGGGTACGGGCACAACAAAGGCCGATGACGCCGGCCCCAATGACAGTGATACTTTGTTCGGACTGCTCGTTCATAGCTACTGCCTAGTTGGTTGAGGTCGAAGTCGTCGTGCTGGACGAAGATGTGGACGTCGACGTTGTTGTAGAACTGACACTGCCGTTATCAACAGAGCCATCGCCCTGAACCCGCACTTTGAAATTCAGCGCATCGGCGGCGGCAGATAAGGCAGCCGCCATGCCGGCCAAACCAGCAGCGCCCTTGATCACCTGACCGGGCCGGCCGTCCCATTGCCGGTCAAACTCGGCCTGTAGTGCTTCCAGGCTGCCGGCGGCATTGCCTGCACCCGTCTGCGCACTATTCTGGCTTTGCGCCCCAGCGCTCGTTACAGCGCCCATCGCCATTAAACATAGGCATAGGATGGTTAGGTATTTCATAGGAACAGACGAAAACGATGGTCGCCATCACGCTCTATTTCGCCAAGCAAATCAATCTCCCAGGTCAGATAAGCCCGCATACGATCTTCCACACCTTCGGGATGATCATAGGGCTTTAACCAGGTATCGTCGCGCTCGTCCGCCAGGTGCTCCAGGCCCTGGGCCATATCATGTCCCTCGGCCTGCCAGGCCGCCGTGCCCCCTGCCAGAACCGCAATCTCCATTCCTGTCAGTTCGGACACCTCAGGTGCCGCCAGACGGGCGACAATGGCGTCAGGCGATGTCAGGACAAGCAAAGACGCCTCCCCCAACTTGGGCAGGCTTTGCGGCAAACGCGCACGTACGGCCCACCAGGCACCGGGGATATGGCCCTGGTCATAGTCCCGGCTGGGGGCCAGATCAACGACCAGAACATCACCGGCTGCCACGCGGGCAGCAAGATCGGCGGGTGAAATCTCGTTCTCCGCCACCCGTCCAATGCCTTCCGGGCCGGGGCGCGGGACAACCGTGGTCATCTCAAACCCGTCCAATCCGCCTTCTAAAACAGCGACATCCCAGCCCATCTGCACCAGCCAGGATGCGGTCATGGTCGCGCGTACGCCCGTATCATCCACCAACACCACGCGGGCGCCCAGGGTACCGCACCATTCGTCAACCCCCTGCACCAACTGCCCGCCAGGGGCATTGGCCACACCGACAGGATGCCCGGCGGCGTATTCCAGTGGGTCACGCACATCGAGGACATACAATGTCCTCTCCTCTGCCTCCGCCTGCCATTGCGCCAAGGTGGCGCGATCAATGCGGGGAACTTCAAACTTCGTACCTGCCGCGACGGCACTGGCCTGAGCTTTGAGCTGACCTGCAGTCGAGGGGGGCGGTGCGGCCCGGCTGTTGCCCCGCTCCAACTCATAGCCTGCCAGATGCCAACCCATGGTGCCGTTTTCCAGCGCCATGACCTTGTTTGGAATAGCCGCGTTGATCAATGACTGTGCGCCAATGATGCTGCGGGTTCGACCGGCGCAATTGACCACCACCAACGTATCGGGGTTAGGGGCCAGGTCATGGACCCGGCAGGCCAGCTCTGCACCCGGGCAATCGATGCCGTCGGGTATGTTCATGACCTGGTATTCGTCCATGGGACGGCTATCCAGGATGACTACATCTTCACCGGCCTCTCGCATGGCCTGAAGTTCCGTAGCCGCGATATGCGGCGTGCCATAGTGATGCTCGACATATTCGCCAAACGCCTTGCAGGGCACATGGACGCCTGAAAACAACACATAGCCTGCCGCTTCCCAACCAGCGGTGCCGTCCTGGAGGCAGGACACATCGCTGTAACCCATGGCAGACAGCTTTGCCGCCGCACGTTCGGCGAAGCCGCCGCCCGCATCCACCAATACCATCCGCGTGCTAAAGCGGGGTACCAGTGATTGGGCCAGCAGTTCCAGCACACTCAACGGCATGGGCACCGTGTAAAACAGGTGGGATTGGGAATGGGCCCCCTCCTCGCGCACGTCCAATAACGCCAATTCGTCGCCATCACTCAACATGGCTTTCAGGTCGTTGGCACTTACATAATTCGTCATTTCGCTTCCTCTCGACAACTATTCTGCAGCCTGTACGCTTGTTGTTTCATCGCCGCTGCGTCCCCGCTCTACCACCGCCGAGACCAAGCTTAACAATGGCGGAATGATCAGCAGGGTCAAGACCGCGGAAAGCGACAACCCGCCCAACACGACCGAGCCGAGACCACGGTACAGCTCTGACCCGGCACCAGGAAAGACTACCAGGGGCAGCATACCGAAGACGGAGGTCAATGTGGACATGAAGATTGGGCGGATACGATTTCGCACCGCCTCGATAATCGCATCGTTGGCATGCAATCCTTCGCTCCGCACCAGGAACAAGGTTTGATGCACAATCAATATGGCATTGTTGACCACAATGCCGATCAGAATGACGAAACCCAACATGGTCAGCATATCAAGCGGCTGAAAGCTGAACAGGTTCAACAATGCCAGGCCCAATACCCCACCCGCCGTCGCCAGGGGGACCGAAAATAAAATTATCAAGGGGTAGAGGAAGCTTTCAAACAGCACCGCCATGACCAGATAGACAATGACCACCGCCACCGCCAGATCGACCACAAGATGATCCCAGGCCGCCGTCAATTTATCCGCCGTACCTGACAGGCGCAGCTTCACCCCAGGCGGCAGGCCATCTTCACGCAACTGATCAATAACGGTGGCCTGCAGGACATCCATTGCTGCCTCCAGCGGCAGATCGGCCCTGGGTCGAACTTCCAAGGTCACTGTCCGTTCCCGTTCCACATGACGAATTTCCGTTGGACCCGCCGTCATTTTTATATTTGCCAGAGACGCCACAGGTAAAATTGTGCCCGACCGCGTGACCACGGGTAGGTTGCCGATGCCCTGGGTTGTGGTGATCTGGTTATCCGGCCCGACCAGCATCAGATCGATACGCCGGCCATCCACCGTTATCTCCGCCACCCGCAGCCCGTCATTGAAGGCATCCACGGTCAGCCCCAGTTCCCGGGCCGAGACACCGTTGTCCGCCAACAACAATGGATCAGGGACAACCCGGATTTCCGGTGCCCCCAATTCCAGGCCCGGTTTGGGGCGCAATTGATTGCCTTCTTTGCGGGGCAGGGATTTACCGATCATGCGGGCTGCCTGCCGCGAGATATCCAGCACCACATCCAGGTCCGGCCCTGAAACTTCCAGATTGATACTGCGCCCGCCGCCAATACCCCGGCCAAACAACGAACGTTTGGAGATGAAGCCGTATGTCCCCGGCTCCTTAAATATCGGTGCGCGCAGGACTGGTATCAACTCCCCTACCCTTTTTGGCTCCACCGCCGAGGCACCGATGAAGGTGGTGGCGCGGGCGGCCACATAAAAGAAATTTTCAATCTTCGGCGGCTTTCCGACTTCTGATACCGGCCCGGTTTCCGATGCCCACAGAGGCCGCACGGTTTTTTCCAGTTCCTCGGCAATTTTCGTGGTGGTTTCCAGGTTATAGCCGGGCGGCGGCTGGATCACGCCAAAGATCAAATTCCGATTGCCGTCAGGCAAATAATCCAGCTTCGGCAAAAAGGCCCAGGTGGCAATCGCACCGGCCCCACACAACACTGCGACCACAGTAATGGCGAGGCTACGGCTGCGGACGACGCGATTGGTAAAGCCCATGACATAGCGGGTGAAGGCCGTGGCGAAGGCATCGATGAACGGCAGCTTCAAGGGTGAATGCAGACTTTTCATCCCCTCGCTCAACAAGCGTCGGGATAATGCCGGCACGACGGTGACGGACACCACCAGGGACAACAGCACCGAAACGGAAATCGCCACTGCAATATCCCGGAACAGCTGCCCGACCTCCAACTCCATTACCAACAGAGGCAGGAAAACCAGGACAGTGGTCAATGCGGATACCAGGATTGCCCCCCAGACCTGCTGCGCGCCCAAAAAGGCAGCCGTCTTTGGCACCGCACCGGTCTGTCGATGGCGATAAATATTCTCCAACACCACAATGGCCGCATCCACCACCATACCGACGGAAAAGGCGATGCCCGCCAACGAGATCACGTTTAACGATCGGCCCAGTGCGGCCATCGCGACAAAGGCACCAACCACAGAGACCGGAATGGCCAGGGAGACCACCAACGTGGCCCGGGCCGAGCGCAGGAACAACAACAGCACAATGGCCGCCAGCACGCCACCGACGAGGATGTTATTCTGCACCAGTGTGATTGCCGAATTGATGTAGATCGTCTCGTCATAAACCTGCCGAATGGTCAGACCCACGGCCGGCAGGGTGACATCCTTCAATTCCCGCAGGGCCTCGTGAATGCCGGCCATTACTTCGATCACGTTAGCGCCTGTATCGCGAATAGTATTGGCGGCCAGGGTCGGGTTCCCCAGGCTGCGAATATGGGCGGTTGGTGATTTGTGCGAGAATTCTATGGTGGCCACATCACCCACGGTGACCCGCCCGATACTGCCCGAGCTGCGCGCGCCATCGGATCGCAGCAGAACGGCGGCGACTTGTTCCGGCGTCTTGAAGGCACCTTCGGTGCGGACCACGTAACGACGCTTCCCCTCAACCACATCGCCCCCCGACATGGAGGTATTGGCTTCCCGCAACGAGCGCAGCATCTGGGGCACCGTCAGGCGATAGCGGGCCAGCTTTTCAGGATCGACAATAACCCGCAGCTCCCGCTCCCCACCGCCATAGACATTGACGCGGGAAACGCCGGGCACCCGTTCCAGGCGGTCACGCACCAGATCATCGACCTGATCCAAAAAGGTATGCACGGGTATCTTGTTGCCGGGCAGACGATCAATAATGTACCAGCCAATGGGATTATCATCTGAGGACGAGGTGCGGATCGTCGGCTCATTCGCCTCATCGGGATAACCCGTCACCCGGTCCAAACGGTTGGCAACCAACAACAGGGCCCGGTCCATATTCTGGCCGACACTGAATTCCAGGCTGATGCGGGCCCGGCCATCTTCGGCCCGGCTGGTAATTTCCGCCACCCCGGGCAGACCTTTCAACGCCTCTTCCTGACGATTAATGATCTCCCGCTCCATCTCAGCGGGCGCGGCACCATACCATGTGGTTTGAATGTTCAAGACCGGGCGGCGGACATCCGGGGTCAATTGAATGGGGATGGTCTGCAAGGCCAGCAGGCCGAACAACACGATCATCAACACCGCCGCGACAACCGCGATGGGACGATCAATTGATATGCGGATCAAGTTCATTGCCGGTTCCTATAGCATGATCCTGGTGGCATCTTCGGGCCTAAAACCGCACGGGCTGGCCTGGGAATAGCCGCTCATTCCCACGAACCACCACGACTTCGCCCACCTTTAGGCCGTCTTCCACCACAAAGCGTCCGCCCACCGCATCACCGATCCTGATCGTGCGGGGTTGCGCTGCGCCTTTTTCGACCACGAAAACCATATCGTTACCCCGGCGCTTAAGGATCGCGTCCTTATGAACCGAGACAACTTTTTCCGCTGCCGTGATGGGGATCGCCACAGTGACGCTCTGATTGCCTGCCAAGCGGCCATGCAAGGCAGTAAGTTCAGCCGTAAACCGCACCGCCCTGGTGCGGGTCAGGGGGTTTTCCTGGGGCACCACGGCGCGCACTTTCGCCGCGACCGTCTGCCCGTGAACGATCACTGAAACAGGCGTGCCAGGGGACAGGTTAACGACCCGTTTAACCGGCACATCGGCCTCCACCTCCAGCGCCGTGTCATCGATTATCTCAACAACAGCCTTACCGACGGTCAAATAGGACCCAACTTCGGTGTAGCGGCGGATCACAACGCCCGAAAAAGGCGCCCTTATAGAGGCATAACGTAGATTGATCTGGGCCAGTTTGGCATCCGCCTCGGCCTGACGCAGACGCGCTGTGGCCTCGGCCACTTCACTGTTCAGCATCATCACTTCCTGGCGCTTGTCGTCAAAGCGGGCCGCTCTATGGGCCGCGGATTTGCCTTTTTTCAATTTTTCAAGACGCTGCATTTCCTGGTTTTTCATGACCATTTCAGCTTTTCGCGCGGCCAACTGGGCCTTACGCGAGGTCACTTCGGCAAACCGGCGCTCTCGTACCCAGTGCAATTGTTCCCGGACCAGGACCGCCAGCACATCACCCTTTTGTACGCGATCACCCACATCAGCGCGGATCTCAGAGACCGGCCCCGCGACCCGTGCCGCCACCACACCCGAACGCCGCGCCACCAACCGCCCGACAACGGGGATCGTCTGGGAGACGGATTGCGCCAGCACCTTGTCAACGCTGACCAAAGCCGCACTGGGACCCTTTTTCGCCGACGTCTTCTGTGCCTGGGCCGGACCGATCATAGTCAACGCGGCAAGCGCCAATACAAGAAGCGCCGAAAAAGCGGCAGAAGCAGGACGTTTTTGGATAGATTGATACAACTTCATGAATACGCGATCATCTCAGAAAAATGTCAGACCGCAAGGTGGCATCGCGAGGCCGCCTATTCAAGGCATCATACTGCCTTGGCTTCAATAAAAGTTGATCCGCTAAAGTTGATCTGTGCCCTCGTCAACGAGACCTATTGGATCCGTTCGGCCGGGAAATGCAGCGTCGCCTTGGTGCCGGCGCCGAGTTCCGAGGTCAAGATCATGGCCCCGCCATGAAGCTCCGCCAGCGCCGTCGTAATCGCCAGACCTAGGCCAAGGCCGCCATGCTGACGGCTGGGACTGTTGTTCGCCTGGGCGAAGGAAAGCCGCGCCCGATCCAGTTCGGATTGGTCCATGCCAATACCGTTGTCCCGCACATACACATCAATGCCGGTACCTTCAATAAAGGAGACGCCGATTTCGATCTCACCGCCCGTTCCTGTGAATTTGATCGCGTTGGATAGGAGGTTCAGCAGCATCTGCTTAATTTTGGACTGATCGCCAATCAAATCGGGTAATTCCGCCGGTAAGGTTTCTACAACGACCAGACCCTTGGTCGCAGCTTGTTCTGCGACCATGGAGATTGTGGCTTCGATACAAAGCTCCAAATCCACCGCGCCTTCGGCCAACTTCATATCACCGGTTTCAATCTGTGACATATCCAGGATATCGTTGATAACAACGAGTAAATCGCGGCCTGACTGGTTGATGGAGTGCAGGAAGCTGTTCTGATCGTCGACCGAGAGGTGGCTTTTCTCGCTGTCGCCCAGCAGATCGGAAAACCCAATAATTGCATTTAGGGGCGTACGCAATTCATGACTGACGTTGGCCAGGAATTGTGTTTTCGCACGGGAAGCGATTTCGGCTGCATCCCTGGCTTCAACCATCTCGACCTCCGCCAATTTACGGGACGTGATATCGGTGACAGAGCCGGCAATGCGATAGGCGTGGCCGGTGGAATCCCGCAATGCCAGGGCGCGGTCGGAAATCCAGCGCAATTCGCCTTCAGAATGGAGAACACGGTACTCTAAATCGAAAATCCGGCTCTCACCGTCCAGGTGCTCACGCCAGTTCTGATGATAGATATCTATGTCATCGGGATGGATCGCCGACACCCAATCTTCCTGCTGGAATGCCGCCGGATCAGTACGGGAGCCGATGATGGATAAAACCCGGGAGGAGATATAAAATCGATCCGTTCGGAGGTCCATATCCCATAGCCCTTCGCTGGATGCGAGGGAGACCAGGGCATAGCGTTCCTGGCTGTCACGCAGATCACGCTCCTTTATCCGAATTTCCGTCATATCGCGGACCAGGGTCAAGGTACCGCCGCCGCCGCAATGGCTATCCTTAATCTCGTATTCGCGACCTTCAATGCTGCGCCGTTCCGTCACATCGCCGATCCAATGGTTTTCCTGACGCTTTTCAAACCAGTTGGAAGCAACGGATGCGGGGATATAGGACGCTTCCATTTCTGCATTCAGGGCATCGCTGAAATGCAGGCCGGGCTGTAGTCGATCCTCTATACGGGAGAATATGTCGCGATAGAGTTTATTGCAGAGAACCAGACGGTCGTCCTTATCCCACAAGGCAATCGCTTCAGGAATATTTTCAACCATGCCATGGAGCAGGTGCATCCGTGGTGCCGCCTTAGCCCCAACGGCAGAATGGGTCATCTGTAGAACCGCCCTGCGCATGGCCAGGGCAGAGGTGGCGGAAACCAGGAAACCCGTAACGCCCAGCAGAAACAACAATGACGGCGGCATGGATAAGCCAAAAACCTGGTCTGACGCAATGGACAGCAAAGCCGTCATCCCGCCAAGCAGGACGAAAACCAACAACGCCATGATAGAGGCAATGTTGGCCAGGCGATCAGCCCCGCCATCAGCCTCGACCTGCCCCGGGATGTCGCCAATGACATCGTCCATACTCAAAGCACGGCCTATTTCCATAGAAGGCCGGGCATCGCCATGATCATGCCGTACAGCTATACTTCCCATTTACGAATGTCCTTGTCACAAACTCAGCGTTACACGCACTGTTGATCCCCCAACAATGAAGTCTATTGCAGGCCTATTAGTGACAAAATAGTGCAAACAAACTGCTAACAAATCTTAATTGAACCCTATAATTTATCGCGGGTGTACAGTTTGTGTTAAGCTTCGGCGATGTGCGGCCGATATAGCTTGACCTCCCCTGAAGACGCCATGCGTCAACTGTTCGATCTGCCATCTGACATGCTGGGCGCTTGGGCGCGGCCTCGGTTCAATATTGCCCCCAGCCAGAGGGCACCCGTGCTGCGCATGGGCGGCGGGGGTGGTGAAGGTAGGGGACCGGAACTGGTTGCCATGACCTGGGGCCTAATCCCAAGTTGGAGCAAGGATGGCCATCGCGGCGGCCAAATTAATGCACGGAGCGAGACGGCGGGCGAAAAGGCAACATTCCGCGCCGCCTATGAACAGCGTCGTTGCCTCATCCCCGCGGACGGCTTTTATGAATGGCAAAAAATCGATGGCGGAAAACAGCCCTATTGGATTAGCCGGGCCGACGGCGCGCCTTTTGTCTTCGCTGGCCTGTGGGAGACATGGAATGGCGGGAAAGAGGACGAAATTACCAGCTTTGCAGTCCTGACAACGACCGCATCGGAGGAATTGCATGAAATTCACCACCGCATGCCGGTTATCGTGGGAAAACAGAACTTCGCCGCCTGGCTGGATCCGGGACAAAGTCCACAGAGGGACCTATTCGCGCCCGAAAAAGCCCCGCAGATGCAGACCCGGCCCGTATCAGCCAGGGTGAACAGTCCACGTAACGACGATGCGGCTTGCCTGGATACCGCGAGGGTCATTCCCGAACAAGGCAGTCTGTTTTAACCAATACCCAAGCGGCGTTCGATTTTCCCCAGTCGGATGGCCAGAACAACGCCGATGACGCTGCAGATTGCCATCAACCAATAGGTCCCGGCCCAACCACCAAACCCCGCGATCATTACGGCCATGGCCGGGGGACCCGCCAAACTGCCAAGGGCAGCGCCCTGAACAACAACGCCATTGATGGTTCCGACCATTGCGGCCCGGGGCGCATGGACCACAGTCGCTGCCAGGATCGCTGCGGGCAGCAAACCACCAAAGAAATTGAAGGCAAAGGCCAGGGGCAGTTTCCAGATTACCGCCAGATCGGGGGCAAAAATACCCGAGGCACAAACCAGCATCAAAATGAACGCCGCCAAAAGCAGTGCCCAACGCTTGGCCCCGCGATGTAACAGCACCGCCCCGGCCAAGTTACCAATGGCATTGCCGCTGACCACCACGGCGGTGGCAATGCCTGCCTGATCAGGGGTATAGCCAAGAATTTCGATCAGATAGGTGGGCAACCATGACGCAATGGCGAAAAATTGCAGCGCATACAGGGCAAAACAAATCGCCATCAACAAAGGCCCCGGACGCCAGACCGCTTCGACCAGAGCCTGCCACGGCACCCCAGCGCTTGCCTTGGGCGCACCTGCCCATCGTCGCGGACTGGTTATCCAGGCGACGACGGCTAGACAAACCAGCGCCAGGGCGGCAGCCGTCAGCCAAACTCCCTGCCAGCCCGATACTGCCGCAATTGGCGGCGCGCCGAGCAACGCCAATGCCATACCAATAGGCATGAAACTACCCCAGGCCCCCATGGCCAAATTGCGCTGTCTGGGCGTTGTCGCGGCCACGATCAAGCGCGGGGCGGTCACGGTGCAAGCCAGAATTGCCCCACTTTCAATCATCCTGCAGAATAATAGCCAGACAACATCCGACGCAAGGGCACCGGCAAATCCTGCCGCTGCCAGCCCTCCCAAACCGACCAACAATACCCGCCGCGCCCCCAATTTATCCGCGACCGCGCCAGCCATGACGCCAAACAAGGCCCCAAACAGATTGAACAGAGAGGCCAGCCAACCGGCGGCAACCAGTGTCAGGCCCAATTCCGCCTGCAACTGGGTGATGAGCGGTGGCACCTTGCCAACCTGAACAGCCGCCACGATGCCCGCTGAAATAGCAACTAAGACAATGACCCAGCGGCTCTGCTCGGAAGATACGTCTGAGGTTTCGGTCACGTCAGACGACTTTACCGGGGTTCATGATATTGCTGGGGTCCAGAGCATCCTTCACAGTCTGCATCAGATCCATTTCCACGGTGGATTTATAGCGCTTGGCCTCCTCCCGGCGCAGACGGCCCAGGCCGTGTTCGGCGCTGATGGAGCCGTTCATTTCCGTGATCAGATCATGCACGATGCGGTTAATTGCGCCATATTCAGCGGCAAAGTCCGCACCTTTGGGCCCGTCTTCAGCATCCAGTGGCTGGGCCGGGTTATAGTGAATATTGCCGTCGCCTATATGGCCGAATGCGACGCAACGAACACCGGGATATGCCTGGGCCAGGGCCTGGTCCGCCCGTTCGATAAATTCGGCAATCCGGGACAGCGGCACGGAGACATCATGCTTGACCGATTGGCCCTCATGGTTTTGCGCCTCGGGGATGGATTCGCGGATTTTCCACAGGGCCTCACCCTGGGCCCGGTTCGCGGCCAATACCGCATCCAGGATCTCCCCGCCCTCGAACCCCGCACCCAGGACCGCCTCTACCGCATTGCGCAGGCTGTCGGGCGCGCCCTGACCGGATATTTCCATCAGCACATACCACGGATGCGCCGCTGCCATGGGGTCGGGCACGCCGGGTATGTGGGCCAGGACAAAATCAATGGCCCGGCGCTGGATCAATTCAAACGCGGTGACCTGCTCACCCACCGCTTCCGTGGCCCGGCTTAACAAGGCCAGGGCGGCCGTCGGGTCGGGGACCGCGACCAGGGCGGTCTGAATTTCGGTTGGTTTGGGAAACAGCTTCAACACCGCCGCCGTGATCATACCCAAAGTACCCTCGGCACCGATGAACAATTGCTTCAGGTCATAGCCCGTGTTGTCCTTGCGCAAGCCGCGCAGACCATCCCAGATACGGCCATCGGGCAGCACCACTTCCAAGCCTAGGACCATATTGCGGGCGTTGCCATAGCGCAGAACCTGGGTCCCGCCGGCGTTGGTGGAAAGATTACCGCCGATCTGGCAGGAACCTTCCGCAGCCAAAGATAATGGGAACAGACGATCCGCATCGGATGCCTGTTGTTGCAATTCGGCCAGGATACAACCGGCTTCCACCGTCATGGTGTTGTTTATCGTATCAATGGCGCGCACCTTGTTCATGCGCGAGGTGGAGATGATGATCTCCACGCCGGTATCATGGGGCTGACTGCCCCCGGTTAAGCCTGTATTGCCGCCCTGGGGCACGATGGGGGTGCCGGTCTCGGCGCAAATGGCAATCACGGCGGCAACTTCATCGACATTGGCCGGCTTTACCACCATGGGCACCCAACCATGCCAATTGTCCCGCCAGGACTGGCAATGAGGCGCGATTTCGTCCGGGTCCATGGTGTAGCCTTTGGGGCCTACGGCGACCTTGATACGTTCCAGCACCGCCGCCGGTACTGCGTTGGGTCGGGCTTTAGGTTGTTCGTTGTTTGCTTGCATAATCTTCACTTAATGCTTTTAGGTTCGGTCAACAAGGCTATGTTCGCGGTGCAGCAGCGCGCCGCAGACGGTCGTTAATGGCCAGGCCCAGGCCGAATTCGGGAATGGGAGCCACGGCAATGGCGTCGCCCCTGCCCTGATCCAACTGGCGCAGCATGGCGAAAAGATTTGCCGCCGCCTCTATCAAATCAGCCGTGGGACTTAAGTTATAGGGCGTGTCAGAATCCGGACCAAAGCCAAGCAGAACCTCACCCAGCCCCGCAGTATTCACATTCAGGCGCAGGGGCTTGTTTGGCGCATAGTGAGAGGCCAGTTGCCCCGGCGAACTGGGCGCACAGGGCACACTGGGGTCTGTAAGTGGCCGGCGCAATGTTCCGACCACCGCTTCCAGTTGCTCCACCGGAATACCGCCCGGGCGCAACAATACCGATTGCTTTTGGTGAAAACCGACAACCGTGCTTTCCAACCCAATGGTACACGGCCCGCCGTCCAGGATCATCGCAACCTCATCGCCAAGTTCTTCGGCTACATGGGCCGCCGTCGTGGGGCTGATCCGGCCGGACCGGTTAGCAGAAGGTGCGGCAACGGGCCGGTCCACGGCAACCAACATGGCATGGGCAGCGGGATGACTGGGCACGCGCAGGGCGACACTGTCCAATCCCGCACTTGTGATATCTGCGATAGGGCAGTTCTCTATGCGGGGTAGGACAAGGGTCAGGGCACCAGGCCAGAATGTCGCCGCCAATGCGCGGGCAGCTTCATTCCACAGCGCGAAATGTTCCACCGCCTCAACCCCTGCCAGGTGAGAGATCAGGGGATTAAAAGCCGGGCGCTGTTTGGCGGCAAATATCCCAGCCACCGCCTTGCCATTGGTGGCATCCGCGCCCAGGCCGTAGACCGTCTCTGTCGGGAAAGCCACCAACATTCCCGCCCGCAACAAATCCGCCGCCCTGGCCAGATCCGCGCCCCAGTCGGCCCGGCCCATCACTGTCATGAAGCTAACGCACCAGATCGCTGACCCGGCCGAGAGAACAGACGGAGCCATCCGCCTTCATGACCAGCAGGTCCGTGTCGCCGCCTTCCTTGATCTTTGCAAAGACATCGACGCTGTCGTCCCAGAAAATCGGGCTGCGGAAATCCGTGGCGATATTGATCGCCGTGGGCACACCATCCAGGGCCACAGCCTCCATCATCCAGGTCAGGGACATCAAACCTTGGGCCACGGGCGCGCGCAGGCCGACAGAGGCGGCCTCCTTCGGGTCAAAATGCACCAGATAGCCGGGGAATTCGAAGCTATAACCGCCGACCAAATCCGGGTTTAGGTCCTTGTGGCAAATTTTTTCGAAACCACTGCGGTCAGTCTCCACCGCTTTACCGGCACCCTTTTGTTGCATGACCGCCGGATCCACCTGGAACGAAATCAGCTCGCCAGTAATGGGCACACTGCCGTCGGGACGTTGAAAATCAAAGCCGTAGGTGAGGATCTTGCCTTTCCCAGTTTGGCGAACAACGGCAAGCCGGCCTTTCAGGGTTAAGGGCTCATCCAGATAGACCGGTTCCTTTTGTATCATACGCTGGCCTGCGTGCAGGCCGTCCACTGCTTCCGTCTTCAGGTATGAAGTCGCCAGAATTGTGTCGTTGGCCAGGATCGACAAATCCACCACATCGCCGAACAGACCCTTGGGCATTTCCGCTGCCGCGTGATAGTTAGCTTGGCGTTCCGCCGTGACCACCGTGGGCCAGTCCTGCAAAGGCATACCTTCGTAGCGTTCAATGGATGTCGCTGTGGCTTGTTCGCTCATGGTTCCATATCCTTTGTGGTTAGGTGATGCAGTTTGGCCTCTGCCGTCACTTTGCCGTTTTCGTCAATACAACGATACAACCGCCCGTCCGGATCGGCGAACAGGGTCAACGTACTGTCCCAAAAAACCGGCCGGATAAACCGTGTCTCCAAATCCATCTCCCATGGCATGGCATGGCGGACGATGGCCCCATGCATGGCAGTCAATTGCATCAAACCCTGGGCCAGGGGTGCGCGATAACCACGGGATTTGGCAAAGTCAGGATCGGTATGAATTTTGTTGCCGACTTCCTGGGCATATCCAGCGACTTTTTCCGGGCTTAACTTTATACCGCCCACCGCAGTCATGCCTGTACGGGGGTCATCACGTTTGACCCCAGGTTCCGCAGATGGTTTTGGGCTGCGTTCCGGTGCCTCGGCAAAGGGCAGAATATGTTCCGTCACCATTCGCAGTGGTACGGTCCGATTGACCCTGCGAAAGGCGACGTAGCAGTTCAGATGACGGCCCCTGGGCCCTGTGCCATAAGGCCCAACCTTCCCCTCGACAGACAGTGTTTCATCCAACTGCACCCGGCCTGTCTGGAACAGCCGCTGGCGGATCAGCACCCGGCCATCGTTCGGCAGATCGGCACCTGCTATGGCGCGGGAGACGTCTTGGGCAAAGACGGACACATCCGCAATGCCATCGAATGTCGCACCTTCAACGTCCGTAGTCTGATGATAATGATCCTGGCGCGTCTGATCCACAAAGGCGGAAAAGACCGGAAACGCTGTACCTTCAGGTGCTGCGTCGTAGGCGTTTAACGCGCCTGCTAAAGGTTTTGCCGAACCGTTCAGTTGACCGTTCAGTTGATCGTTCATTTGTGCTTTCTAATGCCGATGATAAGCCAGCGACATCTTGCCGTTGCCTTTGTAGTGAGAGATAGCATATTACCCAGCGAACACATCAAATTCCAGCCACTGAAATTGGGTTAAAAGATCATGAGTGAATATCAAGCGCCCCTCAAGGATATCCGCTTCACGCTGAGCCAGATTTGTCACCTGGACGACTTGTTGAAATTGCCAAAGTTCTACGAATTTGATGGCGATACCATCAACGCCGTATTGGAAGAGGCCGGACGTCTGGCCGGCGGCGTCCTCGCTCCCCTGAACCGCCAAGGCGATGAACAGGGCGCGACCCTGGCTAATGGGGTCGTCACAACCCCTGACGGCTTCCGCGATGCCTATGCGGCCTTTCGCGATGGCGGCTGGAACGGCATTCAACATGATCCAAACCATAGCGGCATGGGCCTGCCCTTGGTGATCGGCAATGCCTGCGCCGAATTGTGGAACAGTGCCAACATGGGCTTTGCCCTGTGCCCGATGCTGACCCAAGGCGCCATCGAAGCGATCCAGGCCCATGGCAGCGATGAATTGAAATCCACCTATCTGGACAACCTGGTGACCGGCACATGGACCGGCACCATGAACCTGACAGAACCCCAGGCCGGCTCTGATGTCGGTGCCCTGCGTAGCCGGGCCGAGCCTGCTGCGGACGGTAGCTGGCGCATCAAGGGGCAGAAGATTTTTATCACCTATGGTGAACATGATTACACGGACAACATCATTCACCTGGTTTTGGCGCGCACGCCGGGCAGTCCGGAAGGCACCCGTGGCATCTCATTGTTCGTGGTACCGAAATTCCTGGTGAACCCAGATGGCACCTTGGGTCAACGCAACGATCTACGCTGTATCAATTTGGAAGAAAAACTGGGCATCCATGCCTCTCCCACCGCCGTCATGAGCTTTGGCGATAATGAAGGCGCTGTTGGTTACATGTTGGGAGACGAGAACAAGGGCATGCGATGCATGTTCACCATGATGAATTCGGCCCGCTTAAATGTGGGCATCGAAGGTCTGGGCATCGCTGAAGGGGCCTATCAACATGCTGTTGCCTATGCCTTGGAACGGCGACAGGGCAAGGCCATTGGCGCCACAGAGCCTGGGTCTTCCGCTATTGTGGATCACGCCGATGTCCGGCGTATGTTGATCACCATGAAGTCCCAAATTGATGCCATGCGGGGCTTGTGCTATGTCAACGGTCAGGCCCTGGATCTGGCCCGCAATCACGAGGATGGGGAACAACGCGCCTGGTACGGCCAATTGGCCGAATTGCTGACCCCGTTGTCAAAGGCCTGGTGCACGGATCTGGGTGTCGAAATGGCCTCCCTTGGCGTGCAAATCCACGGCGGCATGGGCTTCATCGAAGAAACCGGTGCGGCCCAGTATTATCGTGATGCCCGCATCGCTCCGATCTACGAAGGCACAAACGGCATTCAGGCCCTGGATCTTGTCATGCGTAAATTGACCATGGAAGGGGGCGAAGTCGTCCGCCGCTATATTGGCGAAATGCGTACGCTTGATGTCACACTTGACGCCGGCGGTGAGGCATTCGCCAAGACCCGGGAAAATCTGAACACCGGGCTCGATAGCCTCGAAGAGGCGTCTCGCTGGTTGTTGGAGGCGATGGCACAAGATCCGAACGCGGTTGCTGCGGGTGCCACGCCGTATTTAAGGATGTTCGGCATGACGGTCGGCGGTTATTTGATCGCCAAAGGTGCGTTGGCGGCCGCGGCGCAGCTTGGTGAAGCCGACGCCGATGCCTCGTTTCTGTCGGGCCGGATCGCGACAGCAAGGTTTTATTGTGAGCAGTTGCTGCCCCAGGCGGCCGCATTGCTGCCCTCTGTCACCGGTGGATCAGAGCCCATATTCGCCCTCGGGCCGGAACAATTGGTCAGCTGAAATCAATCGGATAGTCGATTCGTCTCAAATTGTTCACAATCGCGTCAGACAAAAGTGAAATAAGACCTTATGTTTCAAAGCCTTAAATAGACTGCTTGTAGCTTTTCGGCCAGCCTCTACAATATCTGGTAGAGGAAGGGTGGGTTGTAAGCCGTGAATGTAATATCTGAACGAATAGTAAAAGATCGCTCGCCCCAGAATGGTTCAAACGAGAGGGGCGAGATGCGCAACCTCCTTGCAAGGGTGCAGGTCAACATTGGCCGGCAGCTGCTATTGAATGATCTGGTCGCGACGATTGAGACCGATTTTGAGGAATATGGCCGCGTTGTCGATGAGGCGACGTCATGGCATGACAAACGGGTTGCGCCAACGGACCCGGATCACAATACATTGGGCCCCAAAAATGCCTTTTGGATAGCGGTTCGCGACGGCGATGGTGAAGTTATGTCCTGCTCCGCGCAACGGGTATGGCCAAAATAACGCCTGGTGGACATGATCAATGCCGGACGGTTCCTATATGACGGAACCAAGGACGAGGGTCAGGACAGCCTGCATCTGTTTACGGAAGGCCTTGGCCATATTGAAGGCAATATCGCCTATTGCGGCGGCGGCTGGGTGCATCCGAAAGTTCGCGGCAAGGCGGTTTCCACCATGGCGATCATGTTGGCCCAGGCCAAGATGCTGCAGGATTTCGATGTGGACTATTGTTTTTCAATGGTCCGCCCCGACTTTATCGAAAAAGGCATGGCGCTGACCACATACCGTTATTATCACATGGATTTTGGCGCGACTTTGTGGCGGGCGAATATGGGCGAACGGATTGATTTCTGGGTCCTGCATAACAGCCGGGCGGATTTGATGCGCGAGATGACCTTGTGGATTAACACCCCGGGTTAGAGCAATTTTCGGTTAACCGGGATCGCCCCCGTCGCCGAATTGGTGCGCTCTAAGCGTTTGGTTCAATTGCTCGGTTCTTAAGTGCTGTTGCGCCTTTGGCATGGAAATCCGGGCTTTTAGACCCTGTTCTGCAATTGGGAACCGGACAAAAGTTCCGGGAATTCTGCTGGCCGGAATTGCCCGGAAGCGCGCTAGGTGCGGCAGATTTCGGCTGACAGCGTTACCAATCGATCAACGGCGCTGACTTTGTTGATTGTCGGGAATATTATCCGATCATAGGTGACTTCGACGTTATCGAAATTACCGGAAATACGGTGCGCCAGAGGTGCCCGTGCCTCAATCGCTTCACCGAAACAGCTGATGATAACTTTCATAATGTCCTGATCGGGGATTTCTGCCAGGCGGCGGGCGACAAAATTGCGGTCGTCGTAAACGGCAAAGTCATCACCGAAAAAGGCAAAGACATAATTAATGGGATCATCCGCATCAGTCGCAACCACTGACGAACGTCCATTGAGGATTTCAGGCGCGCCAACCAGTGGCCCGAACCCAAGCTCCTCCCGTCGATAAAGCCCCCCTTGACCACAAAGCTGATACCAACGTTTCAACGCTGATCCCAGTTTTGGATCTTGAACTTTTTCCAACGCTATATGTTCTACCCTCACCATAAGCGAAGTTACAGTAGTTTACGAAAAAGTTAACTGCAAGCATTTGATTCATATAACGATTCTTTTTTTTAATTCTTACCGAATCGTTAACATCATATGTGGTGTATTAATATGTTCCCAAACTTACCCACATACATACCCACAGCAGGATGCCGAACGCCGTTAGGGATAGCGATTGTCGAAAATCGACAGGCAAAGTAAAATGCGAGAAATTTGACGCTGGCGTTTAGGTTAAGTTATTATACGCTGACTAATTTCATGTCATGACACACATTCACGCGGCCTCGGCGACCGTGTAGTTCATCGCCATCGATCTGCAGGGGAAAGATCATTTATGACGCTAACGAACGACGTTAAATATCCTCACAGCGAAGCGGCCGAATTCGGCCAGCCGCAAGAGGTCGCCGCCGGCGTCTACTGGGTTCGCATGCCCCTGGAAATTACCGGCCTGAACCATATTAATCTATGGCTGCTGCAAGACGGGCCAGGTTGGACCATTGTCGATACCGGCATGAACACAGATCGTATTCATGATTTGTGGGAGGGTGTCTTTGCCGATTTCCTGGGCGGCTTGCCGGTGACACGGGTTATCTGCACCCATTTTCATCCCGACCATATGGGCCAGGCGGGATGGCTGACCCGGCGCTGGGATTGTGATCTGTGGATGACCCATCGGGAATGGCTGCAGGGTCGCGTGGCGGAGTTGGACCAGCACGATAAAATGCCGGGCTGGCAGGTGGATTTTTTCCGCCAGCTTGGTCTTTCCGATACTGCGTTGGCTGAAATTCAAAATACCTCCTATACCCAATTTCGCGACTCCGTGACACCGATCCCGCCGCAGGTTCACTCAGTCCGCGAAGGGCAGATGATCCGTATTGGCGATCATGACTGGCAAGGGATTATCGGTCGCGGCCATTCGCCGGAACATTTGTGTCTTTACAACGCGGAAACCCACGTGATGATTTCGGGCGACCAGATCCTGCCCAGGATTACACCGCATATTGGTCTGCATGCCTCTGAGCCAGAGGCTAATCCGCTACAATTCTATCTCGATACTTTGGCTAATTTTAATCATTTGCCCGAGGATACGTTGGTCCTGCCGGCCCATGGCCTGCCCTTTTACGGCCTGCATCCGCGCCTGGCCTTTTTGCGGCAGCACCATGACGAACGGCTTGCCCTTTTGGAAGACTTCTGTGCCGAGCCGACCCGGGTACTCTCCACCCTGAAGGTTATGTTTCGTCGCGAATTGAATCCGTTCGAGGCTATTTTGGCCATGGGTGAGTCCCTCTCCCACTTACATTACCTAATGGGCCAGGGCCGCATCGTACGGAAAACCTCGGACGATGGGGTTTGGCTGTATCAAGCCAGCAGCCGGCGGGCGGATGCCGCCTAGGGCGGAACGCCCCAAAGCCGCATTGTTGGGCCTGGACTGGGGGACAACCTCTCTACGCGGCTATCTGATCGGCCCCGGCGGGACCATTTTGGCAGAGCGTGCAGCGGATGCGGGCATCCTGCAAATCCAAGACCGTGCCTTCGCCGGCGCACTGATCGGCCTGGCCGGCGACTGGCTGGATCGTGATGATAGTCTGCCCATTGTCGCCTCCGGCATGATTGGCTCCAGACAAGGCTGGGTTGAAGCACCTTATGGGGAGGTGCCAGCGGCCCCGGGCGATATATCCCTGCATACCCTGACCGACTTTGACCGCCCCGTTCATGTGGTGCCGGGCCTGTGCCGGCACGACGAGCATGGCGTGCCCGACGTCATGCGCGGCGAGGAGACCCAGATCATCGGCGCCCACGATGGAGAGATGCAGGATGGCCTCTATCTCCTGCCAGGCAGTCACAGTAAATGGGCCCGCGTAACAGCCGGGGCGATCACCTGGTTCGCGACATTTATGACCGGGGAATTATTCACAGCCCTGAAAGATCACACTATTTTGGGCCGTATGATGGCGGGAACAGCGCATATCCCAGAAGCCTTTGCCCAGGGTGTCAGCTTTGGCAGCAGACCCAACAGTATAATGCGCAGCTTATTCAGTGCCCGCACCCTGGCATTGTTTGATGAATTGGGGGAGGAGGATGGGGCATCCTATCTTTCCGGATTGCTGATCGGGGCCGAAATTGCCGAGGCGCATGCCTTTATCCCGGACACAAACGGTGCACCGATAATGATCATCGGCAATCCGGACCTTGGCGCACGTTATGCAACGGCGCTTTCTCTTTCCGGCTTGGTGGGCCAGCAGGCGGCCACAGGCGCGGCAGCACGGGGGCAGTGGCGTATAGCCTCCGCCGCGGGTATTCTGAGATCATGAGCACATTGACAGGTTATTTGGACGAACTACCTCTGATCGCGATTTTGCGGGGCGTAAAGCCGGATGAAGCAATCCCTATTGGCCAGGCATTGTTCGATGCCGGTTTTCGTATTATCGAAGTGCCATTGAATTCCCCTGATCCCATGGCCAGCATTGCCAATCTAGCCGGTGCTTTCGGTGATCGCGCCCTGATCGGCGCTGGCACCGTATTGGATCCGGATGCGGTCGAACAGATTGCCAAGGCCAACGGACGCCTGGTCGTCATGCCCCACAGTGACGCCGCTGTCATCGCCCGGACCAAGGCGCAAAATTTATACTGCCTGCCCGGCGTTGCCACCCCCACGGAAGCCTTTGCAGCCCTGGCCCATGGTGCCGATGGCCTAAAGATGTTTCCTGGCGAAACCCTGCCCCCCATCGCGGTGAAGGCCTGGCGCGCCGTCCTGCCCAAGGATGTGAGGCTATTTCCCGTCGGTGGCATCAACCCCGACAGGATGGCAGATTACTGCGCCGCCGGTGCTACGGGCTTTGGCCTGGGTTCCGCCCTTTACAAGCCCGGCATGAGCCCGGAAGAGGTAGGGGAAAACGCCCAAGCATTTGTGGCGGCATGGCAGCAGATAGGACTATGATAATGTCCCACGGAACCGAACGCCTGGCATCGTGACGGCAGCGAATTCGTCAGGTAGCGTATAGAAGCAAAAGAAGTCGACGAACAGCAAGCGACAAGGACAGTACAGCCATGATTTGTTACGACCTCCCCGCCTCTCCCAACGCCCGCCGGGTGCGGATTTTTATTGCCGAAAAGGGCCTGGAAATTCCAACCGTTGCCGTTGACATGGCCAAAGGGGAGAATAAGACAGCCGAATATCTGGCCAAGAACTCTCTGGGCAAGATGCCTTTGCTAGAGCTGGATGACGGCACCTTTATTTCCGAGTCCCATGCTATCTGCCGCTATCTTGAAGAGATCCATCCCGAGCCGCCCCTGATGGGCACAAGCCCGGTGGAACGGGCCCAGGTGGAGATGTGGAACCGGCGCATAGAGCTGGAAATTCTGTTGCCCCTGCTGAATGTCTTTATCCATACCCACGAAATGTGGAAGGGCGTCCACACGCAAATCCCGGAATGGGGTGATATTTGCCGTGAAAAAACCCTTACCAGCCTGGCCTGGCTGGATGGGGAAATCGCCGGTCGCGACTACATTGCCAATGACACCTACACCATTGCCGACATCACCGCCCAATGCGCCATTGTGATGGGCAAGGCCGTCGGTATACGGGTGCCGGAAGAGCTGGAAAATGTCAGCGCCTGGTTTGCCCGCGTCGCCGCCCGGCCAACGGCACGGGCCTAATGAGGCGAGCTAAATCAGGTCATATAATCCACCGAGCATTTTTTACTGTAATTTAGTGTGAGATAGGTCTATCAGGTACCTCACCGTCGCAGACGTGAGGCAAGGCGGACCATATGTCCGAGGCAGACGAAATACCAATCAAGCGCCAAAGCCGGCGCAGTTTTCTAAAAGTCAGCAGTGCAGCACTGGGGGCCACCCTGGGGGCTGCTGCTACGGCGGGTCTGCCAGAGGCGGCCATTGCCAAGCCAAAACACGGCAAACCGAAACGCGCCGAACCGAAACGTGGCGGCATCTTACGCTTTGCCACCCGCTCGGAATCCAGGGGCGTCGATCCCCATGCCAACCTGATTTACAACGTCTCCCAGGCCCTCGCCGCCACGACCCAAGGGCTGCTCGATCTGGCCTCGAATTTGGAGCCGGCACCAGGCATCGCGACGGAATGGGATATCTCCGACGATTTGCGGACCTATACCTTCAAATTGCGCAAGGGCGTCACCTTTCATAACGGCGCGGAGGTCAATGCGGCAGCGGTAAAGTGGAATTTCGAACGTATTTTGGACCCTGAAGTCGGCCATACCTATACCCGCTCCGCCCTGGAGAATATCGATAGCATTGCGGTGCTGGACAAATACACCTTGCGCTGCACCTTGAAACAACCCAGCGCGGTTTTCCTCTCCAACGTCACCTATTATCCCTGCAATCTGATCGCACCAAACGCCGGTTACCGGGCTGATATCAATCCGGTCGGCTGTGGGCCGTTTAAGTTTAAATCGTGGACGTCGTGGGAGCGGACCGAATTGGTACGTTTTGAAAATTATTTCGAGACGGATGCCGCCGGCAATGCCCTGCCCTATCTGGATGGTCTCGTCGGTCTGCCGATGAAACAGGACCGGGCCCGCCTGGTTGCCCTTGAAAACGGCGACGTGGATTTGATCGATCACATGGGTTATGCGGATGTCGGACAGTTCCGCCGACGCCACAGCCAGAAATTCCAGACCTGGGATGTGCCCCAGGTAGGCACGGCGTGGGTCGGCTTCAATTTGAAAACAGGCCCATTTTCCTATCAAAACCCGGATGGCCATATTCTACGCATGGCAGCGGCCCATGCCATTGACCGGCAGGCGATCCACGAATCTATCTTTTATGGCCTGGGCACCATCGCAAACAGTTTCTATGGCCCGAACAGTCCCTGGCATATGCCGGACGTGACGGCGGGCCCGGTCTTTGACCCCGATAAGGCGCGGTCATTGTTGCGTAAGCATAATTTACTGAACACGCCAATCGCCCTGGTATCGCGGCAGGATTTCGCCTACATGCACCAAAGCGGCGACCTCATACAGGCCATGTGGGCCGAAGTTGGGTTCAAGGTCAGCCATGAAATTCTCCCCAACAGCGTTCTGCGGGAAAAATACCGGCGCGGCGCGACCGAAGCCGGGCAGTATGACGCGGATTCATCCGCCTCGAGTTATCGCCCCGACCCCGATGGTTGGTTCTATCGCTCGCTGCTATCCTCATCCCCGTCGACGAAATTGCGCCTGGGTTACAATAGCGAGCGGGCGGACAAACTGATCAGGGAAGCCCGCGTCACCCGGAACCGTTCGAAACGGTTGGAGCTTTACACTGCGGTGGAAAATATTATCAATCAGGAACTGCCACTGATCTATACCCACACAGTGCCCCTGTTGCAGGGCGGGGTGAAAAACCTGCGCGGCTATAAACCGGCGTTCGCGGGGCCCTTCAGCACCGCTCGATCAGGCATCCGCACCGCCAATTTCGCTTAGCTGTTTAGTCGCCCAGTCGGAAGCGCGTGCCGCAAACCGTGACCGTGTTGCCGTCAACCGGCATGCCGCGCGCCGTTGCAGCGGCCAGGATTGCAGCCCGATCCGCCACTTTCAGATCAACGCCGCCCAGGCCTTCACCACGACCATCGGTGACTTCGACAAAACGCAGAGATGCGTTGTCGAGGATGACTTCCGGGTTTCCGTTTTCCCCAGTGCTGACCTGCTTGTCCAGAATGTGGGCCCAACGGGCCGCCAGAGCAGCAGGATCAGGAGATTGTAATTCCGCGCCAACCATAGCCGTGGTCCGTTCCGTCCGGACCGCATCCTTCCAGGCATTGCCGGCCGGATGCCAGGGGCCATCGGCGGATTGATCGCCGTCCATCTCATCCGTTTCCAACATGCACCCGCCCGTGTCCCGGGGATGCAGTTGCAGACCGGTAAAATCGTTGTAATTCAAGGGATTGGCGATGCGGACTTCCAATGCCCCCATGCGCGTACGCCGCGCCTCCACATTGTCGCATTGCAGAATGACCATGTAACCGCCGTCACCACCTCGACGATCAAGGTAGCGGCCACCGGCGGTGTTCTCCTGGATCGGCGCGACGACTTCGAGGAAATTGCTACCCACGGGCAGCAAGGCATTTTCCAGACCATAGGCGCCAACAGCGGGGTCGTGAAAACAGGTCGCCAGACCCAGCACATCGGTCAGATCATCAACCGCAGGCGTCAAACCTTCGGCGACCAAACAAATTTGTCTCAAACGCAACATAGTATCGTCTCCTCAATCTATCCGTTTCCAATAGCTGTCTTTGCTGGCTATCAGGCCATCACGCACAGTGTAGATATCCACGCCGCGCACATCATAGGCGCTGTCATCGGCGATATTAATTCCCGTGGCGCGAAACGTACCGATGATACGACCGGGATCGCTGTCCAGGGCGAAATGCACATCAGTTTCGGAAAACCGCACATCGCGAACCACCTCGGCCCGCTCTGCCAGGGCATCTCGGACTTCCTCTGCCCCGCGACGGATGCGACCGTCAGGTGCCGATGGGCCGGAGGCCTCGACCCAGACGAAATCTTCCGTCACGCAGGCCAGAATGCCCTCTACATCGGCGCGATTGAATGCCTTGCCGAAACGACGCAGCAGATCCATGGCCTCGTCCTGGGCTCTATTCGTTTCTGGGCTCATCCTTACGCTCCTCCATTTATGCCGGCCATAGGCCATGGTCCGTGTAGACGGCCTTCAACAGGGCCGTTTCGTCAGTCATGATACCATCGACGCCCAAATCCAACAGCCTTTCCATTGTTTCACGGTCATTGATGGTCCAGACATGTACCTTCAGGCCACGGCTATGGGCCCGATCGACAAACAGCCGGTCCACAATTGGCAGGCCGTATTGCCGCAACGGCACTTGCGCGGCCAAGGCCCGAAATCTTCCCACGGGCAGCCCCAGACTATTCAGACGCAGGCGGGCGACATCGACCGGCCCCATGGAGGTGCATAAACCGGGACCCAACGTGGCCCGCATTTCATTCAGTCTGGCACCGGAAAAACTGCCGACACAGACCCGCGCCAACACCCCCGGCTGGTTTAGCGCCACGGCCAGAGGCGCGACCGCCTCGTCGGATTTTGGATCAACATTGATGCGCAGATCCGGCCAGGCGGCCAATAGGTCTTCAAATCGCGGGATCGCTTCCCGCCCATGCATTGCAGATTGTACCCTGGCCTGGGCGACCTCGGCCCAATCCAGCTCTGATATCAGGCCTTTGCGATCGGTTACACGGTCCAGCCGGTCATCGTGAAAGGCCACCAGAATACCGTCGCGGGTGGCATGCACGTCCGTCTCGATATAGCGAAAGCCCAGATCAACGGCGTCCTGGAAGGCGGCCATGGTATTCTCAGGATAGGACGCCGCACTGCCCCGGTGGGCAATGGCCACGGGCATGGTTGCATCGAGATAGGGATGTATATTCACCGTTGCCAAGCCCATTTCTTCAGTTTGCCCTCTTCACCACGCTGCAATATAAACATCATAACAGCCTGTTTAATTTAGGGGAGACTATGGTGGGCTACGAAACAATCGACTTCGAAATGCGCGGCGCTGTCGCCTGGCTGACCATGAACCGGCCCAAAGCCTTCAACGCCCTTGATCTGACCATGGCCAAGGAACTCTGCGATCTAAGCATTCGCCTGGGCGAAGACGACGCGGTGCGCTGCGTGGTCCTGACGGGCAGTGGTGAGGCGGCATTCTGCGCCGGCGGCGACGTGCCCGGCTTTGCCGCTGACGTAGACACGCTGCCCGCAACGTTGAAGGAAATGACCACCTACCTGCACATGGCGATCTCCCGCTTCGCCTGGATGCGGGCACCTGTCATAGCCGCCGTCAACGGCGTCGCCGCCGGCGCGGGTTTATCCATGGTCGCCTGTACCGATCTCGCCATCGCGGTTGAGGGAGCGAGTTTCACCTCCGCCTACACGAAGATCGGGCTGACACCGGATGGCAGTTCCACGTATTTCCTGCCCCGCATCATCGGCACCCGGCGCACGACGGAGCTGTACATGACCAACCGGGTCCTGAATGCCGAGGAGGCGTTGGATTGGGGCCTCATCAACCAGATTGTCCCTGCCGATCAATTGGCGGCGGAGACTGAAAAGCTGGCCAATAAACTGGCCAGCGGTCCCACTCTGGCCCTGGGATCGGTCAAGAAACTACTTTTGATGTCCACCAATGACAGCCTTGAGTCTCAGATGGAGCGGGAGACCCGATCTATTGCAGCCATGGGCAGAACAGCGGATGGCCGGAACGGCGTGGTCGCTTTCGTCAATAAGCAAAAGCCCGACTTTATTGGCGAATAGGAGCCATAGCATGATATCCGACGATCCCCGATACGAACGCAAATTCGCCACCGTCAACGGCAAGCGCATGGCCTATGTGGATGAGGGCGAGGGCGACCCGATCATTTTTCAGCACGGCAACCCAACCTCATCCTATTTGTGGCGCAATATCATGCCCCATTGCGAAGGTCTGGGCCGCCTGATCGCCTGTGATTTGATCGGCATGGGGGATTCTGAGAAACTGGATAATTCCGGGCCCGACCGCTACACCTATTTGGAACAGCGCGAATACCTCTATGCCCTATGGGATCAGATCGGCGTTGAGAAAAACGCGATCTTCGTCATCCATGACTGGGGCTCGGCCCTGGGCTTTGACTGGGCCAATCAAAACCGGGACAAGGTTCAGGGCATCGCCTATATGGAGGCGGTTGTTAAGCCCCTGAATTGGAGCGATTTTCCCGATCTTGGCCGCAACGTTTTCCAGGGCTTTCGCTCGGAAAACGGTGACAGCATGGTGCTGGACAAAAACATCTTCGTCGAACGGGTTCTGCCCGGCGCAGTGATCCGCGATATGAGCGAAGCGGAAATGGACCACTACCGCAAACCCTATTTGCAACCTGGCGAAGACCGTCGCCCCACCCTGACCTGGCCCCGGCAGATCCCGATAGAGGGCGAACCGCCGGAGGTTTGCAAGATCGTTGACGACTATGGTGCCTGGCTGTCCCAGTGCGATGTGCCGAAGCTGTTCCTCAACGCCGATCCGGGCTCGATCCTGATCGGCCAGCAGCGGGAATTCTGCCGCACCTGGCCGAACCAACAGGAAGTAACCATCAAGGGCATCCATTTCGTCCAGGAAGACAGCCCCGACGAAATCGGCCAGGCCGTCGCGGAATTTGTCAAAGGCATTCGCGGATAGGAGATAGTTATGCCGATTATTGATGTCAACGATGTCGCAAAACAGCCCTTCCCCGGTGGGGCGACCTATCAAACTCTGGTCGGCGATGAGGCAGGCTCCACACCCGTCCGCCTTGGCCTGCAGGTCTCGGAGCCGGGCTATTCCACGGGCACCCATTCACATCCCTATATGGAAGTGGTGACGGTGGTCGAGGGCACGGGGGAAGCCTGGATCGAGGGGCAGGACGGCTTTGCTGCCATCGGTCCCGGGGTCACCCTGGTGCTGCCCGCGAATGTCAAACACGGCTTTCGGGTCACTGGCACAGCGCAATTGAAAACCTATGGCGTGCATGCCTCCCCAAATCGATTGGTGGACCGTTTCCCGGATGAAGATCCCGCAGCGTAATCGACCCGCCTAATCAGAGGCGGCGGCATAGGCGGGACGGGCGCGCCCGCGTCAGCCTGCATAGCCACGACATCGAAGTATTGCGCCACCTCGTCCACAACCAGACGATCGCTCACACTGCACGTTGGGTTGCCTGACGCCTCATTCAACACGCAAAATTATTGGCCCCTTATTTTTTGCGCTATTGGATCTGTTGTTAGAACCAATATGATGCGACTCTCCCAAACAGCTGGCCCTTGGTTTGGCCCTCATCCCGATTTCGTTTATTAAAGAGACCGCCATGAAACTAGCGGAGACCCTATTGGAAAGCACATCGTCAAACCGGCTTGCGGGCATCTACACCAACGTCGGCCATACCCTCACCCATATCGTCACTATTCTTTATGCGACGGCAGTGCTGCATTTGCCGCAAGTGTTTGGTCTGCCTTATGGCGAGATGCTGGGCCTGGCCAGCGTTGGCCTTGTCCTCTATGGGGTGGCCGCTTTGCCGGCCGGATGGCTTGGTGATCGGTGGAGTCAGGTCGGCATGATGGTGGTGTTATTTGCCGGCATTGGCGGCGCGTTACTAATTGTGGGCACGGCAAATTCGACCACCCAGCTATTCATAGGCCTGTCATTGCTTGGCCTTTTTGCCGCCATATATCACCCTGTGGGCATCGCATGGCTGGTTGCCAGCGCCCGCAAACAAGGCATGTCACTTGGCATCAACGGCTTATTTGGCGGCCTTGGCAGCGCCATTGCGGCGCCGTTTGTAGGGCTGATGATCGATCATCTCTCCTGGCGGGCGGCCTTTATCGTGCCGGCTGTTATCTCCATTGCCGTCGGTGCAATGCTGTTGGTTGCCTGGCGGCGCGGGTCGGTTTGTGATGTAAAACAAGACCATACTACGCAAAGGCCGGCGGGTGCTGGCGCAATGAAGCGGGCCTTTATTGTTCTGTCCCTGACCATGACCTGCAGCGGCTTCATCTACGCCGCGCTGACGAATACCATGCCGAAATTGTTCGAGGGGGGGCTTGGTATTGATCTTGCAGTGAATTATACGGAAATCGGCCTTTATGTTGGCGGCGTCATCGGGTTCGCCTCAATCAGCAGCATCGCCGGCGGCTGGCTGGCAGATCGATATTCCCCCAAAAGCATCTATATTCTGTTTTGGCTGCTGCAAATTATACCGTTGTACTTCGTCACATCCATGTTCGGCACCGGCTTGATCGCGCTGATGGCGGTCGTCTTATTGGTCAATACAGGCTTCACGGCGGCGGAAAATATGCTGGTGGCGCGCTACACACCGCTTGAATGGCGGGGCATCGCCTATGGCGCGAAGTTCGTCCTTGCACTGGGCATCGGCGGCTTGACGGTTGAACTTGCGGGCCTGTTGTTTGACGCAAAAGGAAATTTCGACCTGCTTTATATGCTGCTCAGTGCGGCCGCGCTGGTGGCATTGTTTGGTGCGCTTATGCTACCGGGTAAGGGCAGCCCGGCGCCTGTATCACGCCTGCAAAACGATCCGCAAACCGGACCTGTCTGATGGCCCATACCCTGAACGGCACCTTGCCCCCGGGATACGATGGCAACGACGTCGCGGTAACCGCCCGTGAACGTTGGACATTGGGCGTCATCAGTATCGGCCATTTTTTCAGCCACTATTTCGCCCTGGTGCTCCCCCCCCTGTTCCCGTTTCTAAAGGCTGAATTCGGCGTCAGCTATTTGGAACTGGGCTTGGCCATGACGGCGTACGGTCTGCTTGGTGGCGTCATGCAAAGCCCGGTCGGTTTTCTGGTCGACCGGGTTGGGCCACGAAACGTCTTGTTGGTGGGCCTTGGCCTCAATGCCTGTGCGGTAATACTGATGGGTCTGGTGAATGCCTATTGGGTTCTGCTTGCCCTGGCTGTTCTTGCGGGCATGGGGAACAGCGTCTTTCATCCCGCCGATTACGCGATCATAAACAATTCCATTCGGGAAAAGAAATTGGGCCGGGCGTTTTCCCTGCATACCTTTTCAGGGTTTTTGGGCGGTGCCTGCGCGCCTGTATCCATCCTTGTCCTGGCGCAATGGACAAGCTGGCGCACGGCCCTGATCGTCGCCGGGATCGGGGGACTGTTTGCCCTGGCCGCGATGACCTGGCGGCGCGATTTACTGAACGATGCGCATCCCTCAAATGCATCTACCGGCGCATCTGCGGGCGCATCTGCTGCGGCATCTTCTGGGGCATCTTCTGGGGCAGACAATGCAGCCCCCGACGGTCCTTCGCCACAGCAGAGCGGCATACGCCTGTTGCTCAGCCCGGCAGTTCTGTTGTTCCTGCTGTTCTTCATCCTTTACGGCATGTCGAGCGGTGGCCTCATCGCCTTCACCGTGACCGGCCTGGTCGGACTTCATGGCATAAGCCTCGAGCAGGCGAACACCGCACTATCGGCCCATCTGTTCGGGGTCGTCGCGGGCATATTGTTTGCCGGGATCATTACGGATCGCTTTCCCAGACATTTGATAACGGCCACCGCAGCGTTGTTGTTGGTCGCCATTGCAACGGCGCTGGCCGTTGTCGTGCCGGGTTCAAGCTTTGTCCTCATCACCCTTATGGCGCTCAGCGGTGTCGGACTGGGCGCGGTTCTGCCCGCCCGCGATCTAATGCTGCGCGCCCTGACGCCACCGGGCCAATTCGGCAAAGTTATCGGCTTTGTATTTGTGGGATATTCCATAGGCGTGAGTATCGCGCCAATTCTTTTCGGCTGGTTCTTGGACAAAAACCAACCTGCCTATGTATTTTACGGCGCGGCCGTCTTCGCTCTGCTTGCCCTGATGGCGACCATCGCCGCACAGCGAATGACCCCGCAGCAATAGGGATCACACACGCGCCACCCGGGCCACACGGGATTGGGCCAACAGGCAAAGGATTTCGAACATCATGGTCGCCCCGACCAAAGCCGTGTTGCCGCTGGGATCAAACGGTGGAGAGACTTCGACCACATCGCCCCCCACAAAATTCAGGCCGGCGAGGCCACGCAGCATCAATTGTGCTTCCAGGGTTGAAAAGCCCCCGACCTCCGGCGTGCCCGTGCCAGGGGCATAGACCGGGTCCAGGCCATCGACATCAAAACTGAGATAGGCCGGGCCGGTGCCGACCACCCGTTGCGCCTCCGCTATGACGCCTTTGACGCCCAGTTCGTAGAATTCCTCAATATAAATCACCCGCATGCCTTGATCGTGGCTGAAGGACCACAAATCCATATCGTTCAGGGAACCGCGAATGCCGATCTGGATACAACGCTTGGGGTCTAACAGACCCTCCTCCACCGCCCGACGGAAGGGTGCGCCGTGATGAAATTTGGAGCCGAGATAGTCATCGCCCGTATCGCAATGGGCATCAAAATGAACCAGACCAAGGGGGCGGTCACGGGCGACGGCGCGCAGGATGGGCAACGTCACCGAATGATCACCGCCTGCCGATAAGGGCGTTATGCCGCGATCATGGACGTCCCCGAAAAAAGCCGCGATCTCGTCCAAGGCACCTTCCAGCTCGTACGGCTTTTCAATCCAGGCATCACCGAGGTCCGCCACCTGGCACAGATCATAGGGACACACGCCCGTGGCCTGATTGATGCGCCGGATCAAGCTGGATTGATTGCGAATTTCCCGTGGCCCATGGCGGGCACCGGGACGATTGGTTACCCCGCCATCATAGGGCACGCCGATCATGCCGATCTCGACACCACTCCAATCATGATCTCGATAAGGCGCACGCATGAAGCTGGCCAACCCCGTGTAGCGGGGCCGCAGCATTGGATCATCAGCGGGAGCGTCCTTACTCATAGCCACGAACCTTAACGGGCCATCAGTACCGGCAGCCTGGAAGACGCAATGATATCACGGGTCGCGCCGCCAAAGATCATTTGCCGCAAACGGCTGTTGGTGAAAGCGCCCTTCAACAACAAATCACCGCCCGCCTGGGCTGCTTCATCCACCATGGCCTCACCGATACTGCGCCGTCCCGGTGCCGCCGTCATGGTAGAGGCGTCAATGCCGGCGCGCGTCAGATGTTTCGCCACATCCTCCGCCGATGGTCCGGGGACAAAGCCGCCCTCTATCGTCATCACCGTGACTTTTTCCGCATCCCGCAAATAATCCATGGCTACGGCAATGGTGCGTGCGGTTTCCGTGGCACCATTCCAGGCGATGACCACATGACGGCCAATAGCGTCCGGCACTTTATCGGGGGCCAGAATAACGGGACGGCCACTTTCGAATAAGGCCGCTTCCAATGTAGCCTTCCAATCGACCGAGGTGCCCAATTCGTTGCGTCCCATGACGAGGAGATTAAAAAGCCGGCCATAGTCGCCGACAATTTCACTCTCCACGCCTTCGCCTTCGCGCCAGGAGCAACTGACACCATCCGCCGCCGTGCCGATATCGCGGTAAGGCACATTGTCGCCTTTAACGACACCGTCGAAACGTTGATGCGCCGATGCGGCAAACTGCTTCGATTCATCCGTCAACCGAGCCAGAGATTCGGAAGGAAAGACCACACCCTCCCCGGCAATAATTTGTGGTGTACGCCAGGCGTGTGGTCCTTCCACATGGCCGTCATATCGTTTTGCGATCAGCAGGGCCGTTCTTAAAGCGGCCTCCGCCCGATCATCGTCGCAGAATGGAACCAGAATAGTACGCATGCGAGCCTCCCCGTGGGCGTTGCAGAACTTTGTTTCATTCGTACGTCATTGTGACAACAACACGCACGGATGGAAACAGGCAATGTTTCATTTGCTACCATGAGGCAATAGGCTAATAACCGCTCATTTCCTTAACGCAGCGGCCTCTCTGGCAAGGCCGGTGATTTTGTCCCAGTGCCCGGCGGCAACCGCCGCTCCCGGCGCGACCCAACTACCGCCGACGCAACGAACATTATTCAGGGCCAGGTAATCAGCCGCATGGTCCCGGCCAATGCCACCCGTAGGACAAAAGACAAGTCGGGGAAAAGGTCCGGCAAGGGCTTGTAAAGTTGGCCGCCCGCCCATGGCCTCCGCCGGGAAAAATTTCAAATACCGCAAACCTGCCCGCTGTGCCGCCATGGCCTCACTGGCCGTCGCAACACCGGGCAGGAAGGCCAGGTCGCCTGCCTCTGTGATCAGGTCCGTTGCCAATCCGGGGGACACGGCAAAGCGGGCCCCGGCGGCGCGGGCCTGGGCCAAATCCTCCACGGTGGTAACGGTACCTACGCCAGGGACCGCGCCCGGCACGGCATCTGCAATGGCCTTAATGGCAGCCAGGGCGACATCCGTGCGCAGGGTGATCTCCAACGCCGGCAAGCCACCAGCCACCAGAGCCTTTGCCAGGGGTATTGCGTCCTCAATCCGATTGACCGTTAAAACCGGAATGACCGTGGCCAGATCCATCACCTGCGAAATCGTCAATTCAGCCATGTATTTTCACTTCGCTTCCCAATTCGCCGCATTGCTTGCCATAGAGCCCGATACTATAGTGCGGCCATATGACAGACGAGATGAAAATCGCCGCAATCGGCGAATGTATGATTGAAATCAGCGCCCGGCCAAGTGACGGGTGTGGTGGCGGCATGACACTGGCGTATGGTGGCGATACTTTGAATACAGCGGTCTATCTTGCCCGACTGGGGCGGGATAACGGTATCAAAGTGGATTACCTGACCGCCCTGGGCGATGACCCTTATTCGGATGAGATGCTGGCCTTTTGGCAGGCAGAAGGCATCGGCACTGACCGGATCCCGCGCCTGCCGGGGCGTCTGCCGGGTCTTTATACGATCCGTACCGATGACGAGGGGGAGAGGCGTTTTCATTACTGGCGCAGCGCATCCGCCGCCCGTGAACTGATGCAGGGTGAAAACGGCAAACATCTCACGGCTGCCTTGGCCGAGTATGATTTGATTTATCTATCGGGCATCACCCTGTCCATTCTGCCCATGGCAGATCGGGCAAAGTTGTTTGGTGCCCTGGACCATGCCGTCGCCAAAGGCGCGCGCATCGCCTTTGATTGCAATTACCGGCCCCGGGGCTGGCCTGACGAAATCGCCGCCCGCCGCGCCATGGACCAGATGTATCGCCGCTGCCATATCGCCCTGCCGGGCCTGGACGATGAATGCGCCCTGCATGCTGATATCCTGCATAATGAGATGGGGGGGGAGGCCGCGGCCCAACGCATAACGGACCTGGGTGCTGACGAAGTTTGTCTGAAAATGGGCGCGGCCGGTTGCTTTGTCCAGCAAGGCGGGACTGCCGAATTGATCCCGGCCCTTGCCGATATAAAAGCCAGCGATACCACAGCCGCAGGCGACAGCTTCAACGCGGCCTATATTTTTCAGCGCCTGACTGGGGCAAGTACCGCCGCCGCCGCTGCGGCCGGCCATCAATTGGCGGCTCAAGTGATCCAATATCCGGGCGCCATTATTCCAATAGAGCGCATGCCATGACACGCCTGAAAGACAACTAACATGCGCTTCATCCACATAACGGATATGCATATCACAGCCGACCGGCGGCCTTTATACGGCCTGTCACCCCATGATCGCCTGGCCGCCGCCTTCGAATGCATCAACCGGGATTTTACCGATATCTCGTTCGTGATGATGACCGGCGATCTCGTCAACCGAGGTACAATCCCTGAATACGAAGGCCTGCGCGAGGTCCTGAAGGTTCTGGACGCGCCATATTATCTTTTATTGGGCAATCATGATCGCCGGGAGGCATTTTGCGAGATCTTCCCCCAGGTGCCGGTGGACGGCAACGGCTTCGTACAATTCGACTTCACTGTCGAAGACAATCGCTTCATCGTTATGGACACCCTGGATGAAGGTAAGACGACGGGCCTGATTTGCCGGCAACGGCTGGACTGGCTGGCCGGCCAACTGGAAAGCCAGGCCGAAATGGATACCTATCTGTTTATCCATCACCCGCCCCTGCGCCTGGAAGGGGGGGAGGAACTGTCCGAGATGATTGGCGCGGGCCGCGTAAAGCATTTGTTCTTTGGCCATTTGCACCGCCCCTTGCATGGCAGCTGGAAAGGCATCCCCATGTCCAGCCAATTTTCCACCCTGCATCAGTTCGTCTATAAATTTGGCTCTAAAGTTATGCAGGGAAGCCATGAACCGCCGATCTTTGGCGCTGTCAATCTGGTTGCGGGGAATGTGGTGATTAACCCCCACAGCTATCTCGATGACAGCCCGATTTTCAATCTGCGCAGCAAATCCGCCCAGAACGCCGCCTCGCCCGAAGATTTACCACCCCTATAGCAGCGAAGAATATTGACACGACGGCTTGGCCCAAATAAGTTCCGCGCGACTTGGGTTACGGCCCCTGCCGCCCGCAGGCAATTGCCACGGTGAAGCCGTTATCAAACTTATCCGCCAGCACAACGTCATGTGGTTGGATGGTAACGCGGGCACCAATCCATGTACCACATGCGAACCTGCATGAGGCGAGATATGAATACGACTGAGAATATCCCATCAATTGAAAGCCTGAAATCCCAGGCCAAACGTTTGCGCGCCACGTTGAATGAAAGCGGCCATCCCATCACCCACAGCCAATCCCTGGAGATGGTCGCAGGGCAAATGGGCTATCGGGATTGGAACACCTTGCATGCCGCGGCTGGCAATGGGCCGGTTGAAACGCCGTTGGAGATTGGCAAACGGGTACGCGGTGTCTATTTGGGCCAGTCTTTCGAAGGCAAGGTCATCGCGATTGCTCAACGGCAGGCAGCCGACCGGCATCGGGTGACCATTCATTTCGATGAACCGGTGGATGTCGTCACCTTCGACAGCTTTTCGTCCTTCCGGCAACGGGTCTCGTGTACCCTGACCAACGATTGGGTATCGCCGGAGAAAACCTCCGACGGACAGCCGCAAATGCGCCTGTATTTGTGACCAACCGCAATAACGTAGATAAAGCCGAAGACGCCTACCTGGTAACCATTTTCCGAGCGTCTTCGGCGAATTTCTTGGCCCCTTCGCCGGTGCCGGTTTTCGGCTTTGAATCGTCATAGGGTATTTTGGTGCCCACCTGGCAGGCGGGGCGCTCTTTCATACGGTCCAGCCAGGCCTGCAAATTCGGCAGACCCTCAATCTCGACGCCGGACCATTTATGGCTGCGCACCCAGCACCAATTGGCGATGTCAGCGATGGAAAGATCGCCCGCCAGATATTCCTTGTCCGTCAGGCCAACTTCCAACACTTCGAACAGGCGGCGGCATTCGTTCTGATAGCGATCGATCGCCGGTTGGATTTTTTCAGGGAAATAACGGAAGAAGACGTTCGCCTGGCCCATCATGGGCCCAACGCCGCCCATCTGAAACATCAGCCATTGCATGACCAGACTGCGACCTTTGACATCCGTGGGCATGAGGCGTCCGGTCTTTTCCGCCAGATAGACCATTATGGCACCGCTTTCAAAGACCGCGAAGTCATCCAGCTCCCGGTCCACAATGACGGGGATACGGCCGTTGGGGTTCATGGCCAGAAAGCTTTCGCTCTTCTGATCGCCCTCGCTCAACCTTATGGGATGAACCTCGTAGGGCAGTTCCAGCTCTTCCAGGGTGACGGAGGCTTTCCAGCCGTTCGGCGTAGAGGCAGTGTAAAGGTCGATCATGGGTCTATTCCTCGATCCGATAGAAACGTGCTGCGGTGTCGTGGAACAACGCCGCCTTTTCCCCGGCCGGGAAATCAGCAACCACCCGCTTAAAGGCATTCCACAGGGTGTTATAGGCACAGGTGGATTTATCAACCGGGAAGTTACTTTCAAACATGCAACGATCAGGGCCAAACGCCTCGATACAATGCATGATGTAGGGCTTCCAATCCTCGGCCAGCACTTCCGATGCGGGCGGTTCAGCCAACTTGTGGTGGCCAAATCCGGTCATCTTCATGGCCAGACCGCCCAGCTTCACATGCACGTTGGGACAGTCGGCAAGTGCGGTGACATCTTTTGACCAGGTGGCAAATATTTCATCCCGCTTACCCACATAAGGGCCAATACCCAATGGGCCGCCGACGTGATCCATGACTATTGCGGTGTCGGGAAAGGCCTGGGCCAGGTCCTGAAGCTCCGGGATCTGATGGTGGTAGAGCCAGGCATCAAAGCTCATATCCAACGGTGCCAGCTGGGCAAAACCTTGGCGAAAGCCATCATCGTAAAACACATCACCATTGGGATTGGTATGATCGGCACCAAGAACGCCGTCGTGCGGGTCGGAGGCGGAGGCATGGCGGACACCACGAAAACGGCCGCCGCCTGCTTGAATATGTGCCTGCAATATATCCCGCGCCCTTTCCCCCAAACGCAAATCCGCATAACCGACGATGGCGGCGGCAACCTGAGTATTGCCATAAAGGCCCGAAGCGGATTGCGCGGCAACGCCGTTGACGAATTCCGTCTCGCCCACTGCCGCCATGTCCCGGTCCCCTTTGGCGCGGTAGAACGCCTCGCACTCCATAAAGACCGTGCTGACCACATTGTGGCCGCCGCCTATATCGGCCAGAAGATCTTCAAACAGATAGCGGTCAAATGTTGCCTCGCGGAATTCCCACAGATGATGGTGGGGATCACAGATGGGCAGGTCAGGCTCCAACGCATCTTCCTGCCGCAAAGCTAACCAGTCGCGCACGTCTGTCATGGCGATCACTTGCCCTCGAACAGATCACGGCCCGCGACCAGGGCCCGAATTTTACCGTCCGCTACATTGCGCGGCAGCATCCAGAAACCGCAATCGGGATGAATATATTTTACCCTGCCTTCGCCCAATAATTTTTCCGCCGCCTCAATCTGCCGGGCAATGGCATCCGCACTTTCAATATCCGTGCGCTTGATATCGACCACGCCCATACCCATGCCGATCTCTGGCCGCAGACCCTTAAAGGCGGCCAGTTCTTCGACGGGACGATGGGCATTCTCCATCACAATGTGATCCACATGCAGGGCGTTGAGGTAACCCAACAGTTTATCCCAGCTGCCCTGCTGAATGGTCTGGCCGCCGTAGTTGCCGAAGCAAAGATGCACCGCGCCGACACCGGGGCCGGGGATCGCATCCAGCACCTTGTTGATCGCGGCGGCGGCCCATTCCCATTCGTCCGGATGGCCGGGCAGGTTCGCCTCGTCCAGCTGCACTACATCCGCCTTGCAATGGCGCACTTGTTCGGCCAGAGCATCGGCGATGGCATCGGCCACTTGTGCGACATCGCCATAATGTTGATCGACGACGGTTTTGGCCAGCATATGCGGCCCGGTCAGAGTGAATTTCAACGGTTTTTCGGTCAGCACCTTGGCCGCCTCACACGCGCCGGGCAGATCCAGGCTGCCGCCATTGATGGGACCATCCACCACGGCGGGCGGACGGCGGCGAAAACCCATGCCTTCCTGGCTGCGATAGTCCAGCAATTCACTAAATTCGATGTCTGTGCGGATACCGCCCATGGGCCGGACGAAATATTCGATCATGCCGTTGGTTTCGGGATGGTTGACGTCAAAGCGGTACATCTCCCCATCGCAGACCAGATCGATCCCGGCCTGTTCCTGTGTGTGGAGCACCACGCGCGTGGCATCGGTCAGGGCCTGTTCCGAGGGGGCCGCGGCAAGCCAGGCCGGCACCGGGTAGGAACCAACGACGGTCGTCTTGATCTTATGTGTCATAATCTTCCTTACGCATTATCTATCGACCAAATAGGGCCAAAGGGACTGACCGCCATGGCTGGCCAGGGATCGGCCGAGATGTTCCGCCCAATAATTTTCCGAACCGAATTCCGCCCGCCAGGACCACAGCCGCCGGGTGGCAAAATGCAACGAATGCTCGTAGGTAAAGCCAATGGCACCGTGGGTCTGATGCGTAATCCCGGCCACGATAGACGCAGCCTCGGACGCGCGGATTTTAGCGACCGCCATCTCGAACCCGGCTCCACTGCCCCGCCGGTCGGCGGCACGGGAGGCGCTTTCCACCGCAGCGCCGGCTGCCGCAACTTCGCCGGCCATTCGGGCCAATTCCTGCTGCACCGCCTGGAATTTGCCAATGGGCTGGCCGAATTGGGTACGGTCGTTGGCATATTGTACGGTCTGTTCCAGGATGGATTCCAGGGCACCGGAAATCTGGCTGGAACGCGCCAGTGCGCCAAAGGCAAACAGACGATCAGGATCAATCTCTTCCGGCAGCGGCGCAAAGGCAATTGCCGGGCCATCGAAGGCCAGGGTGTCCCGTGGTTCCGCCGCGATATTACGATCTTCCAGGGTGACGGACCAGGCATCGCCAGCGACCAGCGCAATCGTCCCTGCGCCCTCGCAACGGCAGAACACAGCCAGATGCCCGACATTTCTGCCCCAGGGCACACGGGTCACCGTGCCTGTTAGACGGCCGTCCTTTGTAATGCTCAACGCCTCATCCGCGCGCACGGGCGCGATGGAGAGCATGCCCGTAGGCATATCCAGCCCGGCCTGGGACAATAACCAGCCGGCCAATATGCTTTCCACAAGCGGCACCGGGGCCTGGTATTTACCGGCGGCGCGCATGACCACCTCGGCCTCATCCCAACCGCCGCCGACACCACCATTGTCTTCCGGCACCAGGACCATAGGCAGGCCGTTTTCCTCAATCGCCTGCCACAATTCGTTTTGCGATGCGCCGGCCTCCGCCGCCTCCAAATTGCCTTTGCTGATCCGATCGGCCAACAGGCGGTTGACCTGATCGCCCAGGATCGTCCGCAGTTCGCTATCGCCACTCATCGCTTCGCTCATCGCAGGCCCAATCCCCGGGCAATAATGCCCCGTAAAATCTCGCGGGTGCCGCCGCGCAGTGAAAATGAAGGTGCCGCCTGGGTGACATAGGCCAAGGTTTGGGCGAAATCATCCCCATGTTCGGGACTGGGTTCCCGATCAAAGGTTTGATGGGCGATCACCGGAACAGATTGTTCAAACAGCGTACCCAGTTCCTTAACCACGGATCCATCAAGGGCTGGGTCCTGGCCCGATTGCAATTTCGCCGCCACCGAGATGGACATATTCCGCAATGTCGACAAATGGGCCACCAGACGGCCCGCTGCCATGGCACTGGCGGGCCCTGGGTTTTTTGAAACCTCGTTCAATAGTTCCAGGATCAATTGATAAGACGACATATAACGTTCCGGCCCGGAGCGTTCGAAGGCCAGCTCGGCCATCACCTGGGCCCAGCCCTGACCCTCGGTGCCAATAATATTGGCATCGGGCACGAAGGCGTCCTGAAACACACATTCGTTGAAATGTTCTTCCCCCGCCATGTTCTTGATGGGGCGGATAGTAATGCCGTCGGTGTTGCGCAGATCGATCAGGATCTGGGACATCCCCTCGTGCTTTTTCTCAGCTTCCGGGTTGGTGCGAACCAGGGCGATCATGTAGTGCACTAAATGCGCACCGGAGGTCCAAACCTTGGTACCGTTGATCAACCAGCCGCCGTCCGTGCGCGTCGCCTTGGTGCGGATTGAGGCGAGATCAGAGCCTGAATCCGGTTCGCTCATACCAATGCAGAAAAACGCCTCGCCCTTGGCAATGGCGGGGACGATACGCTGTTTCAGATCTTCGGTGCCAAATTCCAATATCAGCGGCCCGCTTTGCCGATCCGCGATCCAATGGGCCGACACCGGCGCGCCTGCGGCCAGCATCTCCTCCAACATCACATAGCGCTCAAACGCGGTGCGGCCATGGCCGCCATATTCCTTTGGGTAGGTCATGCCCAGGAAACCGGCCTGACCCACTTTGGCACTGAATTCCGCGTCATAGCCGGCCCAGGACCGGGCCCGCATGACGGCGGGATAATCAGAGAGGTTCTTATCCAGGAAATCCCGGACCTCCTGGCGGATCGCCGCAGTTTCGGGCGGCAGATCGGCAGGTTCAAAACGGAAGGAATGCATGTTTGCTCACAATTCGGATTACAATAGGGAACAAACTAGCAGCCGGGGCAACAGCATTAAAGACCCCTACCAGGTTTTGGCTCGATCAACTTAGGGATTCTGACATGAGTGACTATGAACACGTCAAACTAACCACCGTAAATCGGGTTGGATGGCTGGAATTTGCCCGCCCACCGATCAATGCCTTTCATTGGGACATGATGCGGGAGGTTCAGCGGGGGGTGGAACAGCATCTGGCGGACCGGGACGTTCGCGCCATCGTCATGGCCTCGGCCCTGGACCGGTTTTTCTCAACTGGTGCGGATATCGGTGTTTTTAAGGAGATGGCAGCCAACGAAATGGTTGAATGGGTGGATCGGTTACATATTCTGGTGAAAACCCTGCGCCATTCCGAAAAGCCGTTGCTCGCCGCCATTCACGGCACTGCGGTGGGTGGTGGATTGGAGATGACCTTGCATTGCGATTTGCGCTTTGCAGCCTCAGATGCCCGTCTGGGCCAGCCGGAGATTAATATCAACTTCATTCCGCCCGTGGGCGCGACTCAGGCCCTGGCCCGGCTGATCGGACGGCCAGAGGCGATCCGGCTGCTTTATGACGGCGCCATCATTTCTGCCACTAAAGCCCTTGAAATAGGCCTGGTAGATACACTCGTCGCACCCGAAAGCCTGCGGGAGACAGTACAGGCCTACGGGGAAAAATTGGCGGAAAAACCACCCGAGGCATTGGCGGCCATCCGTCAAAGCATTACCCTGGGCGGCAGCATTGATTTTGAGGGCGGCTTGGCATTGGAAGCAGATTTGGCGGCCAGGCTGGCAGGAACTAATAATTTTCGCGAGGGTATCGCCGCGTTTTTGGCAAAGCGCCCCCCGCAATGGGAAGACTAAAAGGGAATGTTACGACATGAGTGAACAGAAAAAGACCATCGCGCAGTGCCTCCGGGATGGGGAATTCGTCCTGGCACCCGGCATTTTCGATCTGATTTCAGCCCGCATGGCCGACAGCAAAGGTTTCAAGGCGATTTATATGACCGGTTACGGCATCGCCGCCTCTTACCTGGGGCAGCCGGATGCGGGTTATGCCACCTACACAGACATGGTTGGCCGCGCCTCCCAAGTAACCTCGCGCACCACGACGCCGCTGATCGCCGATGCGGATACGGGTTTTGGCGGGCCGTTGAACGTGCAGCACACAATCCGGGGCTATGAAAAAGCCGGGGTTCAGGCGATCCAGATCGAAGATCAGGAATTTCCCAAAAAATGCGGCCATACATTAGGCCGCCGGGTTGTCCCGATAGAGGACATGGTGACCAAGATTGAGGTCGCCGCAGAAGCGCGGGAGTCTGATGATTTCCTGATCATCGCGCGGACGGACAGCCGGACGACACTGGGTCTGGATGAAGCATTGCGCCGGGGTGAGGCATTTGCCAAAGCCGGGGCGGACATCGTCTTCATTGAAAGCCCCGAATCCCTGGACGAGATGAAGACCATTTGTGCCAATTTCGATAAACCCTGCTTCGCGAATATGGTCGAAGGCGGGCGCACACCACTGTTGAGCGCCGCAGAGCTTGAGGATATTGGCTTTAAAATGGCTATTTTCCCCGGCACGGGCTTTCTCGCCACAGCCCAGGTTTTAAGCAATGTCTATGGTGCCCTGAAGAAAGACGGCATTTCCACAGACGTCTCCGACCAGCTGTATCCGTTCGAGGATATGAACAAATTAATGGGCTTTGAAGACGTCTGGGAATTTGACAAAAAGTATGGGGATTGACCCAAAGGGGCATTGTTAACGATTGACCCGACCTGGGCAAAGAATGCTAGCCTAAGGCCAACAGATTGGTGGGCTGCGGTCCACAAGAAAATATAGAGGAAACGATCATGCTGACAGGTAAAGAATATCTGGCATCCCTGGACGATGGTAGAGCCACCTATTTTGAGGGCGAACGGGTCGATGACATCCCCAACCATCCCATTATGGGTGTGGCGGCAAATGTGGTGTCGGATTGTTATGATCGGTTCTATTCGCCGGAGGCCGATGCCCGCAGCCCACTTATGGGCGTGCCGAAATCCGCCCAGGAATTGAAAGACCGCATCCCCCTGCTACACAGCGCCGATATGCTGGCCCATGTCACCTATAGCTCCATCATGACGCTGATTACCGCAGCCGGTCGCATGCCGGACATGCCCGTCTATAACGAACGTATCATGGCCTATGTTGAAGAAATGCAGGCCAGTGACCGGCGCATTACCCAGTGTATTACGGATGCCAAGGGCGACCGTAGTCTGCCGCCGGGCAAACAGCCGGATCCGGATTCCTATTGCCGGGTCGTCGAACGGCGCGAAGACGGCGTGGTTATTCGCGGCGCGAAACTACACATCACCGGCGCATCCCTGGGCCATGAATTGTTGACCATACCGACCAAGGCCATGAAGCCCGGTGAGGAAGATTATGCCATTGCCTGCTGTGTTGCGGTCAACGCCCCAGGTGTGAAGATCGTCAATACATCCTACGCGCCGCGTCATGCAGATGTGCGTGATTTTCCCATTTCCGCGACGGATCATTGCCCCGAAGGTTTCGTCATGTTTGACGATGTGTTCGTGCCGAACGAGCGTATTTTCCTGGATGGAGAGATCAAGTACGCAGCCACCTTCGCCCACTCTCTTGGTTTGTGGGAGCGTTTGGGCAGTCTTTCGGGCCTGGCGGACGAGGCGGACAAACTTGTTGGCTTCGCACAATTGATAGCAGAGGCCAATGGCCTGGAACGGGTCGGCCATGTGCGGGAAAAAATCTCGGACATGATCATCCACGCCACTTTGGTCCGCGCCTCATTGGAGGCAGCTATCTTCAATTGTGATTTCGGCCCGGATGGTGCGGCTTTCCCGAACGAGCTGTATATCAACGCCGGCAAGTATCATGGCGCGGCAAACTATAACGTGGTCGTTCGCCATCTTCACGATATGTCAGGCGGCTCCATCGTAACCGCCCCCTCTATTGCGGATCTGGAAAATAACGAAGTCGGTGCCCTGGTCCGCAAATACATGGCGGGCGGCAATGGTGCTTCGGGCGAATACCGTATGAAGCTGTTCCATGCCATTCGCGATGTCACGGCGGATGCCTATGGCGGCTGGCGCTTTGTCACCAATCTGCAGGCAGGCGGTGGTCTGTATGCCCAGCGCATTGTCACCCGGCGGCATTATGATCTGGAAGGTGCGAAAGCCGCAGCCCTGCATTCCGCCCATATCGAAGTGGAAGCAGCGGAATAGGATAGGGAGCAGCCAAATGGTTGAAATTGCCATTACCGGAACCGGCGTCGTCTCGTCCCTGGGCACCGATAGCGCCCAATTCCACAAGCGTATGCTGGCAGGGGAAACCGCTATCAAGGCCTCTCCCTGGGCAGCGGAAGTTGAAGGTCGGGATGCCTGGCAATCGGTGGTGGAAGATTTCAACCCAGCCGATTGGATGGACCGCCGGATTGAAGACGGCACCGATCTTTTTGCCCAATTCACCCTGGCCGCAGCCGAACAAGCAGTGCGCCAGGCTGATATGGGAGAGCTGGACCCCCTGCGTACAGCAGTTGTCAGCGGCACCTCTATTGGTGGCGTGCGCGCGGTGATGAAGGCGCAACATGCCCTTGATACGGACGGGCCCGATGCCATACCGCGGAAGACGATGATCCAGATCTGGCCCAACATGGCGGCAGCGCAAATCGCCATGCGCTATGGCCTGCACGGACCGTCATTGACGGTTACCACGGCCTGCGCCTCCTCCCTGGATGCCATCGGTACGGCAGCGCGTATTATCGAACGGGGCGAGGCGGACGTCGCGATTGCGGGCGGCACTGAAGGCGGGATCTCTCTTGCCGGCGGCGGCCGGGACGGTGATTTTGTGCCGGTGCTGTTCTATACCGGCAACGTCTATGGCATGGAGGCACCATCGCCCGATCCGAACCAGGCCATGCTGCCCTTCGATGTGAAACGCAGCGGTATCGTGGTCGGTGAAGGTTCCGGCATGATGGTGCTGGAGCGGGCCGAACATGCCCGTGCCCGTGGTGCCAATATTCTGGGTTACCTGCGCGGCTATGGCTCGTGCGCTGATGGCTTTCACCCGTCATCGCCGGAACCAACGGGGGTATGGGAAGCCCGTGCCATGGAACTGGCATTGCAGGATGCCGACATGGCAGCCGGTGAGATGGACGCCCTGATTGCGCATGCAACCGGCACGCCAAAAGGCGATACGGCGGAGATCCGCGCTATCAACTTGGTTCACGCCGGGCGCGGATTACCCGTCGCCTCCATCAAGGGGCATATTGGCCATTCCGGTGCCTCCTCTGGCGCCATGGCTATGATCTCCGCCCTTCTGGGCATGGCCGAGGATCGTTTCACCTATATCGCCAACACCGACGAGCCGGACCCGGAGGCGGATTTTGACATCGTCCACGGCGCGCCCCGGCAGATGAAATACGCCAGTTGTCAGGTCAATTCCTTCGGCTTTGGCGGGCAAAACGCCTCGGTCGTTCTGACCCGTAACTAGCCTCATGCGCCCGATCTCATGCGATTAACAATTGCCGAAAACGTTGCCGTTCGTGCCCTCGCGCATCCCGACCGTATTGCCATTGAGGTTCTGGACGGCGGAGCAACCCTGACTTATGGCCAGGTTTGGTGCCGCATCACGGCCCTGGCGGAAGCGCTATCGGCGGCATTATCGGGCGCGGAAGCAGGCCGCCATGGGACCATGGTGGCTTTGTTGTTGCCGAACGAGGCGGACGCTGTCCTGGCCTACCTGGCGTGTCAGATTGCCGGCGTGGCGGCTGTTCCGATCTCAACCCGTCTGGCGGAGCCCGAAATTCGGTTCGTCGTTGAGGATGCGGACGCGAAGATAATTCTGACCGGCGGGCCTTTCGCAGAAGTTGCCGATAAATTGGGCGTCAACGTCATCAGGGTCGAAGACATCAAGACGCCGGCAGCCGTGCCCCGGCCCTTGTTGGGTGAAGGTGGGCGGGGTGAAGCACCCTGTGTCGTCGGCTATACCTCAGGCACCACGGGTTTTCCGAAAGGCGCGCTGTATTCCAACGATCATTATCTGGCCGCCCTCATGCGTTGGGGTTGGGAGTTCGGGTTGACGGCCGATCAGGTCATGTTGGTGCCGGGGCCGCTGTTTCATCTGTCCTATGCAGGGTTGTCCATGGCGGCGCTGGCCATCGGCGCACGCATCCGCATCATGCCGGAATTCAAAGCTGATCTGGCATTGGCGGAGTTGACGGAACATTGCAGCTTCGCCTTCCTGGTTCCGTCCATGACGACCATGGTTGAGGAAGAGTGGCGGCGACAGGGCGAGCCGTTGGTGGCGGCTTTTCGCTTCATGATTTCGTCCGGCGCGCCGGGTCCCCTATCCATGACCCGCACAGCGATGCAGATGTTCCCCAACGCTAAAATCACCGAGGCTTATGGCTGGACTGAAGGCGGCTGGGTTACCTTCGAAGTCAAACAGCGGGATACCTTGCTGGCCCATTCCGTGGGCTGGCCCACATTCGGCAACGAAGTCGCTGTCTTCAACGAGGCGGGGGAGCCTTGCGATGTGGGGCAAGCCGGTGAGGTCGGGGTTAAAAGCGTCACCCATTTCGATGGCTATCTGGGACGCGAAGAAGCGACGGCGGCGGCCTGGCATCGCGGCTATGTGATGTCCGGCGACATCGGTATCTGGCAGCCCGATGGCCGTTTGTGCATTGTTGATCGCAAGAAAGATATGATCATCTCGGGCGGGGAGAATATCTACACGGCGGAGGTGGAGCGTATTGTCCATGAACATCCGTCCGTGTTGGAAGCCGCCGTGGTCGGACTGCCCGATAAACGCTGGGGTGAATTGGTCACCGCCCTGGTGGTGCCGCGCGAAGGTATGACCGTTAAGGGGGCAGAGCTGGAAACCTTCTGCCGGGAGCGCCTGGCGAGTTTCAAGGTTCCCCGTCGGATCGAAGTGGTCAACGAACTACCCCGCAACCCCATGGGCAAGGTACAGAAATTCAAGATTGTCGAAGACCTGAGCAAATAATCAGGAAACGGCACCCCATTTCCAGCGCAGCGACGGCCATCAGATCGTCATCAGGTAATGGGCAGCATGACGTGTTCCCGATAGGCCGGGCGCTGACATAAACGCTCGTACCAGGCGCGCAGGGCGGGATAATCGGGATGCTCCACGTCCAAGCCGTACCAGCGATAGGCCTGGGCACCAACGGGTATATCGGCTACGCCGAAGCTATCGCCCGCCATATAGTCCCGGCCTTGCAAATGCTTGTCCAGAATCCCGAACAGCGCCGCGCTTTCCTTGGCCGATGCCTCGATCGCCTCTTTATCCTGTTCTGCCTCAGGGGTGCGGATCAGGCCCCAAAAGGCCCCGAACAGGGCTGGTTGCGAGAAGCCCAACTTCCAATCCAGCCATTTATCCACGTCGCCACATGCCTGCGGGTCCGTGGGATAAAGGCCTGCTGCAGGATTTTGCCTGGCCAGGTAGCGGATGATGCTGTGACTTTCCCACAGGATATAGCCATCGTCGTCCAGCACCGGCACCCGACCCATGGGGTTCAGCGCCAGAAACCAATCCTGATCGTTTTGGCCAAAGGCACCGCCCGCATCGACCCGCTCATAATCCAGGCCCAATTCGCCGATGATCCACATGACCTTTTGCACATTGACCGAATTATTCCGACCATAGACTTTCAACATTCGCCTCACCCCTACTTGAATCTGTTGTGCCACTATGAGGGGATAGGCCCGCCCAAAGCAAGTCGCCAGGATCAAGTATCCGTGAAGGTCGGCTCCCGCTTTTCCAGGAAGGCGTTAATGGCCTCCTTATGATCCGGGGCCTGAAAAGTCAGCCATTCATAGGCCAGGGATGTGTCCATGATGGAATGGGCCAATTGCTTCAGACCAATGTTGGCGGAGACTTTGGTCCAGCGAATGGCCGCCGTGGGTCCGTCTGCCAGGCGCTGGGCAAAGGCTTGCGCTGCGGTTAAGGTTTCCCCCGGTTCCGTGACGTGATTGATTAAGCCCATACGCTCGGCCGCCGCCGCATCAATAGGATCGCCGGTCATCAAGTATTCCTTGGCCTTGGCATAACCGATTAATTGCGGCCAGATGACACAACCGCCGTCACCGGCGACCACCCCAACTTTGACATGGGGATCACCGATTTTGGCCTTCGACGACATAAAGATGGTATCACACAACAACGCAATCGTGGCACCAAGGCCCATGGCATGGCCGTTTACAGCCGAAATGATCGGCTTTTCAAGATCCAGCAACGAGAAGACGATCCGCTTGGCATCCACAAGTTTCAACATCGGTTCGTCAGAACCATCGGCGACCCGCTTCATCATGGCCAGATCACCCCCTGCTGAGAACGCCCGCCCGGCACCCGTCAGCACAATGACGTCCGCTTCGTCATCCAGCTGGGCGTCATAAAAGATACTGCCCAATTCATCATGCATGATCTTGTTGACTGCATTCAACTCGTCTGGCCGGTTCATGGTCAGAGTTAAAACCCGGCCCTGTCGGCTGGCCAGAAAACAGGTATATTTGTCGTAGTTCACAGGCGCATTCATTGACTTCACTCCCTTCGCTTCGGTTACCTGATCGTTGCATCCAGCCGCAAAGCTGGCAATAAGATTGACCGGCGGAATAGATCAGGCGGAACATATGGGCACAACGGCTTTTCAGGCATGGCGACTATCCTTTTATTTCGGCGCAGTCTTTGCCGTTGTGGGGGTCATGGCACCGTTTTGGCCGGTCTTTTTGAAAGCACGCGGTCTTTCCGCACCTGAAATCGGCCTGTTGCTGTCCGCCGGATTGTGGCTGCGGGTTATCCTTAACCCCATGATCGCGCAATTGGCCGACCGTCGGGGGGAGCGGCGACGTCCACTTTTGATCCTAACCTTAATGGCCATGCTGGGTTTCTCGTGCTTCTTGTTCATGGAAGGGTTTTGGGGGTTGCTGGCCGTCAACCTAATCGCCTCCGTCGCGTTTTCTTCTATTATTCCCCTGGGAGAGACTGTCGTGCTCAGAGCCGTGTATCGGCTTGGCCTGGACTACGGACGTTTGCGGATTTGGGGCTCTTTGACGTTTATCGCGACCTCTTTCGCCGGTGGGCCCATGCTGGCCGTTTTCGGGTCCTGGTCGGTGCTATGGGCCATCCTGGCCCTATTGGTCGGGGTGCTTTTGGCCTGCGCGTTGTTGCCGGAGGAGAGCATTGATCAAAAAGCGAAGCCGGCACAATCCGGGGACATGTGGAAACTACTGCGCCATCCTGTATTCCTGCTGTTTCTGTTGGCCGGTGGATTAGGCAATGCCGGCCATGCGGTGCTGTATGGCTTTGCCACCCTGCATTGGCGTAGCGCCGGGTTTTCCGATGTCCTGATCGGCGCCCTGTGGGCTGAAGGGGTGGTGGCGGAAATAGTCCTGTTCTGGCTGGGCAATCGCCTACTCTCGCGCTTTGGCGCGGCCAATCTTTTGGCCCTTGGGGCAGCCGCAGGCATCATACGCTGGACCGCCATGGGGTTTTCAGATGCGCTTTGGGTGGCCCTGCTTACCCAAGCCTTGCATGCCTTTACCTTCGGTGCAGCCCATTTAGGGGCCATGCATTTCATTGCCCGCGCCGCGCCAGAGGGTATGGCGGCCACCGCGCAAAGCCTGCATGGTGCGGTCGGTGCGGGTATCGCGGTCGGGCTGGTGATGGCGGTCGCGGGATTACTCTATGAAAATTTTGCCAACGGTGCCTACTTTTTCATGGCAGCGATTGCCTGCGTTTCTCTCCTGGCGGCGTTGCTGTTGGCAAAAATCTGGGACGGCAAGCATATGGACTTGTCATAAGGGTATAAAACTCGTCATAAATATCCCATGTCAAAACGTATATTCATCACCGGCATCTGGCACGAAACCAACACCTTTGCGGCAACGCAAACCGGCTTGGACGATTTCCATGCCTATCAATATGCCGAGGGCGATGAGATCTTTGCTGCCTTCGCCGATACCAACACCGAGATCGGCGGGGCCATGAACGCGGCGATCGAGTTGGATCTGAACCTGGTGCCGGGCCTTTTTGCCGGTGCCGTGCCGTCCGGTTTAATCACGGCAGCGGCGTTCAACACCCTGGTCGAACGTACCTTGGAATTACTGATGGGTGCGGGCGACGTTGATGGCGTTCTTGTCCATCTGCATGGTGCAGCCGTCGCCGATGGTGTACCGGAAGCCGATGCCGCCATACTTGCCGCGATCCGCCAACAATTACCCCCCGACATACCCATTGTGGCGACTTTTGATTTACATGCTAATTTATCCGAAGCCCTGATCGCCGGTGCGGATGCCCTGGTCGGCTATGACACCTATCCCCACAATGATATGGGCGCGCGCGGTGCCGAGGCGGCACAGATCCTGCATCGCATGTTATGGAGCACCAAGCGGCCGACAAAAATTCTGCGCAAGCTGCCCTTTGCCCCGCCACCCCAGGTCCAGGGTACCGCTGCGGCACCGGTGGCCGGGATCATGGCAAAAATGCACGACATGGAAACCTGGGGCGGTATCTGGTCCGCCTCCATCGCCTGGGGATTTCCCTATTCCGATGTGGCCCACCTTGGCGTCGGCATCTTGGTGCAGGGTGATGATTATAGCCACGCTACGCGGATTGCCGACGACCTGGCCTTGACCATCTGGCACCAACGCGGCGATTTCGATGCCGGCCTTGTCGGCGTGGAAGAAGCCGTTCGCAGCGCCATGGCCGCACCCCAGGGGCCCATCATTCTGGTCGATGTCGCAGATAACGCAGGCGGTGGCGCACCCGCCGATGGCACCACCATTCTGGCGGAATTACTGGATCAATCAGCCAGCAACGCCGTCGTGGTGATCCAGGATATCCAGGCAGTTCGCATCGCCAAGGCGCTTGGCGTCGGTGGCATGTTCAGCGGCAATGTGGGCGGCAAATCCGATGACCTGCACGGCCCGCCCGTGCCCCTGGTTGGCAGCATCATCTTTCAGCAGGCCGTGCGCTATGAACGCCGCGGCGATTATATGACCGGGCAACAGATTGATCTGGGCGAGGTTGCCGTGATCCAGGCCGGCGGGGTGACGGTTATGTTGACGGAAGCAAAGGCGATGCCCTTTGACGCGGATCACCTGGGCGCTGCCGAGATCGTCGCGGAACGACAACAGATCATCGTGGTGAAATCAGCAATCGCCTGGCAGGCGCATTTTCGCGCCTTCGCCAAAGGCGAGATCTATGTGGATACACCGGGCGTCTGCGCCTCCAACCTGGCCCGTTTCAACTATGGCAACCTGGACCGGGCGATTTATCCCATTGATGAGGATGGCATCTATCCGCCTAAATAATCTTTAGGCCGTTGGTGGGTCTTTTTCCCGAAACTCTGAACCGGCTTGCATTAACTTGAAGGCACCTTGGGCGGTGGCGATTGGATCGCCGCCGGCGTTTTCGATGCGCGCCTCAAGAAAGGCCGTGCGCCGCCCGCCACCAGTGGTCTTTGCCTTGAGGTAAAGCGGTTCCGCTGCGGCGCTGCCAATAAAGTTCATGGACATGCTCAAGGTAATGGAAAATTGCCTTTGCGCAGGCTCTGGGTGGGAGCCGGCGGCAATGGCCATGATCACATCCATCAGCCCGGCAATAATGCCACCATGAAGCATACCCTTCATATTCAAATGTTCCGCCCCGGCATGAAAGACCGCAGAGGCCTCACCGATTCCGCGTTGAACATCGCTGACGGACAGACTTGGGGGTTGAATACCTGGTACCGGCATTGAAGTGTCGTTCATGAATTTTTGCTCTGGCCCATCAACAACTCATTCAGGCTATTATCAGAAAGCAGCACTAATCTGGCAAGTAATAGGGAGTTCAAGACATGGCCTACGAGACAATATTGCAGGAAGACGACGGTCCGGTGGCAACCATTATCATGAACCGGCCGCACATGCACAACGCGCTGAGCGTCGAGGTGTTTCGGGAGTTGACCGCATGTCTGATAGCCATTTCCAAAGACCCCGATATCCGTGTTGTCGTGATCAAAGGGGCCGGTGACAAAGCTTTTGTCGCGGGTGCCGATATTAAGGAAATGGCGGCGGCCGAAGGCGCGGAGACGGGCAGTGAGCGATCCTATCTCGGCATGCATCTCTACGATCAGATCCGCCACAT
>JABJKS010000031.1 GCA_018660265.1 Rhodospirillaceae bacterium | reverse complement strand
GGTCGTTCTAATCGCACGCATGGGCCTTATTGGGTTTGGTATATTTTTTATAGCGCTGGCTGCCTTCTGTTATCGTCTTATGCAAGAAGGTAAATTAGCAGCGAAGGTAGCCGTCATCATGTTTTTGTTCATTGCCTCTAGTAACAACTCGCTTAGCTCGAAAAGCCCTGCGTTATGCGTGCTGGTACTTCTTATTGTCAGTGGCGCCAGCTATTTACAAAATCGATCGATACGCGGTAATGGTGCTGATAAAAAGGGTTCCCAGTCCTTGCCCCGGGGTTTTCGAAGCCAGCAAACTGCCGGTACGCGCCGTCCACGATCAAACCCAAATCTTCGACCTACTTCCTAGATCATATTCAATGCTGATCCGCCAGACGTTGACCTATTTGCCAGGTGCAGCTGCTGCGCCTCTATTTGCTTTTCTTACACTGATAGTATTTTCCCGTATCTTGACGCCAGAACAGTATGGCCGTTTTGCACTTGTGATTGTTACTGTCGAACTATTCAAGGGCGGCTTCTTTCTTTGGATCAAAATTTCCTTATTGCGACTATTTACAGCCGCGTGCGAAGAGAACGCGCTCCCCGACCTTTTGCGCACTGGATATATTGCATTGGCCGTCAGCGGCATTGCTGCCAGCATAGCGTACCTGGCAACGGTATATTCAGGTGTTTTTGATACGGAATATCGCTTCGCGCTGCTGCTCGGGCTACCGCTGTTAATAGCGAAAGCAGGTGCGGAACAGCAACTCGTTTTGCGGAGCGCGGATACGCGCCCGGGCGTACATAGCCTCATGCAAATCATCCAGGGATCTACAGGTTTCTTTAGTGCGATAGTTTTGGTGCAATTTGTTGTTATGGATGAACGCGGCCTTTTGCTTGGCACACTTCTTGGTTTTACCACGATTTGGTTAGGTGATATGGCAAATTGGCGGCGTCGTGCCCGAGACGGGATCCTGCGCCCTGCGATATTGACCAATATGGCGTCATTTGGATTGCCTCTATCAATAGCGACGCTACTGACCTTCGTCGTGTCATTTTCGGATCGATACATGCTGGAATATTTCATGGGCCCGGAAGCCGTCGGGCTTTATTCCGTAGGCTACAATTTGGCCGATCGGTCTATCGTTTCATTATTCATGCTGGTGTCTCTCGCCGGGCTACCCCTGACCCTAAAAGTACTGGAAATTGACGGCATTGACGCTGCCAAAGTGCAATTGAGAAGCAATTTTAATCTGATTATTGCGTTGGGATGCCCCGCAGTCGTCGGGATCGCAATGCTGGCGCAGCCAATCGCGAACGTTTTCCTGGGCGAGGATTACCGCCAGGCCGCCACCAGCATCATGCCCTTAATCGCCGTATCAGCATTCTTGGCTGGGTTTAAGACATTCTACCTTGATCATGCTTTTCATCTCGGTAAACGGTCGGGTCTATTATTTCTATCTGCCCTACCACCGGCCATTATTAATGTTCTGGCAAATATCATTTTTATACCCATCTACGGCATTCATGGTGCCGTCTATGCAACAATCCTTGCCTATGTCATTGCAGCTCTTTTGAGCCTGTTTTTAGGCCGGCGCATATTCACATTGCCCATCTCTTTTCCGACCTTCCTCAAAAGCGCATTTGCATCAGCAGTCATGGCGGCGGCGTTGGCTGCCATCACTATGCCAGACAATGGCTTCGGGCTTTTAATGGCTGTCGCATGTGGATCTATTGTCTTTGCCGCCATGGCATTTGCCGTTGACCTTGGCGGCGTCCGCCGGAAGATTTTTCAATGATGGAAATAACCTAGATGCCACAAAAGGCCATCGCCATTTATCTACCCGGCCTGCACGGAGGTGGCATCGAACGTGTAAGCCTAAACTTGGCGGAGATGTGGCAAAAGAATGACGATGTCCAGGTAACCTTGGTCGTCAACCAATTGGTGGGTGCACTGACCAGCCAAATACCAGAATCGGTAAAGGTGTTTGAATTGGGCGCGAGGCGCAGCCTAACTGCGTTTCCAGGTCTGGCACGCTATCTGAGTGCCAACACACCAGATGTGTTACTGTGCGGCCATGATCACAACGGCATCATAGCAATTTGGGCCCGCGCCATTGCCAGTTCGCGAACCCGCTTGGCAATCTGTCATCACGCCCCTTTGTCCACTCATTCGAAGAAAGTGAGGCACTGGCAATATAGAATTATGCCATTTCTAGCCCGTCTGTTTATACGATTTGCCGATTACCACTTCGCTGTATCAAAGGGCGTCGCCAACGACATCGCTGCGATTACACAATTGCCGATTGAAGCTTTTCAGGTGATCCATAATCCGGTTGTCCCCAGCGATGTCGCAACAAAGTCAGCGCAGGTATGCGCTCACCCCTGGCTGCAGCATGAAAATAAAAGCGACGTTGTCAATAAAAGCGACGTTGTCATGGGCGTTGGCCGGTTGATGCCTGAGAAAGATTTTCCAACCCTGCTGCGCGCATTTGGACATATGCGAAAGTTACGCAAAGGTCGCTTAATTATACTGGGTGAAGGTGCTGAGAGATCATCATTAATGGCATTAGCAGCAGAATTGGGCATTAGCGCCGATATTGATTTTTTAGGCTTTCAGGACAACCCGTTCCGTTATCTGGCGAAAGCGGATTTGTTTGTCCTGTCTTCCGCCTGGGAAGGTTTTGGGAACGTATTGGTTGAAGCGATGTCCTGTGGCACACCTGTAATTAGCACTGATTGCCCTTTCGGGCCGCGAGAGATATTGGTCGATGGTAAATTCGGTACCCTTGTCCCCGTCGGGGATGATCAGGCGTTGGCAAGCGCTATGGAAGCAATGCTTGAACAACCTACACCAGCGAATGTTCTGAAAGACCGCGCTGCCGATTTTGATATCGAAACCATCGCAGCCCAGTACCTCAAACATCTGTTACCCGAACGGTAAGCAGCAGCCTGGAAATCCTGGCCCAATTGGTGTACGCGATAGATTACGTGCAGGGCAAAGCGAGACACAATGAACGACAGTTCGGCGATGATACGGTTATTGGATGAATTCCACCTCGGGCGGATCACCTGTCTGGGTGATTTGATGCTGGATAAATACGTCCATGGCCGGGTCGATAGAATATCGGCAGAGGCGCCCATTCCCATTGTCCGGGTCGGTCGTAGCGATGCCATGCTGGGCGGTGTCGGCAATGTGGTGCGCAATATTGCCGCCGCCGGCGGCCAGGCGCAATTACTGGCTGTGCACGGTGATGATGACGCAGGCGCGGACGTCGCGGCCTTGGTTGACGCCATGAAAAATGTTCAGGCGGGCCTGTTGCTCGCAAAGGGGCGGCCAACAACGGTCAAAACACGCTATATCGCAGACGGCCAACAATTGTTGCGGGCAGATCATGAAACCACGGATGCCATCAATACTGCCGATGGCGCAACCCTGTTGGACCAACTGGATCGGGCCCTGGCACAGACGGACGTGCTGGTCCTCTCTGACTATGACAAGGGCGTTTTGAATGATGATGTTCTGGCTGCGGCCATTCAAAGGGCCCGCGCTGCCAATATCCCTATTGTTGCAGACCCCAAGCGCACTGATCTAAGCGCCTATGCCGGCGTCGATTTTCTCAAGCCGAACCGGGCGGAACTGGCCGCTGCCACGGGCTTGCCCTGTGACGATGACGAGCAAATCACCACAGCCGCCCGCTGGGTGATGGAAAAATGCGATATTGGGGCCATGCTGGTCAGCCGCTCGGAACAGGGGATTAGTCTGGTGCCCCGGGACGGTGCGCCGGTGCATTTACCGACCCGGGCACCGGAAGTTTTCGATGTATCGGGTGCCGGTGACACGGTGGTCGCCATTTTCGCCTTGGCCCTGGCAGTTGGTGCGGAACCCGGTCTGGCCGCGCACCTGGCTAATCTGGCAGCGGCCATCGTGGTCGGGAAAGTTGGCACAGCAGCCGTGACAGGGGATGAACTGGCCAACGGCATCCTGTCCGCCGATCTGATCCGGTCCGAGGACAAAATGGTCTCCGCCGCCTTTGCCACCGCAGATACGGAGCGTTGGCGGGCCCGCGGTCTAAAGGTCGGTTTTACCAACGGCTGTTTCGATCTATTGCATCCGGGCCATATATCCTTGTTGAACGAAGCAAAAAGCCACTGCGACCGTCTGATTGTCGCCATCAACGATGATGCCTCTGTGCGACGCCTGGAAAAAGGCGACGGCCGGCCTGTACAGTCCGAAGCCGCCCGCGCCCTGGTGCTGGCGTCCCTGGCAATGGTCGACCGGGTCTTGATATTTTCCGACGACACGCCCATTCCCTTGCTGGAACAATTGCGCCCGGATGTGCTGATCAAAGGCGGGGATTACGACATCGCCGGCGTCGTCGGCGGCGATATTGTGCAGGCCTATGGCGGCGAGGTAAAGCTGGCCAGGTTTCTTGACGGACATAGCTCCACCGCCGTCATCGCCCGCATGGGGAACCACTCCAACGATGGCGATTAGCCGTGATGGCTGAAAATAGCCATGCCGACGTTCGAATAGAGGTTGACGTCGTCATCCTTGGTGGCGGCATCGCGGGTCTGTGGTTGTTGGACAGACTGCGAAAGCTGGGCTTCGCGGTCCTGCTATTGAACAAGGGCGACCTGGGCCAGGGACAAAGCATCGCCGCACAGGGCATCATTCACAGCGGCACAAAATATTTCGGCGGGGAATCCTCCGTCGCCGATCTGGAGTTTATGCCGGCCCGCTGGCGGGCCAGCCTATCGGGCCGTGCCCAGATGAACGACCCGGATCTAAGTGCCGCCGCGCCGTTGTCGGAGGCAATGCAAATGTGGCTGCCGCCGCAACTGGGCGGTGCTCTTTTGGCAGGTTTTTCGCAAAAGATCATGCGCAGTCAAATGCTGGAATGCGACCCGAATGACCGCCCCGGCGTTTTGCCCGATGTAAGGGGGGGCAAGCTGTTCTTAACGGATGAGTTGGTGGTCGATGTTCCAAAAATTTTATCCGCCCTGCAAAATCTCAACGACGACTATATTCGGGCCCTGCCCGATGGCATGAATATGGCGTTTACAGATACCGCAAAGGCTCCTGTGACGATCACAGCCGGCGCGCTTTCGGTTAGGGCCCAACGGATCATCTGTACGGCTGGTGCGGGAAACGAAGCATTGCTGGCACAAGCCGGATTGCGCACCATCTCTGGCCAGCGCCGGCCGCTTCACCAGGTCATCATCGGGGGCATGAAACAGTCCCTGTTTCTCCATTGCATCGGCAAGAACCCGAAACCCCTGGCCACAATAACTTCCCACCCCGACGGCAGGGGCGAATATTTTTGGTATGTCGGCGGACTTATTGCCGAACAAGGTGCAGCGCAGGATGCAGACAAATTAGTGGCCACTGCCAAGGCAAAATTACAACAGCTGTTGCCTCGTGCGGATTTCGCCCGGGCGCGTTGGGCCACCCACCGGGTTGATCGGGCGGAACCAGCCGGACATGGGGGTTTGCGCCCCGGATCCGTCACCGCACATGGCCATGGTGCATTCATCGTTGCCTGGCCGACCAAGCTGGCCCTGGCACCTATCCTGTCGGATCACATTGTAGCCCTATTGGAAAAAGACAGTGTCCGGCCCACGGGTACGAAGATCACCGGACTGGTTGCCCTGCCCCGCGCCGCCATCGCCAAGACGCCATGGGAAGCGGTCGAAACATGGAATTAAGATCCCTCGGCAGCAACGGACCTATGGTCAGCCCCCTTAGTTTGGGCAGCACCAAATTCGGCCGTCGCGAAGGGGTGAAATATCCGACCGACTTTGCCCTGCCCAGCGATGGGCAATTGGCGGAATTACTGGCTTTGGCAAAAGACACCGGCATCAACCTTGTGGATACGGCACCGGCCTATGGTACTGCCGAGGCCCGCATCGGCGATTTAATCGGCAATGACGATCATTGGCGTTTTGCGACGAAGGTAGGTGAGGAATTCGTTGATGGCCGTTCCTATTATGACTTTTCCCCCAAAGCCATACGCACCAGCGTGGAACGCAGCCGGCAGCGGCTGCGCCGGGATATTCTCGACATCGTCTTGCTGCATCTATCCGACGATGAAACCGCCATTTTGAACGAAGGCGCTGCCATGGCGACACTGATGGAGCTTCAGGAAAAGGGCTTGATCGGTTCTGTCGGGGCATCAACCAAGACAGTTTTTGCGGGTTTACTGGCAGTATCGCAATGCGACCTTGTCATGGTGACCCTGAACCCGGCGGATCAAAGTCAGCTGCCCGTAATAGCCGCAGCCCGGACCTCGCGAAAGGGTATATTAATAAAAAAGCCATTGGATAGCGGTCATCACAGTGATATCGGTGCCGCTCTGGGCGCTTCTGTGTTGCAACCGGGTGTTACCAGTGTGGTCATAGGCACCATAGACAAAGACCATCTGGCGCAAAATTGTACCGCTGTAGGACAGGCACTAGCAAGTATCGACGGGCGTTGACGATTAGAGCAATTTTCAATTTACTTGAGTCGCTTTCGCGACCTAAGTGTTTGGTTCAATTGCTCGATTCTTAGGAGTCTGAACGCATTTAGAATAAATGCGTTCTGGTTGAGGGCCGCAACGGTTTAGTCGAAAGGGCGAAAATAAAGGCACTATGGCGCAGCATTCAGGCGACAATGATGAGATTACCGGCGGTCTGGCCAAAGTGACCTGGCTAGCCAATCGCTTGGCATCAATGAGCCCCAGCGAAATCGCCTTCCGTTGTAACGAACAGTTCAAACGAAGTGTTTCCCGTCGCGTCCTGCCTAATTTCGCCCGCGCGGTCACCGGCCCATTGGATGCCATGCCGGAAATTCCAGGCATGCTCGAACGCTTGCATTCATTTGCAGAACACGGGACAGGGATTGAGCCGCTACATCGTGACTGGCGTCGGATCGGGGAGCAGATGCGTCGTGGTCGTTTTAAGGCTCTCGGCATCACCTGGCCGGATCGGGCCGGACCACCCTTATGGCATTTGGACCCCAGCACGAAAACGTCCTGGCCGGATCAAACCTATTGTTTTGATATTGCCTATCGCTACGCGCCGGAGCGCGGCGACGTCAAACTGGTCTTTGAGCTAAACCGGCTGCAGTATTTACAACCCATAGCGGCTGCGGCCGCCCTGGGAAATGACAAGGATTTGGCCAGCGTTGTCGTGCGTCATATCGATTCCTGGATTTCCGCCAACCCACCCTTTCGCGGCGTCAATTGGGTCTCCGGCATTGAACTGGCTTTGCGTGTTGTCAGCCTTCTCGTGGTTGTTACGCTGATCGGCGACAAGACAAAATTATCGGCTTTTACAGCGGAATTTCGCCAACGTCTGCATTCATGTCTGGCGGCCCACGGTTATTGGCTAGCGCGCTTTCCATCGCGCTTTTCATCCGCCAACAATCATCGTATCGCCGAGGCCGGGGCGCTGTATATGCTCGGCCGTCTGGTACCTTCATTGCGCAATGCAAAAGCCTGGGCCCGAAATGGCAAACGGGTGCTGGAGGAGGAACTTTCCCTGCAATTTCATAACGACGGTGTCGGGGCAGAACAATCCCCAACCTATAGCGCATTTACGCTGGAATGGCTGCTGTTAGGTGCCGTGATCGGTGACCGGGTTGGCGACAAATGGTCCAATGCCTCATGGCATCGGATGGTGCAAGCCGGCAATCATCTGCGCGCACTGACCGATTGCAATGGCCATCAACCTCTTATTGGTGATGATGATGAAAGCCGGGTTCTCTATTCCCGCCCGGGCCCGGAACCTTATGTGAATACTGTGATGGGCTATCTCTCCACTGCGGCCCGGCGGCCTGATCTGGCCCCTCCCAAAGTCGAACCTCATTTAGGGCATGCATTTTTCGGCAAGCCCGAACCTAGCCCGCGTTCGACATATGACTATGCCGCCTTCCCCGCCGGCGGCTACACATCCGTGCGCGACTGGCGTGAGGGTGTGGAGAATTTGTGGGTCATGGATCATGGACCCTTGGGCTATCTTTCCATTGCGGCCCACGGCCATGCGGACGCCTTGGCCATTTGGTTACATATTGCCGGTCGCCCTGTTTTAGTAGATGGCGGAACTTATACTTATTCTTCCGATGTTACATGGCGTGAACATTTCCGCTCTACCGTAGCCCACAATACGCTGACCATCGGTGGTGTAAGCTCCTCCCTCTCCACAGGTGCGTTCAATTGGTCTGAAAGGGCCGAATGCTATTTGTTAAACAGTGTCGAAGACAAGGAGCATTGGCTGATCGAGGCGGAACATGACGGTTATGAAGCGCATTTTGGCTACCGCCATCGCCGTCGCCTTGAACGGATCGGCGATGACGGCGTGCAACTGACTGACAGCCTGCATGGAGAGGGCGTGCCGGAGCAGATCGAAATCGGGTTCTTGGTCGCACCGGATCTGGACATTCACCGCACCGCCGACGGCTGGCAAATCATGGAGCAGGACAAACGCCTGCTTTCGATCGCCCATACAGGCCGCCTCCATGGTTGGGTGGAGCAGGCGTTGGAGAAACCAAAGCGCGGCTGGCATTCACCCATTTTCGGAGAACGCCTCCCGGCCCAGCGTTTGATCTTCACGGGCCGTATGGGCGCGGGCGACGAGGCGATCTTTAATCTGAGCACGCGGTTCTGAGCATGACTGATGATGAATTAGCCGCACGGCGTATCACCATGATGGGCACACCATTGGACCTGCTGAGCATGGCGGAGACGGTCGCCCTGGCGGAGGGGGCCATGAGGTCCCGCCAACGCCTGCAGCAAGTCGTGATCAATGTGGCGAAGCTGGTCAGCATGCGCGCCAACCCCGACCTGCAGATGGATGTGGCGGAAAGCGATGTCATTTCCATCGATGGCATGGGCGTTTTATGGGCGGCACGCTTGCTGGGGTTCGATGCGAAGGAACGGGTAACAGGCATTGACCTGATGCATGCCTTGATCGCCCGTTGTGCCCACAATGGGTTCAAACCCTATTTTCTGGGCGCACGGGAAGACATTCTGCAAAAGGCAATGGCAAAGCTGCGCCAGGCGCACCCCGGGCTTGAAATAGCCGGCTATCGAAATGGCTATTTCAGCCAGGAGGAAGAAGAACAAGTGGTCACCGATATTCGAAATTCCGGTGCTGATTGCCTGTTCGTCGCAATTTCAACCCCTATGAAAGAGCGATTCTTGCATCAACACCGGGATCAATTGGGCGTGCCTTATTTGATGGGCGTGGGCGGTTCCCTCGATGTGGTCGCGGGCCTGGTAAGCCGGGCCCCCCAATGGATGCAAAAACGCGGCCTGGAATGGCTTTACCGTCTGCTCCAGGAACCGCGGCGCATGTGGCGGCGCTATTTGGTGACCAACACGAAATTCGCAATTCTGCTCATATTCGAATTGATCCGGATGCGTCGGCCCGGCGCAAAGTCATAAACATGGGCCCGCTGCAAACACGCATGATCGTGATGGTCGTCCTGACTGGTATTACCCTGGCGCTGTTCGGTTTGATGGAACGATATCAAGCGCTGGCACCCCAAGTCCTGGAAAACGCAAACTTTAGCAGTGGCTTGAATGGCTTGAATGGCTGGCGGACTGCAGGCGACGCGACACAGTTGCAGTCTGACAATGGCGTATTACGGATCCAGGCATCCGCGGGGGATCGTGCCATCGGGGTACGTCAGAAAATTGCCCGCAGCCCACAGATGAATAAGGTCAGGCTTTCCGCCTGGGTGAAGTACGAAGGCGTGAGTAAGGGACAGTACGGTTGGAACGGGGCGCGGCTGATTTTAGTGCAACAGGATGAGGCAGGGAAAAATCAGTGGGAGCTGCCCCATACGATTATGCTGGAAACAGGCAATGGGCCATGGCAACCGTTCAGCCGCATAATCTGGCTACCGCGGGGGAGCAAATCCATAGAAGTTGTTGCGGTGTTAAACCAGGTCGCGGGCGAGATGCAGGTGCGTGATCTAACCTTGGAAATCGTCGAGGAAAATGCCGGTTTCGAGACTGCCCGTCAGACCCTGACATTGATCTGGTTGCTGTTGCTACCTTGGTTGTTTTGGCCCCTGTACCGACCAGGTGGGAACCGCAGGGGCCGCCTGGCCATTGCCTTCATCGCGTCAGTCATACTGTTCGGTGCCTTAACCCCCCACGAGGCGAAAAGCCAACTGCGCCAGATCGCATACAAGGCGGTGCATGTTGTGCTGGAGAATGAAGCTCAAACCCCGACGGCTCCTCCCGTACCCGCTGTCGTTTCGACGGATACTGACGTGATTGATGGTTCCTTTGTCGAAGACTTCTGGCGCTACAGTCACAAGTTGGGCCATGTGATTTTATTCTTTGTGCTTGCACTGGGCGTTACATTGAACTGGCGCAGACCATCCTGGCAGCGGTTGGCTCTTGCTATCGGTGCCTTCGCTGTGACGGCAGAGAGCCTGCAATTATTGTCCATTGATCGCACGGCGGACATCAGGGATGCCGGCTTAAATCTTTTCGGTGTCGGCGTGGGTTTGCTGCTTGGCCGTTACGTGATCCAGCGGCAGTCAATTGTAAATATCGCCCCGCCAATTAAGGACGGGGATCCTCCAGCCGCCTAAGGCGTTTGGCAGCCGTGCGGGCGAAGCGCAAGGTCACTTCCCGCCGCCGGCTGGCATGCAGGGGCTTTGGGTTGGCTGGCGCAGGGCGGGCAATGTCGCCCGAATAGGCATCCGCCAGGATTAACCCGGCATCCTCGGGCAGGATTTCAACAGGAAAATCCATGGGCACGGCAAAATAGAACAGATCACAGTAATCCCTATATTCCGGCCATTTCTGATCGGCGCGAAAATCCGCCGTACTGCTTTTAATCTCGATAATCGCAATCCGTCCCTTGCGATCGATCCCGGCCAGGTCAGCACGGCGGCCTGATCGCAGAGTGAATTCCGCCAAACTGTCATAACCCAAATCCCGCAACAGCCGCCCCACACCACGGGCCAGTTTCTGCGCCGTATCATCCCGTGCCGTCGCCATTGCCGTCCTTATACCACCTTGCAATGATAGGGACCCATAGAGATCACCTCAGCAGTCCCTCGGGTAGGAGTGATGGTGCAGTCGATGTGGGATATCGTCAAGCCTTCACGACGCCCTCCGAGGGGCTGCTGAGGTGACCCGAAGGGCGCATATTGGGAGCTTTCGGATGGCGTCGCGCGCACCTAACGATACACCGCATCGCGTCGGCGCACGCTCCTACCCGAAAACTCCCAATATGCGTCTCTATGGGTTCCTATCATTGCAAGGTGGTATTAACCCCGTGGCGTCAAATAACGTGGATTAGCCAGGGCAATTTTGTCCGCTGCGGTCAGACGCAAATGCGCCAACAACTCCGCACGCTGATCATCCATCTCGCCCGCGCGGATGGCCCGTGCCAGAGCAGCGTTCATTTCTTCCAGATTACCGTCCTGATGCAATAATTCTTTCAGCCGCAACAATTCGGCCTCGTCCATGGCACCACCCTGTGCCAGTGTGCGTTCCACGATAGCCAGGGCATTGACGGCAACCCGGGTATGAAAGGCCAATTGGCCCTCGACGTTCGGGCCTACATGATCGGTTAGAAACTCGCGCACCGCCTCCACCAGTTCTGCCACATTTGGTCTGTCCGTCGGCATCTCCGCTTCCTTTCCCGGCTAATCCAACAACTGCAATAAATCATATTCGGTCTCCGCCGCGCGCCGGCCAATGACCGCGTATTCCACCGTGCGCTGTTCCCCATCAAGATGAGTAAAGCCCAGGATCATACACAACACGCCCCAGCGCAGGGTGCCAAAGACCTGCCAGAAATGAATTTCCTCTTCATCGATCCTGCCACCGCCGCCAGCCTCATAGCCGGCCAACAATTCCTGCACGGTACCGAAACCACCCACCACTTTATCGTGATAGCCATAGCGCCAGGATCGCACGCACATCCAGCCCAGGTCGCTGCTGGGATTGCCTAAATGGGCGGACTCCCAATCCAACACTCCTGCCAGGCCCTCTGCATCAACAATGATATTGCCGTTGCGATAGTCTCCATGACATAGGGCATAGCGCTCACCGGCCAGTTCCAACCGTTCCTCCAACCAACGGAAACCATATTCGAAACCGGCGTGGGGTTGATGGAATGAATCCATGATGGTGCGGTAATGCAGCAACTCTTCCGCCGCCGGTAGGCCGCGCATTGGGGGAAGTTGGTCAAGCGGGATGCCGTGAAAACGGGCTGCCGCATGACCTACGGCGAACGCCAACTTGGGCCGGGCCGCCGCATAGGCGTCTTCCCGCAAGATACGCCGCCCCAATGTTTCGCCTTCCAGACGATGCGAGAAGAAACCTTCCGTTGTGCGCCCATCCTTGTTCAACATAAACGGAATAACAGGGGCCGGGGTACCGGCTTCGCGGGCCAATTGCAACAACCGTCCTTCGACCAGACGGCCCACGGCCAGGCGGCCCTCAGGCACGCCTTCGAATTTCTTGTCCACCTGGCGTGCCATCGGATCACGCTTTAGGATCAGCAGCTGCCGGGAACCATCAGGCTTCACCGCGTCAAACGACCAAGTCTCCCGGCTGGCACCGGCGGACAGACGGACCAGGCCCTCAATCTCTGTACCGGGGCCATACTCGTCTGCCAATCGGTCCCTTAGTACGGCGGCCAATTGCGCCGCAGGGCTTAAGCCAGGGTCCTGTACCGCTTCCATGTCTCAATCCACCAACTGCAACAAATCATACTCGCCTTCCACCGCACGCCGCCCGATGGAGACTTTTTCCACCGAACGTTCCCGGCCTTCCAAATGGGCGAATGCCAAGGTCATACAGATAACGCCCCAGCGCATGCAGCCAAAAACTTCCCAAAAGCGCAAGGTCTCCAACGAGACCCGACCGCCGCCGCCCGCTTCATAGCCGTCAAGAAGGTCTTCCACGGCACCGAAGCCACCCACCGGGTTGTCGTAATAGCCATAGCGCCAGGCGCGAATACAGATCCAGCCCAAATCCGATATAGGGTTGCCCAGATGTCCCAATTCCCAATCCAGGACGCCCGCCAGACCCGCATGGTCCACCAACAAGTTGCCGTTGCGATAGTCGCCATGACACAGGGTCAGGCGGTCCCCGGCCAGCTCCAACCGTTCCCGCAGCCACCGGAAGGCGTATTCAAAGCCGGCATGCGGTTGCCCGAATGCATCAATGACGCCCTGATTATAATCCAGGGCCGCTGCAACGGGCAGATTTCGAAGGGGCGGCAGCTTGTCCAGGGGAATGGCGTGAAAGCGCGCTGCGGCCTCGCCACATTGAAAGGCCAATTTAGCGCGGGCCTGGGTAAATTCATCCTCGCGCACGATCCGCCGACCCAAGGCCTCACCCTCCAGACGCTGGCTAACAAAGCCGGCGGAAGTACGATCATCGGCATCGAGAAAAAATGGCACCTCAGGTGCCGGCACGCCCGCCTCACGAGCCAATTGCATCAAGCGTCCCTCGGTCCATCGATCAATGCCCAGGTTGACGTCGGCGTCGCCTGGGTCGATTTCGTCGAGAGGATCACGTTTCAGGATCAGAGGTAGCCGGCGACCATCGGGCAACAGGGCATCAAAGGACCAGGTTTCCCGACTGGCCCCGCCTGAGAGGCGGACCAGACCATCAATCCCGGTGCCGGGGCCATAAACCTGCCCCACGCGCGCGTTCAGAACGGCGGTTAGGGTCCGGCTCTGAACTTCGGCTCTGTTCTCTGCAATATCCGCCGTCATCGTTTGGGTTATGCCCGTCAGATAAAATTTTCAGGTGCGGATAAGATAGATGGATAAAGGACCAGATGGCAACGACAACGGCGACAACCCTGGATGACCCTGGACGACCTGGGTCAGGCGCTTTACGATCTGGTCCTGGCCGTGGCCCAAGGCACCGAAACCTGTTCGGAGGCCCTGGGCCACCAGGAATTTTGCATACAGGTACAAGCGGTTCGGACCTATCAGCCTCGAATGCCTGCCTATCTTTACAAATTCACCTAACTTCTATCCCAGATCCGCCAGAACTTCGTCCGGATGATCTGCCGGGACCACTTTGTCATAGACTTTGACAATGTGGCCGTCGGGGCCGATCAGAAAACTAAAGCGGGCTGGATACGGTTTGTCTTCCTGGATCACGCCATAGGCGGCACCGGCGACCTGATCGGGATCAGATAGCAGATCATAGGGGAAGTTGAACTTCTCCTGAAAGGCGCGGTTTTCTTCCGATGTATCGAAAGAGGCACCCAGGATAACGGCATTCTTGGCTGTAAAGTCTTGGATTCTATCACGGAACCCTTTTCCTTCGATGGTTCAGCCAGGTGTGTCAGCTTTCGGATACCACCACAGAACCACATAATGGCCCTTGTGTTGTTCCAGGGTCGTGGCAGCCCCTTGTTGGTTGCGCATGGAAAAGGCAGGTGCCAAATCCCCCACATTCGGTAATGCCATGAAGTATTCTCCTTCTTCAGTTTTTGGCGTTTCTAGATGTCGAACGTAAAATCGATGCCATTGCTGCGGCCAGATTTGCGACCGGATTTGCCGCCCTCTGTCCGGGCAGAGCCAGCGGCCGGGGCCGCTCGGGCGGGAGCGACAGGCCGCGTCGACGCCCTGGGCTGTGGCGCGCGCCCGGACAATTCATCCAGGCTGCGCCAGTTCTTATCCAACAACGCATCGAATGCCGTGGATAGATCTGAGCCTTTATTGTTTGCCATGATTAAACCCCTAACCTCAGTTCTATCCTTGGGCTTTCCGGCCCTGGTTCCACCAGGTTTCAAAGTCATTGCGGGCGGCATCGGAAAAGCCGGAATTGGCGAGGCTGCGCAGATAATCCAGAACCGCCGCGCCGTTGATGACATCGCCATATTTGGCATCGATATCAAACAGGTTGGCCTCGTGCGGGCCCTGGGCCCGGTCGCCGACCGCGTCACTGACAACAATGGTGTGATAGGCATATTGCAGGCTGTCCACGGCGGAGGCACGGACACAACCCGATGTGGTCGCCCCCGTAATGACCAAGGTATCCACACCTTGGGAACGAAGATAGCTATCCAGGTCCGTGCCAAAGAACGAAGAGGCATAATTCTTTGAAATGATCTTTTCCCCCGGCAACGGCTTGATGGTGGCATCAACCACACAATTCGGGGAGCCTTTGCGCAGGATACCCAACGAAGGGACCTTTTTCACGAAAACGCCGCCATCGGACAGGTCTTCCTTGTATTCCACCGTGGTATAAACAATGGGCAGGCCGGACTTTCGGAACGCTGTCTGCAACTGCGCCGTCACGGCCAGTTCAGCCGAAAAATCACCCCCCAGGGGCGATGTGGGGTCGGTAAAGCCAACAATGAAGTCGACCACCAAAAGGGCAGGTTTTGTGCCGAAGCCCGACGATACGCCAAAGCCTTTGCTTTCGTAATCCGCCCGCGTTTCCCGTTCCCATTCGGCCATCGTGCCTCTCCCCGTGTCATAGTTATTCAGGCTGATTGTATCAGTAATTCCCGCAGCGGCTACCCCCAACAGAGACGCCGCTCAATGGTGGATTAATAGCGGGTGGCAACAAAACAATCTTGTTCCCAAAAATCGCTCAATTTCAACGCCCAAAAAGGTTTTTTTCTTTACTTACCGATAAAATCCGTTAGGATTAATATGACGTTACAATTATGCGAACAGTTACGCGTATGGAGAGGCCGATGGTGTTGCAAAAATTTTCGCTGGTCGTTGGCTTGACGGTCGCATTAGGCATGGCATGCAATGCAGCCGGTGCCGTAACCGTCCCCAACGATATTGAACTGGATTTCAGGAAGTCCGAATGGGGACCTAGCGGTGGCACGTCCCGTAGCAATGCAAATCAGGGAGACTTTGGCACTGTCACAGTTACCGCCAACCCAACAGGCTCTCAACTGTATTGGGATAGTACCGATGGCTTTGGCGTACAGGGTGGCGAGAACGACGAAATTGATCGGGAGGAATACCTAACCGTTGAATTCGAGAATGCCATCGCCTTGGACGGCTTCTGGTTCACCGATCTTTTCAACGGCGAGAACGACGGTCCGGGCAACGGCGTAAACGAAAAGGCCCGTGTCACGCTGTTTCACGACAATACCGCCTATGCCGGGGTGTTGGAGTTTGAGGGTGTAGATTTGCTAAATGGCACCTTGAATGGCGAACTGTTTGGCGACATTGGCATTCACAAGCACAAGCTTGTCGATAAAATCGTCTTCAGTTCCACAGGACTTGCCGGCGACGAATTTTCCGTGGCGGGCATAGAAGGTTACCCGGTACCGCTGCCTGGCGCTTTCGGCTTTCTGCTTGCCGGATTGGGCGGCCTTGGCGTCATGGCGCGGCAGCGGCGGCGGAACAGCGCTGCCACTTAAAAGAAAATCGGAAATACCAAAGATCCCACCAATCCCACCGATCAATGCCGAAATCGCCGCCCTTCGGGGCGGCTTTTTTGTGCGCATAGGGGTGAAGGGTCGCGAATGAAGGGTTATAGTCGAAGGATGAAAACACTTGTCATTGGCGGCGGTATTATCGGGGCATCAGTTGCCTACCATCTGGCAGCGCGCGGCACAGAAGTCACTATACTGACGGGAGGACATCCCGGTGGTGTGGCAACGGCAGCATCCTTCGCGTGGATCAACGCGGCCCCCGGCAACGCCCGGCCCTATTACGAATTGCGCCTGCAGGGGATATTGGAATGGCATCGCCTGCAGCACGAAATTGGCACCAAACTGGCGATCAACTGGAACGGCTCGTTAGGCTGGGAAAGCGATGCCAAGGCTACCGCCCAACCTGTCCCGGACCATGCCGCGTGGGGCTATGCCATCCGCATGGCCGATGGGGCGGAAGCGGCTAAGCAGGAGCCGGGCCTGTCGAACTATCCTGACAGAGCCGTCCTTTCGTCCATGGAAGGTAGTCTCTCGCCGGTGGCTACCGCGCAAACATTGTTGGCGGCTGCCGCCGATCTGGGCGCACAGATCAACGACGACACCGTTCGCGGTCTGATCGTGACGGACGGCCAAATTGTAGGCACCGAAACCAAAAGCGGCCGCATCAACGCCGATCATGTGGTCCTGGCCGCCGGCGTTGCCAATGAACAGTTGGCCGCCGATGTGGGCGTGAACCTGCCCATGGCGAACCGCCTGGGCTTCCTGGCCCATAGTGCGCCCCTGCCCCCGACTTTGCGCGGTCTGGTCCTCTCACCGGATGCTCATATGCGCCAGAACGCCGATGGCCGGATCATCATTGGTGAGGATTTCGCCAGCGGCAGCGTGCCCGATGACACCGAGGCCATGGCAGAGACGTTGTTTGCCGCCGCCCGGGCGTTGGTGGCGGATAGTGAACATCTGGTGGTGGAACATCATACCCTGGGCCTGCGCCCCATTCCCGCCGATGGTTTACCGATCATTGGACCTGCGGCTGCGGTATCCGGGCTATACATTACGGTCATGCATTCCGGCATTACCCTCGCCGCCCTGGTCGGCCGTTTGGCGGCAGAGGAAATCATCACCGGACAAGAGGTGGAAACCCTGGCCCCCTATCGCCCTGAACGATTTAATTGAACGTTTTGTTTGAACGCTTCCAACAGACGTAAGGCACAGGCCCCATAAGCACCTATACATATAGCGGTATTTTTCGGCTATGTTATGAGGCAAATAGATAAGTAGCAGTAACGAGAGAGGACGCCGCCATGGATATGGTCTTCAACGCCGAGGAACTGGCTTTTCGTGACGAGGCACGGGAATTCCTGAATACCAAATTGCCCAAGGACATTCAGAACCGTGTGCGTTTGAATCCATCCTACGTCCCCAATACGGACACCATTGCCTGGCAAAAACTGCTGCATGAACAGGGCTGGGGCGCGCCGAACTGGCCCGTGGAATATGGCGGCACGGGCTGGAACGCGGTGCAAAAATATATCTATGATGCGGAATATCAGGCCGCTGATTGCCCGCGGCAAAGCCCATTTGGCATTTCCATGGTGGGGCCGGTGATTTGTGAATTCGGCACGCCAGAGCAAAAGGCGCAGCATCTGGGACCGATCATTTCCGGCCAGAAAATGTGGTGTCAGGGTTATTCCGAACCGGGCTCAGGCTCCGACCTTGCTTCCTTGCAAACCCGCGCTGTCCGTGACGGTGATGAATACGTGGTCAACGGCTCTAAAATCTGGACGTCGCATGCCCACCATGCCGACTGGATTTTTTGCCTGGTGCGAACGAATTCAGAGGTCAAGAAACAGGAAGGTATTTCCTTCCTGCTGATGGATATGAAGACACCGGGCATTACCGTGAAACCGATCATTTCCATCGATGGCGATCATTACCTGAACGAAGTCTTTTTTGACGATGTCCGCGCCCCGGTCTCAAACCGAGTTGGTAAGGAAAACATGGGCTGGACCTACGCCAAATTCCTGTTGGGCCATGAGCGCACGGGCATCGCGGGCGTGGGTAAATCCTACCGCAAGGTAGAACGTTTGAAACAGATCGCCGGCGTCGAATTGGACAATGGTGAAAGCATGCTGTCGCAAAATGCCTTCTCCTCCCGCCTGGCCCGGGCCGAGGTTGCCTTGCAGGCCTTGGAATTTACCCAGATGCGCATTCTGGCGCAGGAAAAGGCGGGGCAACCTCCCGGGCCGGAATCTTCGACCCTGAAGATCGGCGGTACCGAGTTGGAACAGAGCCTGAATGAGCTGATGATTGAAGCCATCGGCTATTATGCCGGACCCTATCCGAACGATGCGCCAAACCCGGAAACCAATGTTCCTTCCATCGGGCCCGATCATGCTGTGGGCCTGATGCAGGAACGTCTGCTGCGCCGGGCCGCAACTATCTATGGCGGCAGTAATGAAATCCAGCGCGGCATCATTGCCAAGGCCGTGCTGGAACTTTGAGGAGCAAATCGTCATGCATTACGGATTTTATCTACCGACCCGCGGGCCAACGTCGAAGCCGGATGACCTGGAAACATTGGTACAAAGGGGGGAAGCGCTCGGCTTTCATTCGGTGATGATTGCCGATCACATTATTTTTCCCACCCAGATCGACTCCAAATATCCCTACACCGTATCAGGTGCGTTCCCCGGCGATGGCGATGCGTTGGAGCAGCTGACCCTGATGGCATTTATTGCCGCCAAGACGGAAAAACTACGCCTGGTTTCCTCCGTCATGATCCTGCCCCACCGCAACCCCGTGGCCACCGCCAAAATGCTGGCCACGGTCGATGTGCTGTCCAAAGGCCGGGTCACGGTCGGTGTCGGTGTTGGTTGGATGGCGGAAGAATTCGACGCCCTGAATGCACCGGATTTCGCCAAGCGCGGCGCGGTCAGTGATGAATATCTGGAAATCTTCGCCAAGCTGTGGACCGGCGAGCCGGTCAGCCATAACGGCGCGTCCTATCAATTTAACGAAGTAAGTTGCCAACCCACTCCCGTACAACGACCCGGCCCCCCAATCTGGATTGGCGGCCACAGCCGCCCCGCATTGCGTCGTGCCGCGAAATACGGCCACGGCTGGCACCCGGTCGGTGCCAATGCCGCAGCCCCCCTGCCGCCAGATGAAATGGCTGTCCTGATCTCGGAACTGAAACAATTGACTGTCGCCGAAGGCCGGGACTTTGACGCCATGACCCTGTCGTTCAAGGCCCCGCTGTATGATACGGCCACAACAATGGAGGATGGCAACCGACGGCCGTTCTCAGGCACCAACGATCAGCTGATCGAGGATATTCACACCTACGCCAACCTGGGCATAGAAGAGTTGATCTTCGATTTCCGCTCCCCCACCCTCACGGAAAGCCTCGACCGTATGGAAAAATGCGCCGCCGAGATCATGACACCCGCCGGGCTTTAGGACGTCGTAAAGCTTGTCTGCGTTCGAAGGAACAACCTCGTGAGAGGTCACATCTAGGCTACAATATTACTTCTGTTTGCGTCTGGCTCTATTCGCTCTGGGGGAAAGCGGCAAATTACCTTTGTGCCTTCACCCTCCACGCTTTCGATCAGCAATTCACCATCATGCAGCTCCATCAATGATTTTGATAGGGCAAGACCAAGGCCGGTGCCGTCGAACTTTCGGGAAAGGGAACTATCGGCCTGGTAAAATGGCTGCGTCAGGTTCCCGATTTTATCCGCTGGTATGCCGATGCCGGTGTCCGACACCATAATGGCCATATATCCATCCGAGGCGGCAGCGATCTTAACTGTGACCGACCCTTTGTCCGTGAACTTCACTGCATTGGACAACAAATTAATCAGTATTTGCTCGACCGCCCTGGCGTCCGCATAGAGGCTCGGGACAGGATTGTCATGCTGGATCGAAATGTCCAGGCCCTCTGCTTCAGGCCGTCCGGATATAAGTTTGATGGTTAACTGTGCGGTATGCACGGGGTCCATCAATGCTTCGTCCAGGCTCGTGCTACCGGCTTCAATTCTTGCAATATCAAGAATGTCATTAATGATCGCCAGCAAATTACGGCCGCTGGAATTGATGTCGGCAGAATAATTCCTATAATCTTCGTTTTCGATGGGTCCCAGCAATTCATCCTTGATCATTTCCGAAAAACCGATAATGGCATTTAAAGGCGTACGCAACTCGTGAGACATGGCAGCCATGAATTCCGATTTGGCGTGGCTCGCCTGCTCTGCGGCTTCCTTCATGACCAGGAGTTCGGCCAGCATTTCCCCCCGATGATCAAGCTCGTCGCGAAGTTGTAATTGTGCGCGGAATTGACGGCCCTGAAGATTTTCAAATTCTGTGATGAGCAAACCGATCTCATCTTTACCCGACCAGTTGACAGAGATCGGTTTTCCATTCTTGGTTTCCTTAATCGCCAAGACCAATCGGTTCAAGGGGATCGCGACGATTGAATGGATGGAGGCATATACCGCAACGACAATGGCGAAGAAGAGTGCGGCAAATACAAGGGCGTAAAATCGCCGCTGCTGTTGGAGGTTCGCCACAATATGCCGTTCGGTGGAGACGGTCAGCAATGTGCCGAGGCGACGAACGCTGGCCCCGTCAAACATCGTAACGTCATGGCGCGCTTCAAACAGCTGGTAACTTTTAGATTGAAAATCCCCGAAGCGATGAAGAATGTTTCCATCTGGGTCGTAGATCGCAATGCCGACAATGATTGGGTTGGACAATACGCCGGACAGGGCGAGCGTTATGGCTTCCTCGTTGTTGTCGATAATATATTGCGGAACAATGATCGCCTGGCTTTGCGTGATAAGCTTCTGCTGCTTTAGCAGTGCATCTTTCTTTTCCTGGTATTCGAGTTTCTCGAAAACATAAAACGAGGAAAAAAGTATTGTGAATACCGATGCGCATACAAGCAAAAGGACTTTTGCAAATATCCTGCGCTGAATTTTGTCAAAGATTGATGGCAATGCGCGCCAACTTTCTGCCGGACCCCATCAATCTGTGATGGTACGCCAGGCTTTGTCGGCCATCTGGATGTAGGTCTTCTTTTTCTTTTGCCAGACGGACATCGTGCCCCCGCTGATCATGAGATAGAGCCTGCCATCGACAATTTCCCAGACCTCAGGGTCGACGTTGGATTTACCGCCATGAACGACGCCATAGGCGCAAAAGCCGCCGTATTGCGGCACAAATTTGTCAGGATTGTCGAGAAACCGCTCACGGTTTTTCTTTGACGAGAAGGCGTATTTCGCGCCTTGATATTCTGCACTGAACTCGGGCTTGCCGCGAACCGGTTGACCCTCTGTGAAATATGCTACTGGGTCATAACGATCAATCGAATACCCGTCCGCGTCTACATTAATGTGTTGGGGTGCTTCTGCGGCTCTCGCAACAGAGATCACAACAAGCAAGAATATTATCGCAGAGAAATAGAAAATTCTCTGCAGGGCATTTTGCCGAATACTTGCCGCATTTATTAGCAATCCGATTTTCATCATGACGCGCCATTTATCGATTTAGACATATCTCTGTATAGAGAATATTTATTAGAAAAGTGTGAAGGCTACGTTTAACGAGACCCCGAGACATAATGTGGCGGCGGTGATGCGCGGCACGTCGTCTGGTTCTCGCGAGACGTTGGCAGAGCTGATGTCGAAGGTTTCGGTGTTCTCTGGTCTTTCAACGGGCCGATAGGTGCCTGTATCCAGAGTGATTTTGAACTCACTGAAGTCGTATTTTCGGCTCAAGCGATTGGTTTCATTTAGGTTTTTCTTTCCTGCAAAGCAAAGATAACAGATCAAAAATATCCATGCCTGCTTGTTCTGACCAACCGCTTTCGCCGGCCTGGACAGACTGTCCAAGGGGGCGCTAAGGGCTTATGCTTCGATTGCGTAACGGGGCGGCATCGGATGGGTCCTGCATTTGGGATTTCCGGGCGATGTAGATGAAAATGAGGAAAGGCAATTGAAATGCGCGCAGTAGGTCTTTTAGTTCATGGTGGACCGGAGGTTTTGCAGGTCGTCCAGGTGCCGGAGGTTCAAGCCGGACCAGGGCAAGTGCGCATCCATGTGCATGCCGCAGCGGTCAATCCCACCGATACCATGGCCCGAAACGGTTCCCGGGCCGAGCAGCAAAAGGTCGACCCGCCACCCTACGTGCCGGGTATGGATGCGGCGGGCATCGTCGATCAGGTTGGCGAAGGTGTCAGTACAGGTGTCCAGGTTGGGGATGCCGTGATGGCCATGGTCGTGCCGAATGGCAGTCATGGTGCTTACAGGGAACAGATCGTGCTTGAAGCCCGGGCCGTGGTTCCCGCCCCGGCTGGGACGACCCATGCCGAAGCCTGCACCTTGCCCATGAATGGGCTGACGGCGCGCCTGTCCCTTGATCTGCTTGGCCTGGAATCCGGACAGACCCTTGCCGTCACAGGTGCCGCCGGCGCCTACGGCGGCTATGTCATACAACTGGCCAAGGCTGAAGGTTTGACCGTTATCGCCGATGCCTCGGAAGCCGACGAGGCTCTCGTCGCATCTTTGGGTGCCGATATCGTGGTCCGCCGGGGCGATGATGTCGCCGACCGCATACGGGAACATTTCCCCAACGGTGTTGACGGTCTGGCTGATGGTGCCGTGCAGAACGACCTAGTGATACCGGCGCTGCGGGACGGTGGTGTTTTTACTGCCGTGCGGGGGTTCGAGGGCGAGGCAGAACGCGGTATCAAGTTCACGGCCACATGGGTGCGGACCTATGATTGTGAATTTGAGAAACTGGACCGACTGCGCCAGCAGGCGGAGGATGGTGTCATTACCCTGCGCGTGGCGGAGATTTATCCGGCGGACCGGGCGGCCGAGACACATCGACGCCTTGAGGCCGGCGGAACACGCGGTCGTCTTGTTATCGAGTTTTAAATTTTATATTTGGATCAGTCCCGTCAAGACGAATGCGACTCCCAAGCCCTGGGTCACGACTTCAGTCTTCTTTTGAGGCCGTTTCAGGTTGTATCATACCGTATTTTGTTGCCAAGTCTCTTCGGCGTTCATGCCATTACGGCCTTAAAGGCGCGCATCGCTTCAATCTGCTTATCAACAGGCCCAACACCCAGGCCCGAGGTATAAAACGTCAGGTGGCTGGCGCCTAGTCCGGTCCAAGTGTCGGCCGCCGCCCGCCAGTCGTCCGCGCCGCCAAGGTTGGAACGGAGCCAGGCTTCAACGCCAAAGGCGGACGGGTCGCGGCCTTCGTCCCGTAAATAGCCCTGTAAGGCAGTCAGCTGCGCCTGGGTTTTGCTGCCGGGATTGCCAAGTGGTATCCAACCCTGGCCGTACCGTGCGGCGCGTCTGAGCACGGCATCCGCACCGCCGCCGAACCAAACCGGGATCGGCCGCTGGATCGATGGCGGGTTGACGCCGGCATGATGCACCTGGTCAAATTCACCCTTGAAATCCACTGTTCGCTCTGTCCAAAAGCGGTTCATTAGTTCGATTTGTTCTGCCTGGCGCCGGCCGCGCGTCTTCCAGTTCTGGTCCAACGCCTCATATTCCACCGGGTTCCAGCCGACGCCGACGCCAAGACGCAGTCTGCCGCCACACAGGATATCGATCTGCGCGGCTTGTTTGGCGACCAGTGCGGTCTGGCGCTGCGGCAGGATCAGCACACCTGTGGCGAGACCGACCCGCTCGGTCACCGCCGCCAAAAAACCCAGGGTCACGAAGACCTCGTGAAAAGGATCGTCGATATCGTAGGGCCCTTCGAAACCCGGTGATGCCGCGCGGTCAACACCCAGAACATGATCGGAGACCTCGATATAGTCAAAGCCCAGGTCCTCCGCCGCCTGGGCCCAGTCGCGGATGGCACCACGGTCGGCGGGCATATCCCGGGTGGGGAAAAATGCGCCTAGTTGCATGCTGTTGTCTTCCTTTCTTCACGGCTCTTTACGGCTCATGACATCAGTGGCGGCTGCCCCTCGTCGGCGCGGATATCGTTGATGACCTCTTTCACCCGTTGTCGCAGCGGTGCGTATTGCAGGCCAAATTCCTCGATCAGACGGCTGTTGTCGATCAGATAGTTCCCGGATGCCTCGCGCCCGCCTGTCTCGGCATCAAAGCGGATGTCGGCGTCGGGCAGAAATTCGCGCACCTGATCCGCCAGTTCGCCCAGGCTGACCGTGGCACCGCCGGAATTGTAGGTCTCGTGTTTCGGTTTGTCGGACAGCAGGACGCGGGCAAACACTTCCGCCATATCATCTACATGAATGACACAGCGCCTGGTGTCCGCATGGGGAAAGGTGACCGACTGGCCGCGTGCCGGCTGGCACATACAATTCACGTGATCGATGGAGCCGAATTTCTTGTCCGGGCCCGTCACGTTGGCTGGGCGGATACAGGTGATTACCATGCCATAGGCCCGCCGATAGTCATGCGCCTGCCATTCATTGGTGATTTTGTTGACCGCATATTGGCTCTCGCCCCGGCGTTCGTCGCTCTCATCGACCAGGCGTTCCCCGAAATAATCCTGCGGGCCCGATACCGCGAGAGAGCTGGCGAAAACCGTGTGTTTGACACCGCAACGCCTGGCGGCCTCGAAACAATTGTCCATGCCCTGGATGTCGAGCTTGAAGGCTACGTGGGGTGGCAGGTCGCCGATGAAATAGGACAGATTGATCAGCCGTTCGGCACCGGATTCCTGCACCGCGCCGATGACGTCGTCAAACTGGGTCACATCGCCCCGCACGATGGTGACCTTGTCGGCAAGTGACGCGAACGCCGCTGCCGCACCCGCAACGTCGATATCCATGCAGGTTACTGCATGGCCATCCGCTGCCAGGATTGGCACCAACCGGCGGCCAATAAAGCCCGCGCCGCCTATTACCAGTATGGACATGTCTTTCGTTCCTTCTTTGATGTGCCCCGCCGGTCCCAAGGGCCCAAGGGTCCAAGTCAGGCAACCCGGTCGCCGTGCCACCGAGGATAGCAATTTTATCACACGACACTTAACGGCCGATACTGTCAAATTAAACAAGTTCGCGCGAAAGAACAAAAGGGCGGCAAGACGGCACTCCATCACCCCCCCCCTGCGGGGAGACTAAACGAAGACAAATTTGCTGGATACGGTTCCGCTTGTTCTTAGCTTGCTTCTTTGCTTTGATAATAAGGCGTAGCGCCAACTAATTGAAAATTGGTCTACTGGTCGATAAACGAAAATCCTAGCGAAGGAGCGCGTGTGATGGCGGAGGAGGCATATTACCGATTACGCACCGAGCGTCCGGCGGCACCAAATGGCTGTCCTGTGGATCATGGATTTTCGCCTTTCTCTGAGAATTATGTTGCCGACCCCTACACCGTATTACGGGACCTTCGCGCCAACAGTCCGCTATTTTATGCCGAAAAACTGGGTTGTCTGGTTCTAACGCGGATGGAGGATGTGGCGGAGGTCTTTCGCAGATCCGACGTTTTCGGTGCCGCCAACGTACAGGACCCGGTCTTGCCAATCTGCGATGGCGCGGCTGAGATCCTGTCGGTAATCGATTACGACCCCATCGCGGTATTGTCTAACCGCGCCCCGCCTGATCATACCCGCATCCGCAAACACACCCACGCGGGCTTTTCCAGCCGCCGGATGAAGGTGATGGAGCCCTTTATCAGGCGTCGTTGCGAGGCGCTGGTCGAGACTATGCGCAGGAACGGCGCGCCGGCGGATTTTGTTGCCGCCTTGGGCCACCCCCTGCCTGGCGAGACGATATTTCGTTTTATCGGTTTTCCAGAAGCGGATGACCAAGACCTCAAGGACTGGACAACCAACCGCCTGGCATTCACCTGGGGTATGGCGAGCGAGAAGGAACAGATCGCCATTGCCAAAAAAATGCTGGCCTATTGGCGATACTGCGTTGCCTTCGTGGCGGAGCGTCAACGGAATCCAGGCGATGATTTTACCTCCGAATTGCTGGGCGCCCATGCCGCCGACCCTGATGATCTTGGCTATAGGGAAGTGGTTTCAGTGGTGTACGGGTTGTCATTTGCCGGCCATGAGATCGTCAGTAATCTGTTGAGCAACGGCTTGATCAATCTGCTGTCTGCACCTGGCCTGTGGCCCGAGATTTGCCGCAATCCGGCCCTGATCCCCAACGCAGTGGAGGAAGTATTGCGCTGCAATTCCCCACAGACAAGCTGGCGACGGGTTGCCTTGGAGGATACCGAACTTGCTGGATACAAGATCCCCGCCGGCACGCAAATGTTTCTCTCCCTCGGCTCGGCCAATCATGACGAGAGCCTGTTCGATGACCCCGGCACTTTCGATATTCACAGGACCAATGCACGGGCTCATATCTCGTTTGGCCGGGGCATCCATTTCTGCCTCGGTAACCGCCTCGCCATGCTGGAGGCGACCATTGCGCTGGAGACCCTGACCCGGGAGCTGCCATCCCTCGCCCTCGTAGCGGATCAAAGCTTCAGCTACGTGCCCAATTTCACCTTCAGGGGTCCCGATGAACTGTGGCTGACCTGGCGTGGCGAACAGTGCACAACAGGTATAGGCCCGCCGCCAGGGTCAGGCCGGCAATGAGGTAGAAGGCCACGGTGTAACCGCCGCCATATTCGACAATGGCACCAAAGATCGGCGGGCCGCTGACAATGCCGAAAAACAGAAAGAACTGGCCGCCGCCCGTGACCTCACCCACTTTGCCCGGCGGTGCGAGACGCGCAAATTCGGCCAGCAATAGACCCAGCACACCATTGGTACTAGCCCCCAGCATGACGGCGACCAGCACGGTTAGCCAGGTCGGCCAGGCGGTCGTAAAAAAACTCACCGCGACAATGCTGCCGGCCATCAGAATGCCGATCAGGCCAAGTAGAGCCCAACTGCTGAATAATCGCCCCGCCGCCAGTCCCCAAAGGATGCGCGCGGGAATGGCGGAAGCATGTATGACGGCAAAGATACCGCCGGCGAAGGCTTTTGTGAGGCCATTTTCCTCTTCCAGATAGATCACCATAAAAGACAGAATGGCCATCTGTGCGAAGGTATAAAAATATCCCGCCACGACCAGTGTCGCCAACGGCCGGCTGGTGACGATGACGCGCAGGGCATCGACAATACCGGCAACGCTGATACGGTGTTCGGGGTCCCGGTCGTCATCCAAATCGTTACGGATAAATTGCAGCCCCAACAGCGTCAGGAACGGGATCAGGGCAATCGCAGCAACGGCGATCCGCCAATCATATAGCGCCATCAATGGCGGCAACAGCAACCCGGCCAGCATGCCGCCTATGGGCGTGCCGGTTTGTTTGATGGAAAACACCAGGGGCTGCCATCGCAGTGGCGCATGCCGGGCCAGAATGCGGGAGCCAGCCGGGTTCAACGGCCCACTACCGATGCCGATCAGAACCGCGCCGGCGAGCGCCACAGGCCAAATCGGCGCTGCGCCCGCCAGGCCAAGACCTAGCGCAGCCGCCAGCAAGGCAGCCTGGCTGGTCCGGATAACGCCATATCTGGCAAGCATGCTGCCGGCCCCCAACCCCGAAAGCATCGCGATGGTATAAAGCACGGCCATAAAGATGCCGATGCTGGTCGCCTTCACACCAAGATCGGCTGCGGCCTGCACCGCCACCACGGCACCGGCATAACCGCACATGGTACCAAAGGACTGAATGGCCACCATCGTTGGCAGGGCGACGGGTATTTTCGATTGCAGCAATTCACGCATGGTCAATTGGACACGGTCCTATTCACAATGGACGAGTGAAACGTATTGACCCGAACATTGCCAGGCTCGTTTATCGCCACCACAATCGTTTCTAACGCTTCAAGAATTTCGTCAATTCGCCCCAGGCCGCTGCCGCTGCCTGCCTGTTATACCCGAGTGTGCCAAACCGGTACTCTCTCGGCGGGTCGAGAGCCGGGCTGTCGAAGGCATGATGTGCGTCGGGATAGGTGCGTAGTACGAGGGTTTCCGATTTGGAGATGATATCTTCACAGGCCTTTAAACTTACCACATTGTCCGCCTCGCCGTGCAGGATCAGGGTTGGAACGGTCACAGCAGTAGCGGGTAGGTTTCTGCACGCCGGGTAGTAGGCAACAGCGGCATGAATGCCGTTGCCTGCCATCGCCGCCGCCAACGATCCACCACCGCCCCACGACCATCCCAGAACGTTGATGGCCGCCTTCTTGACGTTGTCCTGATCTCGCAGAAAGGTTGCAGCGGCCTGGATATCCGCGACCTGTTCATCCACCGACACACCGCCGCCGTCACATCTTGCCTCAGCATGAAGGCGAAGTGAGTCAACGCGGATCACGAGGAAACCGAGCTTGGTGATCCGCTTTTGTACATCATCGTAAAAATCTGCCCCAAAGCTGAAGCCGCTACAGCCCGAGATCATCATGACGGCTGGAAAAGGGCCCGCACCTTCGGGTCTGGTCATTTCCATGTACGAACTTAACGCCGAATTTTTCATATTCTTGGGGGCACTGTCTTGGGATGAAGCAGGCATTGGAAAGACAGCGTATGGGAAAGTACCGTGCTCGCAGACGGCAATAAACTCGTCCAAGGCCTCTTTCGAGCCGCCGGGATTGTGATATTCAGCGCAAGTCTCCTCACGTCCATCACTCCGCTTGGTATACCTCGTGTCGTCTTTGAGTATGGATGTTGAAGTCGCGACCCTTTTTCCTTTCCAATAGTGCACGCCGGTGCCGTCTGTACGCCTGTCGATCATCCACATGCCACCCTTGAACATGCCCTTGTATCTATGGTCGGGCCTTGCAGCCACTTCCGCTGTGGAGAGCCGATATTTCGGTGAAATGCTTGGCTTGTTCGTCTGCGCGTAAAGTGTAGCCGTCGGTAATCCAAATCCGATAAGCAGCAGAGACGCGAAGATAACCGTGGTCCAATTGTTCATGATCTGGATCCTCCCATTAAGTCGGCGCGGATTTTCCGAAATAACCCTATTGCCGTCGGTTAGCGACGTCTCATGGCTTGAAGTGTATCTGTCATAGCGAGGGGAATCTACGCTGCGCGAACAGCTTTCCAATATCGCCGTTCGGCAGATTTTGTTGAAGAAGCCGCTGGATTGGCTCGGTTGGTTGTTATTCCATTCTCCTCTGGCGAATGTCCGGTCCTGGCACTTCTCGAGGATCAGGGCCTCAAGCCGCAACTGCCGCTTATCCTCTGATAGCGTAAGGTGTTACGAAATCTGCTTTATCGGCCTATGCTTCCAAAAGAAAATTACAACGGGAGCGTTATATGAGCGATAGACCGGATTTGATCATCCGCAACGGCACCGTCGTAGACGGCTCGGGCGGTCCCATGGTGGCGGCGGACGTCGCGGTTTCGAACGGTCGGATCGTCGCCGTTGGTGAAGTTAAAGAAACCGGTGCGGAGGAGATCGACGCACGCGGCCGACTGGTGATGCCCGGTTTCGTCGACGTGCATACACACTATGACGCACAGGTTACATGGGCCAACCAGATCACGCCGTCGTCTTGTAATGGTGTAACCACCGTTCTGATGGGCAATTGCGGGGTCGGGTTTGCGCCGGTGCAGAGAGATCACCGCGACATGCTGATCTCTCTGATGGAGGGGGTGGAAGACATCCCCGAAGTCGTGATGTCGGCAGGGCTGCCTTGGACGTGGAGCAGTTTCCCAGAGTATCTCGATACGCTCGCCGCACGGCGCTACGACGTGGATGTGGCGACACAAGTCCCGCATGCGGCTCTTAGGGTCTTCGTGATGGGGCAGCGCGGTGCCAACCGTGAAGAGGCGACGGCGCAGGATCGTGCGGAGATGGCGCGGCTGGCGGCGGACGGCATTTCAGCGGGGGCGTTTGGGTTTTCCACCTCACGGCTATTGCAGCACCGAACGGCGGCGGGGGAACCGGTCCCCTCCTACGGCGCGGCGGAGGCGGAGTTGGCCGAAATCGCCGAGGCTGTAGGTCAGGTGGGGCACGGCTGGCTCCAGGTTGTTGGAGATTATGGCGACGCGATCGACCAGGAATTCGGCCTGCTCACCCGTCTGGCAAAAAAGTCGGGGCGGCCTTTGACGTTGACGCTATTACAAAAAGATTCCGATCCCGATCAATGGCGCGATCTGCTTAGCCGGATCGCGGCGGCCAATGCCGAGGGGCTTCATATTACTGGTCAAATCCGTGGCCGGCCAACCAGCGTGCTACTTGGCTTCGAGCTGTCTTTAAACCCATTTTCCGACCGTGCCGGCTGGCGGGAATTGGCGTTGTTGGACATGGACGCACGGGTTGAAATTCTGCGTGATCCAGAATTTCGGGCGCGCTTGCTCGCCGCGCCTGATGGAAACTCAGCTCAAATTAATCGGTTAAGGGATTGGGATAGGATATTCCCTTTCGGTGACCCGCCGCAGTACGAGCCTGACCCAAGCACCAGCGTTGGTGCCGAAGCACGGCGGCGCGGCATAGATCCGGGCGAACTTGCTTACGATTTGATGCTGGAAAAAGACGGTCGCGCAATCCTCTATCATCCGATGACGAATTACGCCGGTGGCGACATGTCGTCAGTTCACGAGATGCTCGGGCATCCCAACACATTGGTCGGTCTTGGCGATGGCGGGGCCCATGTGGGGATCATGTGCGACGCCACCGACATGGTCCATACCCTCACCCATTGGACGCGCGACCGTACACGGGGACCACTGCACGGCATCGAGGAGATGGTACGACGATTGACCTCCGCCAACGCCGAGGCGATTGGCCTCTATGATCGCGGACGGATCGCGGCAGGCATGCGGGCCGATATCAATATTGTGGATTATGAAGCATTGCAGCTACAGGTGCCGGAGGTGTGTTACGATCTTCCGGCCGAGGGGAAGAGGCTTCTGCAACGCTCCGCCGGGTTTGACGCAACGATTGTGGCCGGCGTTTCCACATGGCGCCATGGCGAAGCGACAGGCGCGCTGCCCGGACGATTGCTGCGAAGCGGTCGTTGAGCTGGACTGTGTCAGATCAGATCGGAACTACTTCAATTTAGGGCGCTCAGTCTTCGGTGTTGAGCGCATAGCCGGCGCCACGGACGGTGCGGATTGGGTCCTTTGTTCCCGTCAGATCCAGGGCCTTTCTCAAACGGCGGATATGAACGTCCACGGTTCGATCCTCTACATACACTTCCTGACCCCAAACCAGGTCTAAAAGCTGGCCTCTGGACAAAACCCGCCCCGGTCGCTCCATCAGAGTGAGAAGCAGGCGGTATTCGGTCGGCCCCAGATGGATGGTTTGTCCCTGGCGCGTGACCTTGTGTTGTTCTGGATCCACCGTAATACCGGCATATTCAATGGTCTCCGCTGCCAGGCTCGGCTGCGCCCGGCGCAATAGAGCACGGATCCGGGCCACCATTTCCGCCGGCGAATAGGGTTTGACGACATAGTCATCCGCGCCTGTTTCCAACCCCCTGATCCGGTCGGTTTCTTCACCACGGGCAGTTAACATTATGATGGGAATACGTTTGGTTTCAGCCTTGGCTCTTAGACGCCGGCAAACCTCGATGCCGGAAACATCTGGCATCATCCAGTCCAGAATGATCAAATCCGGCACCGTTTCCTCAACCAACAGCAGGGCGCGTTCTCCATTTTCGGCGATCTCAGTTCGAAAACCTTCCTTTGCCAAATTGTAGGAAAGCATTTCAACCTGGGCCGGCTCGTCTTCAACAATGTAGATTAACGCCTGGGTCACGGTTTTGATCCATCATTCGTCGGGCGATCATTCGGCGATCCGTCATTCCGCGATCCGGCATTCAGCGGACTGGCAACTTCAACAACGGTGTAACTGGTGTTGTCCCCCTTAGGGCGTAAGTCCCCTGGCAGCTCTCCCGCCACCATGAAGTGGATTTGTTCGGCGATCCCGGTCACATGGTCGCCAATCCGCTCCACATTCTTGGCGGTGAATAACAGATGGGTCGCCGGTGTGATATTGCGCGGGTCTTCCATCATGTAGGTTAGCAGCTCGCGGAACAGGCTGGTATGCATCTGGTCCACCTCTTCGTCGCGGGCCCGGACGTCAGCCGCCATATCAACATCGCGCCCAATATAGGCATCCAGAACATTCTTAATCATGCCCTGTACGACGCCGGTCATCCGCGCAATGGATTGTGCCGTTCCGCCCATTGCCGGAACCTTTGCAATGGTCGTGGTTCGTTTTGCAATGTTTTTGGCATAGTCGCCAATTCGTTCCAGGCTGGATGATATCTTCAGGGACGCCAGAATAATACGCAGGTCCACGGCCACGGGCTGGCGGGTCGCCAACAGGCGCAGGACAAAGCCGTGGATCTCGTTCTCGATAGCGTCGATACGCTTGTCTTGCTCAACCACGCGCCCGGCCAGTTCGATGTCCCGGCGCACCAGAGCGGCAATGGCATCGGCCAATTGGGATTCCGCCAATCCCCCCATTTCCACCACAAGATTATCGAGCTTCAGCAACTCTTCATCGAAAGATTTTACAATATGTTCGGTTTCCATCTCTCTATACCTATCCTATCAACCGATCCGCCCGGTTATATATGCCTGGGTCCGCTCATCATGGGGATCCGTGAAGATTTTTGCCGTTTCCCCGTCTTCGACAACCTCTCCCAAATGGAAAAATGCCGTCCTTTGCGAGACCCGCGCCGCCTGTTGCATGGAATGGGTCACGATAACGATGGTATAGCGTTGTCGCAGCTCGTCGATCAATTCTTCCACCTTGGCGGTGGCAATGGGATCAAGGGCTGAACAGGGTTCGTCCATCAAAATCACCTCCGGCTCCACGGCGATGGCGCGGGCGATACAAAGGCGCTGTTGTTGGCCGCCTGACAGGCTCGTCGCCGTATCATCAAGGCGATCGCTGACTTCGGTATACAAACCGGCCCGCCGCAAACTGGTTTCGACTATCTGGTCCAGCTCCGCCCGGCTATCGGCCAGGCCATGGATTCGTGGCCCGAATGCGACATTCTCGTAAATCGACTTGGGAAACGGATTGGGCTTTTGAAAAACCATGCCGACCTTGGCCCGCAGCGCCACGACATCAACTTCGCGGGCATATAGGTCGTTGCCGTCGAGGCTGAGGGCACCACTGACGCGGCAACCGTCGATAATGTCGTTCATGCGGTTCAGACAACGGAGAAACGTACTCTTGCCACAGCCCGATGGCCCGATCAGGGCCGTAACCGTATTGGCCGCAATGTCCAGGTCGACCTGAAACAGGGCCTGCTTGTCATGGTAATGGACATCGACGCCGACGGCCTGGATTTTCGTATCCAGAAGCACGTCCCGGTCTTCATCCGTGGTGAGAGAACTTAGGCTCATTATTGTACCTATCTACCAACGTTGTTCGAACCGGCGTCTTAACAGAACGGCGCCCAGGTTCATGGTGATTAAGAATGCCAGCAACACGATGATCGCCGCCGCTGCGCGTTCGCCAAAGGCGCGCTCCGGCGCATCGGCCCAAAGAAAGATCTGTACCGGTAGCGCCGTTGCCGGATCGGTCGGTCCGGTCGGGATATCAACTATGAAGGCAACCATGCCAATCATCAACAAAGGTGCGGTCTCGCCCAAGGCCCTGGCCATGCCAATGATGGTGCCTGTCAGAATACCCGGCATGGCCAGAGGCAGAACATGATGCCAGACCACCTGCTGGGTCGAGGCGCCGACGCCCAGGGCGGCTTCCCGGATAGATGGCGGCACGGCCTGTAGGGCCGCCCGGGCCGAGATGATCACCGTGGGCAAGGTCATCAGGGCCAGTACGACACCGCCCACCAACGGGGCGGAGCGCGGCATCGCAAATGTACCCAGCAACACTGCCAGGCCCAACAGCCCAAAAACAATCGAAGGTACCGCCGCCAGGTTATTAATGTTGACCTCAATCAGGTCCGTCCAACGGTTTTTGGGCGCGAATTCCTCCAAATAGACCGCAGACATCACGCCAAGTGGAAAAGCCAGAACCAGGCAGATTAATAGCGTCAAAAGAGATCCAACGGCAGCGCCGAGAATGCCTGCCTGCTCCGGCTCCCGGCTGTCGCCGGATGAGAAGAAACGCCAATTGAAACGCCTTTCCAGTTGGCCGCGCTGTACCAGAGCGTCCAACCAGGCAACCTGCTTGCTGTTGATCCGGCGATTGCCTTCGCCGCCCGCGCTAGCCAGGCCCTTGAAGAACATATCGACATCGTCCCCTGCGGCCACCCAAATTCGTTTGCGTTGGCCGATCAGGCTTAGATCCTGCATAACCATTTCCTGGATTTCATAGACGGCACCGGTGCTGATCAGCTTGCGCAGGGCCCGTTTGTCCTGTCGCCCGCCGACCTTTGGAAATGCCTCTTTCAGAGAGGCCTTGACCAGCGCGCCGTAGTTGGCTGCGATGAGGGTTTTCCGCTGCCGCGTGCCGGTGGGATCGATCATGTTTTCATCAAAATAAATATCCAGGGCGATCTCCGTTTGACCAAAAATCGTGTACGCCTTGGAAAAAACTGAGGAAAACAGCGCAAAGAGACAGAATAGGGAGATCGCCACCGCCGTGATGCCATATAGTTTGAAACGGCGTTCGGCGCGATGCCGCCGCCGCAACCGCCGTAGCCGCCCTGTGGCATCCTCGCCATGGCCGATGCCGACGTGATGATTAGAGAGGTCAGTCATATTTCTCACGGTACTTTCGCACGGTCATCAGAGCGATGATGTTGAGCCCCAGAGTGATGGCAAAAAGAACCAGGCCCAGGGCAAATGCGGCCAGGGTCTTGGCGCTGTCGAATTCCTGATCGCCAACCAGCAAGGTCACAATTTGCACCGTCACCGTGGTCACCGCCGCGAATGGATTGGCGGTTAGATTTGCCGCCAGTCCTGCCGCCATGACCACGATCATGGTTTCGCCGATGGCGCGGCTCATGGCCAGAAGAATGCTTCCGACAATACCCGGCAATGCCGCCGGTAGGACCACGCGCAGGATCGTCTCCGACTTCGTGGCACCCAGGCCATAGGCACCCTCGCGCAACGCAACGGGCACGGCGTTGATGACATCGTCTGAAAGTGATGAGACGAAAGGTATGATCATGATACCCATGACCAGGCCCGCGGCCAGTGCGCTCTCGGATGCGACGTCGAGGCCCAAAAAGGTACCCAAATCACGGACCAGGGGCGCTACGGTCAGGGCGGCGAAAAACCCATAAACCACGGTTGGTATGCCCGCCAATATCTCCAGCATGGGTTTGAGGACGGCGCGGGCGTTCCTGCCCGCGTATTCGGAGAGATAGATCGCAGACATCAAACCAATGGGCACCGCCACCGCCATGGCGATAAGGCTGATCAAAAGGGTGCCGGCGAAAATTGGAACTGCGCCAAAAGCGCCGGAGGAACCTACCTGGTCCGCCCGGAGGGCCATTTGCGGGCTCCATTTCAGGCCGAACAGGAAATCGGCTATAGGCACCTTTTCAAAGAAACGAATGGTCTCGAACAGCAACGACAGCACGATGCCAATGGTGGTGAATATGGCCAGGGCCGAACTGACGACCAGCATGGCACGTATACATCCCTCAACCACCCTACGGGCGGGAAATGCGGGTGTAATCCGGTTCCAGGCGAAAATTAGGCCCGTGCCCGCGATGGCGATGCTCCCCACGGCCAAGGCAAAAAGGCTTAATTGCTTCAGGCGTTGGTAGTGTTCGGCCCCGCCGACAAGAGAGGCGTCGGCCCCGCCTGTGCCGTTACCGATGCCATTTCGAAGCGACGCGAAGGCAAGGATTTTGTCATAGAAAAGATCCAGGCGTTCGGCGGATAGCGACCGCGCCCCGTCCGGCAGGCCGGAAAGTACCAACCAACGGACTGCCGCCGGCTCGAGGGCCAACCACGCAAGCACCAGCATCAACGCGGGCAGAGCGCACCAGAGTAAAACATAACCGCCATGATATGCCGGCAGCGAATTCAGACTGCGGGCTTGTCCGCCCGCCAACGTCAAAGCCCGGCCGCGTCCCATGCGAAATCCAACCATGGCGATAGCCAGGATCGTGATGACGATGACAGAATGGGACATTGGCCGGGCTCAAACGATGCTTCGGATCACATGGAAAGATTAATCAGGGCGGTAGCCTGCTTGGCGGTTGTTGCCCGCTCCGCATCTGGTAGCGGGATCAGCCCCTTGTCCGCAAGATAGCCGTCCGGGCCCCAGGCCTGATCATTGGCAAATGCGGCAACATATTCTTGCAAGCCGGGAACCGTCCCCACATGGGCCTTCTTGACATAGAAGTACAAGGTCCGCGAGATCGGATAGGTACCTTCAGCGATCAGCTCGAATTCGGGCAAGACACCGCCAATGGAACTGCCCTGCAATTTGTCCCGGTTCTGATCCAGGAAGCTAAAACCGAAAATCCCAAGCGCGAGCGGGTTGGCCTCCAACTTCTGCACGATCAAATTATCGTTCTCACCGGCTTCAATAAAGGCACCATCCTCACGCAGGGCATGGGCGACGGCCTTGAAGTGTTTCTTGTCCGCTTTCCGCATCGCCTTGAGCAGCGGAATTTTCTTCGCGCCGCCTTCCATGGCCAGCTCAACAAAGGCGTCGCGGGTGCCTGATGTCGGCGGCGGCCCAAGCACCTCGATCTTAGTGGCAGGCAGGGCGGGATCGATTTCGTTCCAGGTCTTGTATGGGTTGACCACCAGCTTGCCGTCAATCGGCACGTCCTTGGCCAATGCCAGGAATAGCTGTTTCAGAGTCAGGGACATCTGTGCGGTTTTACGGGAATTAGCCAGTACGATACCGTCAAAGCCGATTTTGACCTCGACGATATTCGCAATGCCATTCTTGGCGCAACGGCTGACTTCCGAAGCCTTGATGCGCCGGGAGGCGTTCGTGATATCGGGATGGCTGGCACCGATGCCGGAACAGAAAAGCTTCAGGCCGCCACCCGAACCGGTGCTTTCCACGACCGGTGTCTTGAAGCTTGATGTCTTGCCAAACCGTTCGGCCACTGCCGTGGCGAATGGAAAGACCGTGCTTGAACCGACAATGCGGATTTGGTCCCGAGCCATCGCCATATTTGCTGTACTTGTCATGGCAACCGTTATCAGGGCTGCCATTGTCAACGTTGTCTTGAGCATGAAATACATTCCTCTATGCTTCGAATTGACTGTGGTGGATCATCCACCATGGCCGTGAAGCTAACCTACGAACGCTGCCCTTTTATGACACTTGTATTGCAGTTTTATGACAGTGACGGCGATGCGCCCGCCGATTTTCAGAATGGCAAAAAAACGGTGAAGGTGTTGCCTTGTTCGACATCGCTGTCGATGATCAAGCGGCCCCGATGGTGATTGACGATATGCTTGACGATGGCAAGGCCAAGGCCCGTGCCGCCCATATCGCGGGACCGCCCCTTGTCGATACGATAAAAGCGCTCGGTCAATCTTGGCAGTTGCTCCGGCTCAATCACCTCGCCCTGGTTGGTAATTGCAATGGCGATACCAGGATCTCCCACATCCGGTATGCGCGTGTGGCGCGTGACCTTTATTTTGACCTGGGTGCCGGTCCGTCCATACTTGACGGCATTATCGATAAGATTGTGGAAAACTTCCGTAAGCTCATCCGCGTCACCGGCGACCTGCGGTGGATCGGGGGGAAGTTCAAGGTCAATCGTCATACCCTTGTCATCCGCCCGCGCGGAAACAGATTTTAAGATCTCGGCCAACAGCTTGGAAAGGTCGACAGCGCCTGTGGGCGGTATATGTTCACCGGCCTCGACGCGAGAGAGAGACAAAAGGTCATTGACCAGGCGCGCCATACGTTTTGCCTCCCCATCCATGATACCTAGAAACCGCGCCTGTGCCTCGGCATCCTCACGGGCCGGTCCTTGCAGGGTCTCAATAAACCCGATCAGGGACGACAGCGGAGAGCGAAGTTCATGACTAACATTAGCAACGAAATCGGCGCGAATACGCTCTGCTTCCCGGGCCGCAGTTACGTCGCGCAAAAGGCAGAACGCACGCGCGCCATCGCTGTTGCGCGACGGCAGATTGGCGACATGTAATTCAAAGACCAGATGGACGGGCGCGGCTTGGGTGAAAGTTGCATCGGAACAAGGTGCGCCGGCCAGGACGGCATCTACGGCATGGAGGGCGGCGGGATGACGCAACATCATCGACAGGTCACTGCCGGGCTGAAATTCGCCGAGCAACGCCCGCGCCGGTTTGTTCGCGGCCACCACTTGGCGTTCGCTATCAACAAGTATGGCCGGATCGATCAAGGCATCCAAAAGGGCACTTGTATTTTCTTCCACCATTCAACGGTTCCGTTCAAGTCGCAATTCACCCCTACGCAACCAATCCATGTGGACCCGTCGATGCAGTCACCACGATGCGGGACAAGGCGCGAAGGATCAACAAATACGCTCCAGGTAGGTTCGTGACCAATCAATTTTTTTGGCTCATAATGCCCACACCGAAAGTTGCATTAAAAATGCAGTTCGGCTTGAAGCGATTTTTTTCTTGGAAATATCGGGCCAAATGTGCGTTTGATCAATTTCTTAAAATAGCCGATTTGGACTAGGAGTGCAGGCATGCTGAATAATGTCGGTCTTTATCTTGGAAAACGGGCTCATCTGAACCCCAATGTAGAAGCGATTGTTGATGTTGCCACGGACCGGCGGTTCAGCTTCAGGGAAGTTGACGAGCGCGCGAATGCGATTGCCAATGCGATGTTGGCAAAAGGGATTAAGAAGGGTGACCGCGTCGCCATTTTGATGATGAATGGCGTTGAGTTTTTTGAATGTTTCATGGGCCTGGCGAAAATTGGTGCCATATCGGTGCCGCTGAACTGGCGGCTTGTGGCTGACGAGCTAACTTACATCCTCAAAGACGCAGGCGCGGTTGCGTTAATTTATGGCGGGGATTTTGGCGCAGTTGTCGCTGAAATCCATGGACGGGGCGACGACACCGACATTACGTGTTGGATCGAAAATTCCCAGGGCGCGACGCAGCAGTTGTTCGCCGATGCCTATGACGATGTGCTCGCCGGCGGATCAACACAATCACCTGAGATTACCGCAGGGGGGGATGACGATGTTTTTATCATGTACACATCTGGTACAACTGGATTGCCAAAGGGGGCCCAACATAGTCACAATACGTTGACCTGGGCCTTGATAACCGCCAATGCGACCTGGGATATGCGTCCCAAAGACCGCTACTCAATCGCCTTGCCAATGTATCACATAGGAGCATTATTGCCGGTCGCCCTGACCGCATATACTGGTGCGACTGCGGTTTTGATGCGCGAGTTCAATCCAAAACTAATGTGGGAGCTTATAGAAAGCGAGCGGATCAATTCGACCCTGGCCGTCCCCGCGATGCTGAACTTCATGCTGATGGTGCCCGATTTCGACAAGTATGATCTTTCCTCCCTTCGTCTTATCACGTCAGGGGCGTCTCCGGTCCCGGTCAGCCTAATTGAGAAATACCGCGATATTGGCGTGGAAATCCACCAGCTTTACGGCTTGACCGAAGCATGCGGCCCCGGAACAATGATTAGCGCAGAAGACGCGATGGAACGGATCGGCTCCGCCGGCAAAGGCTTTTTTCATACCTCGGTTCGGGTCGTGAACAAGGCCGGTGATGATGTCGCACCGGGCGAGCCGGGCGAGTTGCTGGTAAAGAGCGCACATATCATGAAGGGATACTGGAACAATCCCAAAGCGACAGCGGAAACCATCCGGGATGGTTGGCTCCACACAGGTGATATCGCACTTTGTGATGCCGACGGTTTTATCACTATTCATGATCGGGTAAAAGATATGGTGATTTCCGGCGGTGAGAACGTTTATCCGGCGGAACTGGAGAATGTCATAATGAGTTGCCCCGGCGTCGCCGATGTTGCCGTGATAGGCCAGGCCAGTGAACGTTGGGGCGAAAGCCCGTTTGCCGTCGTCGTGCGCAACGATGATAATTTAGCCGAAGCGGACATCTTGAAACATTGTGACGGCAAATTAGCCCGATTTAAGCAGCCCAAAGGCGCCGTGTTTATCGATGAAATTCCCCGCAACCCAACAGGTAAACCATTAAAACGGATATTGCGCGAACAGTTTCCGGGACCAGCCAGGGAATAGCTAGTGGTGCGAGCGAAACAGAAGAGACCTTCTGTTTCGTGTCTCGCGCACCACGATTCTAAAGAGTCTAATGGTCTTTCGATCCTAGCGGATGGGGACCATCCGTTAGAATCGGACCACTAGGTATTCAAGACTTGTTGTGTAATAGCCGCTATTGCGTGCAAAACGAACAACACGAAGTTGATGAAAACAAACGTGTCTTTTGCCAAGCCGCCTGCTAAATTTACGTCCCTACAGGGAGGAAACCACCATGACCGAGAATATCCTAGTCGTGCTCACCAACCCGGTTCCAGGGAAAGAGGACGAATTTAACGAATGGTACTCAAACATTCATCTACAGGAAATTTGCCAGCTTTCGGGCTTCAAGTCGGCCCAGCGCTTCAAACTGGGCGATGCCCAGATGGGGCCAGACGGCGCCCACCGCTATCTCGCAATCTATGAGATTGACGGCGACCCGGCGGCAGCTTTGGAGGCGCTGAAGGCGGCAAGGCCAGATCTAAATATGACGGACGCGCTCGACCCCGCTTCGATATCGACTCAAGTCTTTGGTGCTATCACCGGCATGGTGACGGCGAGTTAGAAATACAGCGTCTATTGCCTGGGCCATCCGGCTCGGCTTTCAAAACCCAGACCGGTATGCCGCCCTCTCGCCCGCGTACGTGCTGTACACCGGCCTCTACGAAGTTATTTGAAATTGCCAGCCTCGCATCACTGGCTTGGTCTATCGCCATGACCAAGCTATCGCTGAGGACAATTGGCGTCTTCAATTGGCGTGTAAGTTGTTCAAGGCGGCTGGCGATATTTACGGTATCGCCGATCACGCCATATTCCAGGCGACGCTCGTTACCTATATCGCCGGCGATGACCGGCCCGTAATGGAGGCCAATTCCGATACGCACCGCTTTGTCACCTGATGCCGTCCGCTCGCCATTCCATGCCGCAAGCGCCGTTATCATATCCAATGCGCATTGTAGGGCATGGCCGGCGTCATTGGGACCTGGTTCCGGTGTACCAAAAGTGGCCATGAGCCCATCGCCGATGTATTTGTCCAGGGTGCCTTCATTATCGAAAACCGCCTGCCCCAGCCGATTATGGTAGTCGCGAAGCAGTGCGATCACATTGGCAGCGGGCTCCCTCTCGCAGAGTTTCGTAAAACCAATTATGTCTACGAAAAGGACCGCGACATCCTGCTGACGCACGGTACCGAGCAGTTCGTTCGAACCACTCAGGCGGTCAACCACATTGGGCGAAAAATATCGCGCGAGATTGGCCCTCGCCCGTTCCGACAACGAACGGTCCGTCACTAAGCGCCGCGAGCGCCCAACAACGACCGCAAGGCCGCTGGCGACGATCAGGCTGGCCATAATCTCGATAAACCAATGGCCAAGATGAACGAAATTCGGATTGCCCAGCGCCTCAATAAAGGCCTCGGGAGAGCGTTCAGGTAAATCTATGTTGGTGAATACGCCCGGCTGATTGACCACCCACAACAACATACCCGTCCGCGCCGCGACGATGCATGCACCACACCACATAACCAGGCGCTGGCGAAAACTAAATGCGCTCTGCATCAGAAAGAGAAAGAACAGTGAAAAAAGACTTCCCTGCATCGCATACGCCGTCGGCCGCCCGACCTCGGAGAACGGATTTTCAAAAGTCAACGCGACTGCGAGCAGCGCGCAATCCATCGCAACAAAAAGGTACTTGAGCAGATCCATATGGAAGCGCCATTTCGCGCAGAGAAACTGCAGAAGACCCAGCAAGATAAAAGATATCAGTATCGAAAGGTCGAACGCGTAGGCCAATCCGCTGTTTGGATTGTCGATGATCTGCCAGGCCAGGAGGATCAAAAGGGCGATGGTCCTGGTCTTGGCGGCCAGCATCAGTCCCTGACGCTCTTCTTCCGCAAAGGCGCTCTCGGATCGATGCTGCAAACGCGCGCGGACGTTTCGACTGGCCTCCGACATGGCGCAATTCTAGCACCAGGTGCTTGATGAATCCATGCATCTCCGCTCCTGGTGCTTTTCGATGGCAACCACCACGAACTACGATTTCCGGGGCTTTCTACATTATGACGTCCACACGATTATATTTTCATCACGTCCGCGCACGGATTGGGGGCCTGCATTTTCAAAACCTGAAAGCAAGGCTTCGATTTCTGTGTCCGGTTCGTCACGGATGGCTGCGACAAGATCATCGCTCATGGCCATGCGCACGCCCAGGGACCGGGTCAACTCTTCCAGGCGGCTCGCCACGTTGACGCTATCGCCAAGCACAGCGTATTCCAATCGGCGTTCCGACCCGATGTCGCCCAGGACCACTGTGCCATGGTGTATACCAATCGAAACCTGGATTGGTTCAATGCCTTCCTCGCCGCGTTCCCGGTTCCATAAATCCATTGCCGCAAGCATGGCGCGGCCACAGCGCAGCGCGTTGCCCGCATCATGTGCGCTCGGATCGGGGTTGCCGAATGTTGCCATCAAACCGTCGCCCAAAAATTTGTCCAGGGTACCCTGATGATCGAATACGGCCCGTTCCATGCGTTGATGGAAATCCCGCAACAGCGCGACCACGTCTTCGGGGGATTTTCGTTCGGCCACGGCGGTGAAGCCGACGATGTCCACGAACATCACCGCAACCACCTGCGAGCGCACAGCCCCCAAAGGCTGATTTCGCGTGGCCATCTGGTCAACAATATTGGGCGGAAAATGACGCGCAAGATTGGCCCGTTCCTGCGCCACGCCCGCTTGGTTGATCAACAGTCGATTGGTGCGCTTGCCATTCAGCGCAAGGATGCCCACCACGATCAGAAATATCACTATTTCCTGTATGCGGGCGGGGACCAGTGGATCATTGGGGTCGACGAATTCAAGCATCCTCTCATAACCCTGGAAAGCGATAGTCAATTTTTCCGTAAGTTCCGGGATTTCGGTGCCAAACAGAATTACCAGGATAAGGGCAAACAGCCAAAGCCCCGTCGTCCAGGTACCGAAGGCGATGATTGTCCGCCAGGAATAGGCCATGGTGGCGCCTGCCAGCAGGACGTAAAAATAGCTGAATTCGCCAAACTCATACTGAAACGCCGTGGGCCAAGTTTCATGGGCGAAGTGATTGGGCACAACCATGACAAAGGTCATCAGGGCCAAATCGCAAAAGATAAGAAACAATTCCAACCTGGATTGCGCCACGCGCCCGGCCCTCAGCTGCGCCCATCCGATCAAGGCGAAACCGGCCAATATGGCTTCATAGTACAGCACCTCCCACGAGAAATTGAGGTAGAGGAGGAGCACGGCAATGATGGCCAATGCGACCCAACGGGCCCGTATCGCAAGCAACAATCCCTCCCGCTTATTGGCGCTTAGGGCCTCAAGCAGATGCTGGTTGGCGCGGGCCAGATCATCCTCGCGCAGGCCGACGGGCGGCTTAGGGACATATCTTCTTAAAAGGTTCGTCACCGAGTTTTCGGTCATGCCGGCTCCCTAATGGCGGAGATTGCGTTGTTGCGAACGAAGTTTTGCCACATAGCTGACAGACACTGTCGTCTCGGTCAACGAAACGAGCCAATTAGCCACCATGTCAGCGTTGTATAGGGATAATGAATTTTTGCCGTCACTTAGCGACCATCTTCTTAGAACCGATTTGCACCGACAAGTGTACTTGGTTCGCCCGGTACTTTCCCTGCCCCAACACCCGCAGAACTGACGCAGCTGCGCTTGGGACAAATGAACCATGTTTGCCCCCTTCCCCTCTGCGTACATTAATTTAAACTGTTGGGCATCGTGACAACATTCATGGGGGATAAATAATGTCGATTTCCGATAGTGCACGCGATTTCTTTGAGGCCTGCGAGACCGGCAAGGGTTGGGAGGGTTGCAAGGTATGGTGCCACGAAGATGCCGGCTTTTCCTGCCAGGCCGATGCCTTGGCGGATGTTGATACGTTGGCTGGTTATGCTGACTGGATGCAGGGATTGCTGGGGCCCATCGCCGACGGCCACTATGAACTAAATGCCTTCGCCACCGATGAAGCGCGCGGCACGGTCGTCGCAGCGGCGGTCTTCCACGGCACGCACAGCGGCGAAGGCGGGCCGGTGCCGGCCACCGGGCAGTCGGTTGCGGTAGACTATGCTTATGTCATGGAATTCGATGGTTCAAAAATCCGGCACATGACCAAGATCTGGAACGACGGCCATTCATTGCGGGCGCTTGGCTGGGCTTAATGCGCTGGTGGATCCTACTGCTTCTGTTTCTGGCCCGGATCGGCCAGGGATTTCAGTTTCAGACACTTGGATCGGTTGGCGACAATCTTGTCCAGGATTTCGGTCTGGGCTATGCGGAAATTGGAACCTTAATTGGCCTGTTCATGCTGCCGGGCCTGTTTCTTGCCTTGCCCGCCGGTTATTCGGGGCGGTTTTTTTCCGATAGATTACTAGCTGGCCTGGGCCTCGGCGCGTTGGCCCTGGGCGGACTGGTTTCAGGCTATGCGACTGACAGCTGGATGATCGGTGTGGGCCGCATTCTATCTGGTGCGGGCTTTTTGTTCTCGACCCTGTATTTCACCAAGATGACAGCCGAATGGTTCGCCGGCAAGGAAATCGCCACGGCCATGAGCATACTGGTGATGAGCTGGCCTTTCGGCATCGCCATGGGACAGGTCGGGCACGAATGGCTGGCGGAGACCATTCACTGGCGCTGGCCATTTTTTGTCGCCTCCGCCTATTGTGCCGTAGGCTCCCTGGCAGTCCTGGCACTCTATCGCCCACCTGGGACCGCCTCTTCCTCCGGTAACGCCCCGCCGACGATGGGCCTCAACCGCCAGGAATGGTATCTGATCCTTTTCGCGGGCCTGGCCTGGGGCATCTTCAATGTGGGTTATGTCATCTATTTGACCTTCGCCCCCCTGGTGCTGGAGGCACAGGGCCAAACCGCCATCACGGCTGCCGCGATCATCAGCGTTGGCAGTTGGATCATGATTTTTTCAGGCGCTGCCTGTGGTCAGATCGTCGACCGCACCGGTAAACCGAACATCGTGCTAACCGTGTGCATGTTTGCCGCGATAGCGGCGATGCTGCTGCTGGCCGTCGAAGGCAGGGGACTGGCGGCAAGCCTGCTGATCGGTCTGATCGGTATAGCGCCCGCAGGCGTGATCATGGCCCTTTCGGGAGAAGCCATGCGACCGGACCGCCGGGCCTTTGGCATGGGTGTTTTCTTTACCATCTATTATGCCGTGATGGCCGCCGGGCCACCCCTGGCCGGCTGGATCTACGACAGCACCGGAGAACCCTTCGCCCCAATCCTGTTCGGTGTCCTGATGTTCGCGGCAGTGATCCCGGCCAATTTCCTGTTCCGGGCGGTGCAGAAACGCAAACCCGTCGCAGCGGTGTCTGCCTGATCACCTAATCACCTAATGAGGGCAAAACAGCGGCTGCTACCGAATTTATTCGTCTTCGGCTCTCAATTCCACACGGCGGATTTTGCCCGAGATGGTTTTCGGCAGAGCCTCACGATATTCAATCTCGCGCGGGTATTTATAAGGCGCGGTCAGGTTCTTGACGAAATCCTGGATCTCTACCGTCAGTTCGTCCGAGGCTTCATAGCCTGCGGCCAAAATAATGAAGGCCTTGACGATTTCGCCGCGCATGGCATCAGGTTTACCGACCACGGCGGATTCCATGACGCCCGGATGTTCCACCAACGCGCTTTCCACCTCAAAGGGGCTGATGCGATAGCCCGATGATGAGATGATGTCGTCGGACCGGCCCACGAACCAGATATAATCATCGCTGTCGCGGGTCGCCGTATCGCCGGTGTAGTACCAACCATTACGGAATGATTTTGCGGTCGCATCAGGGTCGCGGAAATAGCCGTCGAACAGGCCCGGCGGGTAGGGGTCCGTGATCTTCACAGCGATATGGCCCACCGTGTCGTTTTCCACCACATTACCGTCATCATCGATAATGCCGATATCGATGCCGGGCACAGGTTTCCCCATGGAACCGGGACGGATTTCCATGCCCGGATAATTGGCAACAATATTCACCGTCTCCGTCTGGCCATAACCATCATGAATATCGCAGCCCGTGGCCGCTTTCCACGACCGCATGGCCTCCGGGTTCAACGGCTCCCCCGCGCCAATGCAGTGGCGGATGGAGCTGAGATCATGCCCGGATACATCCATCTGCGCGAACAGACGATAGACCGTGGGCGGGGCGCAGAACGTGGTGACCTGGTATTTTTCGATCAACTTCAAATGCATTTCCGCATCGAACCCGGCAGCGTCATAGAGCATGATCGCCGCACCGGCGATGATGGGCGGGAAAATAATCCCCCAGGCAGCCTTGGCCCAGCCCGTGTCCGTCAGGGTCCAATGAATATCGTCCCGGCGCAGACCCTGCCAATAGTTGCAGGTTATGGTGTGGGCCAGACCATAACTATGGTCACGGGCAACCATTTTCGGCATGGACGTGGTGCCGGAGGTGAAATAGATCAACATCTGGTCTTTTGCCTTGGTCGGCGGGGCCATGGATCGGTCAAACTTGTCCGAGGCCGCGGCTGAGGCGATTTCCTTGCAGGTCCAGCCCTCACGTTCCTCGCCGATGATGATCAAGTGTTCCAATGTGGGGCATTTATCCCGCACCTCCTCGACCTTGCCGGCGTGTTCCGCCGTGACGATGACGATCTTTGCGCCGGACCGGTTGACCCGATATTCGATATCGTGCGCCGTCAACAGATTGGTGCCGGGCATGGCCACGACGCCGGTCTTCATGCAGCCGAACAGAACATGATAAAAGGCCGGGATACGGGTGATCATGACAAAGGCAAAATCGCCCTTCGAAGCGCCCAGATCCGTCAGCACATTGGCGAATTGGTTCGAGGCCCGCTCCAAATCACCATAACTGTGTTCTTCCGCACTCTCACCATCGTTGGCGACGGCGATCAGGGCCGTCTTGTCGTGTTCGGTGGCCTGTTTTGCAAGCACATCAAAGGCGAAATTGAAATCTTCGGGGATGTCCAATTTGAAATTTGCCCGCGCTGCATCGTAGTCGAAAGTTCCGGTCTCGGTTGCCATGGCGCAATACCTATTTTGTCTGCAAATTATTTATTGCCGCTAACCTATGACGGCGCGGTAGCGGAGGTCAATTCGTCAAGCAAGGTCTGCGCATAGCTGTCCATGCCCAACCTGGATAACCATTGTTCTATGTCGTCGGCCATACAATCCCTCCTGAGAATGGAATTGTAACAGACAAAACCAGCGGTTTGCGACAGAATCCAGGGCAAAGTTGATCTTTGCTCTTGTCGTATGGGCGCGGGCAGTGAAAACTGGCAGCCGTAATTTTGACTGTGTGGGAGGGGACGCATGAGCCCGACTAATTCTGGAAGACCAATTCGACCCGGTGATCGCTATCGGCCAAATCCGCCATCGGGCGGGGGTGCGGCTATTGGCCGAACCGGGCCTAAGGTCAGCACCGGGGGCAAAAAGGAAATCCTTTGTGCCTTTGGCGTTGATGTGGACGCGGTTGCGGGTTGGTTGGGATCCTACGGCGGCGAAGACAGCCCCTGCGACATTTCCCGTGGGCTGTTTTCAGGTGAGGTCGGCGTGCCCCGCCTGGTCAATCTGTTTGACCGTTATGCCATTCCCACGACCTGGTTCATCCCCGGCCATTCCATCGAGACCTTTCCAGAGGAATGCAAACTGGTGGTCGATGCCGGCCACGAGATTGGCATGCACGGCTATTCCCACGAAAACCCTATCGCCATGACCCCGGAACAGGAAATGGCCGTGATGGATAAATGCATCCACCTGATCGAGGATTTGGCCGACCGCCGCCCCACGGGCTATGTGGCACCGTGGTGGGAATTCAGCCCGGTGACCAATGAACTGCTGTTGGCGCGTGGTATCAAATATGATCATTCTTTGATGAACAATGACTTCCACCCCTTCTATGTCCGCGTGGGTGACAGCTGGACGCCCATTGATTATTCCAAGCACCCGGATGAATGGATGACGCCGTTGGTACGCGGCCAGGAAACGGACCTGATCGATATTCCCGGCAGCTGGTATCTGGATGACCTGCCACCCATGATGTTCATCAAATCAGCGCCGAACAGCTTTGGTTTCGTGAACCCCAGGGATATAGAGGAGTTGTGGCGGGATCAGTTCGATTGGGTCTATCGGGAAAATGACTACGCGGTTTTCACCATGACCATTCACCCTGACGTATCAGGCCGGCCACAGGTGTTGTTGATGCTGGAGCGGATCATCGAATACATCACGTCCCATACAGGGGTCCGGTTCTGCACCTTTGATGAAATTGCCGATGATTTTCGCCAACGCTGCCCACGTGAAGGCGCGAGCCAGGTGACACCGGCCTAAACATATGTGTGCCAAATAATGTGTGCGCAGTAATGTGTTCTTTGTGTGGCGTTCTGGGCGGGCGCGGTCATTGGACCGAAAGTGCGGCCACGCCTGAAACCTTCGCCTCCCGGGAACAGCCCCATACCAGGGCGCGGGAGCGGCAGATGCGCACCCGCCTGGTGAACAAGGTGCTGGACCATTATGGCCTGCGCCTGGGCGATTGGTCAGGGGGCACCCATGTTTTGCGCGGTCCTACAGGGCGCACCGCCCTGGTCAACAACCTGTCAGAGATGTGGGCCGCGGCGGATGATTTGTGCCGCCAGGAAAGCGGATGCGACCCCCTGGACCCGGATCTGTTGCAACGTTTGGCGGGCGATTGATCGATGGGAGAATTCTCCGAACAGACACCGATCAACATCATCACCGGCTTTCTGGGCAGCGGCAAGACGACCTTGCTGCGGGGCCTGCTGGCGGCACCTGATCTGTCGGGCACGGCTGTCCTGATTAATGAATTCGGGGCGGTGGGCCTGGACCATGAATTGGTTGAGAATGTCACCGAAGGCACGTTGTTGTTGGACAACGGCTGTGTCTGTTGCGCCATTCGGGGCGATCTACAGGATGCGTTGCGAAATCTGCTCTCGCAACGGCAAAGCGGCCAGGTGCCCTATTTTCGCCGGGTGGTGATCGAGACCTCCGGCCTGGCAGATCCGGCCCCCATTGCCTACACCTTGTTAGCCGAACCCATATTGCAGCACCATTTCCGCCTGGGCGGCATCATCACAACGGTAGATGCAGTCAACGGCTGGGTGCAGCTGCAGCGCTTCCCCGAATCCGTGAAACAGGTCGCCATGGCCGACCGCCTGATCGTCACCAAGACTGATCTGGCAGAACCGCAACAGATTGCCGCACTGCATACCTCCCTGCGACGGCTGAACAAATCCGCCGCCATTCTGGAAGTGGCTGAGGGCGATATCCAACCCCCCGCCCTATTGACCGATGATATGTATGACGATGGTGGGCGGAGCCGGGAGATCGAGCAATGGTTGGCGGCCGAGACGGGAGAGGATGCCCTGGTTCACGATCATGCGGACCAAATCCATTCCTTCGCCCTAACCTATCCCGAACCTTTGGATTGGACCGCGTTCGGCATCTGGATGACCATGTTGCTGCATCGTCACGGCGACAATGTCCTGCGTATCAAGGGATTGTTGAATGTCACCGGCGTGCCAACCCCGGTATTGATCAATGGCGTGCAACATATTGTCCACCCTCCGGCACACCTGCCCGCCTGGCCCAGCGCGGAACGCCATTCCCGCATCATCTTCATTGTCCGGGACATGGACCAGGCGGTTATAGAAGCCTCTCTGGCCACCTTTAACAAACTTGCCAATCCCAACGCTCAGCCTGGCGAAGTTGTTTTAGGACGGGTTAATTGAGCTGAAATCACATACACAGGAGAACGCCTGTTATGAGCACAAATCGAGCAGATGGCAGCCACGACGTACCCGCGCGCATAATTCCCGTGCCCGAAACAGTCAGTCCGCAGATGCAGGCCATCATCGGCCGGCCTTTTGATCCGGCCCATATCCGAGTGCCCGAAACAACGGAGCAATGGAAAGCGCGGGTCAAGGTAGAGGCGGATAAAACCGCCGCCGCGCTGCCCCTCTTATGCAAACGACTTGGCGTAACTGTAGAGCCGACATCGATAAATGGCGTTGAGGCATTCACCGTCACACCCGACGTGATCCCTTCCGCCAATAGGGACCGTCTGTTGATGCATCTACACGGTGGCACCAGGGTCAGATACCCAGGTCTATCGGGTACGCGGGAAGCTGTCCTGATGGCCGGCTTTGCGGGCTTCAAGGTGATTTCGGTGGATTATCGCATGCCACCAGATTTTCCCTTTCCAGCCGCCCTGGATGATGCGGTGACGGCCTACCGCGAAATCCTAAAGCGCGCCGCGCCCGAAAACATTGGTGTATTTGGCACCTCGGCAGGCGGCAGCTTGACCTATACCACCCTATTGCGGGCCAAGGCGGAACAGCTGCCCATGCCCGGCGCAATCGCCACCGGCACGCCGACTGTGGATCTAAGCAAGATCGGCGACAGCCTGTTTACCAACGCCTTTGTCGATAATGCCATCGGCACCCAGGATGGCTTCATACGGGCGACGGCGCTGCTATATGCGGACGGGCGGGATTTGAAAGATCCTTTTCTCTCACCCATCTATGGCGATGTGCATGGCTTTCCCCCTGCCATCCTGACCTCCGGCACCAGGGATCTGTATCTTTCCAACACGGTGCGCATGCATCGCAAGTTGCGCGCCGCAGGCGTTGAGGCCGTGTTGCAGATGTGGGAGGGGCAATCCCATGCCCAGTATATGTCCGACCCAACGGCACCCGAGACCCGGGAGTATCACGATGAAATCCACCGCTTCTTTGATTTGCATCTGAAACCGGCGACCTAGATGTGACACCAGACCTAGCCCTGTCGTTTCGGCTACATCATGACATCGTCGCGGCAGTTGATAACCAGTTCGGCGATCGATGCTTTATTGGACAGGGCCAGCAGGGTCGAGACGACTTCCGCGATGTCATCGGGTTCGATCATCTGATCGTGGGTCATGCTTTCCACGTTCGCCGTCATATCAGTGGCAACATAGCCGGGACATAGGGCTGTACAGCGGACACCGTCTTCCCAGCCCGCATGGCGGCTGGCGTGTGACAATGCCACGGCGGCGAATTTCGTCATAGAGTAACCGATGCCGCTGTCAAACACCGCCTTCCCCGCCAACGAGGCCACATTGATAATGCGTCCCGCGCCACATTGGCGTAAATACGGCAGCGCCAGGCGGGTCATGGATAAAGGTGCCTTTACGTTGATGGCCCACATACGGTCCAACAGTTCGTCATTGTCATCCTCGACAGACAGGCTTTCGGCCACACCGGCGTTGTTCACCAGACCATCAATACGCCCAAACCGCGCGACCGTATCGGCAACCCATTTGCGGTGGGTTTCCTTATCCTCGGCATCATATTGTCCGGTCAGCACGCGCTCCGGTGTCCAACCTTTGATCATGTCCGCGAACGAACCTGGGTCCCGGGCACCGAGGCTCAGGCTATATCCGGCGTCATAGAGGGTTTCGGCGACAGCGCGCCCAATGCCCCGGTTCGCGCCGGAGATCATAATGACGCGACCGGCTGGAGCAATCATGGGTCTAGGCCTTTCATCAATGTAGGTGAGATTAGTCGTAAAGTGCAATGCAACGCACTTCAATGCTCCAACGCTCCGGCGCATCTTCGGGTGTGGTCGGATCTTCAAAGGCGCTGTGGAAGCTAAAGGTGCAAGGTACTTCAGAGGTAACAGTGTCCGGGTGGGCCCCGTTGGAGCGCGCCAGTTCGCCGGATGAATCCCACTGCTTTATCAACAAGGCCTCGTCCCGGGTCAGGTCCGGGTAGAAATACCATTGATGCCCGTCCCGGTGCTTGGCGAAATAGTTTTCACCAATACGGTCATGATAGTGGATTTCAAAGACCACCAGATCTTCCGGGCGCACACTGACCGCATCGCAAAGGGCCAAGGGATGGGTGACGACCGGTTCATCCGCAATATTGCGCCATACATTGATGATCGCATAACGGCCACCATCCAAAACCCGCTCTATTTCTCCGGCGTCCAACAGCGATTGCCCCTCGGCCAACACCGTGGCCAGGGTATCGTTCGCGCCAGGCGGATTGGTCAGATCGCGCAGCCGCTGCGGCGCGCTGGTCAATGTGTAGTCGCCGTGAACAACGTGGGCCGGGCCTTGTACTTCCTGCCCGCCCTCAATCCGCCGCTTGCTTTTTTTGCCGGCTGCGGAGCGTACGTTGTGATCGAATGCGGCAACAAAGCGCGCGCCGCTGGCCTGTTTCACGATCTCCGTGCACTGCGGATAATAGTTGCGCACCACCTGATCATGGTTCAAAAAATCCAAATCCGGCGTTGCCAAGGTGTTCGGGCGCACCTCGAACCCGTTGCGAAAAAGCGTTGGCTGCGCCGCTGCTACCATACGCCGGGCATCGCGCACGGGCATGTCCCGGACTTCCAGATCGGTACCGTCCCAGCCCGCGTCGGTGCCATCCTTATTCCGGCGCGTCGCCACCTTGCCATTGCGGTAAAGCGAAGTCTGCACCGATGCGGCCATGTATTTAAATGATCCGGTGCGGGTGCCGTCCCCGCCGCCGGACCTGCCGCCGCCGCCAATGTCAGATGTGGTTCCCATGGCGGCCTAGTCTACTAAAGAAGAGCGCCCGCCCGGCGGGCGGCGGGTGGTCCAACCGTCACGAAAGGCCCGGACCATGTGGTGCAATAGATAGAAAAGAATAGCCATTATCACCATCAGGATGATCGCCAACAGCTTTTCGCCAAAGCCCGAACCGACGATGGCACCGCGATTGACCAGATGCTCCCCCAACATGGCGACCGATTGCAAAGTCCCCCCGGCGCAGAAAATAACCGCGACCAAAATAGAGACCTGCAAGCTGTCAAAGACCAGAACCTCTACATTCAGACCGCTGCTATCGCGACCGAATTGACTGCGGAAACTCTGCCAGTGCGCGATCACGTAGCCGACAATGCCGACCAGGGAGGCGAACCAGAAAATCACATTGGAAAAATGGATCTGAGGGATATGGGCCAGCAGATAGATTTCAAACGGCTTATAAAAATACAGGAAAATCAGCAAGATGATCAAAGCGATCAAGCCAATCCAGAATTTGTGCCGCTGCCCCGTCGTTTCTTCAGCCATATGCCCCAACCGCGCCCTTCAAATTTCAACACTGCGTAACTAAACGGGATGGTACCCCAAACGAAGGCTTTGTCAAAAGAACCGTTCTTCGGGTCTCATTAACCCATGTTTCGCAGACTTGGCATGACGGTTTCTGCCAGCCGGGAAAGATGATCCCGGTCCAGGGTTGGCACGGCCAGCATCAAATGCGTAATTCCGGCCTTGATCTGTTCCTGCAGGCGGGCGGTCACATGCTCTGCCGAGCCAAAGATGGCATGCTTGTCCACATCAAAGTCTGGGCCATAATAGCCATGCAGAAATTTGCTTAGATCGGCATGGGCCTTGGCCCGATCATCGTCCACGGCGACATACAGCAAACGCCCGGCGATCAGGTCGTCGGGATCCTTGCCCACTGATTTGGCACCTGCGCGGGCGACCTGCCAGTCCCGTTCAAAATCCTCTACCGTGCCGAACGGCCCCATGATCCAGCCATCGCCCAACTCACCGGCCCGGCGGATCGCGGCTTCAGCCAAGCCGCCGATCAGAATGGGAACCGATGCACCGGGCCGGACAATAGCATTGTCCATGGCGAAGAAGCTGCCTTGCCTGCTAACCGCCTCGCCTGACAGCAAACCCCGCAGCGCGGCCAGACTATCGAGAAATACGCCAACACGCCGGTTCATGGGAACATCCAGCGCGGCATATTCTTCCGCCCGACCGCCAATAGATACGCCCAAGGCTACACGCCCGCCTGATAAATGCTGCAATGTGGAAACCTGTCGGGCGACGACGGGTGCCTGGCGCAAATTTAAGACCATCACCGCCGTGCCCAACGTTACGCGCTGCGTGTTCGCCGCCGCCCACGAAAGCAGCATCAGGGCATCCGCCATGGGTGCGGGATGAAAAATTCGGTCCTCAACCCATATAGCATCGAAGCCGTGCGCTTCCACATCGCGAAAAAACGCCGCGTAGGTCTGACCGTCCTCAAGACCGGAAGTTGAAACACTGGGCACGTGAATGCCGATGGACACTGTTTTTTCCATAACTATTTTCCCCGAATTTCCCCGGATTTTCGCCAAATTCAACTTACCAACACGAATTCATAGTCTCACATATGAGAGAAATTTTACATATGTTGAGAGGCGTGACATGCGCCGGTCAATTATTGGCCCCATGTAATTTTCGGTATTTACAATTTAGATAGCGCCAATTGGCCGGTCAACAAAGATTCCTGTCAGAACGTGTTGACCAGAACCTATGGGCAGGTAACATGCGGGGTCGTAAGAGTTAGGCTAAATGGCCTTTTATCCCAGGCGATTGCAAAGTCTGGAGTAGGAAATGGGGAGGCGGAATGGGCAGTCGGTTGGGCGTGGATGTCGGTGGAACTTTCACCGATTTGTTGCTGTTCAATGAACAGAACAGCGAATTGCGCCTGCTGAAAACCCCCTCGACGCCCCAGGACCAATCCATCGGCATCATGAACGGTATTTCCCAATTGGTGGCCGAGACGGGGATCAGCCCGTCGGAGATCAATTCTCTTTTGCATGGCACCACGGTCTCTACCAATATTGTGTTGGAGGAAAAGGGCGCCAAGGTCGGCCTGCTGGTGACCAAGGATTTTGAACAGGTCCTCCACCTCGCCCGCAGTCAAACACCAGGTCCTCTGGCCGGTTGGATGATCATGGAAAAACCGGATCCGTTGGCGGATCTGGAGTTGACCCGCGGCATCACCGAACGGGTAAATTCCCATGGCGAGGTACTGACGCCGCTGGATGAAGTTGCGGCCCGACAAGCGGTGCGGGAATTAATCGACGCAGGCGTTGAATCCATTACCGTTTCTCTGCTGCATTCCTACGCCAACCCAGATCACGAACGTCGCCTGCGCACGATTATTGAGGAAGCCGGAACCGACGTCCCCATTTCATTGTCGTCAGACATTCTACCGGAATTTCGTGAGTACGAACGCACCCTGGTCACGGTCATGAATGCCTATGTGGGCCCGGCCATGCGCCGCTATCTGGCGAATTTTGAAGATAAGCTGAAGACAATTCAGTTTTCACCGCATGTAAATATCGTCCGGTCCGATGGCGGCTTGATGTCTGTGGAGCGCGCCTCGCAATCGCCGGTCCATACCATGCTGTCGGGGCCCGCGGGTGGTGTTTCGGGCGCGGCGTTCCTGGCGTCGCTGGCCGGTTATAATGACGCCCTGGGGTTTGATATGGGTGGGACATCCACGGATGTCTCGTTGATCCAGAATGGCGAACCTTTGATCTCGCGCCAGACCTCCCTGGGTTATTACCCTATCAAGGTGCCCTCGGTTGAGGTTCATTCGGTCGGCGCGGGCGGCGGTTCCATCGCCCATGTGCCCATGACCGGTGCCTTGCGGGTGGGCCCGGAAAGTGCCGGTGCCGCACCTGGGCCGGCCTGTTATGGGCGCGGCGGAGAGCAGCCGACCGTCACGGATGCCAACCTGTTGCTGGGGCGTCTGCCACCGCGATTGCTGGATGGCCAGATGAACCTGGACCTCAAAGCAGCGGAAGATGCGGTGGGCAAAGTCGCGCGGTCTCTTGGCTTGGATCTGTATCAGGCGGCCCAAGGCATTCTGGATATCGTCAACGAAAACATGTTCGGGGCCCTGCGCCTGGTCAGTGTGCAAAAAGGCCTGGATCCCCGTGACTTCGCCCTGGTTGCCTTTGGCGGTGCGGGGCCCCTGCACGGCAACGCCATGGCCATTCTGGGCAATTGTTATCCGGTCATCGTGCCACCGACGCCGGGCGTTCTATCGGCCCTGGGCTTTTTATATTCCGATGTGAAAAACGAATTCGCACAAACCTTCGTGCGCAATATCGGCGACGTGGACGGCAATCAGTTAAGTGCCATTTATGAACGCCTGGGCCGGGATGCCCGCGGCTGGTTGCGGGAAGAAGGCATTGACGAACAGGTCCAGGAGATCAAATTCCAGGCCGATGTACGCTATTTCCGCCAGGGCTATGAATTCGCTCTGCAGGTCAATCCCGAAAGTTTGGGTAATGGCGGCGGCCTGGCGGATCTGGAAGCGCGCTTTGGCGAGGCGCATGAACGGCTATACGGCTTCCGCCTGGAACAACCGGTGGAATTGGTCAATCTGCGCGCGGTGGGTTCCGGCCAGGTGGAAAAAATCAGCCTGCCTGATTTTGAGTTGGAGGGGCCGGACGCATCAGCCGCGGTGGTCGAACAACACCGGGTCTATTTCGACGGCGGCTTTTTGAACGCCAACATTTATGACCGCAAATTGCTGCGCGCCGGCCAACGTCTGGTGGGCCCTGCGGTGGTGACCCAGGCGGACACGACCACGGTTATTCATCCGGGCCATGTGGGCGTTGTGGATCGTTATCTGAATATTTTGATTTCTCCCGAAGGCATTTCCGAAGGCCTGTCCGGGGGCACCCATGCATAGGGGTGAGGAAAAATTATGAATGACCAGAACCCGGATCGTGGACGTATGTCCCTGGATGATTTGTTGAAGGCCAACAAGGCGCAATTCGACAAAGTCTTCTCCAACCAGATGCAGGCCAGCGGCCTGCTGTCGGTAGATCACCGCCCCGCCACGGCGGCCGATCTGCAATCCGCCGGCATGGCCAGCAGCGAGACGACAGCGGATGATGTAACGGCGCACTTGAATGCCCGCTTTGGCAGCCGCTGGTCATCGGAAATTATGGAGCATTCCAACGAACGGGGCAGCGTTTCCGTCCTGTGCAAGTTGGTGGTCGATGGTGTCTCGAAAATGCAGTTCGGCAGTGCCCGGGCCAATGGGGATACGGGCAAGGCCCTACAGCGGGCCGCCGATAACGCCCTGGCCAAATGCGCCGATATGTTCGCGGATGCGGACCTGCCGGCGCCGACCGATGCAGCACCTTCACCCAGCCGACAAAGCCCAGCACCGGGCCAGCCCCAAACCGTCGCAACACAGGCGGCTGTGTCAGGCGGCAAGCTGGACATCGTCACCCTGGATTTGATCGAGAATGCCCTGCGCAACGCGCGCCACGAAATGGATGCGGTTTTGTTCCGCTCCGCCATGTCGCCGGTGATCCGGGAACAGCATGATGAATATCCCATGATCACGGACCCCAAGGGGCGGATGATTGTCGGGCAATTCGGTTCCTACGTGCCGGAAATGCTGAAGATGAAGAATTTCGACCTGGAACCAGGCGATGTCATCCTGCAAAGCGATCCCTTCATGTGCGGCGGTGCCATCAGTCATATCAACGACTGGATCATCCTGGTCCCGGTGTTTTTCCAAGGCGGGCTGGTGGGCTTTACTTCCATGTTCGGGCATATGATGGATGTCGGCGGGCCGGTACCGGGCTCCATGCCCACGGCGGCAACCTCTATCTTTGGCGAGGGCCTGCGCATACCGCCGATCAAGCTGTACGAGGGCGGGGTTCTGAACCAGGCGGCCCTCGACCTAATCATGACCAACACCCGCACGCCGGAAATGAACTATTCCGATTTGATGGCTATATTGGCTGGCTGCCGGGCCGGCGAGAAACGGATCATCGAACTGTGCGAACGCTTTGGTGCCGATACCTATGCCGATGCCTGCGACGCCCTGCTGGAACGGACAGAGCGCGCCATGCGCAGCCTGATCGTGCAAAACCTGCCGACGGAACCAAAATCATTTGAAGATTATGTCGACGATGACGGTTGTGGCAACGGCCCCTTCAAAATGAAGCTGACGGTCTGGCGGGAAGGCGATCACGCCTATTTTGATTGGACCGGCACCGCAGCCCAGGCCCCGGGGCCCATCAACTTTTACCTCCACGAGGGCATGTTCAAAATGTTCATCGGGGTCTACATGATCATGGTGTTCGACCCGCAGATCCTGTTCAACGACGGCTTTTACGATCTGATCCACGTCACCCTGCCGAAGGGATCCTTGGTACAGCCGGATTTCCCGGCCGCGTTAGGCTGCCGGACCCATACCCTGTCCCGGCAATTTGATGTCCTGGGCGGCGCTTTAAGTCATCACGCACCGGAGTTGGCAACGGCGGCGGGCTATGGCTCCAGCCCGCATTTCCTCTTCTCGGGCCGGGATAAGGATGGTCGGGATTTTCAGTTGATGGAAATTCTCTATGGTGGCATTCCCGGCCGGCCCATCGGCGATGGCATGGACGGCCATTCCTGGTGGCCACTGTTTGAAAACATACCGGCGGAATATCTGGAAACCTATTATCCCATGCTGATCGAAGGCTATAATTCGGTCATGGACACGGGCGGGCCCGGCCTGCACCGGGGCGGCAACGGTATTGAAAAGGTCTACCATCTATTGGCCGAGGGCGATGTCTCTATTCATGATGACCGCCATATCAGCCAGCCATGGGGCATTCTGGGCGGCAAGCCCGGTGCCGTCTCGCATAAATGGTTGATCACCAAGGATGGTGAGAAATCACCCCTTGCATCCAAAATCGACAACGTACGGGTCCGTCCCGGCGACCGCATCGTCTTTTGCACCGCCGGTGGCGGTGGCTGGGGCGATCCATTGGAGCGGGATTTTGGCGCGGTCCGCAACGATGTGGCCCGCCGTCTGGTCAGCCCGGAAGCTGCGCGAAATGAATATGGTGTTGTACTGCAGGGCAGCATCAATGGCGCCGATCTGAGCGTTGATCGCCGCGCCTCGGAGGATCTACGCGAAGGCATGCGGCGAAACCGCAAAGCGTTGCCATTGTTTGATTTTGGTGAACGCCGTGGCACCCGAACGGGTTAATTGGGTGCGTTAATTGGACGAGTTAGTGACTGAGTAAAAGACGAAAACCGAAACGAAACTCTAAACGAAACTGGGGTGCTTGTACGATGTTTGAAGCTGGAATTGCGCTGTTTATCACGGCCATTGTGGTCATCGCGATCCTTTATATCATTTCCATATGGATCTATAAGCGGGCGCCGTCGAATATGTGCTTCATTCGCACAGGGTTTCGCGGCACCAAGGTCTGCCTGGGCAAGGGTGCCCTGGTCCTGCCTGTGTTTCATGAAGTGTCTTGGGTATCCCTGGAAACCTTGAAGCTAATCATCTCCCGCTCCCGCGATCAGGCGATCCTGACCTCAGATAATATTCGCATCGATGCGGTGGTGGAGCTCTATACCCATGTCGGTCACACCGACGATGCAGTGTTGGTCGCCTCCCGTAGCTTGGGCGAGAAGACCTTTGACAGCGACAAGGTCCGCAACTTGCTGGAAGCCAAGGTTGTCGGTGCCCTGCGCAGCTATGCCGCGACCAAGACCCTGAAAGAATTGCATCAAAATCGAGATGCCTTCGCCTCTGAAATTCGCAATGGCGTAACGGAAAGTTTTACCTCCAACGGTCTGGTCCTCGAAGAAGTTTCCATTGTCACACTGGAACAATCGGGCAAGGAATTCTTCCGCACGGACAACGTCTTCGATGCAGAGGGCCTAAAGGTCATCACCGAGATTACGTCGGAGGCCAAGCGCAAGGTTCACGATACGGAAAAACGCACCACGGTTTCCATCCGCCAGAAGGATCTGGATACCCAGTTGGAGCTGTTGGAAATTGAACGTCACGAAGCCGTGGCGCGTGCCAATCAAGACAAGGAAATTGCCAACGAACAGGCCAAGCAACTGGGCGAAAAACAGATCTATGTGCTGGATCAACGCATGGGAGTTGAAGAAAAGGAAATCGACAACGAAAAAACCCTCGAACGCATGCGCACGGACCGGGACCTGACCGTCACCGAAGAAGCAAAGCGGCGGGAAGCAGCCGAAATTCAAAAAGAGCTGGCCCTGGAAAAGGAACGCCGGGACCGGGAAATCGAATTAATCGCTAAGGCGCGGGAAGAAGAACTGGCCAATATCAGCCGTAACCTGACCCTGGAAAAGGCAGAGCGTGATCGGCAGATCGAATTGGTTGGCAAGGCCAAGGAATCAGAATTAGCCGAAATCGATCGCACTCTGGTCCGGGAACAAGCCGAAAAACAACGTGAAATAGAGTTGTCCCAAAAAGAACGGGAACGCCAACAATCTGAAATCGCCCGTATCACCGCCGTTATGTCGGATGAGGAAACAGCCCGCAATGCACGCCATCAAGCTGCCGACGATGCCAGCCTGGCGGTTCGCAAACGGGCCCTTGAAACACGCCTGGAGATGTTGGAGCTGGACCGTCAGGAAAGTTTTGCCACCGCCAAACAGGAACAGGAAGTGGCCAATGAAAAGGCCAAGGTGTTGAGCGAGCAACAACGATTTATCCTGGATCGCCGCTGGGAGGTGGAGCAGGAGGAAATCCGGAAGGCCGAAGCATTCGAGAAGGCTGAGATCGAGAAAGAGGCTGCCGTAATCCGCCAGGGCGGGGCCACACATGCCGCGCAAATCGCGCGCAGTCTGGCCCGTCAAAAGGCCGAACGTGACAGCGAGATTGAATTGATCGGTAAGACCGAGGAATTGGAACGGGCAGAAATTCGCCGCACCCTGGCCCGGGAGCAGGAAGAGCGTGATCGCGAAATTGCTCTGGTCGAAAAGGCCAAGGAACTGGAAACCGTAGAGGTTGAGAAGAACCTGGTTATTGAGCTGGAACATCGCCGCCGGGATATTGCCCTGATCGAGAAGGACAAGGAACGGGAAGCCGCCGACATCCAACGTTTTCAGGCCCGGGAAACAGAAGAACGCAATCGGGAAATTGCCATGGTTGGGAAGACCAAGGAGCTGGAAGCGGCAGAGGTTCAGCGTCTGGCGACGACGGCGGAACGTGAAGGTGCGCAACACCGCGTCGAGTCCGTACGGTTGGTGGCGGATGCGGAACGGGCCAAAGAGATTGAGCAGATCGATGCGGAAATGCTGGCCGAAATCCGCCGCATTGATGAGGAGAGCAAGGCCGCCATCACCCGCATGCATATGATTACCCAATCGGAAGCGCGAAAACTGTCTGCGGAGCAGGAATCGGATGCCACCATGATCCGGGCCCGGGCCTCGTCCGAGGCACAGAAAATCTCCGCTGAGGGGACTGAGCGGGAGGCCGCAGCCGTTGGCCGGGCCGAGATGGAGGTCGAAGGCCTGCGCGTTGCCAATACCCAACGTATGTTGGAGGCAGAGGCCACGGGCATGGAAGCCAAGGCCGAAGCATTGAAGAAATACAACGAGGCGGCAACCTTCCTGGAGCTGGCGAAACTGTCAATCGAGGCAGACCGCGATGTCCATATCGATCAGGCCCGCGCCATGGGCAATGCCCTGGAAGGCGCACAGATCCGCATGTATGGCGGCGGCGACGGTACGGTCGATACCATTCGCGGCCTGTTCAGCCAGGGCTTCGGTGTTGGTGAGGTTCTGGAAGGGTTCGCCCAGTCCATGCCCGAAGGCTTGCGCCAGAAGTTCAACGCCAACGGCCTGCGCGGCCTGTTCGGACGCCCCTATGGTCAAGGCGGCCTGCGCGAGGCAGCGGAGCATCTGGCCGCTTTGGTCGAACGCACGTTGACCAGCAAAAAGGCACGGGAAGCGAATTTCCCGGATGCCTTGGAGAAACTGGTTGAGGCCGCAGGCGACGATGAAACCTTGACCCAGACCCTGACCCTGATGAAGGAATTGAACAGTCGGGGCGGCTTTGAAGAAGTTCCATTCGAAAGTGTCTGGAATATCATTCAGGCGATGGCAAAGACGGCTGATTGAGCCTATCGGGCCAACTGCTGACAGACGGACACGATCATGGCCGAATATGATGTCGTCATAGAGCACGTGGACAAGACATTTCCGGGCAATACCCGGGCTGTCATCGACTTCAATGCGGAGATCGAACAAGGCGAATTCGTCTCCATGCTGGGCCCGTCCGGTTGCGGCAAGACCACTCTGTTGCGCATGATCGGCGGGTTGGAGGAGGCAACGACGGGCCGGATATTTATCTCCGGCAAGGATGTCACGGACCTACCGCCGTCTCATCGCGATACATCCATGATGTTTCAAAGCTTTGCCTTGTTTCCCCATCGCACGGTTTTTCAGAATGTGGAATTCAGCCTGAAAATGCGCGGCATGGACAAAGACCAGCGCGCAGCGAAGGTTTGGAACATGTTGGAGACAGTGGCCATGGATCAACTGGCCACGCGCCGGCCATCTGATCTTTCGGGCGGCCAGCAACAACGTGTGGCATTGGCCCGCGCCCTGATTTCAGAGCCCACCGTGTTATTGTTGGACGAACCCTTGGGTGCCCTGGATTACAATCTACGGCAAACCATGATGGTGGAGCTGAAAAAGATCCAGCAGGAAACCGGCATTACCTTCATCATGGTCACCCATTCCCAACAGGAAGCCATGTCCATGGCGGACAAGGTCATCGTCATGAGTGACGCCATGGTGCAGCAAATCGGCACCAGCCGGGAAATCCACGAAACCCCCCGCAATCGCTTTGTCGCTGACTTCATCGGCAACAACAATATGTTCAAGGGTGTCATTCAGTCCCGCAGCGGTTCCATGGTTTTTGTTCAGGCCAACGATCAGCTTTATTACATCCGTGTGCCGGAGTATATCCGCCAGGTCCCCATTGGACAGGAAGCCCATTTTTCCGTTCGTGCGGATTTGATGCATACGGGCGATCATCCTGATATGGCCAACAAGGTGCGGGGCAGCTATGTCGCGACGGAATTCCTGGGCACCCTGGAAACGGACGTATTTGAAATAGAGCCTGGGCATTTCGTGCATGTGGAGCAGCATCGAAAATTGTCCGACACCTCATATCAGATTGGGGAAATGGAAACCCTTTCGTTTACAGCCGATTCCGGCATGTTGTTGGAAGAGGCGCGCAAACCCGAAGATCTGGATCTGTAATCTGTCATGACCCCAACGAAGCGCGCATCTTCAGACAGAACCGCGGACGTTGTCATCATTGGGGCCGGCATCGCAGGTACGGCGACGGCCTATTACCTGGCCAAAGGCGGCGCAAAGGTGGTGGTCTGCGAAAAGGGCGTGATCGCCGGGGAACAATCCAGCCGCAATTGGGGCTTCGTCCGCCAACAGGGCCGCGACCCGGCGGAAATCCCCCTGATGATGGAAGCCAACAAGATCTGGGCTGGGTTGGAGCGGGAATTAAACGCCGATCTGGAGTGGCTATCGGCAGGCAATATGGTCACCTTCGCCAACGATGAAGAAGCCGCAGGTTGGGAAGACTGGCGGCAATTGGCGGCTGGTTATGGCCTGTCTGCAAAAATTCTCAGCCGCGGCGAACTGGATGCCATGATCCCCGGCCACGCCCTGGATTGCCAGGGTGCCATTCTAACGGAAAGCGATGGCCAGGCGGAGCCCACCAAGGTCACCGCCGCCCTGGCCCGCGCTGCCGAGGGGCGAGGTGCCGAATTTTTAACCAACTGTGCCGTCTTTGAGGTGGAGAGAACCGCCGGTGCGGTATCCGGCGTCGTGACGGAACATGGCACCATCCGCACGCCCGTGGTTGTCTGTGCGGCGGGCGCATGGTCAGGTCGAATGTTGCGCGGCCTGGGTTTGAAGCTGCCACAAATGTGGATCAAAGGCACCGTCGCGCGGACAACGCCCGGACCCATTGTTTCGCATACGGCGACCTGGACCGGGGTCGCCTTTCGCCAGCGCCGGGATGGTTCTTTCAATATTGCCCAGCGTTCCGCCGATCATGACCTGACCATCGACAGCATCCTGAACCTGCCCTCGTTTTTGGGCAGTTTTGCCTCCAACCGCCGGGATATTAAGCTGCACCTGAACCGTCTGTCGTTAGACTTGTTTCGGGGCAGTTTCTCGAGAGCGGCCCTGGCGCGGGAGTTGACCACCTATCGCATTCTGGATCCGGCCCCGAATATGAAGGTTGTGCACGAAACCCTGCAAACCCTGCACCGTCTGCTGCCGGAAACGAAGGATGTAACGGTTGAGCGCAGTTGGGCCGGTTATATCGACATGACGCCCGATATGCTGCCGACCATCGGTGCAGTCGACCAACCCGCCGGTCTGATCCTGGCCACGGGATTTTCCGGCCACGGCTTTGGCATGGGGCCGATTGTGGGCCGCCTGGTTGCTGAACTGATCCAGAATGGCAAGCCTTCCCTGGAGCTAGACGCCTTTCGCTTCAGCCGTTTTCACGATGGCACCAAATTGACACCACACAGCGTGGTGTGACGCTAGCGCGCTCGCTAACGGGATCTTCGATAGAGGATCGTGTAGATCCCCAAAAAGACTGAGATCATCATTAAGGAAAATATGGTCGATGCCGTACCGAGCGCAAACAGGGTCGGGCGAATACGCTGGGTCATGGAGGAATTAATATCCAGGGGCAGGGTATTTTCTGCCCCGGACAACAAGGTCGTACGGGCAAATTCATCGTACGATAACGTAAAGCCGAACAGACCGGCGGCCACAACGCCGGGTGTAATCAAGGGCAGGGTAATTTCCTTGAACACGGTCCATTCATTCGCACCCATATCGCGGGCCGCCTCCTCCAGTCGGGAATCGAAACGGTTGAAGACCGCCATCATGACCAGATAGCCGAACGGCAGGGCCCAGATCACATGCACCGCCAGGCCGGATGAATACCAGGCAGGCGGCAGGCCTAACTGCCGCAACAGGATCGCCATACCCAGACTAAGCAGGACGCCGGGCACCATCAGGCCGGTCAGGATCGTGTAGAATAAGACGTTGGAGAACCAAAACGACTTGCGAAAGGCCATGGCCAGCATGGTTGAGAAAAAGGCCGTGATGACCATAACCATCAAGGCCAATATGATGGAGCGGCCCATGGCACCCTGCATATCGCCAACCGTTGAAGGCTCCAGCAATTTGTTCCACCAATAAAGGCTGTATCCCCGCATGGGGAACGACGTGCCGCCCCGCCTGCCCTGGAATGACAGGACAAACATGGCGAACATGGGGCCATAGATGAAGACAAGAAAGATCACGTAATAAATGGAAAAGCCGGTTTTCACCCGCAGTTTTCGCCAACGCTCCGGTGTCCAGCGGGCCATGCTACAACTCTTTTCGGATATCGACGACGCGCAGGATGATTATGATGCCGATCACCATGGCCAACATCAACATCAACGCATTCACGGCGGCAAATGGATAGTTTGCGATGCCGTAATAGTTCAGGATTACCGTCCCGGCGGTAGAGGTCTTGCCGCCATAGACCACCACGGCAGTGGCGAATTCACCCATGATCATGACGAATATGAAGATCATGCCAATGGCCACCCCCGGCAGGGACATCGGGCCAATAATCTCGCGAAATATCTGAAACGGCGTGGCCCCCATATCCAGGGCGGCTTCCAATATGGCTTTGTCGATCTTGGCCAGGGAAAAGAATATGGGGCCGATACCCAACACCACATAGATTTGCACCAGGGCCAGGGTATAACCGAATTCCGAATAGAACAGAAAACTGACCGGTTTATCCACGATGCCCATGCCCAATAGCGCCTGATTGATCAGGCCGCGTCGCCCCAACATGGGCAACCAGGCCACGGCGCGGATCAGATAGGATGTCCAGAACGGCACCATGCACAATAAAAACAGGGCCAGCTGCCATTTAAAGGCCTGCACCTGCATCGCCAGGAAATAGGCGATGGGGTAGCCGACGATTAAGCACAGCAGCATGGTCAACAGGGTAAAATAGACCGTCGACCCCAGAGTACGAATATAAACCGACGGGCGTAGGAAACGGTCTGCTTCGGGGTCAAAAAAGCCTTCGGTGTAGAAGTACTCCCCATAGAATTCAAAGGAGAACGCTGGCGATAGGCCTTCGCGGGTGTTTTCCCAGAAACTGAAGACAATGATCGATACCAGGGGAATGACCAAAAACAGGATTAGCCAGATCGTTGCCGGCGTAATCAACCAGATGGTCGGAAAACCTTCCTCCGTATGGGCGATCTTAGCCTGGCCCAGAGCATCGATGGGTTTTGGCTGGCTGCCGATCAAGCCGGTATGGTGGGTTTTAGTAACGTCTGACATAGGCTATCGCGGCTGGCTCGTGACCTTAAAACATGAAAAAGGCCGGCACGACATCTGCCGCACCGGCCCCTCCATTATTCCATGTCCGCCCCAATTTAGGAACGAACATTTCCCATTATCTGAACAACGATCCGACTGGGGCCGACTGGGGCCGACTAGGCGGTCAGGAATTCCGTCCAACGTTTCACCAGATAATCATTTTCAGTCATAACGGAGTTCCAAACAGCGATCTTCTTAAACCGTTGCTCGTACGAGCCGCCATCACGCACCTGACCTTTATTGATCAGCGGGCTGCCGAACGGATCGGGCAGTTCCTTGGCCGCAGGCTTACCTTCATACCAGAAGTCCCATTCTTCCGCCGGCAGATGCTTTTTGGTATTCTCCACCGTGGACATGTAATAACCCTGACGGGCCACAAAGGCACCGGCCCAGCCGGAAATCCACCAATTCAAATATTCATAGGCCTGGTCCAGGCGCTTACCGGTGGCCTTTTTCGAAATGGCGATGGCACCGTGCCAACCGCGCATGCCTTCTTTTGGTGACGCATAAACGCAGGGTACGCCCTCGGCATTCACAGCCGTCACTGCCGGTGACCACATGCTTTGCAGGGCAACTTCGCCACTGACCATCAGGTTGACGGACTGGCCAAAGGTTTCCCAGAAGGCGCGGAAATGGCCTTCCTTCTTTTTGACAATCAGGAACTCGATCAACTTATCGATTTCCATCTTGGTCATATTGCCTTTGTCGCCGAATTTAATCAAACCCAGGGCTTCCATGCCCATGGCTGCATCCATGGCGCCAATTTGGGGAACATTCAACAAAGCAACCCGGCCCTTGAAGTCGGAGCTGAACAATTCCGCCCAGCTGTCGATGGACCGGCCGGTATCATCGGGGTTGTAGCCGAGGCTATCTGCGTTATGCCAGCCCGGCAGTCCAGAGATATAGCGTGAGGGGCCATTTGTTCGTTTGCCATCCTTGTCCACCCAAATCTGGCGCACCGGCGCATCGCCTTGTCCAACGGTGCTTCCCGGTGTCAGCATGCCCGTCTTGGTCAGGTCGGAAACCTTATCCCAATCCTTGATCCGGTGGGTATCGATGGCCTGAAACACGCCCGATGGGATCATCACATCGAACATATCGAAATAACATTCCGATACGTCATACTGGTCGTTCTGGTTCAGGGTCTTGCCGAACAGGGCACCATAGCCCAAGGCCTGGCCGCGAACCTTAAAGCCCAGATCCTTGGCCGCCTTGCCTTGAATTTCATTGATAATGGAAACGCCCAGGCCGATGGTCCGAAGGGGATCAGCCGCCTGCACAATGTTTGGGAAGCCGGTGATGCTACCTGCTGCAGCCACGCTGGCCGCCGTCCCCATGAATTTCCGACGGCTCATCTTCAGCGATGCGCCACCTGCATCAGTATTGCTTTTTTTTACGGTCATTATTTGCCTCCCATATGCATTTCAATTGCGCGGCAATCATCGCACGATTATTGGCGGTAAATCCACGCCTCATCTATTCGTCATTCCAGATTTAGTTTCGGGCCCAGATCCGGTTCCAGGTTCCCGTTCGAACAGTCTGGCACAACGCAGGATTAATGATACATTAGGTTGGCAATCCACCAAACTTAAAGTGTTGCAATAAAGATAGGGAGTTCAGGGTGACGGTCCTCATAAAAAACGGTCGCATCGTAACGGCGGCGGATGATTACTACGCTGATATTTTCATCGGCGGCGATACGGTATCCCTGATTGGCAGAAATTTGGAGATCGATGCGGACCACGTCATCGATGCCGCAGGCAAGCTGGTGATACCCGGCGGCGTCGACCCGCACACCCACCTGGAAATGCCCTTCGGCGGCACAACCACGTCAGATACGTTCGAGACCGGTACCCGGGCCGCGGCATTTGGCGGCACGACAACCATTGTTGATTTCGCCATACAGATGAAAGGCACCTCAACCCTGGATGCCCTGGATGCCTGGCATGAAAAGGCCGCCGGGCGCACCGCCATCGACTATGGCTTTCACATGGTCATCACGGATATGCCCGATGAGCGCATTCACGAAATGCGCCGCCTCTCGGACGAGGGCGTGACGTCGTATAAATTATTCATGGCCTATCCAGGCGTTCTGTTGTCCGACGACGGCACCATATTTCGCGCCATGCGCAAGGCCGGCGAGGACGGCACCCTGGTCTGCATGCACGCAGAAAACGGCATCGTCATTGATGAACTGGTCAAGACCGCATTGTCGGAGGGCCACATCGAACCCAAATACCACGCCCTGACCCGCCCCACCCGCCTGGAGGCAGAAGGCGTGCATCGGGCCCTGGCCATTGCAGAAGTGGCCCAGTCCCCGGTCTATCTGGTGCATCTGTCCTGCTTCGATGCGTTGGAGCAATTGCGCATGGCCCAGGCCCGTGGTGTCATGGCGCATGCGGAGACCTGCCCGCAATATTTACTGTTGGATGTGGATTGTTATGACGAGCCGGGCTTTGACGGCGCGAAATATGTGCTGACGCCGCCCCTGAGGGAAAAATGGAACCAGGATGAGCTGTGGGGCGGGCTGCGTAATTCAGCCCTCGACGTGATCTCGACGGATCATTGCCCGTTCTGTATGCGCGATCAAAAAGAACTCGGCAAAGACAACTTCAGCCAGATCCCCAACGGCGGCCCCGGTGTGGAAAACCGCATGAGCCTGATTTATCACAAGGGCGTCAACGGCGGGAACATCTCGCTGAACCGATTTGTGGAATTGACCTCAACCTCGCCCGCGAAAATCTTTGGCCTGTTCCCGAAAAAAGGCACCATCGCCGTGGGCAGTGACGCCGACATCGTTATTTTCGATCCGGATCGGGAGGAGGTTATCTCCCTCCACAACCCCCATACCCATCACATGAACATCGACTACAACGCCTATGAAGGCACCAAGGTGCGCGGCTTTACCGAAACAGTGCTGTCACGCGGTCGGGTGATCATCGACAAAGGCAATTACCTGGGCCGCCCCGGCGACGGTGAATTCGTCAAACGCGGACCCTACGGTGGCCTGCATGCCAACAGCCGGGGCGCAGCCGCCCGCACAGCCCTAAGCACATCAGGCCGCCTCGGCGCACCGGGGGCGCATCGGTAAATATGGCGTTGCCAAATTTGCGGTTGGCGTTTGCCGATAGCGCATTTTTTTGACGAGGAGAGATCATGGTTGAGGTGACCCGCACATCCGTTGCTGTTGTGACTGGCGCAGCGTCCGGTATCGGGCGGCAGTGTTGCCGCCAATTGCTGGACGACGGTTGGCAGGTTTTCGCCCTGGATGTTTCGGCATCCGCGCTGGGGGAAATCGATGCCGAACTGCAAAGCGGAGACAGGCTTCGCCTGCTGCCCTGCGATGTCAGGGACGCCGATAACGTCGCCTCCGTGTTCAGCGAAATCGCACAACAGGCACCTTTCGTCGATGCCTTGATCTGTTCGGCGGGAATACTCCGCACGGGGCCTTTGATGGATATGGCGATTGAGGATTTTGATCAACTCTTCGCCGTCAATACCCGTGGTGCCTGGCTTTGCACTAAGGCTGCGTTGCCTTTGTTACGGCAGGCGGCATCGAGCCAAATGCCCAGCCGTGTCGTAATGTTGGGTTCCATCGCAGCCATACGGCCAAAAATCGGCGGCGGTGCCTATGCCGCCAGCAAGGCCGCGCTGTCCCGCCTCGTAAGGGTGATGGCGGTGGAGCTTGCCCAGGACAATATCCTGGTCAACGCCGTCGCACCCGGCACCGTCGATACCCCGATGATCGCCTCGGCGCTGGCGAAACCCGGCAAGACGTACAAACCTTCCGGCCGCTCGCCCCTTGGCAGAGTGGCGGAACCAGCGGATGTGGTGGCTGTCATTCGTTTTCTGCTGCAACCCGCTTCCAACTATGTGACCGGCACATGGATACCAGTCGATGGCGGGACATCCGCGGCCTTCGTCGCGTCGGGAGCACCTACCGGCGGCTAAAGCATGTCGCGGCTAATCTGGGTTTGTGCGTCGCGGCACATCGATCCCGGTCGCCGGGAACGACACGGTAACGGACGTACCGGAGCCCGGTTCGCTGTCGATCGACAGTTTCCCCGCAAGTGAGTCCACCAATGCCTTGACGACAGAAAGGCCCAGTCCGGCACCTTCCGCCTGGGCGATATGCGGATTGGCTCCGACGCGGTAAAAGGGATCGGTGATCAATCGAATTTCATCTTGGGGAATGCCGATGCCGGTATCTTCAATGGTGAAACCCAGCCGGTCCCCGTCTTTCCATGACCGGATCGATATTGTCCCGCCCGCGCGGCTGAACTTCACCGCGTTGGCGAATATATTGTTGATGATTTGGGACAAGGCCTGCCTATCCGAAAGGAATTCGGGGAGCTGTTCAGATAACTCCCAGCGCACGGCGATATTTCCGTTCCGCGACCCCATCTCGATTTTGCCGATACACTCGGGCAAGATGTCATTCAACGCCACAGGTTCGCTCCGAAACTCCCTTTCGCCGGCCTGGATCGTCGACAGGCGCAATAAATTGTCGATTATTGCCAAAAGAAATTGCCCGCTAAGGTGAATATCGTTTGCATAGCTGTCATAACGCTCCGACCCCAGCGGCCCAAACATTTTGCTTTTCAGGATGTCACTAAAACCTAGAATGGCATTCAACGGCGTGCGCAGTTCGTGGGAAATATTCGCCAGCAACTCGCTTTTCGTTTGGCTGGCCTTTTCCGCAGCCAATACCGCCTGTGTCCTGTCGGCGACTTCGTCGCGCAGCAATTGATTATTATGCTGGATCTGCCGGCGCTGGCCAAGACTTTGTCTGTGCTGGCGCCAGATCCACAACACCAGCAGCAATAAAATCGCGCCGATGGCGGACGTCACTTGCCACAATAATCGATAGTCGATCGGCGTTTTTATCGTCAATCCGATCCACTTTCCGATAATTTCGGCCCGTTCACGTTCAGAAATATGGTTGAACGCCTTCCCCAAAACCCCCGCCAAGATCGGCCAATCGCTGCGCGCCGCCATCGCAAGATTGAGGACATAGGGGGTCTGCCCGCCGACCACCAGATTAGTGTGACCCGCCTGCCGCAAATAATGATTGGTAACCAGGATACTGCCGACATAGGCATCGACGTCCCCTGTCTGTAGTTTTTGCAAGCCCTCCGCCACATCGGCCACGGGTACCAGTTGCAGATCCCAGTCACCGGCGCGGATAAGTTCGGTTGCGGCATAGCCCTTGACCAAAGCCACCTTGCGCCCGGCAAGGGCGGCAAGATTGCCAGCATAGGGGAATTCGGAGCGGGTAAAAATCATCACCGGCAGGGACAGGTAGGGCGCCGTAAAGGTGGCATATTTTTGCCGAGTATCGGTTGCCGCCACGGCGGAGAACATATCAAGCTCGCGGCGTTTGAGTTTTTCCACCGCCACCGGCCAACTGGATTCCAGATCGAATTCAAAGCGTACGCCGAGCAATTCCTGCACACGTTTCAGGTATTCAACTGCAACACCGTTGAAGGCGCCGTCACGGCCAATGAATTCGATTGGCGAGAAAGCACGGTCGCCCGCGACCCGGATAACCGGATGAGCGGCCAGCCATTGACGTTCGCGACGGCTCAACTCAAAAGCGCCACGACGGTATTTATCCAGCGTCACCCAATCCTTTGAAATTAGTTGCCGTTCCTTCGGCGGCATGCTGTCGAGTGCTTTTTGCAGGATATCGCGCAAAATCGGCCAATCCTTGCGCACACCAATCGCGTTTACTGATGAGGACGCATCGATCCGGCCATGTTCGAGCAAATTCGAAATCAGTTCATCTTGGATGATATAGGTCGCCACCGCCCGATTGCCGATATAGGCGTCGGCATCGCCTTGGGACACCGCGTAAAGGGCCTCGCGGGTTGATTTAAATGTTTGAACGGTCACGTCAGGGAACTGCTGACGCAGGACATCGGCAATGAAAAAACCGGCTTCCACGGCAACGGACTTGCCGGCGAGCTGCGCGATACCGTTGAACCGTACACCAGCTTCGGGCGCGAAAATGGCGTGCGGCACTTCTATATAGGGTTCGGTGAACTCGAAAAAAGGTTGCCGGTTGGCGCGGGGCGTTATGCCCATCAGGGCGTCAAGTTCCTTGTCCTTGAGGCGATTGTAAATGCGGTCCCAAGACCCCAATTCAACCGTCAATAGTCCGTTGAGACGGCGGTTGAGCGCCTTGATATAGCCCGCGTCTATGCCCGTGTGGTGCCCCGATTTATCGCGATAGCTAATCGGTGGCCATGACAAATTGGCGCCTATACGAATATTCTTCCGTTCGGCCAACCAGGCCCGTTCCTTGGCGTTCAGCTGGAAAGCCTTGGCGGTACCATGCGGCGCGGTTCCCTGCCCCGCCGAGACCCAGCGCCGCATAACGCGGGCCTTTTCCGCTTCGCCCATGGCGCGCAGGGCTTTATCCAGGATACTGGCCAATTCCGGCCAGTCCTTGCGCACGCCAAAGCGTTGGCCGTTGTTGCGCAAATCATAATGCGCGGCGACCGAAAGATTTATAAGCCCGTGTTTTCGGCTCAAATAGGCGTTCACCCCCAATACGCCGACATAAGCGTCGGCCGCCCCGGTGGCCACGGCCTGCAGACCATCCAAAGGTGTCTTCACAAAGCGCGGGATGATACCGGGATGCTCCTGCAACACTCTTTGTGAGGAAGAATACTTTTTAACCAAGGCGACGGTCTTGCCGGGCAGGTCGGCGGTGCCCAGTATCCGCAGATCGCCCTTGCGCGCCGTGATCACCAGCGGCGTAGGAATGTATTTTTCCGTAAAATTGAGAAACCGCTCACGTTCCGGCGTCCGTACCGCCGTGGCAATAACATCCAGGCTCCGCTCTTTCGCGCCCTGAACGATCTGCGGCCAGCTCAAGCCGGGTGCCGGCTCGAACTCAAGCCCTGTCGATGCTTCAATCCTGGCCAAAAAATCCAGTGCCATGCCAACGAACTGGCCATCCGCATCCAGGAAGCTGTACGGCGCGTATCCTGCATCGATGCCTATGTTGATTTTTGGATGCCGGACAATAAACGCTTTCTCGGCTTCAGTCAGGTCGAGGGAGGAGACCGCAGCATGCTCGCCAGCGTGGGTCATCTGCGGGACCACGAGCCAAAGCGCTGCCAGCACAATCCCGGCACGCCTTAAAAACCGCTCGCCAAACTTTGCCAACCGGTCCTTCGATACTCTACAGACGCTCATCTAGACTCATTTTCCGCCAATAACTCCCGCCAATGGTTTGTTGGGATTGTACAATAAGTTTCCAACTTGAGGCAATTTCAGCAATTTAATATCGGTTGTGTCGATTAACGTTTAATTATGAAAACGCCGTGGCAGGCTGAAGTTCAATGCTTCAAAAAATTCAGGATCCAGGCGGCGACGGCGGCTTCGTCGGTAGGCGTGGCCAGACTATCCAGGGCCGTGTCCACCGTACCGCTGCCCATGCGGTCGCGGCGGGAGTGATAGAGGTCGGCAGCAAAGGGTTTGGTCATTTCCGGGTGGTTCTGAATGCTCAGGACATTGGGCCCAACGGTCATCACACCGATGGGACAGAAATCGCTGCCGCCCAGAACCTCAGCCCCCGGCGGCGGCGTAACCACCTGATCCTGGTGCGAGGCCAATAGGGATATACCGGACAGCGATGGTTGCATCCAATCGGGCGAGGCCGTCAATTCATGACGATGTACGCCGATGCCCCAGCCAGACGCCTTGGCCACCGTACCGCCAAATGCCTGGGCCACCAATTGATGGCCGAAACAGATGCCAACCACCGGTTTGCTCTCCGCCGCTGTCCGGGTGAAGGCTTCCAATTCGGCGATCCATTCGTCTCCGTCATAGACGCTTGCCGCGCTGCCGGTGATTAGCCAGCCGTCGCAGGCATCCCCGGCCTGCGGGAATTCGCCCTCGTAGCAATGATAGGGACGTAGGCTTGGCCCGTTGCCGCTGGGTGCCAGAAAGTTGCGGAAAGAGTCCGTGAAGGAGGTGTGATGGGCGGCAAATTCCGCCGCCACGGCGCCTGCCTCCAGAATGCCAATGGTCAGAGACATGAACTAGGGGTCGATCAAATTGCCCTTGTCATCGCGCACCTCTGGTCCGCGGACACGGGCACGACCGTCGCCGAAATTTTGATCCCGGCCTTCCAGGGCCGCCTTCAGGCCCTGATCCTTGGCGACCTGACGGAAGAACCTGGTGCCCGGTGCCAGATGGGCCCTGGCGTCGTTTTCCGCCGCCATGCGCTGCAGGGTGCGCGCACCCATCAATTCCAGGCCCACATTGACGATGCGTTTGTTGGCGGTCAACAAATCCGGATCGATCTGCGCCATACGATCGGCCAGGCCCTCAACCTCTGCCTCCAGCATATCGCCCGGTACTGACTTCATGACCAGGCCGATCTCCACCGCTTCCGCGCCGGTGATGGTATCCCCGGTCAGCACCAACCGCTTGGCCCATTGCGGACCACAATGATAGATCCACATCTGGTTCGGTAACGAGCCCAGATCACGCGCCGGGGGAAAGCCGATGGTGGCATCGTCCGCCGCGATCACCATATCGCACAACAGGGCAATGTCCGTGCCGCCGGCCAGACAATGGCCGTGGACCTGGGCAATGACCGGTTTGTGCATATCGAACAGGACCATACGCAGGCGCTGGCTATATTCCAGACGCCAGATGTCATCATCAATGGTCGGGTCGGCGTAGATACCCCCCTCGCGATAGCGACGCCCCGGACGCCCGCCCGACGGCGGGTTGTTTAGCCCCGGCGTCAGATCATAACCGGCGCTGAATGACGGCCCCGCGCCACGAATGATAATGCTGTGGACATCCTTGTCGTTGTCCGCCTCCCACAACGCCTCGTGCAATTCTTCCAACAGGGGAATGGAAAGCGCATTACGCTTGCCGGGCCGGTTCAACGTGATGCGGGCGCGGCCATCCACGGCCTCGTAAATGATATGCTCGAAGTCATCCATGCTGGGCACTCACAAATTTAGAAATCAATCAGGCACAGTGTTAGGCGCAAGTTTATGCACAAGTTCAGGCACTGTGACGCTGCCCCACGGGGCGCATCACTTTCAACAGCCAGAATATGATGCTGAAAACGCCGGTCAGAATAACCAGGGCGACGACGGCGGCGAGGCGTTTGCCAAACGCCTCATCCAGGCTATAGCCCGGGCCCAACAGATAAACGCACAGGATCTGCACCGACTGCAACGCCGCACCGGCGGAGAGTAATATGGCGATGAAGGTGGAACCGCGCAGGGAACTCAACACCATGCTTTCCACGCTGCGCTGTTGGACGATATGGCTGTGATAGGCCCGATAATGATAACCGCAAAAACCGGCGATGCCGACGATCACCACAGCCCAGAAGATGGCATTTTCATAGCTCAACCCGTTGACGATCAGATTGAACAGGTCCTCAAACGGTTTGTAAAAATACAAAAAGATCAAGACGACGATATAGATAATGAAACCCACCAGGGTCCAAAACCATTGCCACCCATTCATATGCCGTCCCCTTTTACGCTTGATCTTTGTATCATTCTAACGCCCTCAATATATTTACGAAAGGCCCTACCTAAACCGATAATTCCGGCCGGCGTTTGTGCCATTCCGTGGCTTGTTCGAAGGCATCCGCGACCTGTAGCAATAATGGCTCTTCAAACCAGGGACCTAACAATTGCAAACCGATAGGCAGGCCATCTTCGGTGAAGCCGCAGGGGATGGATATGGCCGGTTGCCCCGTAAAACAGGCCAGCCGGGTTAATTGACCTAAGGCCCGCCAACCCACGACCTCCCGGTCCCCGACCATCACAGTGCCCGTATCGATGGGGACGGAGGGGATCACCGCCGTCGGCATGGCCAGGATAGGCGTTAGGGCGAGGACACCGGCCATTTCCTGTTGGACTTTTGTTTGGGCCTGGCGGGAATGAATATAGTTGGTGGCGCTTAACCCCTCACCCAGGCGCAAACGGGTGTTTACGTCCGGCGACAGATCATCGGCATGATCCCGCAAATGGCCGTCATGAACCGTATGGGCCTCCGCCATGGCCATTGTGGACCAACCATCGATGGCTTCCCGGTTAAACGGCAGGATAACTTCTTCCACCTCGGCCCCAAGATCGCTTAACACGGACAATGCTGCCTGCACTGCCGCTTCCACCTCCGCATGCAGGCGGTCAAAATAGAAATCCCGGGGCACGCCGATACGCAGACCGTTGAGCGGCTTGCCCAATAAAGAGGTGTAATCTCCCACCCGCGCATGCGCCGTCGAGGGATCAGCCGGATCAGACCCGGCGATGGCGGCCAGAACCAGGGCCGCATCCCGCACTGTGCGCGTCAGCGGCCCGCCGTGATCCAGGCTTTCGCACAACGGATAAATGCCCGCGCGGGAGGCCAGGCCATAAGTTTGTTTCAGGCCCACAACGCCACAAAGAGAGGCCGGAATACGGATGGAACCGCCCGTGTCGCTGCCCAATGTCGCCATGGCCAGGGAGGCAGCGGTGGCGCAACCTGAACCAGATGATGAACCACCCGAAACCCTTTCCAGGTTCCATGGGTTCCGCGCCGTGCCCACATGTGGGTTGATCCCCGTGGGACCAAAGGCGAATTCGTGCAAGTTCAACATACCCAACATGATCGCACCGGCATCCCGCAGCCGGGCGACGGAGGTCGCATCGCTGTTGGCGATCCCTTCCGATAGGATTTTCGAACCGCAGGTCCGCTCCATCCCCGCAACCTGGAACAGATCCTTTACCGCCATGGGGATACCGTGCAGGGGGCCGCGATATTTGCCGGCGGCGATCTCTGCCTCCGCCTCTTTCGCTGCGGCCAGGGCGGCATCGGGGTAGAGGGAGATATAGGCGTTCAGACCCGGGTTCAGGGCATTGATCCGGGCCAGCTGGCTTTCCATCACCGCGACCGGCGAGACCTCTCCGCTTTCGATGCGCGGGGCCAGGGTGGCGATGTCCATAAGTGCTAACTCTGAATTGCTCATACGTCAGTCTCCGGCACGGCTATAATTAACAGGATGCCATAGACGGCCACAAAGATAGCGTCCTTGACCGCACCCAGGCTCTGTTTGCCTTCGCTCCCCTGGATCAGCATGACAATAACCTCCAACACAAAACCTATAATAGCTAAAAAGAAGAATGGCCAAATCGTGCTCCACCAGGAAATTTCGGCTGGAATTGTGACACCTTGTACCGCACGCCAGATCAACAACAGGATCGGCAAGGCGACGAAATAGGCATGCGCCAGCAGGAAGCGCAGTCTGGTCAGGGTTCTGTCCAAAATCCAGAACACCAGGAAGAACAGCGCCACGTACAACGCATCCCAGAACATGGAATTGTAGGTTTCAACAGAACCATCCTTGCCCCCTGCCACAGCACTGACTTCCAACAAGTTGACAAAACCAAGGATCAACAAAAACGTCATGGCATCACACAACAGCCATTCCCGCACATTGTCAGAGGTGTCCTTGATATTCCAACTACGGGAAGCCTTGTCGAACAGCAGCACCAGGGCAACGGCGAGGGAAGCAGGGTAGATCAATCGCAGGACCAGGGAATATTGCGTGCCATCGTCCAGATAGATCCAATTCAACAAAAGAAAGACAAAGAGCAGAGCCAGCAAACCCAGCACCCGCAAGCCCGCAGGCGTTGGTTGGCTGTCTGGCGTTGCCGCCGCCTCAACAGCTGTGCCGGGCGCACCGAAGGCGGTGATTGAGGCACCGGCGGGGCCAAGATTCGTGTGGCCGGCGCGTTGTGCGATCAAATAGATCAAAAAGCCAATCAGACCCAGGCCACCGACCACCAACATGATGACAAAGAATGTGGTCGCCCTGCCGTCGGCCCGCCAGTCCACCGCCTGACCCAACAAGCCGTCGGTGGAAAACTGCCAGATACCGACGATCATCACCACCAGCAACAATGCGGCGGCAAGTAGGTATTGGTACCAGCGGTTGGCACCGGACACGCTTACCCCAGACGGGCCGGCTTTAGATTGGGACAAAGCCCGGCCAATCAGAAAGACCAAAAATGCCAGAACACCGACTATGGCGATGGCGGCCATCACCTGTAGAAAAATTACTGACCGACTATCCACCGCAGGCCCTTCCTTCGCATTTTCGATACATGTCGATACATTTCAGCTTTGCAAGCTGACATCAAAGCGATCCTTGAAGGCCTGGCGCAATTTTTCGAACTGCACCCCGACCCGGATCACTGAAAAGTCCCGAAAATCTATGATAGTCGAGGATCGGCCCTGATGGTTAGCATATTGCGACAGGCCGTAGTCAAACGAGACATCGGCGGCTTCGCGCACCGCCTCATCAATCTCCGCCAACCGATATTTACTGCCCGTCAGGGATAGATTGGCCGACGATCCAAAAACCGGCATATTCCGCGCCCAGGCCTGCCGGGCAATCTCGTTATGCATGGGCCCGGCGTTCAAAAGCATATCCAGGGTGCCGGCCTTGGACGAAGATGCCAGGACAAAGGGATCGACATTTGCCAAAAAAGCATGATCCTCGCGAAAAGGCGCGACCACGGAAAACGGCAGGCCGACCTGTTCGACCATTTCGGCCACCATGGCATGTTTCTCATCTTCCAAGAGATGCAGGGCGGCAGACATCATGTAGTTGCCGAACATGCCAGAGGGTTTTTCATAGCTGCGTTGCTTAGCGTCAAAAATGCGCCTGATCCCCTGTGGCGTGGCAGCCAGTATAGCATAGGCCACATCAAGGGGCGCGATGGCGACGCCGCCATTGGCCAGGACATCCAGCAGATTGGCGACATCCGCAGTCACTTGCTCAGGCGCGACGGAATTATGCGTACGCGCCTCGCCCACCGGGTTAGGCAGTATGGGTGTTTCGGCCTCAATCATATTATTGGCATCTCGCTTGGCATACTATTTTGTACCATAAAGCCGGTCACCAGCATCGCCGAGGCCGGGCAGAATATAGCCGATATCGCTTAACTGCCGGTCGACGGCAGCCGTGAGAATAGGTACGTCGGGGTGCGCATCGGAAAAGGTTGCTATGCCTTCGGGTGCTGCGACCAACGCCACGAATTTCATGCGTCTGGCCCCCGCCTCCTTCAGGCGGGTGACGGCGGCGGCGGCGGAATTGCCGGTGGCCAGCATGGGATCCACCACGATCACCTGACGTTCGCCGATGGAATGGGGCAGCTTGAGGTAATATTCCACCGGCTCCAACGTATCATGGTCGCGGTACATGCCGATATGGCCAACCCGGGCCGACGGGATCAAATCCAGCATGCCTTCAAGCAGACCGTTGCCAGCCCGCAGGATAGAGACCAGACAAAGTTTTTTGCCATCCAATACAGGGGCAGACATGGTCTCCAACGGGGTCTCAATGTCCACTTTGGTAAGGGGCAGATCCCGGGTCGCCTCAAACGCCAGCAACAACGCGATCTCCCCCAGCAACTGACGGAATTCAGCCGTCGACGTCTCCTTGCGACGCAACAAGGTCAGTTTATGTTGGATCAAGGGATGATCCGCCACTTTAAAATTCGGTGCTGTCATAGCCCCCGCCTCTTCCACTTATTTTGCCCTCCAGTGTAGCGCCAGTGTCCCCAGGGATATAGCCCCATCGCACCCACGGGCGATGAAATCTCCCGATTATCAGCCTTTGCCATAATTCAGAACATTAACCTTTTCTTAACATATCCCGGATAGCGTTACCGTCCCTTGTAGTATTCAGGGGTGCGAACCAAGAAATGGCAAACCGTCGGTAACGGCGGGACGCAAAACTACCGGTCCTAACTGACCCAGAAAAACATCAGTATGATGCAGGTCAAAGGATAGCGGAGTTATCTCAGGAGGAGACGCATAAGATGGCTTTATCCATCAATACGAACAGCAGCGCGGCCACCGCGTTGCAGAAATTTTCAGATACCAACAACAATCTGAACAAAATTCAAAACCATATTTCGACCGGCAAAAAGGTCAACAGCCCGAAGGATGATGCCGCCACGCTGGCCATTGCCCAGGAATTGCTGTCCACCTACGCGGGCACAGATGCCGTCCGTGATGGTCTGTCCCGGGCCTCCGCCACTGTTGATGTGGCCCTTGCGGCCGGGGAAGCGACGGCCGATATCCTGGTGGAATTGAAAGGCCTGGCAGTCCAGGCCAGCCAAGAAGGGTTGGATCAGTCATCCCGTGATGCCCTGAATTCCGCCTTCAATTCCTTGCGGGAGCAGGTCACCACCATTAACGACAGCGCGTCTTTTGCGGGCAGCAACCTGATCGCAGCCGGTGCCTCGGACCAGAACGTATTAAGCGATGACAGCGGCGCAACGATCAAAGTCGCGGCCCAGGATCTGTCCAGTGGCGGCCTCGGCTTGGGCGGCCAAACCCTGGATAATGCGGGGAACGCCGCATCGGCGTTAACGGCACTGGATGCGGCCATCACCGATGCATCCGGCAAGTTGGCAAATCTGGGTAGTTCCGCCAACCGGATTGAGACCCACAACGAGTATCTGGGCGTGCAAAACGATACGATTGCCGCTGGTGTTGGCAACTTAGTCGATGCCGATTTGGCCGCCGATAGTGCTGCCCTGAAATCGAGCGAGATCAAACAGGCTTTGGGCGCTATCAGCCTAGGCATAGCCAATTCAAGCCCCGCCAGGATCCTCAGCCTGTTCGACGGATAAATCACTGCTGTAGCTCCCTCACCCGTTTCGACGTAGAATCGGGAAATAATTGAGGGAGGACATAATGGCAGAGATCAGTTATCCGGCGGATTGGCGCGAGATCCCGCCCGAGGCCTGGGCCAAAATGCTCATGACGCCGGCGCAATATAACGCCATGCGCTCGGAACGCCTGGCGCGCGAGGAGGCGGCGCCTGATGTGGGTGATGCCGCACCGGACTTCAGCCTGGAATTACTGACGCCGAGCGGCAAACGTACGGGCGAGATGATCAGCCTGTCGTCGCGCTTTGCCGACGCCGGCGGCCGGCCCGTGGGCCTGATCTTCGGCTCCTACACCTGACCGCCCTTCAGAATTCAGTCCGTGCGGCTGAACGAAATTGCGACACAGTTCAACGACCGGATGGATTTCTATTGCGTCTATATCCAGGAAGCCCACCCTGATGACGGCTGGCAGGTGCAACATAACCTGGATGACGACATCATCCTGAATACACCGAACACCATTGAAGAACGGGCCGATATTGCCGAAGTCTGCGCCCTTCGCCTGAACATGGCCATGCCCATGCTACTGGACGATATGACGGATCAGGCGGACAAGCTTTATAACGCCCTGCCCGAGAGGCTGTATGTAATCGACGGCCAGGGCATCGTCCGTTTCAAGACTGTGGCCGGTTCCCGCGGCTTCGAACCGGAAGCCTGGGCCGACGCCATCGCCGATCTGGTAGGGCCGCCTGATTGAACCAGCCGAATACGCGGCCGAATTATATAATGGAGCAACAATCAACGCCGCGCGGCATCTTTTATGTCGTCATGTCAGCCATGATACTTGTGCCCATGGTCTCCGCCTCCATCAAACATCTTGGGCACAGCTATGGCGTGCTGGAAATCGTCTGGGTCCGTGCGATAGGTCAGACGTTCTGGATGATGGCGCTGCTGATCCCACGCCATGGCTGGCGGATATTGCGGCCCCGCAAACCGGGGCTGCAATTGCTGCGTTCGGGCCTCTTATTCATCTCGACAATGTCTTTCATATTGGGCATCAGGGAGGTGCCCCTTGTCACCACCCATGTCATTGGTTTCACCGCACCGATCATTGTCGTCGCCCTTTCCGCCATGTTCCTGGGCGAGCGGGTGAACGGTGCCCGTTGGCTGGCCGTGGGCCTGGGGTTTCTTGGTGTCGTCATCGTTTTACAGCCCGGCACTGGCGCGGCATTGCCGCCGGCTGCCCTATGGCTGCTGCTGGCGGCTGCCTGTTGGTCCGTCGTCCAAATTCTCAGCCGCCAGGTGGCCAGTCACGACAGTGCGGAAACCACCTCTATCTATACCTACGCCGTCGCCCTCATGGCCACGACACCCTTTATCCCCAGCCAATTTGATTTTTCCATCTCCCCGACACAGTTCGATTGGTTGGCATTTTTACTGCTTGGACTGGTTGGGGGCATCCGCCATTATTGCATCATCAAAGCCTACGCCCTGGCACCCGCATCCATCATCGCGCCTTTCAACTACACCGAATTATTGGGTGCAACAGTGGTTGGGGCTATCGTATTCAGCCATATGCCCGGCGGCGCGACCCTGTTAGGTGCCAGCGTCATCATTGGTGCCGGCCTGTATCTCGCCTATAGCGAAAAAAATCGGTGATTTCAGCTCAATTAACCAAAATGAGCACCCCGTCAGGCACAGAAAAGTGGGCCGAAACAGAAAATAATTTTACTTTTGGACAAAAATTAACCCGATCAACCTATTCCATTAAGGCCTTGTTAATATCCGATAGCTACATTGATCAAACACCGCGTTATGCGGTAAGCGACCACGAAATGGCAAACCGTCGGAAACGGCGGGACGCAAAACCACCGGTCCGTCTGGCCAGACATTCATTTGGCGAGCGGATAGCGGGGTTACCGAAAAGGGCTACGCGATGTTTACGGCAATATTTAGCGCCAAAACCTGTTCTCTCTCCCGCAGCGATACTGTGTCTGCGTCATGCCTGAGCCACGTAATCCTGGCCTGCGTGACCGCTGTTGTTTTAAGTCTGAATGTAATCGGTACCGCAAGGGCGGAAATCGCCCTGGCCCGCGCCGATGTCGCTCTGGAAGTTCTGGCCTCTTTGGATCAGGAAGATCTGGCCCCCACGAGCCATCTGGCCACAGTCCGCGTTCTTGCCGAACGGGGCAATATAAACGCACAGCACGAATTGGCCGTTCTGTTGGCCACGGTTCGCGGCAACAGGGAAGACCTGGCCGAAGCAGCTTATTGGTTGAAACAAGCCGCTGATCGCGGCCACCGGAGTGCGCAATTTTGGCTGGGCAATTTGTATATGCAAGGTGCCGGCGTACCGCGCGATTTTGATCGCATGATTAAATGGTGGCGTCAGGCAGCTGAACAAGGTGATGCCAGCGCACAATACGCCCTGGCTGCCGCCTTCCGCGACGGTCGCATGGTTGAACGGAACCTGGCCCTGTCTCGCGCCTGGTTTTTCATGAGCTCCGGCAAGACCGGTACTGCGTTCCTGAAATCAAAAGGCAATCAGTCCAAGAAAATTGCCGCGCCTGTCCAGAATACCAATGCCCGGGCGGCGGTCGTCTCCAAAGTTACGGAAGAAGTTGAGGTCGAACGCGTAGGCCGCGGTGGCCGCGTCAAGACTGGGCGGGATCGCCGCTAGACCATAGTTCCATAAAGATTTCGAAATTCCCCTGTTTCGAAATTTTCCAGAGCCCCCACGCCCGTCCCTCCCCTGGCAGCGTGGGGGCTCTTTCGTATCTGACATAGGTCAAAGCCGGGCCGTCACCAACCATGCTACGTCTTGATCAACAAGCGTAGTGATTGGGATATAGACTAGGATGGCAGATCAGACACAACTAACGGATCCAACGGATTTCGGCACCGATCAATACCCCCACGCTTTGGTCAACGTTACCAACGTCTGCAACCTGGATTGCCGCCACTGCTTCGTCTTTCGGGCTAACAACCCACAGGCACCCCGCGACAAGATGAACGATGCCACCATGCTGCATCAACTGAAAATCCTGCGGGACAAACACGGCATCCGCTCCATGCTGTTCATGGGTGGCGAGCCCATGATCCGCAAGGACATGGTCTTGGAGGCCACCAAGTTGTTTCCCGAAAGCGCCATTGTCACCAACGGTACCTATGGCATCCCTTCGGTCCCCGGCCATCTGGTCACCGTGTCCCTGGATGGACCAATGGAGTTGAACGATCCGATCAGGGGCGAAGGGGTTTTTGATAAAGTCAAAAAGGCGGTGTTCGATAGGGACCCAACAGACGGCACCACGGTCATGCTGCAAATGGCCGTGACCCGGCAGAATGCGCCGGGGCTGGAGGAATTTCTGACGGAAGTCTCCCAATGGCCCATTAATGGCGTCGCCTTCAGCTTTTATGTGCCTGTCAAAAACGATCAGACGGGTCTGGATTGGAAGGACCTAAAGGAACGGGACAGGGTGCTGGACCGGGTTATTGCCCTAAAGAAGCAATACCCCCACGTGGTCAAATCCCACATCCCCACGTTGGAAATGATGAAATCCGATGTCGCGCTGGAATCTACCGGGGAAAACGGTGAAAATTGTATCCTGCGCCGGGATACCCTGCCCCTCTATATGGGTGATGGCGGGCAATTCGAAAAGCCGTTCTGCTGTTACGGCAACGACGTGGATTGCACCAAATGCGGGGCCTATGCCGTTTTCAACCGGGCCTATCTGGAACAACAGGGCCGGGGCAACAAATCCCGCTATGGCCGTGACGGCGAGGCAGTGATCGAAGCCTTGAACGAGCAGGTGGTCGATTAGGTACCGGCTGTCAAACGCGTGTATTCATCTGCGTAGTCAGCATACGAAGCCTTCAACACCGCATGGTTCAGCAACGTCGCCGCCAGCACATCACCCGTGTCCGGGTCGGTGATCTGGCTGCGCACCCAATATGATTCCGTCCGTCGGCTTTCCGACAGCGCAACGATCTCCCGCTTTATCAAATAGTCCCGCCCCACCATCAGAGGGCCCTTGAGCATTCGGATTTCCAGATCGGCGAATAGGCCAATGGCCGGGCCCTTGCCCTGCATCCCAGCACTGTGGGATGTGTATTGCGCCAGGACCGTGACCATCTCCAACGGAATAATGGCCCCGCCCCAGGGTGAAGGACCGCTGTACCAGGGTGAGTTTTCGGTGATGACTGCAAGTTTTTCGGCCAGGGAAAACGGATAGAGATCACCCATATGCTGATCCAAATCCATGCGCACCATTTCGGGCACCGCACCTTTTTGGCCAACGGATAGATGTTCGAGGATCACGAGGTTATCCGCCGGGCGCAGGCCCGCCAGACGGCGTTCCAACTCCGTCTCCCCCGCCCCGCCAACAGACGCGGTACCACGAAGGACCTCCCCGCCATCCGTCTTATCGGCACCTATGCGCACCAAGCCATCATCCGCGCTGCTGGGTTCAACAAATGCGCGGACTTCCTCCCCCTCCACCACCATCGTGCGGAAATGGGCCGACAGGCAGCCGGTCTCGAACCAGGCATAATACCACCTTGCAATGATAGGGACCCCTAGAGACGCATATTGGGAGTTTTCGGGTAGGAGCGTGCGCCGACGCGATGCGGTGTATCGTTAGGTGCGCGTGACGCCATCCGAAAGCTCCCAAAATGCGCCCTTCGGGTCATCTCAGCAGCCCCTCGGAGGGCGTCGTGAAGGCTTGACGATATCCCACATCGACTGCACCATCACTCCTACCCGAGGGACTGCTGAGATGATCTCTATGGGTCCCTATCATTGCAAGGTGGTATAACCCAAAGATCTTGCAGCAACGGCACGAATTGGCTGAAATGCGTCGGCCCTTCTATGGGCGCGGCTTTAAAGCCAAGACCTTGTGCCTGGGCATCATCGTGCAGGGATTGGTGGCCGTCATAGGTTTGCGCCGCCAGCATCTGACGCGGCGAGCGTAGCGGCCCCAAAGTGCGGCAACCTTACCATCAGCCACGGCCAACAAATGGCATTTTAGTGGCCATCACGGTGAGGAATTGCACATTGGCGTCGGGCGGCAAACTGGCCATGTAAACCACGGCGCTGGAAACATTGTCCACATCCATCAACGGCTCCGGCTTCACCGAGCCATCCGCCTGCGGCACACCATCGGCCATACGGGCCGCCATAGGCGTCAGGGCATTGCCGATATCCAGTTGCCCGCAGGCGATATCATACTTACGGCCATCCAGGGATGTGCACTTGGTCAATCCGGTCACGGCGTGCTTGGTGGAGGTATAGGGTGATGAATTTGGCCGTGGCGTATGGGCCGAAATGGAACCATTGTTGATAATGCGCCCACCCATGGGGTCCTGGGCCTTCATCACTTTGAAGGCGGCCTGGGTGCAAAGGAATACGCCGGTCAGGTTGACGTTGACAACCATCTGCCATTGTTCGAACGGCAGATCCTCGATGTTCACCGCAGGCGCACCGGCACCAGCGTTATTGAACAGCAAATCCAGGCGGCCAAAAGCCTTCGTCGTTGCCTCAAACAAGGCAGCAACCGATGCGGGGTCAGAGACATCGGTGGGCACGGCAATGGCGCGGACAGCATCCGTTCCGGCTTCGGCGATGGACTCTTCCAAGGCATCGGCCCGCCGGCCGGCGAGCGCGACCGAATAGCCTTCCGCCAACAGCGCCACAGCGGCACCACGGCCAACACCGGATCCAGCCCCCGTTACAATGGCAACTTTGCCCTCTCCACTCATGATCATGATCCTTCCCAAATTTCTTATTGCTATTAAGCTACGCCGCCCATGGCCTAATAATCAACGCGGAAATGATCGGGACGGCCCAGGGGCCAATATTCGCCCCACACCTCGGCCCCGCCATCCACGGTCAGAACCGTGCCGTTGATAAATTCCCCCGTCGGCCCGGCCAGATAGACCGCTGCCTGGGCAATATCCTGAACAGAGCCCAAGCGTCGCACCACGTTGTGGTCAAAGCTGGGCTTGGCAGCGTCGGGATAATGGGTCAAACCGGGGGAGGCGATGACCCCAACGGCAATGGAATTGAGGCGAATATCATAAGGGGCCCATTCCACGCACAGCCCCTTGGTCAGGTGGATGACACCAGCGCGGGCGGCCAATGAATGTGGGATGGATGACGTCAACATTCCCAGCACGGCAGCAATATTGACCACACAGCCAGGCTGTTTGTTGTCCCGCCAGCGGTGTGCCGCGGCCTGCATCATGAACCACGATCCGTTTAGATTGGTATCCACCACCGTGCGCCAGCCGTTCGGGCTGATATCCATGGCCGGGGCGGCGAACTGCCCGCCCGCATTGTTGACCAGAACATCCAAACGGCCATAACGCTCCCAGACCGAAGCCATCAGATCATCGACCTGATCGGCATCGCGAATGGTCATGACCTTGGTAAAACACGGAATTTCCAGAGACGCCATGGCAGCTTCGAATTCCGCCATTTTGGTTTCGTCCCGGCTACACGACACAAGGGTCGCGCCCAGGCGGCCAAACAGCACCGAGGTCGCCAGGCCGATCCCCCCTGCCCCGCCGGAGACTAGAACCACCATGTCCTTGAACAAATCATCCCGATAGACAGTCGGCATCGCAGCCAAATCAGCGGCTGTTGGTGTCGCGTAAATTTCCGCATCCGTGCGGTCCGTCCCCTCCCCCCTGTCCATGATCGCTATTCCGCCGCCCGATAATCATCGGGGAAATATTTCCGCACGAATTCACTATCATCGTTATAGGTAAAGCAGGTGTTCTTCATGCCATCAGGCAGGCGTTTGGGCGTGGCATCCGCTGCCGCCTCCCGCGCCGCGCCGGCAGGGGCCCGCTCCGTCCACATTGCCTGCATGGCGGTGGTGGCCATCTGCGCCAGCATCTCCACCAGATGGGTGCAACCCTTGCCATGGCCAACCCGTTCCCGAACCATGCGGTTCCAGCCCGGCCCAATCTTCAAGCCCGCCAAGGCCTTGAAATTCGGCGCCACCAGATGGCAGATGCCATGCGCGCCCACATCCAGCTTCGCCTCGGCCGATTGTACGACCATGCCTTGATCGACGGTCAGGCGCAGCCACAAGTCATGCACCGGTTCGCCGGCTGCACGATGGCTGTCGAGAAGGTGGTGAGAGAATGGTTTAATATCCAGAATATGCCCCTCCACATCGACAAGGCCGTCGGTGCGTTGATAGGCGGTGATGGAAATTGTCCGGTTATGAATTTGTTCCCGTTCCATGGCTTGGGAAAGTGGCATGTTTGATCTCCATCCTAATAAAATACCCTGCCCTGCGATTACCGCGCCCAGGGCGAGAAGGCAAGCCGGTAGAGGTCGTATGTGCAGACATGCTAGGATCACCGGAATAGTAGCGCAGGAGTTGAGATTTGAGGCAGAAAACGCAGACCAGCCCGGACCACGGCGGCAAGGACCAAGGCGGCAAGGCCCAAGGCAGCAAGGCCCAAGGCAGCAAGGCCCACTATGGCTGGGTTATGGTGTTTGTCGGCTTTACCTTGATGGCGATGAGTTTTGGCGGCCTTGCCGCCGTGGGTGTTTTCCTAAAGCCCATCGCGGCGGAGTTTGGTTGGTCCCGGGGCAGCATTGCCTTTGGTTACACAACTGCGGCCCTGTCGGCGGCCCTGTTCGGCATTTTTTGGGGTTTTCTGGCGGACCGTTACCCTACCGTGCGCTTTACCATGCTGGCCGCCATCGGCCTGGCGAGCGCTATGTTGTTGTTAAGCCAGACAACCAGCCAATGGCAGTTCTATCTGTTCTATTTCCTGTTCGGCAGTCTAGGCCATGGCACCTTGCAAAGTTCCCTATGGTCCAATATTGGTCAATGGTTTGCCAAGAACAAAGGCCTTGCCCTTGGTGTCGGCCTGGCGGGCGGCGCCTTCGGACAGGCTGTGGTGCCCCTCATCGCCCGTGTCCTGATTTCCAGCTATGGCTGGCAGGACGCTTACATGATCCTTGGCATCGGCTATTTGATCCTGGGCCTGGCTGTGGCGGCACTGACCCGTGATCCACCTGCCAAACGAGCCCGCCTTGCCGCCGTGCGCACAGGTGAACATGCCGGCAACGTCAACGCCTGGAGCTTGGGAGAGGGGCGACATACTGTCTTTTGGTTTTCCATGGCCGTATTATTCTGTTGTTCCTGTATGTCCGTGGTCATCGTGCATTTGGTGCCGATGCTGACCGACCGTGGTTTCAACCCGGAAGTGGCTGCCACGGCGCTGGCCGCATTGATGCTATCGGGCGTTATAGGGCGGCTGGCAGCCGGTAAGGCCTGCGACCTGTTCGGCGTCGTGCCAACCTATGCCTTCATGGCATTTGGCCAGACAGTCCTGGTCGCCTGGTTCCCCTATGTTGAAACCTTGTGGGGTATCTATCTGCTGGCGGTAATTTTTGGCTTTGTCTATTCCGGTGTGATGGCCAGCGCGGTCATCTGCGTTAACGTTCAGGTCCCGGCAGAGGTCAGCGCCCGTTGCTGGTCCATCGTCTCGTTCTTCGCTTGGGTCGGCATGGGGACTGGTGCGTTTATGGGCGGCTATCTGTACGATTTGACAGGCGGCTACACGACTTCGTTCAGCTTCGCCGCCATTGTGGGCACCATCAATCTATTGATCCTGTTGGCCTATCGTCTAACGGGCGGTCATCGCCGTGCTGTTCTGGTTGAAGCATAGAGCATGTTTTTTGAACATGCTCAGACCCTTAAGAATCGAGCAATTGAACCAATCAATTGAAAATTGCTCTAAGCGTTTCGGGAGGCATCCGGATCCAGCGGATAGATGGGCCGGCGCAGGTTCTTGAAGGGGAAGGCTTCATAATCGGAACTGCAAACGCCGGGGCCCGCCACCAGCACCACGTGCTTGGCGATCGGACCAAAGCCGGCCCGGAAGTGCTGCCGCGATTTGATCAGGACATAGTGCTTTGTAGCGGGATCAATGCCCGCATGGGTGAAACAGCCCGTATCAAAGGGTTCATGCCGCCGTTCGGATACAACAATGTCAACGCTGCCTGCACGCAGCACAGCCGTACGCCCCATGTTCATGGGACTGCCCGTGGCCATGGGCCCGGTCACGACAAAACGGCCATCGGTGATACAGCGCACTGTGCCAGATACTTCTATGGGCCGGCCCGCCAGTTCCATGGCCGGGCTGTCGGTTTTACCGCCCAGTTGCAGGGTGACCTCCGCGCCGACACCCGCGTCCATCATCCGGGCCACACTTTCGGGATCCCAAATTGGGCCCGCGGCGACATCATCCAGTCCCAGACGCAGCACTTCCTCCAACACATCCATATTGTCCTGCGGGCCGCCGGCACCGCAATTGTCGCCATGATCAACCAGGATCACCGGGCCATCATCAAGTTCCATAGCCCGCTGCAACGAGGTCTCCACCGGTTCTATCTCAAAGACAAAATCCGCCCGGCGTTCCCAGGCCTGCTCCATCAACTCGTCCAGCAATGCGCCCGCGCCTTTGGCATCGCCATCACCCACCACCACGGCACCAAGGCCGACGTGGGGAATATCCGCCAGGGGGAAGCCGCCGAAGATAGAGGCGTTGAGGACTTCGCCCGCAGCTTCCGCCCGCATGGCCCGGTTCATGATATCCTTCATAGGCTGATCCAAGGGTGTTTGGCGCAGCATGTGGGTTAGCATGGGCAGGGAATGCCATAACATCACAGGCTTCACCTCTCCCCGCATGGCACGGATCAGCGTATCCCCGGCGCGCTGCCCGGTTTCCGCCATATCAATATGGGGATAGGTACAATAGCCGGTAATCACGGTGGAATTGGCGATCATCACAGCGGATAGATTGGTGTGAAAATCCAGCGCGACGGCGATGGGCATGTCAGGTGCGATGGCACGAATGCGGCGCAGCAATTCCCCTTCCCCGTCGTCGCGGTCTTCCGTCACCATGGCACCATGTAGATCCAGCATGACACCGTCGCAGCCTGCTTTCACGGCAGCGCAAATACTGTCGGACATCTCATCGAAGGCCGCCTGGTTCACGGCGCCGCTGGGTGAAGCGTTGCCGATCAAGGGCACGACATATTCAGCCCCTTCACGCTCTGCAATATCAATATAGGCCGCGATGGGATTGTTGGTGTCCCGATACAATGCAATGGCCCGGTCACCGGATTTCGGCCCGAACGCAGCCAGGGGTGTGGGCAAGGGGGAAAAAGTGTTGGTCTCATGCCGCATTGTGGCCAGAACCAGTTTCATCGTGAACTCCTTAGAAAATCAAACGCCCAATTAACTTTGGCGTTGGGGCGGCACGCCGTCGTCAGTGACCAGGTGGCAGGCCACAGCATGGCCGTCGCGAATGGGACGCAGAGATGGTGTCTCCGCCGTGCAGCGCGCCTCGGCAAAGGGGCAGCGGCCGGCAAAACGGCATCCGGGCGGTGGATCAATGGGGCTGGGTGGATCGCCCATCAGGCGCACCCGATCAGCCCGATCCCGCACCGCAGGGTCGGCCGAGGGCACCGCCGATAGCAGGGCCCAGGTATAGGGATGCAGGGGCTCGGTAAATAGCGATATACGATCCGCCTGTTCCACGATCTGACCCAGGTACATCACTGCGATCTCGTCACACATATATTGCACGACGCCCAGGTCATGCGAGATAAACAGATAGGTCAGGCCGAATTCTTCCTGCAAGGAGCGCAGCAAATTAAGTATCTGTGCCTGAATGGCGACATCCAGGGCCGAGACCGGTTCGTCACAGACGACCAATTCCGGCTGCGTCGACAGGGCCCGGGCAACGCCGATGCGTTGACGCTGACCGCCGGAAAACTGATGCGGAAACAACGCCTGTTGTTCGGGGCGCAGGCCGACCTTTTTAAACAGCTCAGCAACCCGGCCATCGCGTTCCCCCGGCGCACCGATATTCATCAGATCCATAGGCTCACGCACAATGGCACCGGCGCGCACCCGTGGGTTCAGCGATGAATAGGGGTCCTGAAATATAATCTGCATGCGGGCCCTGGCCTGACGCAGGGCTTCACCCTGCAATTCGACCAGATCCGTATCGCCAAGATACATGCTGCCATCGGTGATATGGGTCAACCGCATCACGGCCAGGGCAGTGGTGGTTTTGCCTGAGCCGCTTTCCCCGACAATGCCCATGGTCGTGCCCCGGCGAACCTGAAAGGACACATCGTCAACCGCATGAACCCGGGATGCCTTGGCGAAGATATTCTTGCGCGGCAGCTGAAAATGGACTTTCAGATGCTGTACATCCAGCAGTACGTTGTCAGGCGCGTTCATGCCGCTGCTTCCCGTTCCGTCAACCAGCAAGCCACCGTATGGCCGTCATCGATGGCTTTCGTGGGCGGCATTTCGGCCCGGCATTGGGCGTCCGCATACTGGCATCGGGGGGCAAACGGACAGCCGCTGCCCAATTGCGTCAGGGGCGGCACCACGCCGGGAATTTCCAACAACGGCGGGCGTTCCTTGGTTGGGTTTTGGGTCAAATGTGGCACGCAACGGATCAACCCTTGGGTATAGGGATGGCGGGGATCGGTCAGGATCTGATCAACATCCGCCTGTTCCACCACCCGGCCGGCATACATGACGACAACACGTTGGGCCATTTCCGCGATCGCGCCCATGTCATGGGTGATCATGATAATGGCGGTCCCGGTACGGTCTTTCAGGTCGTTCAGCAGATCAAAAATCTGCGCCTGTACGGTCACATCCAAGGCCGTCGTCGGCTCATCCGCGATCAGGACGCGGGGTTGGCAGGCCAAGGCCATGGCGATCATCACCCGTTGGCGCATGCCGCCCGACATTTGATGGGGGAATTCGTGGATACGTTTGTCCGCCGCCGGAATACCCACAGCCACAAGCATCTCCAGGGCGCGTTGGAAAGCATCGGCCCGTGATAATCCTTCGTGCAGGCGGGCTGTTTCGGCAATTTGATTGCCGATGGAATAGACCGGGTTCAGGGATGTCATGGGTTCCTGAAAAATCATCGAGATTTCGTTGCCGCGCACTTCACGCATGCGGGCTTCACTGGCTTGCAGCAAATCTTCGTCGTCCAGGAATATCCGGCCGGCCGCGATCCGGCCCGGCGGGATCGGCACCAGACCCATGATAGACAGCGCGGTCATGCTTTTGCCGCAACCGGATTCGCCCACAATACCCAGGGTCTCCCCCTCAGCCAACGAGATGGAAAGATCGTCGATAACCCTGGCAACGCCGTCCCGGGTATCGAATTCGACGGCCAGGCCTTCGACGCTGAGGAGGGTTTTGGCCATGCTCAACGCTCCCTCAGCTTTGGATTAAAGGCATCCGTCAGGCCATCGCCAATCAGGCTCATGGCCAACACGGTGAGGAAAATGGCAACGCCGGGGAACGTGACCGTCCAAGGCGCGTCCAGCAAATAATCCCTATTGTCACCAATCAATTTACCCCAGCTCATCACATTCGGGTCGGACAGGCCAAGGAAGCTCAACGCAGCCTCAAACAAAATTGCGATGCCAACCGTCAGCGCGGCGTTGACGATCAAAGGCGGCAGGGCATTTGGCATGATAACCAACCAGATAATGCGCCGATCCCGCGCCCCAATTGAACGGGCGGCTTTGACGAATTCCTGCTCCCGCAGACGCAGAAATTCCGCCCGCGCCAAACGCGCGACACCAGTCCAACTGACAACGCCGATAGATATGGCCACGGTTTCCAAGGTCGGGGAAAACAATGCGACCAGCACCATGGCCAGCAACAACGGCGGTAGGACCTGGAAAAATTCGGTGACGCGCATTAAAACTTCATCGACCCAACCGCGATAAAACCCGGCCATAGCCCCGATCGTAAGGCCAATGAACAGCGTGATACCCGCAGCAGCACCGCCCACGGCCATGGTCACCCGCGCGCCATAAACGATGGCAATAAACAAATCCCGACCCAGATTGTCCGTTCCCAAAAGGTGACCACCTTCACCGGGCCGCAACAGGGGTTCATCCACCATCTCAAATGGGTCCAGATCCAAAATCATCGGCGCGAACAGGGCGGCCCCGACAATCGTGACAAACACAAGCAAACCGGCCACGGCGGCATAATTACGGAAATACATGGCGACGAACTGGCGGAAGGGATGTTCGACAAATATCTCATCCATATCGGCCGGTGGCGGCCCCGCCTGCGTTGTGCTTTCACTATCGGACATATCCCCTCCCCTCACGCCGTGTTCGATAGGCGAATGCGTGGATCAACAATGCGATAGGCCAGGTCCGTGAGCAGATTGAAGATAATGACCACAAAGGCGGAGAAGAATAAGATACCCATGATCGTCGGTGTGTCGCCGCGCAGGATAGACTCAAATGCCAAAGTGCCCAGGCCCGGCCAACTGAACACGGTTTCGATTACGACGGCGCCCGAGAATATGTGCGAGAACTGCAAACCGGCAATCGTAATGACCGGGATGACCGCATTGCGCAAGGCATGTTTGTAAATAATGACACGCTGGCCCAAGCCCTTGGCCCGGGCCGTGCGGATATAGTCGGAGCCGAGGATATCCATCATGCTGGCGCGGGCCAGACGACTATATTGGGCCAGATAGATAGAGGAGAGGGAGACGACCGGCAGGATCAGGTGATAGGCCACATCCAGATACCATTGCCAGGTTCCGGATTCCGTCAGGGGTTCGGCCAGACCCGACAACGGCAGGATCTGCAACATCGAAACAAACAGGATAATCAGCAGAAAAGCGGTCCAAAACACAGGTGCGGAAAACCCGATCAAAGCCAGAATGGTGATAAAATGACTGAATATTCCGTTCGGTCGTTGCGATGCGATAACGCCAAACAGTGTGCCCGTGAAGATCGCCAGCAACAGGGAGGTGACCACCAGCAATAAGGTTGGGCCGAGGCGTCCCAGGATCAAATCCAGCACCGGCACATTAAAATAATACGAGCTGCCCAAATCTCCCTGGAGAACCCGGCCGACATAGCCAAACAATTGCACATAGAAGGGTTGGTCGAGGCCGTAACTGCGTCTGATCTCCGCCATCAGTTCAGCCGAGGCACCGCCGCTTTCACCCGCGATGGTCTCGGCAATATCGCCGGGTACCAGGAACAAAAGCGTGTAGTTAAAAACAATGACCGCAAGCAGCAGCAGGAACGCATATAGCGAGCGCCGAATGACCACGGTCAAAAATTGCATGGACTACTGCTTCCAAATAAGTTGCAAAAGACGGCGGAACGGAGAGCCTAAGATCAAGGTCTGCGTTCCGCCGCTTGCATTTCCGAACGCCTATTGTTTGATATAGACGTTATCCATGGGCGAAGAGGTGCCCCAAATGGAATCCACCGGCGGATTACCCACGCGGTCATGGTTGTAGATGGTGTGATAAGGCGATGCGTTGATGTAGATAATCGGCGCTTCTTCGACGACCATTTTCTGCATCTTGGCATACAATGCTTTGCGTTTGGCCAGATCGTTCTCCAGGCCCGCCTTCATCATAACCGCATCCACATCGGCATTACGGAACTGTTGGGTGTTGTGCCAGGGCACGCCCTTGCGGATGTTCGTGGACTGATAGGTACGATGCACACCGATCACCGGGTCACCCCAGTTGAAAACCGAATCCAGGGTCATGTCAAAGTCATGGCCTGCAACGGTTTTAATCCAGGAACGGAAATCAGACGATGCTTTCAAGGTCACGTCGATGCCGATTTTTTTCAGCTGCGCCTTGGTGATTTCGGACCAACGCTTCCAAACCGCGCCACCTGGGATGAAGTTCAACGTGGTCTTTAAACGAATCCCGTCCGCATCCGGTTTCAGCCCCGCTGCATCCAACAATGCTTTTGCCTTGGCCACGTCGTAGGCATAGTCGTTGACGTCGCCGGAATAGAAAACACTACCCGGATGGATTGGACCGGTGGCCCTCTTGGCGAAACCGGAATAGAGGATCTTGATCATCAATTTTTTGTTCATGGCATAGCCAATGGCCTGACGCACACGCTTGTCGTCAAATGGCTTACGCGTTGTGTTAAACGCCAGCCAGTTCAAGGGACCAATCGCAGAATAGCCATCCGGCGTCAAAGTCAGATGCTTGCTCTTCTTCAGACGGGTCAGCTCCTGCGGGTCGGAGGCAAAGGCAGTGAGATCCGCTTTCCCGGTCTCAAGGGCGATGATGCGTGAGGTAGATTCGGCCATTTTCTTGAAAACAATTTGATCCAGATAAGGTCTGCCCTCCAGGAAGAAATCATCAAAACGTTCCATGATAATATATTCGCCCGGCTTAAACTCCTTCAGCTTGAAAGGACCCGAACCGACAATATCCTGGCTGTTGCGCGGGTTTTTACGAATATTCCCTTCGCCATAGATATGCTTTGGAATGACGACGCCCAACTGTGACGACATAGCCAATTCGATTGCCGGATGCGGCGCGCTCAAATGAATAATCGCGGTATGTTTATCGGGCGTCGTAACCTTGGTCACCGGGCCATACATGGTTTTAAACGGATGATTGGCCTTGATCGTCTCGATGGAGAAGGCCACATCTTCCGAGGTAATGGGGTGGCCGTCATGGAACACGGCATTCTTGCGCAGGTTCACCTGCACGGACAGGCCGTCATCGGCGATCTTCCAGCTTTCCGCCAGATATGGCTGTGGACGCCATTGGTCATCATACCGGATCAGGGCGGCGAACAATTGAGTGCCCGGAATACCCGTCGGCGTGCCAGAGGCAATAGCCGGATTAAAATGGCCCGCGATGATGCGGTAAATCATTGTCAGGGTGCCGCCCTGTTTCGGTTCCGCCTGGGCGGTTGGCACGGCAAGGGCCGTTGCCGCCAGCATGGCAGCCCCGCCGGCTGCCATCTTAAAGTATTTGTTCATTTCCCGTCTCCCTGGTCGTAAGAATTAAACTAAAGTTTTACCTAATGTGTTTGTTGCCAATACACTTGAAAAAACGATAGCTCTTAATGTTGTCGCATAAAAGGGGAAATGGTGCTGTCGCTGAAGTATTCCCTTGTTCCTTGGTCTTGGAACCAGTTAGCCTACAACTAAACTGGCCCGGAAAACCGACCTTCAGGAGGAAGACATTATGACGGCAGACATTGCACCCGACGACCAACAATTAACCGGCAAAGTTGCCATCATCGCGGGTGCCGGGGCCTTGGAAGGCGGCATCGGCAATGGCCGGGCCGCAGCTATCCTGTTGGCCCGGGCCGGTGCGCGCATCATGGCGGTGGACCGTGATATGGAGCGGGCGGCGGAAACTGTCGAGATGATCACGCGAGAGGGCGGTGAAGCTTTTGCCCATAGCGCGGACATGACAGAGGAAGCTGATTGCGAGGCCATGGTTGCCCTGGCCATGCAGACCTATGGCCGGGTTGACGTGCTGGATAACAATGTGGGCATCGGCAGTTCGGGCAGTGTGGTGGACGAGGTGCTGGAGAATTGGGAGCGGGTTATGCGGGTCAACGTGCAAAGCATGTTCCTGACCACCAAGTACGCCGTTCCCGCGATGATCGATAGCGGTGATGGTGGCGCCATTGTCAATGTCTCTTCCATCTCCGCCCTGCGGCCACGGGGATTGACCGCCTATTCCGCCTCCAAAGGCGCGGTCATATCATTGACCAGAGCCATGGCCATGGATCATGCCGCGGACGGCATTCGGGCCAATTGCATCGCGCCGGGACCAGTTTATACACCTATGGTTTATGGCCGGGGCATGTCGGATGCGGCACGGGCGCAGCGGCGCGCGGCCTCTCCCTTGGGTATTGAAGGTACGGGCTGGGATATCGGCAATGCGGTGGTCTTCCTCTCATCCGCCAGGGCGCGCTATATCACCGGACAGACCCTGGTGGTTGATGGCGGCATTACCGTCGCCGCCCCGCCGCGCGATCCCAATATTTAATTTCACCGGAGGTACAAATTTATGGCACGCATCCCCTATCTCGATGTTGACGACCTGGGTGAGGAAGACAAAGAGCTGTTGAAGCGCCCGATCAATCTTCACCGCGCCCTGGTCAACAGCCCAGGTGCGGCGCGGAATTTCGGCCACGTTGGCAGCTATATCCGCTATGGCTCAAAACTGGATCCGCGTTTACGTGAACTGGCAATCCTGCAGGTGGGTTATTTGGCCAAGAGCGATTATGAATACAGTCATCATATAAAAATCGGGCGGGATTTCGGGGTCAGCGATGACGATATCCGCGCCATGATTACCGAGAGCGAGGGCCGTAACAGTGGCCTGCCCCGCCTGGATCGCACCGTGCTGCGCGCGGCCCGCGAAATGACAGAGGAGATGAAAATCTCGGACGAAACATTCGCCGAACTGCAAAAACATATGAGCGCGGAATTGCTGGTCGACCTGACCATGGTCATCGCCTTTTACAACGCCGTGGTCCGCCTGTTAGGCAGCCTGGAAATCGACGTAGAAGACAATTACGCCCCATACCTGGACGAATTTCCGCTGACGTGATCGGTGCATCGCACCTAATCACAGGCGATCATATAGTTCGGGCAGTACTGCGTTACAGATCGAAGTCCCCGGTGCGGCCATTTTCAAGCATAAAATCGGACAACTCTAATGGATCACTTTTTACCTGGAAATTAATTAACGGCGCGGTAATTACAATTTGCTAATTTGCTGTGATCTGGTCCTGCAATAGGAAGAATTCGATGAATTGGCATCGGCTGCGTCACATGCTCGCGCCGCGGGAATTGCGACTATTATCGCTTAAATTCCAGGACCGGCGGCAGGAACAAATTTTCCAAATTAAGTGGATCAGGGCTACGCGCGGACTCAACTACCTGTGGGGTGCCTGCGCAATTATCTTCTACGTGATAATGACCGTGGTCACCGACCACTATACCAGCCATGTTGATAATAATTATTTTTGGTTTCGAATTATTATCGGCGTGCCGCTACTCATCGGCCTAACCGCCTATAAGGAATGGGGCCGGTACACAGCGCAGATCACAATGATCTATTTCCTTATCTGCGCCTATACCATCTTTAGCATTTCGCTGATCCAGTTTTACTTGTCAGCAGAGCGCGATAGCGTTGTGTTATTGCTGGAAATGGCCGCCATCTTCGTTTTCGCGCAACATTTTTCCCGCATTCTTTTCGTCTGGAACCTCATGTTTTCGGTTCCATGCAGCACCGTAACGATTATCGCCATATATCTCAAAGGGCCGAAAACCAACTTGCCCTTCCTGCCCGTCATCGTAACCGTTGTGGTGTTGACCCTGACCGGTCTTTTTTCATGCTATTCGCGCGAGGTATTCGTGCGACGGAATTTTGCGACGATGCGGAATCTTGAGCGGCAGAACGAACGGGCGAACAAACTCGCCGAGGAGGCTCAGGGCGCAAACGAAGCAAAATCACGTTTCCTGGCCACCGTAAGTCACGAGCTGCGTACGCCGCTCAACGCCATTCTGGGCTACTCCGAAATGATCAACCTCGGCATCGCAGAACGTCTTGGAAAGGAAAAGATTTCGGAATACGCATCCTATATTCATGATAGCGGCGCGAACCTGCTCAAACTGGTCAACCAGATCCTACATTTCACCAAAAGTGAGCTGATCGACCGAACGGTGAAACCTGAGATATTGGACGTGGTAGATCGTCTGCAAGGCATCGCCGCGCAACTTCAACCCCTGGCAGCGCAATCTGGATCAACGATCCAACTTAATTTGCGAAACGACCTCCCCACGCTCATTGCCGATCCGGACAGGCTTCGTCAAATGGTAACCAATCTTGCGACCAACGCTCTAAAATTCTCTCCCGCAGGCGCGAACATTGATATTTCTGCGCAACAACTCAATGACAACAGCTTGGTTATTGAAGTTCGTGATTTCGGCATAGGAATGGACCCGCTACTCCTTGAGTACGTTCTCGAGCCATTTACGCAGTTGGACGATGGACTGAATCGAATAAACGATGGACTGGGTATCGGGTTGCCACTGACAAAATCCCTAATGGAGGCACACGGCGGCCGTCTCGAACTGGAAAGCAAGCCGGGGAAAGGAACCCTTGCGAAGCTTATCTTTCCGCCCGAGGCAGTAAAAGTTCGTGAACCAAAGGTCGCCTGATCTATTTCTGTGAGTTTCACAGTCATGTTCAATTTGCGGGCGTGACCCGAATGTTACTATCTGACACTTATACCAAGGTGCGGTAATAGCCCTGGTAGCGGCCCGAGACGACGGTGTCTGCTGTCCCCCGAACCTCGAGCGTTGGAAGAGAATTCGACAACGCAGCTTATCGGCGCGCGTACCGACATGTTTTATGAAGGCGGGGAGAAAGGCGCGGTCAGGCGATGCCGAGTTGACCCATGGCCAGGAATTTGTCCCGGCGATGCTGGCGGGTGAAGCCGCCGTCTTTACCATCGAACTGTGCAATGGCGGTGGCAATCGCGTCACCCAGAGCAGCAATGGTCGAGGCCGGGTTGCGATGGGCCCCGCCCAGATTTTCCTCAACCACCTGATCCACGACTGCCAATTTCACCAGGTCCTGGGCCGTAACCTTCATGGCATCAGCGGCATCCTGGGAGCGTTCCGATGATCGCCACAGGATGGAGGCGCAACCTTCCGGCGAGATCACCGCATAAACCGAATGTTCCAGCATGATCACGGCATTGCCCGCTGCCAAGGCAACGGCACCGCCCGAGCCGCCCTCACCCACCAAACAGGCGATCAGGGGGACACGGATGTCCAGGCAGGTTTCCGTCGATCGCGCAATAGCTTCTGCCTGGCCGCGTTCTTCCGCACCAATGCCGGGGTATGCCCCTTGCGTGTCGACCAGGGTAATCACGGGCAGGCCAAAACGATCCGCCAAACGCATCAATCGGGCCGCTTTACGATAGCCTTCGGGCCGCGCCATGCCGAAATTATGGCGCACCCGGCTTTGCATGTCAGAGCCCTTTTCGTGTCCGATGACCATGACCGAGCGGCCCCGGAAGCGGCCAATACCACCCGTAATCGCCTTGTCATCCGCATAGGCGCGGTCACCGGCAAGGGGGGTGAAGCCGTCAATCAGACCGGCAATATAATCGTTGAATTGCGGCCGGTTCGGGTGGCGGGCGACTTGCACTTTTTGCCATGGCGTCAATTTGCCATAAGTCTCCCGCAACAATTGGTCCGCCTTGCGTTCAAGACGCCCCAGCTCTTCCTCGATATCGGCACCGCCTTGCTGTTCGCCGTCCAGTTGGCGCAGATCATGGATTCGCGCCTCCAACTCAGCAATGGGTTTCTCAAAATCAAGAAAGCTAATCATCGTTAGATATCAATCCAACCAAATCAATCGGACAAGGGATGATGGTTATTCACCAGCTCCTGCAAACGTTCCTGCAGAATATGGGTATAAATCTGTGTTGTCGAAATATCGGCATGACCCAGCATCTGCTGTACGGCCCGCAAATCGGCACCATTGGCCAGCAGATGAGAGGCAAAGGCGTGGCGCAGGGAATGCGGCGAGACTTTAGCAGGATCTATCTGCGCCTCTAACGCCAATTCCTTGACCAGTTGCGAAAATCTCTGCCGCGTCAAATGCCCACCTTTGGAGCGGGAGGGGAACAACCAGTTCGCATCCGCCGGTCGGCGCACAAACCGGGACCGCACGGTATCATATTGTTCCAAAGCCTTGATCGCCGGTTCGCTCAACGGCACCATGCGTTCCCGGCCGCCTTTACCCTTTACGACAACAAAGGCGCGTTCCGCCTGAATGGCCGGATAGGGCAGCATCAACAGCTCGGACACCCGAAGGCCGGTCGCATACAACAGTTCCATCAATGCAACGAGGCGGATACCCTCCGCACCCTTGTAGGTACGCGCGGCTTTCAATAATTGCTCAACCTCAACCTCCGTCAGAACCTTGGGCAGGGGACGAACCCGGCGCGGACTGTCGATGGCGGAAGAGGGATCATCGGCGCGCATCCCCTCGGCGTTGAGGAAACGGTAAAATTGCCGCAAGGCAGACAGGCGTCTCGCAGCCGTTGATGCTGCCATTCCCTCCCGCTCCAGATAAGCCAGATAGCTGCGGATATCATCCGCGGCGGCCTCGGCAATTGCGGAACCTTTGAATTCCGTGAAATGACGCAAATCCCGGCCATAGGAATCTAACGTGTTCTGTGCGGCGCCACGTTCGACAGCCAGCATTTCCAGGAAATTATCGACGTATTGTAAAGATTGGGACAACGCAACACTCACATAAAATAATGAAAACAAAAATTAAAACGACTAGCGCATGTCTACTTTAAACATGCTCGGATTCTTAAGAAAAGAGCAATTGAACCAATCACTTGGATCACAAGGGTAAATCCAATTGATTAAAAATTGCTCTAAAAGCCCAGTCCCAACAACCCTTCGAAGGCCACTGCGCCGGCTTCTTTGACCAAACCAACACTTCCCAAGGCGTCGACAATGCCGCCCAAGGTCGTGGTATCACTCATCCCTGGGCCAGCATCACCCAGCAACAACAATGAAAGCAGAACAACTTCGCCCCGTCGCCCATCCGCCGCAGCACGCGCCAACCCCAGCATCAGCGAGGGTGAAGCTTGCGGTATTTTTCCAGTTGGTGCTTCAAATAACGGCAGCCAAAGCCGCTCCGGGACATCTCTGCCCAAAGCCTCCAGCAAGCCGTATAACCTCAAGGCCCGTTGGTACCTTTCCGCGCTGCTATTTGCAACCTCTCCCTGCCACCAACGGCCCAGAACTTCTGCCATAATGGCATCAAGCTCGTGGTCGGCTACATTGTTTGCTGTCACATATAGTAATGGCGCAAGGGCCAGCATGGCTGCGGCGGCATCATGATTGCCGGCGCGCGCGGGTTCCACCACCGCCATCAACCATGCCCGCGCGGCATCCCGGTCGCCGGCGGCCAAAAGAGCCCGGCCCGCGGGTGCGGCGAACCATGCCAGATCAGCCGTCGCCCTGATCGACCTCAACACGTTCAAATTGACCCGTACAGATGTCATGTACCGGCCACTGCGCAGGCCATTGCGCCAGGCCGCCATAAGGGCCTTGGCGCGACCTTCGACCTGGGCGTCAATCTGGGCCACTTGAAACAGAATTGCCGCGGCTGATGGGCCGGGCTGACTGTTCGCAAGGGCCGTCGCATCAGCGCTTTGTTCGGCTGAAAACGGAATGGAGGCATAAACCCGGCGCAACACATCAGTTGTCAAGGTGCCCATCGCCTCGGCCCGCTCCGCCGCCTCCAGGCGCATGGAACGGGGTGCATTCGGCGACGTGGCGATGGCCCGCAAGACAGCAGGCGAAGCATTATTTACTGTATTGGCCGGGATCGCCCGGCGCGCGGCTCGTAACATAGCCAGATGCAAAGGCTGGGCATGGGCGATGTCACCGACCGGTTCCGCCTCGCCATTATTCAACCCTGCCAAAAGGATGAAATAGGCCTCATCCTCAACACCATTTTCATAGAGCAATTGTTCATATAATTCGACCTGGGCGGATTGCCCATCAAGGGCCAAACAAAAGGCCATGACCATCTGCCAGATGGTTTCGTCATTGACGCCGCCAAGGCCCAACCGGTTACGCACCATGCGGCAGGCCTGGCGCACATTGCCGGCCAGCAACTCCGCCTCGACCCGCACGCGGTCGTAGGTCCCGTTATCTGCGGATCGGGGCACGAATTTCAACAATTGAGCCACTGCCGTGAAATTACCCGCTGCGGCCAACCGGTCGATACGCAAGGCGACCAGGGCGCTGCCATCGTCGTCAGACCCCTTGGCGCTGTTATGAGCTTCGGCATCAACGTTGCCATCGTGGGGTGGTATTGCGATGGAAAGCAATAGTCGCCAGCGCAGGGATTGCACGATGGGCGAGGCCGACGTCACCGGCAACTTGGGCAGCAATCCGGTCACCAGAGCCAACGATGTACCCAACCACATATCATCGCCAAAACCACCTCTGGCATCGTTCAACAGACCAATCGCTGAAACCTTGGCCTGACCCAGCACCTTTACCTGGATATCGTTATCAGCCGCCACGTTCTTCGCCGGTGTCGCGGGCGTGACAACATTGTTGGCCCCCGTAGCAGGCTGTACCGTTTGCTGGGCCCGTAGCTGTCTTGGTGCCTGGACCGGCGCGCTGATCCGCCTTTTGCCGCGTTCCTCTAACTGTTCTGCCGTCAGGGCCTGCCCGGTCTTCGGATCCAGTTGCAATTGCAAAGATTTCGCCGGCGCGGAGAAGTTCGGTTTTGAGGCAATTCCAGTATTGGTATTGGCATCAGCATTAGGCCTCGTGATGATGCGCGGGGCCCTGCTTGCCGGGGCCGTGCCTATGGTAACGGAGGGAAGGTCGTCAGCATCCTTCCGCGTCCCGGTATCAGCTGCGGTATCAGCTGCGGTATCAGCTGCGGTATCAGGACGAACATCGGACTGGGTTTGTGCCAATCGCAAATCGGCGGCCTCAACCCAACTGGCCGCGCCGAATTGGGCGGCAAGGATTAACAGAATCGAAAGGCGAAACATCGAACAGCCTTTATCGCGGGAAGCGGTCATCGGGCAGTACCTTTTGTACCGGCGCGCTTGGCGCGGGAATTTCCCACATCGCCAAAAAGGCCATGCCTCCGCCAATGACCAAAATCAAGACTGCAATAATAGTAAGGGATATGTTTTTCATCAAAAAATGTAATTATGTTCGGTTATGGTGCAAAATTCTTTCATCGAACCAGCGAATGACGACAGCAGCTTAGATATTTGCTAAACTGCAATTGTGGCAGAAATTAGTCGATCAACTCGTCACGTTTGGCAGTCAGTAAATTCTGTTGCCAATCTATATATTGCTGACCAACCATGCAACGGAACCGAACAAGCGTGCCTAACAATAATGGACCTTTCCCCTTTGGGCCTCCACGTACAGCGTGGTTATACAGGCCGTCAATGTGCAGGATGGCCCAAATCGTTGCCGAATTATTGAATGATCAGTGAAAGCGTCATGAGCGAAAATATCGTCCCGATTTTGGATCGTGGCATCGTCCTGGTAGGCTTGATGGGTGCAGGAAAATCATCCGTGGGCCGGCGTCTGGCAAAACGCCTTGGCCTGACTTTTTTCGATGCGGATCAAGAGATTGAGGCTGCAGCGGGCTGTAGTATCGAGGAAATTTTCAGCCGCCATGGTGAAGAAGCCTTCCGCACCGGTGAACGCCAGGTGATCGCGCGTTTATTGCATGGCGAACCCCATGTTCTGGCTACGGGGGGCGGTGCCTTCATGGATCCCGAAACCCGTGCCGCCATCGCAGAAAACGGCGTTTCAGTGTGGCTGAAGGCAGAACTGCCTATCTTGCTGGAACGGGTCCTGCGCCGGGATAACCGGCCTTTGTTGAAACAAGGTGACCCGGAACAAATCCTGCGTAAATTAATGCACGAAAGGGACCCGATTTATGCCCAGGCCGATGTGACAGTGACCACAGGCGAAGGCCCGCATGAAAAAGTGGTGGAGGAAATTGTCAAGGCTTTGCGCCTGTATATGGCATCGAACCGAGAATCGAACCGGGCATCGGAAGGGAATGGCGGGGCATGACGGCGAGCGGCTTGGACGAGACAACGGTCAGGGTCGATCTGGCGGAGCGATCCTATGACATTATTATTGGCGAGAATTTGTTGGCGCAGGCTGGTCGCCATTTGGCATCCGTATTGGCCCGGCCAAGGGTAGCCATAATTACCGACAGCACAGTTGCGGCATTGCATCTGACACAATTGCAAGAATCGCTGGATGCGGCCGGCATCCAAAATGATGTGATTATCATTCCGGCCGGGGAAGGCAGCAAAAACTTTACCCAGCTACAGGCCGTGCTGGATCAATTGCTGGAGCTGCGCATTGAACGCCGCGATACGATTGTTGCCCTGGGCGGCGGTGTGGTCGGTGATCTGGCGGGTTTTGCCGCCGCCATTTTGCGTCGTGGGGTCGACTTCATACAGATCCCAACAACGCTTCTATCCCAAGTCGACAGCTCCGTCGGGGGCAAGACGGCGGTCAATGTCAGCCAGGGCAAGAACCTTGTCGGTGCCTTTTATCAACCGCGTCTGGTGCTCGCCGATGTGTCCGCCCTGTCTACCCTGCCGGAACGGGAATTGCGGGCGGGATATGGCGAAGTCGTAAAATACGGCCTGATCGATGACTTTGCATTTTTTGAATGGCTGGAGGGAAATGGGCCCCACATGCTGGACGGTGTGCCCAGCGCACTTGCCCATGCGGTGGCTGTATCCTGCCGGTCCAAGGCAGCGATCGTCGCCCGTGACGAGAGGGAAAGCGGCGACCGGGCCTTGTTGAACCTGGGCCACACCTTTGCCCACGCCTTGGAGGCTGAGGCTGGTTATGACGGCCGTCTGTTGCATGGTGAGGCCGTGGCCATTGGTTTGGACATGGCCTTCACCCTGTCCAGCCAACTTGGCTTGTGTCCAAGCCAGGACAGCGCCCGGGTGCGCCGCCATTTGGAGCGGATGGGCCTGCCTGTTTCGGCTTCGCAAATGGGCCTGGGCACGCTAACGGCGGATGTCATGTTGGGGCATATGCGCCAGGACAAAAAAGTATCGCAGGGTCAATTGACCTTTATTCTGGCCAAGGGCATCGGGCAATCCTTCATCACCAATGACGTCTCGGAGGATGCGGTGAAAGAAATGCTGCAGGCTGCCTTACAAACCAAGCCTGCTTCGACACGGTCGTAAAGGAACGAATACGCCATGGATGGCGAGCTATTGTTTTCTATAATCGGTGTTTTGGTACTGTTGGTGCTATCGGCATTCTTTTCCGGTACGGAAACCGCCCTGACCGCCGTTTCGCGGGCCCGCATGCATCAGTTGGAGCGTCGGGGCCTAGGCCGGGCGAGCCGGGTGAACCGCCTCGTTGCCAACCCTGGCCGTCTGATAGGCGCTGTGCTGCTCGGCAACAATCTCGTCAATATCCTGGCCTCTGCCCTGGCCACGTCGGTGATGATTGCCATGTTTGGTAAAGTAGGCGTCGCCTATGCCACCGCGTTGATGACGGTCCTGGTGGTGATCTTTGCGGAAGTTCTGCCGAAAACCTACGCCCTGAACCGCGCGGATCGTACGGCTTTGGCGACAGCACCCGTTATTGGCCCCATTGTATTCTTCCTCGGTCCCCTTGCTGATCTGGTACAGAAGATTGTTTCTGTTGTTTTGCGTTTATTCGGCATCCGCATGCACGGCGAAGAAGAAACAGACGATGCCTCGGAAGAATTGCGTGGTGCCCTGGCCCTTCATACCAGGGACGGTGCCATGATTAAAAGCGACCGGGACATGTTGGATGGCATCCTAGATCTCTCCGACGTCGATGTTTCGGAAATCATGGTGCATCGGAAGAATATGTTCATTCTGGATGCTGCCCAGCCGGCCCACGAGATCGCGGCCGCCTTGCTGGCCACCCCTTATAGCCGCGTACCCCTATGGCAGGGCGATATGGACAACATCGTTGGCATTCTCCACGCCAAGGATTTGCTGCGTGCCATCAGCGCGACGCAAACCGATGACCGAAACCAGGCGGGGAATGACAGCGCGCCGGCCCTGAAAAACCTGTGGCGAGAGCCCTGGTTCGTGCCGGAAACCACATCCCTGATCGAACAGTTGGACGCATTTCGCGAACGGCGGGAGCATTTCGCCCTAGTTGTGGACGAATATGGCGCATTGATGGGCCTGGTCACGTTGGAAGACATTCTGGAGGAAATCGTTGGCGAGATCAGCGATGAACATGATATCAGCCGCTCCAGCGCGGTCCGGCGCGAAGCGGGTAACAGTTTCTTGATTGACGGCGTGGTCACTGTGCGGGATCTGAACCGGGATTTTGAGTGGGAACTGCCCGAAGACGATGCCGCCACAATCGCCGGTCTGGTCATTCGCCTGGCCCGGCGCATCCCCGATGTGGGTGAACGTTTTAGCCATGACGGCTTTACCTTTGAAGTGGTGCGCCGTATGCGCAACCAAGTAACCGCTGTGCGGATCAAACCGCCACGGGAAACGACCATTCAGGAATAATCGCCGGCATACTTTTTGTCCTACATTCCCACCGGACTTCCTGTGATGGACGGCTGCATATGCTCCAATCCACCCTGGCGCGCCGCAGCCCGAAAAAAGTCCAGAATAAAAACCCGCAACTCCGATGTGAAATTGCCGCAACCCGCAATATCATCGGGATGATCCGGATTATCTACATTGTTGGCGGCATAAACCTCCGTGCAGATTTGGTTGAGCGACTTTTCCGTCAGAGCACAGATTTCCCCGAGCGCTTCCCACATTTCAGGTTCAAGCTTGATCGACGTACGGCGAGAGCCGATGCGGATATTGCGGCGCATGCGGTCCACCTGTTCGGCATATCCACTACGGGTCGGTCGAAACATGAATTCATCCTTTAATTGGTGATCTTTCATCTCCCCATATAACCATAATGCGAATTTATTTTCAATAACTCTATAAAAATAGTCGCAAATTCTAATAAAACAACCAAACACGTATATAAGTTGTAATTACGGTGCTATACTGGACATTTCTTCGACATATCACAATCTTATCTGACCTCGTCCGGCGTAATCGCCCGTATAGATAGGGCATGTATGGCACCGGCTAGTTCCACCTGCAGGGTTTCGTTGACCAGCCGTTGCCTTGCAAGGCGGCTCATCCCCTGAAAAATGTCGGCTACGATTATCACCGCAAAATGGCTTTCGCCGCCTTCGCGGGCACCTGCATGACCCGCATGCTGATGCGACTGGTCCTCAACCTCCAACCGTTCCGGCGATAGCGCTGCCGTCAGTTTGTCTTCTATCGTTGCCGCCATGGTCATCTATTGTCCCAATCCCCATATTTATTCAATTACCGCCAGCTATTGAAAGCGCTGGTCGAAGTCAGCATACTCCATCCGTGGCAAGAACCAAGAATGACATACCGGTGTCCAAGACCCGTGTGGACGAACCCTCGGGTCGGCCTGAACGCGTTTGCGATTTCGCCGCCTGTGAAGAGGCCGGCGATCATCGCGCCCCGAAATCAAAAACGAATTTGGATCAATATTACTGGTTCTGCCTGGAACACGTGGCTGCCTACAATCGCAGCTGGGATTATTTTACCGGAATGGGTCAAGACGAAATTGAGAAGTTTCGTGACGAAGCCGTCACCGGTCATCGCCCCACCTGGAAGCTGGGAGAACGCGGCTATGCCGCCTGGATAGAGGGCCGGGTCAGGGATCACCACGGCCTTTTTGAGGATTTGGACAGCCAAACGAAGGCGGGAAAACCCAAGTTGCGACCGACCCGGCAACAGCGCCAGGACCTTGCCCAATTGGACCTGGATGAAACGGCAACCTTGCAAGACATCAAAATGCGTTATAAGCAACTGGTTAAACGTTTTCACCCCGATGCGAATGGCGGTGACAAAAAAGCTGAAGAACGCTTCAAATCCATCAACGAGGCGTATACAAACCTAAAGTCTTCTGGCCTGCCGCAAGGTTAGGCCGGGGACCCATCATTTTGACGCGACAACACGAACAACAGGATTCTGTACCATGACGTTGATTGCTACTGCCGATGACACGTCGGTTCACCCTATTGATACGCCCGACATCACGGTAAGCGTACGCGAAACATTCGGCCTGGACAGCGACATGACGGTGCCAGCCTTTTCCCAAAGCTCCGACCTGGTGCCGGACCTGGATGAGGCCTACCAGTTCGACCACGAGACGACCATGGCCATCCTGGCCGGTTTCTCCCATAACCGCCGGGTGATGATCCAGGGCTATCACGGCACGGGCAAATCGACCCATATCGAACAGGTTGCCGCCCGCCTGAGCTGGCCCTGCGTTCGCGTGAACCTGGACAGCCACATCAGCCGCATTGATTTGCTGGGCAAGGACGCCATCATTTTGCGCGATGGCAAGCAGGTGACCGAATTCCGTGAAGGCATTTTGCCCTGGGCCCTGCAGCACCCCTGCGCCCTGGTCTTTGATGAATATGATGCCGGTCGCCCCGACGTTATGTTCGTGATCCAGCGTATTCTGGAAGTCGACGGCAAGATGACCCTGCTGGATCAAAACCGTGTGATCCGTCCGCACCCCAGCTTTCGCCTGTTCGCCACCACAAACACGGTTGGCCTGGGTGATACCACGGGGCTGTATCACGGCACCCAGCAAATCAACCAAGGCCAGATGGATCGCTGGAGCATTGTCTCCACCCTGAACTATCTGGGCCATGATGCCGAAGTCGGCATCGTTTCGGCCAAGGTACCTGATTGGCAGAACGAAGAAGGCCAGAAATACATCAATTCCATGGTTTCGGTCGCGGATCTGACCCGGGCCGGTTTCATGAACGGTGATATCTCTACCGTTATGTCACCACGGACGGTGATCACCTGGGCCGACAATGCGCGCATCTTTGACGATGTGGCCTTTGCTTTCCGGGTCAGCTTCCTCAACCGTTGTGACGAGATGGAGCGACCGGTGGTGGCGGAATATTATCAACGCTGTTTCGGTCACGAGTTGCCCGAATCCGCTGCGAAAATCCAACTGGCCTAAAATAATGGCGGCCATGAAGCCGGAAAACCCGGTCGAACCTTTTAAGCGCGCGGTGACCGCCGCCGTTCGCGCCATCGCGCGCGATAACGAGCTGTCGGTCAATTTCGGCGCTGAAGGGACTGCAACCGGCAACAGCCGCAATCGTCTGCCCACCCCCAGCCGGGAACTTGGCGATGAGGAAGTTGCCCATGTCCGTGGCAGCGGTGATGCCCTGGCTTTGTGGCATCGTCATCACGACAACCGACTGCACGCCATAAACCAGCCCAAGGGAGCAACCGCCCGCGCCGTGTTCGAAGCGGCGGAGCAGGCCCGTGTGGAGTCCCTCGGTGCCAACCGCATGATGGGTGTTTCAGACAACCTTGATGCCATGTTGGAGGAACGCTGCCGGGCCCGGGGTTATGCCTCTGTCCAAGACCCAGGGGAGGCCTTGTTGCCCGAAGTGGTCGCCATGCTGGTGCGGGAACAACTGACCGGCAAGCCACCGCCATCGTCCGCCAAACCCATGGTCGAACATATCCGCCCCTGGGTGGAAGAAAAAGCCGGCGATGATCTGAAAAACCTGACCGGCAACATCACCGATCAGAACGCCTTTGCCCGCCTGACCCGGAAATTGATCTCCGATCTGGATTTGGGCGAAGAAGACGGCACGGAATCGGATGATCTGGAAGACAATCCAGAAAACGATGAAGAGGAAATGGCCGACGGCGAGGGCGAGGGCGAGGGTGGTGAAGGTGCAGCCGACGACGGCGGCGACCCTGACGGCTCCGATAGCCAGGATGGCTCTGCCGACGGCGATGCGGAAGCGGAATCGGAGATGGAGGCGGAAGACGCCGACGCCATGTCCGGCAGCGAGGAACCGGGCCGGGGCCGGCGGCAATGGCGTCCGGGCGATATGCTGCCCGAAAGCCCGAATGAGCCCCCCTACCGCTATTTTACCGACGAATTCGATGAGGAAATAGAAGCGATCGAGCTTTGCGATGCAGAGGAACTGGCACGACTGCGGGCCTATCTGGATCAACAACTCTCCAACATGCAGGGTGTCGTCGGGCGCCTGGCAAACCGCTTGCAACGACGCCTGATGGCGAAGCAGAACCGCAGCTGGGAATTCGATCTGGAAGAGGGCATGCTGGATGCGGGCAAGCTGTCCCGCATCGTCACCAACCCACTTCTGCCTCTATCTTTCAAGATGGAGCGTGACATGGATTTCCGGGACACGGTTGTCACCTTGTTGATTGATAATTCCGGCTCCATGCGGGGGCGGCCCATTACGGTTGCCGCCATGTGCGCCGATATTCTGGCCCGCACGCTGGAACGCTGTAATGTGAAGGTCGAGATCCTGGGCTTTACCACGCGCGCGTGGAAAGGTGGGCAAAGCCGTGAAAAATGGCTGCGCGAAGGCAAGCCTGCGGCACCGGGGCGGCTGAACGACCTGCGCCATATCATCTACAAAAGCGCGGATGCGCCGTGGCGGCGGGCCCGTCGTGGCCTTGGCCTGATGATGCGCGAAGGGTTGTTGAAGGAAAATATCGATGGCGAGGCCTTAATCTGGGCCCATAACCGCCTGGTCTATCGTCCCGAACAGCGACGTATTCTGATGGTGATTTCGGACGGTGCGCCGGTGGACGATTCGACGCTTTCCGTCAACGCCGGCAACTATCTGGAAAAACATCTGCGCGCGGCCATTGATTGGATCGAAAACCAATCTCCCGTGGAATTGATCGCGGTCGGTATTGGCCATGACGTCACCCGCTATTATCAGCGCGCCGTGACGATTGTCGATGCTGAACAGTTGGGTGGTGCCATGATGGATAAGCTGGCGGAACTGTTCGAGGAAGAGGACGAGAAAGGCAAACGATCGTCCTCACGCAGAGTGGCCTAATACTACGATCAGTCGGAAATAGCGGATACCGAATGCCATGATTGCCGGGAAGTATATTGCCATTGCCGCTTTCGCAATGGTGCCGATGCTTTCGGGTTGTGGCGTGGGTGGTCTGATAGGTTCGTCCGCAAAATCCGAAACGGGCAATTTTCCCATCGAGGTTCAGGAAATTTACCTGAACCCCGAACAGCCGAAACAGCGCCACGCCGGTGTGCTGGAATATCGCGCCGGTTATGAATTGAGCAATCGATCATCAGAGTTTGGCGGGCTTTCGGGCCTGATCCTGTCTCCCGATGGCCAATCCATTACGGCCCTGACAGATCATGGCAACGTGCTGCGCGCCAGGTTGGTTCTGGACAAGTCTGGCCGCTTGCTGGGCCTTGAGGGATCGGAGATGTTTCGCCTGCGGGATCTGGATGGGCGAAAATTGTCCCGGCGTCTGGACAAGCGGGACCAGGACACCGAGGCGGTGGAACGATTGGCAGACGGCAGTTATCTGGTCACCTTTGAAATTCGCCACAGGATCCTGGCTTATGAGGACCTAAAAGCACGGCCAACAGAATTCGCCACCCCGGACGAGTTGAAGATGGCCCCGCGCAACGGTGGGTTAGAGGCGATGACCGCCCTGCCCGATGGCCGTATTTTGGTTATGACCGAAAAATTGCGAGCCAAAAAAATCAACGATACCGCTGCCAAGAAAAGCGATTATGTCGGCTGGCTGTTGTCGGCGGATGGCGAGACCCTGGGCAAGATATATTGGCCCAAGCAAGGCAAATTCCGGCCCACGGACCTAGCCGCCATGCCCAATGGCGATGTCTTGATGCTGCAGCGGCGCTATTCCGCAGCCGGTGGGGCGGGGGCGCGGGTTTCCATGATCCATCGCGATCAGATAACCATCGGCAATCGCATGGCGGATATAGAGCTGGCCAATATGGCACCGCCCATGTCGGTGGATAATTTTGAAGGTTTGGCTGTCCATCCCGCCGAAGACGGCGGCTGGTGGGTCTACATGTTGTCAGACGACAACTTCAACCCACTGCAACGGAACTTGCTGTTGCAGTTCTATCTTCCCAAAGAATAGTAATCAGACAGCGCGCCCGAAAGGCACCCCGAAAGACGTTAGGCAGCCGCTGGTGCTGCCTCAGCCCCGGCGTCGGCCCCGGTGCCAACCTTTGTCGCGACGGCGCGCTTGATGCGGCGGGCCCGCAACGAAAGCTGGCTGTCCTTGGCATCGGTCAAAAAAGCGTCCAGGCCGCCCTTTTTCTCTACCGTGCGCAGGGCAGCGACAGAGATCTTCAAACGCACGGATCGACCCAGGATATCTGACTGCAACGCCATCACCTGCACATTCGGCAGGAACCGCCGCCGTGTTTTATTATGGGCATGTGAGACATTATTGCCCGTTAACACGCCTTTTCCGGTAAGTTCGCAACGCCGCGCCATGAGATGATCTTTCCATAGTTTCCAGCGGCAAAAGTGCCGACAGAGCGGCGTTTTTTAGGCAAATCGCGGGCCCACGTCAAGTAGCTTCGTAGAGCATTCTGCAAAATATGCGAAATTTGGATACAGGGCAATTATGAGGGGATCAGTCACAGATAATCCGGACGCCTGCACAGTAGCAGTTGATGTGGGAAATAGCGCAGTTTTCAGCACCCAAAAATAATACGACCCCATCCCATACTGAATAGCAATCCTTGGTACAGCGCAGCAGACAAAGTGCTTCAACTTATAGTCGAATATATGTTAGCTTCATCATCAAATTCCGAAAAAATATGGTGATATGGCATGGTCGATTACAATAACATTTCGCCTGAACAATGGGAGAAAATTGAACGCGAAGACCATGATGAGCAATATAAAGACAGCCGGCCTTTCAGTGCGAATCGTTACAAGATTGATATTCCCCACGTCATTTGGTGGGAAGACTATTGCTACAAGAAAGGGAGAAGGCCTGATCGGGGACATAGAACACGCAAGACTTTTGACGTCATGAATTTGGAAAATTTGCGCGGCAAGACGATTCTCGACATTGGATGTGGCAATGGTCAGTACTCGGTATTCTTCGCTCTATTGGGCGCTGATGTGTATGGTTTTGATATTTCCGCTGTTGGCATCGAAGTAGCAAACAAGATAGCTAAAGAAAATGACGTCGCTGATCGCTGCAATTTCTCTGTACAAAACGCCTCCCATATCGATTACAGCAATGAATTTTTTGACATTGTTTTTATGCACGAAGTGCTTCATCACACTATTAAATACCCAAACGTCAAAGACGAAATACTGCGAGTCCTGAAAATTGGAGGCATCGTTGTTTGCGCGGATGGGACGGTTGGAAATCCAATGCTCCGAATAGGTCGGTACTTTACCATGAAGGGCAAAGAATCAATGGGCGACGTAAAATTGAAGCATTCCGATCTAGATGAATTATCTATCGGCTTTTCCGACCACTCCATCGAGCAGATGTCGTTTTTCTTCATGGGAAAGCGCGTTTTTCAAAACTGGCTGATGTTCCCGCCTATTCGCTGGATGCTATATTGCGTGAAGAAATTTGACGACGTTCTTCTCACCCTATTTCCGGGGTTAAAGCGATATTGCGGCGAATTTGTGATGGTTTTGAAAAAATGAACCCATGCAGGGCCTGAACATACAGCATGCCCGATGCATACGTGAGCGATACCCACAAATGATTGAAGCTAAGAAGATTGGCCGGTACAAACTTTAATTGCTAAACTTCGGAGTTGCCTGTCTTAACGCACAAAAATTGACGCATCCTTCACTTACCCACCTCCGCCAACAACAATGCGCTCATCTCAACGGGCGCGCTTAGCATTGGGTAGTGGCCGGCTTCCATTGTGTGCCAGTCGGCATTCAGGCGGTCGGCGGTGCGGCGTTGGTGGGCTTCCGAAGGGTTCAGGCTAATGGTGCAGTAGATCACTGTGGCCGGCCATTTGCCCGCGTCAGCCTGATCCCAGAATTTGCTCAGATCGGCGGATGATGCGCCTTTTGGGTGCAGGGTGGCGCGTTCCAGGGCCCAGGCTTTTAGATCCGGTTCCAGATCCGCAAAGAGGCGCTTGGCCATGCCTTCGGGGTCCGGGCCGGCTGCGAATTCGGTTTGCAGATTGGCGGTCTGGTTCGGCTCCACAATAACGATGTCGCGCACGGTTTCGTCGGGTTGCGGGGCCAGGGCATCGATGTAAACGAGGCGTTTGATTTTTTCCGGCACCATCTCGGCCACCTTTGAAATCAGGATACCGGAGGTGGAGGTGCCCGCGATGATGACGTCGTCCAGGTCCTCATAAAACAGCATGTCGACAACTTCTTCGGCCATTGTCGTCGCAGTAATTCCGGCGCGCAGGTTATGGCGGCGTTCGGCACAGCCATCCATGGTGGGGGCGTGGACAATATGGCCCGCATCCCGCAACAGCTTGACCGTAGGTTGCCAGATCCAGCTGCCCTGGAAGGATCCGTGGATCAGTACAAAATTTGCCATTTGCCTTATTCCTCGCTTTTTTCTTTGCCTAAAAACGCTCTCAAGATTTCCCGCGCGGCGGCTGAAGGCGTGATCTCGCCGGCACCCACCGCCCTTTCCCGTGCCGTGATAAGTGGGGCCAGGGCCTTGTCCGATTTCAATTCGTCCAACAAATCATCCTGGATTTCCTCCCACAGCCAGCGTTGAGCCTGGACGGCACGGTCTTGGCCATCGCGTCCACCCGCGCGCTGTTCCGCCTGAAAGCGTTGCACCGTGGCCCAGATCTCAACCAGGCCTTTACCTTCCAGGGCCGAGGCCAAGATCACTTCGGCCCGCCAATGGCTGTCTTTCGGCCGGATCAAATTCAGGGCATTGCGATAGTCGGCGGCGGCATTGTTGGCGGCCGGGACCATTGCGCCATCCGCCTTGTTGACCACCAACAGGTCCGCCAGCTCCATGATGCCGCGTTTGATGCCTTGTAGTTCGTCCCCACCCCCCGGTGCCACCAACAGCAGGAACATATCCACCATATCGGCGACCGCATATTCCGATTGCCCCACGCCGACGGTTTCCACAATTGTGACGTCGTAGCCCGCCGCCTCAACCAGCGCCATGGCCTCCCGCGTGCGCCGGGCCACACCGCCCAAAGATCGGCCCGCAGGCGTTGGCCGGATGAACGCGTTGGGGTCCCTGGATAGTGCCTCCATGCGGGTCTTATCGCCCAGGATAGAGCCCCCCGTACGCGAGGATGAGGGATCAACCGCCAGGACCGCAAGACGCAATCCCTGGGCCGTCAGATGCGAGCCAAAAGCTTCAATAAACGTGGACTTACCCACCCCCGGTGCGCCCGTGATGCCGATGCGCACGTTGGAACCAGCCACCCGCGGCAGGGCCGCCAGCAACGCCTCGGCCTGGGCCCGGTGGTCTGATCGGGTCGATTCTACAAGGGTGATGGCCCGCGCCAATGCCCGGCGATCCCCGGCCCGGACAGCACCCGCCATCTCGGTGATATCAATCTTCTTGCTCATGTCCCCGCCAACATAGCGAAGGGATGTGACGGGGCCAAGCTCGTGTCCTGATTCAAAAATACGGCGTATCTCTGAACCAGGACACGAGGTCTCGTACGAAGATTAGCCGCGCAGACCGCGATGAGGCCGGAACAGGCCGATAAGGCGCTTGAGATTACGGCGCAGGGCAACGCCGGGTTCCGCACACAGCAACCATTCCCGCCTGGCCTTGCCGAATGCCGAGCGGTCCTTGGCAAACAAGGTCACGTAGTCATGCAGCGCACGGCGGAATTCCCCCCCCGCCGGTGGATGTTTCAAATGCCGGGGCACGGCCCTGGTATCGGCCCCGAGGTGATCCAGAATGGCCAGGAACGCACACGCGGGCTTTAGCATTCTGCCGCGCCGGTCCCGGGCCTCAAATTCCGTCCAATCAACCTGGCCACCGAATTGCGCCAACAGGCGGGCCGCATCGATCAAGGACTTCGCGGTCGATGGACCGAACAGATCACGGGCGGCATGGCTGGCGGATAGCAACAGCATATGGGTCATGCTGGGCACCAGAATACGCCCCTCTCCGGTTTTGACCCAAGTCGCTGCGGCAAAGACATCCTCGGTCGATAGACCCAGATGCAGCGGCCAGGCATCGGGGTGAATATGCAAATCCACATTCGAGGCCCCGTCCGAGCCGGTCAGGGGAATTAACGAGGCGTCGGCAATATGGCCCCATCTGGAATCAGGCAACCCATCATGAAAATCCAAACCGGCAGCCTGGTAATGCCGGACCAACCGATCACAATCGGTTTTTCGCACTAATAAATCAGCATCGGCCATGGTGCGCAGATCGACGCTGGAATACAGAAAATGGGTTGCCGCCATGCCCTTCAGGCAGACAATTTCAAAACCGTGATTGGCGGCATCCAAAGCCCAGCGCAAGCCGTCGGCGCGGCGGAAACGGTTCATCAACCGACTTTGGGAAGCCTCCCGATCAGCCAAATTCAAGCCGCTGTTGTAAAGCAAATGGCGGCTTAATACGGGCCCAATCAGATCATCCAGCAGTGCCAATTGATCTTCCGAGACATCCAGCCCCTCATCCCCCGCACCCTGGCTACCGGCCAAAAGGGTAGGCCAGAGGCCCATACCCGGTTCGTCCATCATGTGGCGAAATGGCACAAGTTATCCTCGCCCGTCCCAAATTGAAGCAAATCCCGGCACCAACCCAAAGCTGGCCGTAAGCAGGCGCAAAACCACGGCTGTCCCCAAGGGCCCGCAAAATGAGGGCGACAGGCCCGATCTTTAATCTTTATTAACACCTCGGTCAGAAACTGTTTCATTGGCCCTGTTTTTGCATAATTATACATAGATTGCCCGGATTTTTGTGTGTGACAGGCCATATGCGAACCATTGACCGGGTCAGCAATGATAGCCACATTATGAAGTACGGGGCGGCATATGCTGAATATGAGGAAGCCAAAATGAATGGCACAAACAGGCGCATTCTGATGCGGCAACGGACGCCGTGGCAAGCGGTCCGCCGGATCATTTCTGGTCGGTTTCGTCCCGCCGCGCGCATGGCTGTCCTTTCAGGCTTCGTGTGCATCGTCACCGTTGGGTCAATAAGCGGCCTTGGAATTCAATCTGCTATTGCCGCAGAAAACAACGAGATTTCAGTTGCGGCGGCCCTTCTTGGTGCAACGACCGGCACGGATGAAGGGCTTGGTGCCTTGCAACAATATCTATCCCAATTCAGCGGCCGACCGGAGCAATTGGAAGAGCAGGCAAAGAACCTGATCAAAGCATTGGGAAGCACAAAGATAACTGACGACCCCGTCGCCTTGCAGGACGCTATCACCTCCATCGCCCAAGCCGCGCGCAAGGCGATATTCGCCACGCCCATCGCCAAGGTCAGGGTGGCAAGAAATTTCAATCTTTCGCCACGCTCCATCGGATTTGACTTCGGCCCGCCCGATTCGACCGTCATGCCTAATTTCCAGCACATTACCGCGAAGGATAAACGACTGTCGGGTAAAAATCGCCGTGCCCTGCGCCGCCCTTCCGATGACCAGCTCCTAGCAGACGGCGTCGTCAACGTGGAGAAATTTGCCACCGATGTCCCCAACGGAAAATATCGTGTCGTGTTGTTGACCGATAATCTAGGCATTGGCAAAAAGTTCGAACACCCATTAGGTCGAAAACTCAAAGTCAATGGCAATGATGTGAATATTGCCCAGAATACCCCGCGAAACTGGCTGAACGAAGGATACCTGACCGGCGACACGGCAAAAATTGGCGGCTCCACTGACGGGGCCCAAAGATCCGGTCAAGCCACAGCTGACGCCACCCGGAAAGCCGAAGCCGTGGAAATCCCTGTCGGCAGCACGCAAAGGGTTGTTTCCCTAGTTCGCGGCGTGCTGCAGGCCAATGTCCGCAAACTTGTTCTGAAAGACGAAGTTTTCTCCGACGAGAAAATCAACACCGGTCCCAATAGCGCGACCCGCCTGATTTTTCAGGACAATACAGTTCTTTCCATCGGTGCGAATTCTTCCGTAACGCTGGATGAATTCGTTTTCGATACCAAGGGCAGCAAATCCAAGGTCTCGCTGTCGTTGACCAAGGGCGTGATGCGGTTCGTCACGGGTAATTTGTCAAAGGATCGTTATTCGATTCGCACTCCGACGGCGACAATCGGCATCCGCGGCACTATTTTGGAGATTTCGGTCGCGGACAATGGCGCGACCACAACACGCGTAACGGAAGGTGCCGCGATGGTCCGCGCGGGTGGGCGGACGGAGACCGTGCGGTCCGGATTTTCGACGACAACGCGACGGGGTCAGCGCCCCACGCCACCAAAGCCCAACCCCCCCACGCCGCCACAGGTTGAAACCCTGCGCACAGCATTAGGCCCCGAACCGGCACCAGCCGAGATCACTGCAGCTGCGGAACAGGTTGCCGCTGCGGCTGTGCAGGTCGTTGCCGAAGCGGCGGCCAAAGTAGTCGCCGCGAAAGAGGCCAAACCCAAGGAGCCCGGTAACAAGAACAAAAACGCTGATGAAGAAACCGGCGGCATGGTGATCGTTGAGGTCGAAGTGGTAGATGGCAAATTGGTCATCGACTTTGACAATTTGGACGGGCTTTCAACCTATTTGACCGCTATTATCGTGGAACCAGCGAACGAGCCAAGCAATTTCGATCTTGGTGAAGAAGTAGGGAAACATTATCGAGATGACCGTAAGCGTCTGGTTGCCACGAACGCCAGGATCGACGAGCAAATCGGCGCTGTCCTATCGGAAATCGCCACCGCAGCCGGCCCCCAGCAGGTGGCGGAAGCGCTTGGTATTCAACAGCCAACCGTGGAACCAAATTCGCAGATATCGCCAAACTAACCGAGAGGCCGTGGCCAATTGGATTAAACTGCCGATACCTCCCGCGATCATTGCGATTCTCATCTGCTCCACCACGACCTCCATAGTCCAGGCACAACAGATCACAGCCATCAGCAGTGACTTTTCAGCCCAGGCAGAGGCGGTTCGCCAATCGGTCATCAACCAGCCACGGGACGAGTATCAACCCCTGGGCATCCGCCTGGGCCAATTACTCGGTCTGGATGAAGGGCCATTTTCCCCGACCCATATGGACCCAAAGCTGACGCCATTAAGGCCGGGGGAAGGCCCGGAAAAAGCCCGCCAGAGTTTTTTACGATAGCCCCCTGGATAGCCTTTTATTACGACCTGCCGCCGCGCTGGACTTGATATATGATGATAATCTGTTCCGCCAGGCGCAGGATGAAAGATCGGATCAAATATTCGTCCTGGCACCTGAGTTGGTTTTGGAAACCGATTGGCTGAACCACCAGATAACGGCCCGGGCTGGGGCCTCGATTGGTCGCCACGTGGATTTAAACGCAGAAGATTACGAAGATTATTTCCTATCGCTCAGTCCATTGATCGATGTGGATGAGAACACCACCCTGAGCCTGGATTTCGGCTATTCGTCGACCCATTCCGAGCGGGGATCGACAGATACCCTTTTAGAGGGACCGGAACCCGCGATCGATGACATACTGAAATTCAGCGCCAATTGGGTCTATCAATCCGACAAATATTCCGCCCGTTTGCTTTATGAGTTCAGCCAGGATGACGCCCTGGACAACGGTTTGATAGAACGGGACTTTCTCGACAACAGCAGCCAAGTCCTGGTCTTTCGCCAAGGCTATGACTTTACGACCGGTACAACGGGTTGGATACAACCGGGTCTGGAGTGGATTGATTATCGCCTCTCCCGGGACGACTCGGGTCTGGTTCGGGACAATCAGGGTTGGACCCTGTTGGCCGGCGTGACTATCAATCGGACCGCGGTTAGTTTTTTGGAACTGGGCCTCGGCGCGATGTCCCGCAGTTTTGAACAGACGGGTCAGGATGACTTCTTTGGTTTTGCCTATGTAGGGCGATTACTTTGGAACATTACGCCGCTGGTCACGCTGGACATTAGTGCAGGCCGGTCCGCGCGGGTGGTTCAAAGCACGACGGGGCCCATTGCCGTGGATGACGAAGTAACCTTGGAACTCGCCTGGGACCCGTTGGAGAACCTGATATTTCAGGCAGCTGTCAGTTTCACCCGTTCGGACTATGAAACCCTGCCCGGACAAGCGCGCACGGAGGATCTGGTGGAAGCGAACCTGAATATGCGCTATTTATTGAACGAGAATATGTATCTTGAGGCAAACTACGATTTCGGAAATTTAAGCTCCAACCTGATCGGTGACGATTATGAAAGTAATCTGCTCAGTATTCGGGCCGGTGTAGAATTGTAAATGTAAGGTATGACGATGATCTGGCACCTGCCACGTAGAAAAGTCCTTTCCGGGCTTCGATCGGGATGTCTTATTCTGGCAGGGTTGCTGCTGTTTACGATGACAGCGCAGGCCCAGTTGTCTGACTATCTGCTTGGACCGGGTGATAAAATCAGTATCGCCATATTTGGCCACGACGATCTTTCAGGCGAAACAACCGTCGGTGCCGATGGCACGATTGCCATGCCCCTCGTCGGCCAGGTAAAAGCGGCAACCCTCACGATTGGAGAATTAAAGCAGCAATTAATAATGCTGCTGGACAAAGACTTTGTCGTCGACCCAAATGTTTCAATTGAAGTTCTGAATTATCGACCGTTTTTTATATTGGGTGAAGTAAAAAAATCGGGGAAATATGACTATATTGTAGGCATTAATGTACGCAAAGCCATCGCAATGGCAGAAGGTTATACGCGGCGTGCCAAGCATGACCCAGTACTATTAATTCGCGAAGATCGAGAGGGTGTTCCCGTTCGCTACAAGGCGACGCTTAACACCCCGGTCCATCCAGGCGATACCATCGAAGTTGTACGACGGCTTTTTTGACATATATGACCGGGAAACTGAACTACCCGTCGCTCTGTTCTATGAAATTTGCGCAATATTGGGCGTTAACGGGCTAATCTTAATAAATGGGGCCTATTATCACGACTTATTTTTTACTGCATTGTTATCAATTTGTTAGCGACTAAATACCCAATGAGGTACTATTGGCACTTGTTAGAACTTGGCTCAGGGTCGACATTTTAGGTCCATGACGAATTTAAGCTATATGCAGCCGCCCGAGGGCGACGAATTCCACGAAGAGGGGCCACCGACCTCCTTCGAAGGAACGCCTATGGCGCGCGGCGAAGCCGTCTTCGACCTGCGCCACATCATGCATACCCTGTGGCGTCGCAAAATGATCATTATTGCGACGTCATTTATAATGACTGTCTTGGCCATACTCGGTGCCATGCAGGCGACGCCCCTTTACATCGCTGAAGCACAATTGGTTGTGGAACGGCAGAGGGAGAGGGCCCTTGAATTCCGCCAGGTCCTGCAAAGCGGACGCCTGGATCATTATACCAATCGAACTGAGGCGGCGGTGTTGATGTCGCGTGGGTTGGCGGGAAAAGTTGTCGATGAATTGGATTTGACCAATCACCCGCTGTTCAATCCCGCCTTGGCCCCATCTAAACCGAAATCCATATTGCAGCACATTGATCTGCGCGGCTTCGTCCGCGGCCTGATACCCGATTGGGTTCGCGATGAGTTGCGTGGAACGAGCAGCGATGAACAGGTCGAGCCGGAGAGCTACACCGAGGAGGAATTGGCTGCCTATTTTCGCGAAGACGTGATCGAAGCATTTCTTGGCGGCGTGGATGTGGACTCCTCCGATATGTCGCGGGTATTGGAAATTTCTTATGTTTCTCCCGACCCAGATTTTGCCGCGCAAGCGGCGAATGCCTTGGCGGAAATCTATATCAACGAAACCGTATTACGAAAATTTGCCGCCAATGCCCGGGCGACCGATTGGCTGAACCAGCAAGTCTCGGAACTGCGCCAACGCCTGGAGGCGTCACAAAATGCCCTTGAGGGGCATCGGCGCAGCATGGGTTTTGTGGATGTTAAGGGACAGTCCAGTATATTGGGCCAGCAATTGGCACAATTGAATATTGATCTGGCGCGGGCCAGGGGTACACGGGCGGAGGCTGACGCGCGCTTTCAACAAATCCAGAAATTACTGAAGTCGGAAGACGGCACAGAATCAGCCGCCACGGTTTTGGATTCAAAATTGATCCAACGTCTGCGGGAACAGGAAACCTCCGTCATACGACAATTGGGGGAATTGAAAACCCAACTGCGCGGGCAGCATCCCAGGTTGATTCTAAAAGATTCCGAATTGGGCGATTTACGGCAAAAGATCCGCCGCGAAGTTGAAAAAATTACCATAAGCCTGGGCAATGAATTGGAAATCGCGGAGATCCGCGAGGCCACAACGTCGACAGAAATTGAAAAGATTAAGCAGGCAATCCAAAAGCAGAATGAAAGCGTCGTCACTTTGCGCGCCTTAGAGAGCGAGGTTGCGGCAAACGATGCAATTTATCAGGCGATCCTGGGCCGGTTCAAAGAAACCGATGTCCAGGACGATGCGACACAGCAGGCCGATGCGCGGATGATTTCGGCCGCCATACCCCCTCTACGTCCCAGCTATCCGCGAAAATCCCTAATCGTTTTTATTGCTTTCATGGCCTCTACCGTGGCTGGGATTATCCTGGTATTCCTACTTGAACACCTCGAAGCCGGTTTCCGAAGCCTGCCGCAGATCGAACAGATTACCGGCATCCCGCCGCTGGGCATAACGCCTAAATTGCGGGGCTTCGCTATGCGTCACTTACGGCCGCAGGACGCCGTCCTTGAAAAACCAAACTCCATGTTCGCCGAGGCGATCCGCAGCATTCGAACTTCGATCATGTTGTCCGCACGCACGGCCCCCAAAACCGTTTTGATCACCTCCTCTATACCGGGGGAAGGCAAGACGTCGGTAAGCCTGTGCATTGCGCGGTCCGCTGCGGTCGCTGGACAAAGGGCCATCGTTGTTGACTGCGATATGCGCCGACCATCAGTACATGAAGAATTGGATGTGCCCAATTTGCGTGGCTTGGCCGAATACCTGGAAGGTACGGTTGAGCTGGAAGAAATCATCGAGATCGACGATCAGTCAGGGATGCATTTTATTACAGCCGGTCACAACGCACCCAATCCGACAGATTTGTTGAATTCCGAACGCATGACCCAGCTCATAGAACGCCTGGGCCAGGGATATGATTTGGCCTTGTTTGATACCCCGCCGGTACTGGCCATTTCCGATGCGTTGGTCCTGGCGAAACATATGGATAAATGTGTCTATGTGGTGCGCTGGGGGGAAACAGACCGCGCTGCAGCCACTGTCGGCATTCGCAACTTATTGGAATCCCGCAGTAATGTCGCGGGCGTCGTTTTATCCCAAGTCGATGTCCGCAAGCATTCAGGTTATGCCTACGGCGGGCATGGCGACACCTATAGCACCTATGCGAAATACTACGAGGGCTAGTCCCACGCAGCAGCCCGAGGCTGGATCAGCTTCGGTAGTGCTGCCCATTTTGATCGCCGTCCTCGGCATCGCCTTAACGACGATGGCCTTGCCACGTTTTTGGGCGGCGGGTCACCGGCTGCCAGCGAATAGTGTGTTGGACAGTCTTTCCAATGACCACTCCGTAGATGGGCCATTGTTGCGTCGGGCTGAACAAGCCCTGATCAGCAGCCTGGGCATACGTGATCAGGGCAGCGCCCTTGATGATCTGGCACGGATAAATCTGCATCAGGCATTGCAGGAAAATCTCGACAGTCCCCTTGGCGCGGCCTGGTTGACTGCCGCTGGTAAGCACCAACGACAGGCCCTGGCCAAATCACCTGCCAACGCATTCGGATGGCTTCGCCTCTCTCACATCGCATTGCTGCAGGACGGGGTCAGTCAGGCCCGACAAAGCAGCGCCGTGGCCGCATTGATGGCAGCGCGCGCGCAGTCGCCTAACTACAAAGCGTTGCTTTGGCAGCAATTGGATTTCGCTTTTTTACTTTGGCCGTCCCTGACACCCGAAGAACGAAAACAGATGAGGCACCAGGTTGAGACTGCGGCCGAGATTTCTAACTGGTCCTTGGTAAGATTGGCCATTGCACGGCACACTGCAGCGGGCGTACGAGAGACCTTGGCTTCACGACCGAAACTTTTGGCAGATTTTGATAAAGTCTATTTGCGCCTGATAAAACCACGGTCTTAGCGCGCTTCCGGTCAATTATTACTGCGCCGTCCGGCTAGACCAGGATTGGGAAAATCCTATGCCAAGCAGGAACATAAACAGAATGGTGACTGCTGGAATTTGCAGCGAGAAGTCGATCAGTGAGTGCACCGCCAGAATAACCACGGCAGCGACGGCAACAGCCGAATAGACGGAGTCTCTTTGTCTTCTACGTATACCGAGCAAACAGCGATAGAATATTCTGCCAAACAGGAACAGGAGCATAAGAAATGCTGGAATGCCCGCTTCAAAGGCAAAGTCCAGGTAACTGTTATGGGCCTTGTCAATGACATTTGCCTTGAATAATGCTGGCGATCGATAGGACTCGAACACCGTGCGGTAACTACCCAAACCGTGACCCAACCATGGTCTATCGCCAATCGCGGACAACGTCGCTGTATAGATCGCAAGCCTGCCGCCGGCATCACCCACCGCATCCTGATCGAAACGCGTCCATGTCGCCGCCCCGGAGATGATAGAGACGATCAGCATAAGCCCCGCTAAAGCCAAGGGCGCGATGCCTCGCCAACCGCGTCGATCACGCCGGCGGCGATCTTCGCCCTCGCGTAGTTGGCTGCGTCGTTCGCGTTCCGCCTTGCGACGCATTTCCTGACGCCGGCGACGACGTCGGCAAAAATAGAACGCCATAAAACCCAATGCTGTCGCCAGCAAGCCGGCCCGGGATTGGCTAAGCAATATCGCCGTCATGATAACGATCACGCCCACGACAAGGGGCAAGGCATACGTCGCCAAACGGTCGACATAGGCGCTCTTTCCCTCCCGGGCAGCCACAATTTCCAACCGCCGCTCCATCCCGGTCAACAAAGAGATGCAGCATATCAACGTCATGCCGCCATATGTGGCATAGGAATTCCGATTTATGAATGTGGAGGTCAGAGAGTCGTGATAATCCCAACGCTGATACCACAAGATACTATCATAGCCACCAAATTGGACGATTAAGCCATATAGCCCATAGGCAACACCCGCTACGGCAACGGCCCAAAGCCCCTGGCGCGCCCGACGGGAGTTGCGGCCATATTGCATAGCCAAAAAAAATGTCGCGCCATAGGCCATGAACCGGACCCATCCATCGATGGTTGCTTCCGGTGCTGCGCTGATCGTGGCAACGGTGCCGCTCACCAGGGGTTCTGCTGTCGCCCAGACCGGATGCTGCCAGCCTTCCGGTGCGAACGGCATCGCCTGAAATAGTATCCACATTCCCAAGATCACAGCGAGGCCTGCCTCAACTCTGAAATTCGCGAAGGAAACTTGGACGATATTGTGGGTAGCTTCGCGGCTAGCCAGCGCGCTCCCGGCCCACAAAAGCAACAGCAATCCTAAAACAACCGAAAACAAGAACCAAAAAAATGGTCGGTTGCTCCCAAACGGTAACGGCGTCAGCACGACGATCAACAAAAGAACGGCGAAACCAATGTTATTGGCCCGATGTTGCCATGCCCCCCCCATCATGGGCCTACGTAGATATCAATATTCTGATCTGGCTTTGTCACCGGAACATCAAGCCAAATTGTTCGCGCACCGATTTCCACACACCGAGCGAGGTGTCAGGCAGCAAGTCGATACCGATGGCGGATTTTAAGAGATAGAGCAGACCCAGTATGGACAAAGCACTGAGGAAGAGAACAATAAGCATAAATGCGAAGTTAGTCGATTTACCAAGCCGCCGCGCGCTTCTGTCCCGGCGGCGGCGGGCATGATCCCGACGCTCCGGCCCGGCGATAAAAACCAGATAATAGCGGCGCAATAACAACGGAATTGACATTCGAACATCGATCGAATGATCACGACCGACCTGATCGGCAAAACCTTGCTTGATCGCCAGCAATTGGTCGTCCGTAAAACTTTCCGCTGCTTCCCGAGAAATTCTGGAAAAAAATCGTTCCAAAAACGGGTCGTGCATGGCGCGCATGATCATTTAGAGATCTCCCACAAACGTCGCTCTGCCAACAGCGACATCAGACCAATAGTTGCGTGTCATTTTATCAGCTAAGCCCTTCATGAATAGGCACAACTGCCTATCAATATGCATTTTCATTGACGAACCCGACAACAATCGTCATCAGAATAATCTTTAGGTCCAAAAGCAACGACCAGTTGTCGATATAGTACAGATCATATTTCACGCGCAATTCCAACTTTTCTGCGGTATCTGTCTCGCCTCGATATCCATGCACTTGCGCCCATCCGGTGATCCCCGGCTTGACCCGATGACGCGCATAATACTCCGCCACGCTTTGCGCAAACTGGGTATTGTGCGCGACGGCATGGGGCCTGGGCCCGACAATGGACATACTGCCTTGAATGACATTGAAGAACTGTGGCAATTCATCCAGGCTGGAGCGGCGTAGATAGCGCCCGACCCGGGTGACGCGCGGATCAATGCGGCAGGCCTGTCGTAGTGCGCCGTCTGAAGTTTCGGGCGCGGCATCCTCCGTCCCGCGGTGAAACATGGTACGGAATTTCCAAACCGATATGACATTATTGTTAAAGCCGTACCGACGCTGGCGATATAAAATCGGACCCGGGCTGTCAATTTTGACGAGAATTGCAAACAACAGCAAAAACGGCGAAATCAAAATCAAGATAAAAAAAGCCAATACGCGGTCTTCAAGGCTTTTGAGAATATAGCTCCAACCAGACAACGGGCGTTCAAAAACCGTCAGCATGGGCAGGCCCGACAAATCGGAGAATTGCCGGTCAGACAAATGGTAGCCGATCCGTTCTGGTGCCAGCTGTAAATCGACAGGCACCGGACGGATCTTGTCCATGATGGAAACAAGGCGGGTTTCAGCACTCCATGGAAGGGCAATAATGGCCTGGTCTATTTCTCCCCTACGGCAATATTCTACTAATTTGTCCGTATCTCCCAGGATGGGGCAGCCATCCAGTTCGGCTTTGGGGATACGGCTACTGCGATCATCGAAAATCCCGACGATGTGAAAGCCGCCCTGTTCGCTGTGGGTCTTAAGATGGTGCAGCAACCGTTCGCCATATTCGCCAGCACCGATAATGGCAATCTTACGCGCCAATCCACCCTGACTTCGCCATCGGACGAGGCCAAATTTAACACCAGCCCGTAACAGAACAAAACAGCAATAGGCACTGATCAACCAGATCACCGTCCACACCCTGGAAAAATCATCCGCCGTTTTGGTAAAAAACATCAATGCGGTCAGTCACGAACCGACGAGCAACCACCCGGCTGTCAACTTTCCCAGTTGTGTCGCCAGCTTGTAGAGGTTCGAGACTTTGTACACCCCCACCATATGGAAGGTCTGAAAGGTAACCAATGTGCTGATGAAAATTCCCAGCCAGTAATAGTCGGGGATCTCCTTAAAGCCGTGTCGGCTCCAATAACTGATCAAGGCTGTTAGGACAACCAACACGATGTCGGCGCTTTTGATCAATCCGAGCAAAACAGCCGGTGACCATGCGGCGTTGGGCAAATGTGCCCTATTTGAAGCTGTCGAATTCGATGCCATCAAAGAGCAACATATGCGGTTTCTCTAAACAGAACAACATAGGTTAGCCAAACGACGATACTCAACCGCGCTTCGTTCGGCGCTTAGCGCCCGTGGCTCGGTGCAACCACCAAGCCTCTTCATTGATTGAAAATATGGGCTTGTAATGCCTTATTGCACTCGCCCGGACAGTACGTTTGATCTGATTATCAAGAATGATAATGCCATCCCCGGTATAGACCGCCAAAATAGCATGGGCGACGCGAAGGTTGAGGTCCTGGAGGACCACGATACGCATTTTTCCAGGGTCAACGCCAAGCCGCTTCAAAGTCAGGTATTTGGCGATGGCATAATCTTCGCAATCGCCCTTTTTGGCAAAAAACTGTCCCGGCGTTGCCCAGTAGTCGCGCACCCCCCAATTTATAGGGTCAACAATATAACGCGCCTCGTTCATGAACGCATTGACCGCATGCAATTGCGCGGCCACCGTCTGACCCTTGAGTTGATCGACCAGAGTCTGCCATTTCTGGGCATGACATTGATTGAAAATCTTGGCGCTGCAGGGTCCCGGTTTATTGCCTGCGTCCTGGAAATAGCGGTCCAACATCCCTGTCCACTTTGGGAAGGGACGCAGATTTCCGTTGCGGATTTCCTGCGTGCCGAACAACTGGTCTGAAGAACCAGCTATGGCCCTGCCGCCAACCGTCAGAAACGTCAGGGCAAAAATCGACAAAAGGGCGAAACATAATATCCAAGGGCGTATTTTCATCACCCCAGTATCCTTTTGTTTCGTTAATGTCTCCTTAATTATCACCTGTGCGTCTGGTGGCCAGAAATGCTACTTGGGTATGTTATTTGGACATGCTGTTCGGATTGATCCTTGGATAGGTATATATATGGCCGCAGTCAGCAAAATCCTTGATGCTTTATTCGGGCGTCGTACGGCAGACGATACCGGGCCACTTCTGGGGCGAATTCCCGATGGCGAAAGGGTGTACGCAATCGGCGATATTCACGGCCGTTTCGATTTGTTACGACAATTGCACGCCGATATAGCAGCAGACCGTAAGGGAGACGGGCAAAAAGAGACCGTTATATATTTGGGCGACTATATTGATCGTGGGGTCGATAGCCCGCAAGTGATCGACTTTTTGCTGGATTTGGCAACCGACGGAGACGTAAAGCGTATATGCCTACTGGGTAATCATGAAGCTATGTTATTGGGGTTCTTGGATAATCCACAAGGTGCCGGTCGCTGGCTAACCAATGGCGGCCAGACGACCTTACATGCCTATGGCGTCGCGTCACCACGGGTACCTGCCGCGCCAGCAGATATGGAGACTGCACGCCAGGCTTTACGGGAACGTCTGCCAGCGGCCCATTTGAATTTCCTGCAAGACCTGAAGCTATGTCACCAAATCGGCGACTATTATTTTGTCCATGCCGGCGTGCGTCCCGGCGTCCCCCTGGGTCAACAGGTCAAGGAAGATATGATCTGGATCCGGAACGAATTTCTGGATGCGCAAGACGATTTTTCCAAAATTATCGTGCACGGCCATTCCATCCGGGCCAAGGTGGAGGAACGCCCCAACCGCATCGGCATTGATACCGGTGCTTATATGTCCGGAACCCTCACAGCCCTGGTGCTGGAGGGCGACCAGCGGCGCTATTTAAGCACCTGAGTCCCTCTGATCGTTATCGCTTCATCGGCCCAAAGTCTTTTGCCCATTGCACCATGACTGTAGCATCAGGACATGCCAGATGAGATTGTGGTGGTTGCGTGAACCCGAAAGGTGCTGCTGCCAAACAAGGTCTATCGTCGCTGGCACCAACAGACCGTTCGATCTGATCGCGTCTTTGGACAGCAAATTCTGAGCCCAGGGCTTTAGTGGCCCGCGCAGCCATTCCGCCAAGGGAAAGGAAAAACCTTGTTTTGGTCGGTCAACAAGGCTCTGCGGCACTGAACGGTATAAGAGTTGACGCAGGACATGCTTGCCAACGCCGTGGGACATTTTCATCTTTTGCGGCAGCCGCCATGCAAACTCGACCAATCGATGGTCCAACAAAGGTACCCGCACCTCCAACGAGCTGGCCATGCTGGCACGATCGACTTTTGTCAGCATGCGATCGGGCAACCCGTATTGAATATCCACTCCCATCAGGCGATCAAGTAGATTGGGGGCTGCCGCGACGAGGTCCGGAGCCGAAAACGGATCATCGGGCTCCTCCACACCGGGCAATATCGCCTCCATATCTCGCCATCGGCTATAGAGCGCGCGATGCAGCTGGTCCTTGGGCGCGGCAAGTATTTCGGCGAGCAGATACATTTTCTCCCCCGATGCGAGGGGTTGATCCCGCCCCGGAAGTGTTAGCAGCGTTTCCCATGTGCTGGCCGGCAGAGCATGCAGCGCGCGGGCACCGAGGCGCTTCAGGAATGGCGGGCCGTAATTCAACAGTGCGCTGATTTTCTGCGTGCTAAGATATTGTGTGTAGCCGCCGAAAATTTCGTCACCGCCGTCGCCTGAAAGGGCAACTTTCACATGCCCCTTGGTGAGGCGGCACAGAAGGGCCGTGGGCACCTGAGAAGAATCGGCGAACGGTTCATCGGAAATAAGATGCAAATCAGGAATGATACCCAATACATCCTCCGGCGTGAGCAAAAACTCCGTATGGTCGGTTTCGAGATATTGCGCAATTTTAGCAGCATGCTGCGCTTCGTTGTAATTGTCTTCGGCAAAACCAATGCAATAGGTATGGATTGGTTGCGTTGAATTGTTCCGCATCAGGGCCGTGACAAGTGATGAGTCTATGCCGCCGGACAAAAACGCACCCACGGGCACATCGGATATCATCTGCCGTTTCACTGTATCGGCAAGCAAGCTGCCTGTCGCATCGACCGCATCTTGCAGGTCGCCGCGAAACTGATCACGGCCACCTGACGCGATACAGTCGACCACAGACCAATATGTGACGTCTCGGACGCTGCCGCCCGTCTTGGGAGAAAATTGCACAAATGTGCCGGGCTTCACCTTCGCAACGCCGGTGAAAATACTCATCTGCCCTGGTATCATGCCATAGCGGAGAAATTGCGCGGCAGCCGTTCTGTCAATATTTGCGGCAAAGCCAGGATGGGCCTGAAGCGCGCGCAATTCAGACCCAAACAACAAAAGTCCATCGTTGAGTTGCCAGTAGAGCGGCTTGATACCTAAATGATCCCGGGCAAGGATCAGGCAGCTGTCCTCTCGATCCCATAGGGCAAAGGCGAACATGCCATTGGTCTGACGAAGTGTCGCCTCCACACCCCAAGCTGAAATAGCTTCAAGCAATACTTCGGTGTCTGAATGGCCGCGAAACGTCTGGCCGGTCTGTTCCAGTTTTTGCCGCAGCTCGGAAGTGTTATAAATCTCACCATTGTAGGCAATGACAAAACGACCGCTCGCAGAAACCATGGGTTGCGCGCCCATTTCCGATAGATCAACAATGGCCAGACGCCGGTTAGCAAAAACGACGCCTTTCGTCTCATCCACCCAGGTACCACCGGCATCGGGGCCGCGGTGGAAAATGCTATCGCCCATTTGCCGTCCCAAGCGTTCCAATTCATCCCGCGAATATTGGTTGCGCAAAGCAATAAAGCCGGCGATGCCACACATAAAGCCGCTACCTACCTATTGCTCACAGCGCGCGCCCACAAGGGAGCTGTATTGCGCAATAAGCCGACCAAGCACCACTTCGGATGAATAGTTCTGAAAAACCCGCGTCCGTGCCGCCGCTGACAGGGATGGCCATCGACCGGATTGCCAAACACGCGCAACGCTGTTGGCATAGTCTTTGCCATCGGCTTCAATTGGCAACACGCTCCCCGTTCGCCCGACAACATCCCTATTAAAGCCATGATCGCTGCAGATCGGCACCAAACCCTCTGACATAGCTTCCGTCAAGGAATTCGAATGCCCTTCGCCATAGTGTTTTGTCGGGAACAAAAAAAAATGCATGCCACAAATTGCGGTCGTGATGTCAACGTTTGGAACCGCGCCAAGCCATCGAACATCCCGTGCATCATGTCTATCTTGCAACGCTTTGATATAGGACGCCGGCCCATCGCCAATGATCGTAAGCTGTGCTGGGATACCACGGTCACACAATGCGCGGTGCGCCTCGAGTATGGTTTCAATACCCTTTTCAACCGCGATGCGGCCAACATAGGCCAACTGTATGTCACCGGTGGTCTGTTCCGCACCGATAGTGTCATCCGCCGGCACGACTAACGTCGCCGGGACGAAATTAGGTAGATAAAGGACTTTTTTTGCCTGCCTCTGCATCACAAATTCTTCGTACAACCTACCCTGTATCGCAATGCATGTTGATCGCCTGATTAAGAAATCAATGAAACGCCGATAGATGATGCCGCGCCGCCAATATTCTGAAACAAAAATTCCTGTCCTGACATGAAAAACAATTGGCCTATTCATCAGGAGCACGATGGCAAACAGCAGAATTTCAATAAACACAAACCCACGACACAGAGGCGTAATATGGATGAGATCCCACTCCCGGCGATGTATTATCAACCTGAGGCCGACCCGCAAAAGCCCGATTACATAAGCTATCCCTTTGTACGGACGCGACCTGGTCGGGGCCGGGGTCGGGTAAGCAAATTCCAGGACATTTACCGCTTTTCCGCGCAAGCCGGCAATCAACCGCCTGTTGCCGGCTCTATAGCCGCCGGCAGCTGGCCGCCCCTCGCCCATCAACGGCCCGCAAAAGGCAACGCATAACTTGCCGTCCAATTCCGAAACTGTTCCGGGTGTCGAAGAGGATTGGATCATTGGCCAAATCTATACACGTAGAATATTCCCCTCCTGGCCATTTTTTCGCCTAGCTTGCCTAGATGCGACCTCTCAGGCGAGCCAACCTGTATACACCAAATAAATCCCAAAGCTGAACAAACACAGAACGATATTGACTTTCCTTGCCATATAGTCAAGCTCGGGTCGCGGCAAAATGCAATGGTTCCTGGAAAACATTATTTCAAATATCATAATGCGAAAGCGCCATGATGCTTTCAAAGAGATGAGTACGCCATGAGACCTGCCGCCCATCTTATATTGACGGTCGATTATGAATTATTTGGCGATGGATCAGGCGATACAGATTGCTGCGTGGTGAACCCTTCGGAAAAAATTCTAGAAATATCCGGCGAATTCTCTGCACCGGTTACTTTTTTCGTCGAAGCGCTGGAATTTCTCCATCTCGGTCGCGTACCGGCAAATCGAGCCCGAATGGACCGGGTCTCAGCGCAACTTATCTCTGCCGTCAAAAATGGCCATGATGCCCAGCTGCATTTGCATCCACAATGGCACGATGCTGATGTCACCAATTCTTTGGAGCCGAAGCTGGACCTTGCCCGCTGGAGGGTCGGTGATTTGGACGAAATTGAGGTAAACCGCATATTCGACGAAGGCTCTGCTTGGTTGCGGGACCTGCTACGTCCAATCGACGAAAATTATTGCTGCAACGTGTTTCGCGCGGGCGGCTGGTGTATTCAGCCTTCGGCAACGGTTGTTGGCGCTATGTTGCGCCAGGGTATCGACATGGACACAACCGTCGCGCCGGGATATCGAAATACAACGAAAGGCGAATGGAGCGATTTTCGCCACGCCCCTAACGCACCGTTTTGGCACGCGGACGCGGACGTATGCACAGCATCGATGAACGGCATTCTGGAAGTCCCCATTGTCACTGGCGGAATTTCACGATGGCGTCATCTCTACGCCCTACTGCAGTCACGCAGGGCCGGCCATGGCGGTTTGGCAGAAGGTTGTCATGGAAGTTATCAAGGGCCGCACGGTGGCGCGGACAGTATCGCAGGGAAAATTGGAAAGTTGCTGCGCCTTGGCCATGTCATGCTGGATTTTTCAACGATGCCGGTGGATGTCCTGATCGATGTGACGGAACAATGGTTGGCAAAACATTATGGCGTGGCGGCACCGATACCCATCGTAGCGATTGGGCACAGCAAAAATTTCACACCCCGCTCCGCAAGTGCGCTGCATGCCTATCTGAAATGGGCCGCAGCCGAAGATATTCGATTTTCCACATTTGGAAAATGGCGCGAGGCGATAAATGAATAGTGCCCCCGACCAACCGAACCTTCCTGTGCTTATATATATCATGGGGACGGCCCGAAGTGGCTCCACGATACTGGAGATTTTGCTGGCAAGCGGCAAAGATGCGATTGGTGCCGGGGAATTAAGTGAGCTGATTAGGGACGGCTTTATTGAAGACCGGCGATGTTCGTGCGGTGAGCTCACCTCAAAGTGTGAACTTTGGCGCGGCGTAAAAGAGCGTGTGGGGCTCGCCGATTACGAGCTTGAAAACCTAAATCGCCAGCACCGGCGCATTGACTGGCACCTTGGGCTTGCCCGGCAGATGTTGGGCGGCATAAATCGCCACGAAATGGCCGTGTATAATGACACCAACCAAAGAATAATCGGCGCGATAGGCGAGATGACCGGTTGTGATTTCGTCATAGATTCGTCCAAATACGCCGGACGGGCGCTCGCATTGGGGCAAGCCTGTCCCTTGCGGGTCTATGTGATCTGCCTGACCCGGTCCCCCGCCGGGCTGATGGCCGCTTTCCAAAAGCCGAACCGGGGCGAGCAACTTCCGAAGTCACCGCTTAAGACCCTGTTTTATTATCTTGTGGTCAGCTCCCTGCTTCGCCTCGCGGGCCGTCAGTTACGCAATCAAATTATGTATTTACGTTATGAGGAACTGCTCAAGGACCCCATTGGTGCCCTCACAAGAATTGAAAAATTTTGTGGCATGGAGCTTACGGTGGCAAAGAAAAATATTGCACGCCAACTGCCCTTTGACGTTGGCCATATAGTCACGGGAAACCGGATCCGAAAAATGGGCCAGGTATCTTTTGCTGCGGAAAGTAGCGATCCATCATTGACGAGTACAAGCCAGCGCGCAATTGCCTCTCTTATGGGAGCATGGAAGTCTATTCTGAGATTCTAGCGTGCTGGCCCAAACCATGATAAATGCTACGCTCGTTCTGATTTCCCACACAACGGTGAGGCCATGTGCGGCATAGTTGGCGGCATCAAGAACAGGCCGGAGTTTAATTTGTCGGCTGCCGTTGCATCGTTGGGCCATCGCGGCCCTGATGGGCGGGATCAGCAGATCATATCCATCGCGGACAAACAAATCGGTCTTGGCCATACACGGTTGGCCATTCAGGATTTATCCCCTGCCGGCCAGCAGCCCATGCAAAGCCGGGATAAACGCTGGTGGATCACGTTCAATGGAGAGATCTACAACCACCTGACGCTTCGCAAAGCCATATCCGGCCCGTTTCGCGGACATTCGGATACGGAAACCCTGGTTGAGCTTATTGCCCAGCAGGGCATGGACAACATCCTGCCCAAACTAAACGGCATGTTTGCTTTCGCCGCGTTGGATTGTAATACGGGAAAGCTTTACCTGGTGCGGGATCCGTTCGGGATAAAGCCACTGTATTATTTGCATGGCTCCCTGGGTGGGGACGACACCTTTGCTTTCGCTTCAGAAGTCAGGGCGCTTCGTGAACTCGGCGTGATCGATGCGGCACTGGATGAAGAGGCCCTGCAAGGTTTCCTCAGCCTGCGCTATCTGCCTTCGCCCATGACCTTGTGGAAAGGCGTGCAACGCCTAAAACCGGGGCATGTCCTTTGCCTGGATCTGGGCAGCATGAAGCTGTCTCAATCGCCTTTTGTTGAACCCACCAGCGCGCAATTTTCAGGCAGCATTGATGATGCCGCCAAGGCCTATCAAAGCCACCTGAAGGCGGCCGTTGAACGCCAGTTGCTGTCCGATGTGCCGGTAGGTGTATTGCTATCGGGCGGGATCGATTCTGCCCTTATAGCGGCGATGGCAAAAGATGTCGGGCGCGCGCTGCCCTGTTTTACGGTTGGTTTCGGCGATGGCCATCCCGAATGCGAGATCGCGGATGCGGAGGAAACCGCCAGGGTATTGGGGCTGCCAATCGCTTCCGTAAAAGTCACGCCCCAGGGTTTATTAGATGCCTTGCCCGATATTGTCCGTTCTATTGAGGAGCCCCTGGGCACAACATCGATCATGCCCATGTGGTTTTTGGTTCAGCGCGCGCGACAGGATACCACCGTCGTGCTGACCGGTCAGGGAACGGACGAGCCGTGGGGTGGCTATCGCCGCTATCAGATGGAGATGGTGCGCCGATTAATGCCCTACAGCGGTTTTTGGGGTGCGATGCGGGCTTTAGGGCAAATCGCCGGCGACAGGCTTCCCGATGAATTGGAACGGGGTCTGCGCGCCCTGCCCGAAACTGACCTTGCCTCACGCGCCCATGAGGCCTGCGCCTTGTTTAGCGCCCAAGAGCGCCAACAGCTGACCGGCTCGACCGGGAACGGCGGCACGCTGGCAGCGATGGGGGACTGGATGTCATGGCTGGAACCAGCTGAATGCGCGCCGGCGGAAAGCATGATGCGGGTCGACACCCGCATGAACCTGGCGGACGATTTGCTGCTTTATGGCGATAAGACATCCATGGCGAGATCCCTCGAAGCCCGTGTGCCCATGCTGGACATCGAATTAGTAAATTTCGTTGAGAGCCTGCCCCTGAAGTATCGTCTGGCATTGCAGCAGAGCAAGATCGTCCACAAAAAAATGGCGGCGCACTATCTGCCGCCGGCAATCGTGCAGCGGCCAAAGCGCGGCTTCCAAGTACCCTTTGGTGAATGGTCCCGCGGCCCCTGGCGGGACTATATAGAAGACGCCCTGTTGGCCGCCGATGCGCCGCATCTGGATTACCTTGATAGAGGTGCATTGTCTAAGCTGTGGCAGGATCACCTTTCCAACCGGCGGGACCGCAGCCGGCAGATCTTCGCCTTGTTAATGCTGGCACTATGGTGGCGATACAGCTTTCAAGGCACGGCCTGATGCGACCGCGACCAAGGGTCGCATTTGTTTTGTTGCCACTGACGGAGGATAATTCCACAGGGAATAATTCGCTTCATTATTGGAGGATTATCATGAGCGGGTCAGCGAACTATGAAACTCTGCAAATCCGAAAAGAAGGTGCCATTGACTGGTTGACCTTAAACCGGCCTGATCGCCTGAATGCCCTGAACGCCCAGATGGTGGCGGAATTGAATGATTACCTGGAAGGCCTGATGACCGATGCCAGTGTGCGCATGGTCGTCCTGGCCGGTAGCGGGCGGGCTTTCTGTTCGGGCATCGACATCAAAGATATTCGCGACGGCAACGGCATCGTGGGCAACAACACCCCGGACGATTTGGCAGGGCAACGACGGGTGGCAGAGGTGATCCGGCGTATGCGCCGCTGCCCGCAGCCAATTATCGCCCTGGTCCACGGCATGGCGACGGGGGGTGGCTTTGCCCTGGCTCTTGGCGCCGATATCCGTATCGCCGGGGAAAGTGCAGCTATGAACTGTGCCTTTATCAACCTTGGCCTGACGTCATGCGATCTGGGGTTAAGCTATCTGCTACCCCGCATTGTCGGGGTATCCATCGCGTCCGAACTGATGCTGACCGGCCGTTTCATCCATGCGGACCGCGCCCTGGCAACCGGCCTGGTATCCGAAGTCGTCGCCGATGACGCTATGGCGGCGGCTGCCCGCTCTTATCTGGACGAGATGACCGCCACCTCCCGCCTTGGCCTGCGGCTTACAAAAGAAGGCATAAACATGGGACTGGACGCACCCAGCCTGGAAAGCGCCATCGCCATGGAAGATCGCAATCAGGTCCTTACGATACAATCTGAGAATTTTCAGGAAGGCATGGCCGCAATCTTTGAAAAACGCGCGCCCATATTCGATAAATAACGTCGCCTCCACACGGGAACTTTAATGTAGACTGTTTCCATCTTGGTTGGGGATGGAGTGGGGAATGGAAGTTCAGGGTAATTTTGATCCCGATCTGGCCTTTGTAAATGAACGGCTGGTTGAAGTAATTGATTACTGGCATGAAATCCGAAGTGATCGGAAAATGCCCGCGCACGGCGATATGGATGTCTTGGATGTGCCGCGCCATTTGCTGCCTCATCTTGAATTGATCGAAGTTCTCCGGGATCCGGATTTGCGGTTTCGTTGGCGGCTGATCGGCACCCACGTCACGACGGCTGTCGCCCGCGATGCAACTGGGAAGTACTTTGATGAACTGTACCAAGGCGGCGATTTTGATACCGTCTTAGGCCCTTTCAAATGGGTTGCCGAAAATGCGGAGCCGCTACGATGGTATGGCACATCGGGATTTGTTGGCAAGGATTGGCAGGCTTATGAAGGTGTCTACTTGCCCATGTCCGATGATGGTGAGATTGTCGATATGATCCTTGGCGCGGTGCATTACGATCTGACCTGAACACCATCGCGTTCGACGACTTTAGAGCAAAAGATTGGATGTCTAATGAAATTTGGCCTGGTACCCATCAATATCGGCGTCGCCACGCCGGAGCAAATGATCACCACCGCCCAGGCCGCCGAACAGGCCGGGTTTGAAAGCGTCTGGACCTTTGAGCATGTTATTGTGCCCACCGATTATGCCTCGCAATACCCCTACAATAAGACCGGCAAAATGGGTGCGGCGCCGGAAACTCCTTTTGTCGATCCCCTGATCGCCCTGACCGCCATTGCCGCCAATACCAAAACCATTCGCCTGGCCACGGGGGTCAATATTGTCGCCCAGACCAACGCCCTATTGTTGGCGAAACAAGCTGCCAGCCTGGATTTCCTCTCAGCTGGGCGTTTCATACTGGGTGCGGGGATTGGCTGGCTGAGGGAGGAATTCAAGGCCATGGGCGTACCGTTTGAACGCCGCGGGGCCCGCTTTGATGACTATATGATCGCCATGAAAAAAGTCTGGTCGGGCGACGTCGTGGAACATGAAAGTGATTTTCTGTCCTGGCACGGTTTCAAAAGCTATCCCCTGCCGGTGCAAAAGATCAACAATGTGCCAAGCGTACCCATTGTCATGGGTGGCAAGGCGGGCAAGATCTATGAACGTATTGCCAAATATGGCGATGGCTGGTTTATCCCCGGTGCCGGCATTGATGACCTGCCCCCAATGTTGGCGGACCTGCGCGCCGCCTGCGAAGCGGAGAGGCGAAACTATGACGACATTGAATTGACCACCATGTGGGGTCCCAAGGGCGGGGCGGACAGCCTTAAGGCCCTGGCCGACCTTGGCATCAGCCGGGTGGTCACTATTCTGGATGGTAGCGGTGTCGATGGTATCAATGCTATTGCTGAGGCACACATTCGCTAAGCCAATTTTCTGACCCATAGGACAAGTTCATGGACGAGAGTAGAATTCCCATTCTGGTCGGTTGCGGCCAGATCACCCAGCGTGAAGCAGACCCGACAGCCGCCCGCTCACCCATGGATCTGACCGTGGACGCGGCCCGCCTTGCGGCTGATAACGCGGGTGCGGGTGATGCCTTGCTGGCGGCCCTGGATACGGTTTTGGCGATCCGTACGTTTGCCGATACCTCCTGGCGTTTTGCCTCCACCTTCGGCACCCAGACCAACCCGCCGCGCACCATCGCCGAACGCATTGGTGCCACGGCGGCAAAACGTCTGATCTATACCCACCCGGGCGGCAACATGGTGCAATATTCCATCAACCGCCTGTTCGAAATGATCACCCGTGGCGAGGTTGGCGCAGCCCTGATCGCAGGCGGGGAGGCATTGTCGACGCAAAAAGCGGCCCAGCGGGCAAACCTGGACCTTGATTGGAACGAACATCCCGGTGGGGAGCCCGAGATGTGGGGTGTGGAAACCCGCGGCTGGAATGATGTTGAAGACCGCCACCGTATGGCCGGTGCCATCTTTGCCTATCCCCTGTTCGAAAACGCCATTCGCGGCCATCATGGCCGTACTATCGAAGAACACGGCATGGCCATGGGGGAATTATTCGCGGGCTTTGCCGCCGTTGCCGCCGCCAACCCGTTGGCGGACCGACGGGACGGCTTTACCGCCGAACAAATCGCCACGCCCAGCGCGGCCAATCCCTATATCGGCTTTCCCTATACCAAGTTGATGAACGCCAATGCTTACAATGATCAATCCGCAGCCCTGATCCTAACCTCCGTCGCCAAGGCCAAGGAATTGGGCATACCCCAGGAAAACTGGGTCTATCTGCACGGCTGTGCCGACGCCTACGATCATTGGTTTATTTCCGACCGCAAGGATTTCCATTCTTCCCACGCCATGCGGGTTGTGGGTGGGGAGGTCCTGGAAATGGCGGATGCCAGCCTGGATGATATTGGTGCCTTTGATATTTACAGCTGTTTCCCTTCAGCCGTGCAAATCGCCTGCGCGGAAATGGGCATTCCCCTTGATGATCCCCGTGGCCTGACCGTGACGGGGGGCCTCCCCTATTTTGGCGGGCCCGGCAATAACTACGTCACCCATTCAATTGCCGAGATGATGAACAAGGTGCGCGCCAATCCGGGCATGAAAGGTTTGGTCACCTCCAACGGCAATTATGTGACCAAGCAATCCGCCGGCATCTACTCCACAGACGCACCGGAAAAACCCTTCGCCCCGAAAGACCCAGGCATCTATCAGGCGGGCATCAATGCCGCCAAGGGCCGCACAGCTGTGGAAACCGCTGACGGCGAGGCGACGGTGGAAACCTATTCGGTTATCCACGACCGCGCGGGCCCCAGCTTTGCCATCGTCATGGGTCTGTTGGATGACGGCAGCCGTTTCATCGCCAACACCCCGGACGATCCGGCGTTACTGGCGGAAATGGTCGCAAACGATTATCTCGGTGCTGCCGGTAAGGTCGCCAGCAACGATGGTCTGAACGTCTTCACGCCAAGCTAAAGCATGTTTCCTTTAAACATGCGCTAGGGTTGCTCCGCCAAATTCTGTGCCATCAGGTCCGCCAAGGCCGCATCTTCCGCCCGGCCCGTGCTGCGCAGGCCGTCGATGGCCCCTTGGGCGTCTTCGGGCTTGCGGCCCTGAACCAGCTTTGCCTTGCCTTCTATGCGGGTGATGTCGATTTCAAAGGTGATGATGCCTGCTAACATGCCCTGTTCATATTTTTCCGGCAGTTCCATACGCCAGGGTTCGGCAAAGCCGCTTTCCATGACGTCCACCAGATGGCTCTGCCGCGCCTTTTTCTGCGCCGGGTCCTCGATCAAACGGGGTCGACCGTAGACATGCACCGCCGTGTAGTTCCAGGTCGGCACAGCCGGTGTGCTTTCATACCAGGACGGTGAAATATAACCATGCGGGCCGGAGAAGATGACAAGTACATCCCGGCCATTCTCAAAATGCTGCCATTGGCAATTGGCCTTGGCCATATGCCCGTCCAAGACACCGTTCTCATACAAGACCGGCAAATGGGATGCATGGGGCAGTCCGTCGCCATCAACCGTCACAAGTTGGGCAAACGGATTATCCGCCATCAAAGCCTGCTGTTGGCCAGCGTCATCCATGACGTATCTTTCGGGCGTATACATGGTCTTGGTATCCTACGGAAATTCGCGAGCCATGTGCATGACTGCAATGATATCAATCTGGATTTCGTCGGGTATCCGATACACGGCGAAATATGGCAGGTTGGACAAGGGAAATTCCCGGGTGCCATCAATTCGGCCTGGCCGCCCCAGAAGAGGAAAAGTTTCAAGGATAGCAATGGCTTGCAATATGCGATGAATGATCTGGTCGGCTATCTTGGGGTCGCGCTGACCAATATAGTCGAAAATAGCGTCCAAATCCGCCCCGGCCTCTGGCGTATAATTAAGATTCAAGGCCGAATTTCTTCCAGATCTCACGCTGGGGAATACGCCTTTCCGGCGCAGCCTCCGCAGCCTTCAACGCCCGCGCGATCTTCGCATCGCGCCACGCCAGATACGCTGGATCCTGCGATGGCTGAACATCCCGCACGAGATCGTCCAGCCCAACATCTGTTGTCTTAGTATCAGTCATGCCCAACACGATAGCATAATTATCCCACAATTACATCTACGGGAAGATCATGCCGTCGGAATGGCTAAACCTGGCGGGCCACCATCATTTTTTTGATTTCGCCGATGGCTTTCGCGGGGTTCAGGCTTTTTGGGCAGGTGTTGGTGCAGTTCATGATGGTGTGGCAACGGTACAGGCGGAAGGGGTCTTCCAACTGGTCCAGGCGTTCGCCCTGGCTTTCGTCCCGGCTGTCCACCAACCAGCGGTAGGCCTGCAACAAAACGGCCGGACCCAGATAGCGATCTGAGTTCCACCAATAACTGGGGCAGGACGTTGAGCAACAGGCGCACAGGATGCATTCGTACAGGCCGTCGATCAGCTTCCGCTCTTCCTCGGACTGCAGGCGCTCGCCATCAGGCGGGGCTGGGGAATCTGCTACCAGCCATGGCTTGATGGAAGCATATTGGGCATAGAAGTTCGTCAGATCACCGACCAGGTCCTTGATCACTTCCAGATGCGGCAGAGGATAGATCTTCACGTCCCCCTTCACATCGTCGCAATCCTTGGTGCAGGCAAGCGTATTGGTGCCGTCGATATTCATGGCGCAGGAACCACAGATACCTTCCCGGCAGGAACGGCGGAAGGTGACGGTGGGATCAATCTCGTCCTTGATCTTGATCAGCGCATCCAGAACCATGGGCCCGCATTCGTCCATGTCCACCTCGTAAGTGTCCACGCGGGGGTTCTCGCCACTGTCGGGATCATAGCGATAGATTTGGAAGCTGCGGACATTCTTCGCGCCCGCTGCCGCCTTATGTTTGTTACCGCCCTTAATCTTGGAATTGGCGGGTAAGTTGAACTCGACCATATCCGTATCCTTAGTAAACCCGCGCCTTGGGCGGGAAGTATTCGACATCATCCGACAGGGTGTAACTATGCACGGGGCGGTAATCGATCTTCACCGATCCGTCATCGTCAAACCATGTCAGCGTATGTTTCATCCAGTTTTCATCATCCCGGTCCGGGTAATCCTCGCGGGCATGTCCGCCACGGCTTTCCTTACGGTTGGCAGCTGCGTGCATGGTAACGACGGCCTGGCGCATCAGGTTATCAAGCTCCAGGCTCTCAACCAGGTCGGAGTTCCAGATCATCGAACGATCAGAGACTTTGATATCCGGCATCATTTCCCAAACCTCGTCGATCAGCGTCTGCCCTTCCTCCAACACCTCACCGGTGCGGAAGACAGCACAGTTGCTTTGCATGATGTGTTGCATCTTATCGCGGATCGTCGCGGTGGAGGTCCCGCCGGAGGCATGCCGCATCTTGTCGAAATGCCCCAGGGACGCGTCATCCAATGACGCCGGCAGATCAGGATGCGGTGCACCGGAGGTCACAACCTCTGCCGCGCGCAGGCCCGCAGCCCGGCCAAAGACCACCAGATCGATCAGAGAGTTTGAACCGAGGCGGTTCGCACCATGGACGGAAACGCAGGCCGCCTCACCCACAGCCATCAAGCCGGGGACGATGGAGTCCGGCTCACCATCTTTCAGGGTGACGACCTCGCCATGATAGTTGGTTTGAATACCACCCATGTTGTAATGCACGGTCGGGATCACGGGAATGGCTTGTTTGGTAACATCGACACCGGCGAAAATACGCGCCGATTCCGAAATGCCGGGCAGCCGTTCTTCGATCACCGCCGGATCAAGATGATCCAGATGCAGGACGATGTGATCCTTGTTCGGTCCAACACCGCGCCCTTCGCGAATTTCAACAGTCATTGAGCGGCTGACAACATCGCGACTGGCGAGATCCTTGGCGGACGGCGCATAACGCTCCATAAAGCGTTCGCCCTCGGAATTCACCAAGAAGCCGCCTTCGCCGCGCACACCTTCGGTAATCAGGCAACCGGCACCGTAAATGCCCGTGGGATGGAACTGCACGAACTCCATATCCTGCAGGGGCAAACCGGCGCGAAGCATCATCGCATTGCCATCGCCCGTACATGTATGGGCCGAGGTGCAGGAGAAATATGTGCGCCCATAACCGCCCGTGGCCAGGATAACCATATGGGCCCGGAAACGATGAAGGGTACCGTCCGCAAGGTTCCAGCACATAACGCCCCGGCAGACACCATCATCGTCCATGATCAGATCAAGGGCGAAATATTCAATGAAGAAATCCGTGTCATAGCGCAGGGACTGTTGGTACAGGGTGTGCAGAATGGCATGGCCCGTGCGATCAGCCGCCGCGCAGGTCCGTTGCGCCGTGCCTTCGCCGAAATTCGTGGTCATACCGCCAAAGGCACGCTGATAGATCTTGCCTTCTTCCGTGCGGGAGAACGGCAAACCCATATGTTCCAGCTCCAACACCGCGCGGGGTGCCTCCCGGCACATATATTCAATGGCGTCCTGATCGCCCAGCCAGTCAGACCCTTTAACGGTGTCGTACATATGCCAGCGCCAGTCATCCTCGCCCATATTGCCCAGGGATGCGGCGATGCCGCCCTGGGCGGCAACCGTATGAGACCGGGTTGGAAATACTTTCGAGATACAGGCGGTTTTCAGACCAGCCTGTGCCGCGCCCATGGTCGCCCGCAGGCCGGAACCGCCAGCACCGACCACCACCACATCATAGACGTGGTCTTCAATCGCATAAGTCTGCGACATAGATCAGCCCCCTAACAACATTTTTAGGACCGCCAGCGTCGCCGCCAGGGCCAGGAAAATTGAGATAAGATTGTTCATCACCAGGCAGGTGACCTTGGTCCATTCACTATGGACATAATCCTCGATCACCACCTGCAGGCCCAGTTTCATATGCCAGAAACCGGCGAGGAGAAAACTCAACATCAAGGTGGCGCTAAGTGGGGATTTCATCCAGGCCTGGACGCTGGGCAAATCAGCCGTGGCCAGGGAGGCAATGGACAGGGCAAACCAAATGGTCAGGGGCACCAGGGCCACCGCGGTCAGGCGCTGGATCCAGAAATGATGCGTACCGCTTTTGGCGGAGCCAAGGCCGCGTACACGGGCCAGTGGGGTTCTTAAGCTGCGATCTGTCATCTTCATACCGCCCCATAACCGATCAGGAACGTGCCCAACGTCAACACGACCGTGGCGACGATGACCAAAATGCCCGAGTTCCGCATGGCACCCAACTCGAAGCCATAGCCCGCATCCCAACACAGATGGCGGATGCCGTTGCAAAGGTGGAAATACAGCGAGCCGGTAAAGCCCAACAGGATGACGCGGCCAATTACAGAGCCCATAATTCCGTGAACCATATCAAAATATTCCGGTCCCGACGCCGCCGCCGCCAACCACCAGGTCAGCAGTAACATGCCAAGGGCCAATCCAACGCCGCTGATCCGATGCACGATCGATAGCGCCATTGTGATCTGCCAGCGATAAACTTGCAGATGCGGTGAAAGTGGACGGTTTCCGGCAGCCATTGTGGTGATCCCCCATGCTCCCATAGTGTTCTTAGCGTGCCCCCATGCGGGCGAATTGCGACTATACTAACCAACCTCCCGCCCCTGTCAAAGGTTGGCTATGGGAATTGGCGAAAAATTGCCGAATTGTCAGGCTTGGCCAACGCCATCAATCGTGCTTCATTGCAAGAAAATGGGCATTTGGGAATCTTATCATGAATCTTTCACGGCTTATGGCGGCGCGGGCTGAGGCGGGCAATCCGGTCCATGTGGGTTTGATTGGCGCGGGTAAATTCGGCTCCATGTTCCTGGCCCAGGCGCGCCTGACCAAGGGATTGCATTTGCTGGGCATCGCCGATCTGGATGTGGCGCGGGCACGAGGCAATTGCCGGCAGGTGGGTTGGTCAGATGAACAAATCGCCGCGCCCAGCCTTGATGACGCCCTGACTTCCGGGGCCAGCCACATTGGCGATGACGCCATGGCCTTGATCAGCCATCCGGGCCTGGATGTCTTGATCGATGCCACGGGCGACCCGCGGATAGGTATTCGCCATTGTCTAGCGGCCATCGAAAACGGCAAACATGTGATCATGGTGAATGTGGAGGCTGATGTGGTTGCAGGACCGCTTCTGGCCCGCAAGGCAGAGGCAGCGGGCGTGGTCTATTCCCTGGCCTGGGGTGATCAACCGGCGTTGATCGCGGAACATGTGGATTGGGCCCGGACCTGTGGCTTCAAGGTGGTCTGCGCGGGCAAGGGCACCCGCTATGCGCCGCACTATCATCAACTAACCCCCAATACGCTGCCCGATGTCCTGACCGAGTATCTGGATATTGATCCCGAATCGATCAATCTGAAAATGTTCAATTCCTTCCTCGACGGCACCAAATCCGGCATAGAGATGACAGCCGTGTGCAATGCCACAGGGTTAAGCCCCCAGGAAGACGGCCTGGCCTTTCCCCCCGCCAGCCGGTTTGAACTGGCCGATGTCTGCAAACCCGCCGGCGATGGCGGCAGCCTTAGCCGCAGCGGCACCACCGAGGTCGTCTCCTCCCTATACCGGGATGGTAGCAATGTGCCCCACAATCTGGCCATGGGAACCTTTGTGGTGATCGAGGGGGAAAGCGATTACGCCCGGCAATGTTTCCGGGAGTATCACATGCTGGCGGATGGCAGCGGACACTTTGCCGCCCTATACAGACCCACCCACATGATCGGGTTGGAGCTGGGCGTCTCCATCGCCTCTGTCGCCCTGCGGGGGGAGCCAACGGGATCGCCCATCGGCTTCCGCTCTGATGTGGTGGCAACCGCCAAGCGCGATCTGAAAAAGGGTGAGGTTCTGGACGGCGAAGGTGGCCATATGGTCTGGGGCAAACAGGTTTCCGCGACCAAGTCCCTGGCCATGAGCGGGCTACCGCTTGGCCTGGCGGGCGATGTGCCCCTGACACGGGATATCGCCATGGGTGAATTGTTGACCTGGGAAGACGCCGTGATCGACGACACGGACCCCGCCGTTATCATTCGTCGTGAGATGGAAGCCGCCTTTGGCCGTGCCAACGCGGCGGAATAAACCTATCCCGCCGCCACCGATTGCCCTATTCCCGCCACAAAATGAACTTGAAAAAGCCCTGACATAGCCCCCTTCCCGCCCCATGGCCGGTGCTGAATGCCTCCTGCATTGCGAAACAGGAGAGCCCCCAATGTCCAGCGCCAATCCTACCAATCCTACCAATCGTACCGGCCAAACTGCCAAAACCGATCGCTTCGCCGTACTTATCATGAATATTCTGGCCGGGTTGATCCTGACCTTCGCCGTCACGGCCGCTGCCTCAGCAGCAGTGCCTGAGCAGATGGGCGAAGGCAGCCTGTTGCTGCGCGCCAAGGGTGAAGGTGCCTACCGTGCCGCCATCGCGCAGAAATCGGATGTGGAGATCGATGTCTCCGGCCTGATCGCGCGGGCCAAGGTACGACAGGAATTCACCAACAGCTCTGACAGTTGGATGGAGGGAATTTATGTCTTCCCCCTGCCCCACAAAGCAGCCGTCGACGGTCTGCGCCTGACCATCGGCGAACGGGTCATCGAAGGCCGTATCGAGGAGCGGCAGAAGGCGCAAAGAGACTACGCCCAGGCCAAGCGTGAGGGCAAAAAGGCCGGCCTGGTTGAGGCTGAACGGCCGAATATCTTCACAACCTCGATTGCCAATATTGCACCTGGTGAAACAGTCCGTATAGAAATTCGCTATCAGCAGGTTCTGGCCTATGCCAACGGGGAATTCCGCCTGCGCTTTCCCATGGTTGTCGGCCCGCGCTATATTCCAGGCCAGGCGAACGGCGCGGTGCAGCTTGCCAAATTCGGCAGCAATGGATGGGAAGACGGTGCCCGCATCACCCAACCGGTGTCCGATGTGGCGGCCAAGCCTGGCCCCAAGGGTCAGCCCAGCCTCAACCCCGTAACATTAACCGTTCGCCTGAACCCCGGCATGCCCTTGGCGGATGTTACCAGCCACCACCATGGCATCGTCGTTGAGGCCAAGTCCGAGGGACGGCGCATCATCACTCTGGCGCAAGACCCTGTACCTGCTGATCGTGATTTCGAACTGACCTGGCGACCCAAACCCGATGCCGCCCCCCAGGCCGGCCTGTTCGTGGAGAGCGACGCCCCCAGCCAGACCGGACCCCATATCCGCCACGCGCTTTTAATGCTCGTCCCGCCAATGGTAAAGTCTGACGACAACGCCCCGCCGGCCCGGGAATTGCTGTTCGTGCTGGATACCTCCGGCTCCATGGGCGGGGCCTCCATCCGTCAGGCCAAGGCGGCCTTGCTGCGCGCCATGGATAGTCTGAGCGCCGGCGACTATTTCAACATCGTCGAATTCAACAACAAACATAGTCGCCTGTTCGCAACCTCCATGAAGGCCAATCCGGCCCATTTGAACCAGGCCAAAGGCTGGATCTCCGGGTTGCAGGCCGGCGGCGGCACGGAGATGGCCCCGGCCTTGAAAGCCGCCCTAAGCCAGGCCGCGATTCCGGGCGTCCTGCGCCAGGTGGTATTCCTGACCGACGGTGCCGTGGGGAACGAGGCGGATTTGTTTGCCCTGATCAATCAGCACCTGGGCTCTGCCCGCCTGTTCACCATAGGCATCGGTTCGGCCCCCAACAGCCATTTCATGCGCGGTGCGGCCCAGGCCGGACGGGGCAGCTTTTTGCATATTGGTTCAACCGCCCAGATCGGCCCCCGGATAGATGATTTGATTACCAAGCTGAGCCATCCCGCGATGACCGATATTCAGGTCCGCTTTGACAGCGGCGGCAGCGCGCAATTGGCACGCGACCCCATACCGGACCTATATGCCGGTGAACCCTTGGTAATTGCGGCGAAATTGACTGGCCGGGTCGGCGCGATGACTGTCACTGGCCGCCGGGGCGGCAAGGTCTGGCAACAAAGCCTGGACCTGCAAGGGGGCCAACAAGGCGTCGGCATCGGAAAATTATGGGCCCAGCGCAAGATTACAGCGCTTGAGGATCAACCGCCCCGGCAGGGCCCCGAGGATACCAGGCACAGAAACAACCCCGGCGAATTGGACGCCCAGGTATTGGCCCTGGCCATGGACTACGGCCTGGTCAGCCGCCTGACGGCCCTTATCGCCATTGATCAGTTGGTCGCCCGTGGATCGGAAGACCCTCTGTTGAGCCAGCGTATGAGCGCCAACTTGCCCCAGGGTTGGAAATACAAAAAAGTCTTCGGCAACGGTGCCGCCATGGAGGATCGACAAGCCAGCATGGTCAGCCTGCCCGCCACGGGGACCGCCGCCGACATCCTGATGATCTGCGGTTTGCTTTTGGTTTTGCTGGCACTGGCCCTGATGGCCCCGATGGTCTTGCCGACCCTGGGCCGAAATTGGGGCCGGCGCGGGAAGGTGATGCAGTCTTGAGCGAGGCCCCTCACCCGGATTGCATTGCCACCCGGACCCGCCGCGACCGATCGGATCCCCCCATCGTCGCGGCGGGTCTTCTCTGCGCCATGGGGCTGCTGTGTCTTGGCTGGGCCCTGTGGATACCCATCAAGGCACAGGCTGCCCAGGTTCTATTGGCGCGGGCCTGGGCGCAAACCCTGGCAGGCAGCCCGACGCCGCCCTGGCCCTGGGCCGATACCCAGGCCGTCGCTGAACTGATCCTGCCGGAGCAATCCTTTGTGGTCTTGGCGGGCGGCAGCGGCCAGGCCCTGGCCTTCGCGCCCAGCCATCTAAACGGCACGCCTTTGCCGGGAGAACCAGGCCTGTCCGTCATCGCCGGTCATCGGGACACCCATTTCGCCGCCCTGGGTCAACTGGCACCAGGCCAGGAAGTTACGGTTCGTCGGGCAGACGGCAGCCGGCATCGCTTTCGCATCACCGAAGGCCGCATCGTCGATAGCCGCACGACGCAATTATCAGTCCGTGGCGACATCCCACGCCTGGCATTGTCCACCTGCTGGCCCCTGGACAGTCCCGTGCCCGGTGGCCCTCTGCGCCTTGTGATCTTCGCCGTGCTAGTGGCGTAAATTTTCCGGATAGGCCATAAACAACAAAATGAAATTGTTGTTGGGAGGTGGCCGGGTCCATGAATCAAGCATCATTATTGCACAAGGCGGCATTGAGTTTCGGGCACCGTCCCGCCGTCACATATGGCCTAAACCCCAGCACCAGCTATCATGATCTATCCAACCGGGCGGCCCGCCTTGGCCATGCCTTGCGGGACAAGTTTCACCTGAATAAAGGCGACCGGGTCGCCATCATGATGAAAAACGCTCCGGCATTTTTCGAAGTCCTATACGCTACTTGGCATGCGGGTCTGGCCGCCGTGCCCATCAACGCCAAACTGCACCCCTTGGAAGCGACCTATATATTGGAGAATTCCGGGGCGCGGGTCTGTTTCATCACGGACGATCTGGTGGCCGACATCACGCCGTTGCAGGATAGTATTGACGGCCTGGATGCCGTGGTTGCCACATCCGGGGCGGCCTATGACGCCCTGTTCGACAATCCGGCCAGCGCCATGGTCGATTGCGCGGCGGAGGATCTGGCCTGGCTGTTCTATACCTCCGGCACCACGGGGCGGCCCAAGGGGGCCATGCTGAGCCAGCGCAATCTGATGGCAATGGTGATGAATTATTTCGCCGATATGGATACGGTTACCGCCGACGACTGCATGATCCACGGCGCACCCCTTAGCCATGGATCAGGCCTGTTCGCCCTGCCCCACGTGGCCAAGGCGGCGAACAATATTATTCCGGCATCGGGTGGTTTCGATCCAGCGGAGACGTTGGAGATGTTGCAGCATTACACTAACGTCAGCTTCTTCTTTGCCCCCACCATGCTGACCCGCCTGATCAATCTGCCTGGCATCGAGACGGCCGATACCAGCAACATCAAAACCATCGTCTATGGCGGCGGGCCCATGTATGTGGAGGATACTTTGCGTGCCCTGGAGGTTTTGGGCCCCAAGTTGGTACAGCTGTTCGGCCAGGGCGAAGCGCCCATGACCATAACAGGGCTATCCCGGGCCATGCATATGGATACCGCCCATCCCGACTATCTAAAACGCCTGGGCTCCACCGGGATCGCGCGTACGGATGTGGATGTACGCGCCGTCGATGCGGACGATAACGATGTGCCGGTTGGCGAAATGGGCGAGATTGTCTGCCGGGGCGATGTCATTATGGCTGGCTATTGGAACAACCCGGATGCCACGGCGGATGCCCTGCGCGGTGGTTGGCTGCATACAGGTGATGTGGGCGCCTTTGATGAACATGGCTTTCTGACCTTGATGGACCGGGCCAAGGACATGATCATATCGGGGGGCAGCAATATCTATCCCCGCGAGGTGGAGGAAGTATTGCTGCGCCACCCCGCCGTTAGTGAATGTTCCGTGGTCGGCCGCCCGCATACGGACTGGGGCGAGGAAGTCATCGCCTTTATCGTCACCAGTTCTGATGGGGGTTCCGATGGCACAGCAGCAGAAGCGGAACTGGACAAGCTGTGCCTGGACAATATCGCGCGCTTTAAGCGGCCCAAAGAATATCGCTTTGTCGCCGCCCTGCCGAAGAACAATTACGGTAAGGTTCTGAAAACGGAGCTTCGCGCGCAATTGGCAACGGATGGGAAGGCTGCATCATGACGGCAAGACTACAGGACAAAGTCGCGTTGATCTGCGGGGCCGGTTCCATCGGGCCAGGCTGGGGCAACGGCAAGGCCACTGCCGCAACCTTCGCCCGGGCAGGTGCGAAAGTATTCTGCGTTGATCTGAACATGGACGCCGCAGCGGAAACCGCAGCCATTATCACCGGCGAAGGTTTTGAGGCCACGGCCCATGCTGCCGATGTCTCAGACGAAGCTGCCGTCGCCGACATGGTTGCCGCCTGTGTCGCCAAATATGGCCGGGTCGATATTCTGCACAACAACGTCGGCATCGCCTCCCTTGGTGGTCCCATCGATACCACATTGGCCCAGTGGGAACGGGTCATGCGGGTCAATGTCACCTCGATGTTTCTGACCTGCCAGGCTGTGATACCATTGTTTCTGGAACAGGGCGGCGGGGCCATCGTCAATGTCTCCTCCCTATCGGCGACAAAGGCGGCCCGACCCGAGTTGGCCTATGCCACATCCAAGGGCGCGGTGAATGCCCTAACGATCAATATCGCCATGGAATTTGCCGATCGGAATATCCGCTGCAACGCCCTGGTGCCGGGCCTGATCAACACGCCCATGGTCGCAGATGCCATGAAAGACATCTACGGCGACGGGGGGATGGAGACAATGGTCGCAGCCCGGGACGCCATATCGCCCACGGGCCGTATGGGGGAAGGCTGGGATGTGGCCTACGCCGCGCTGTTCCTGGCCTCGGACGAGGCACGCTATATCAACGGTATGTTGTTGAACGTAGACGGCGGCCTGCAGCACAAGATCACATCCGGCAAGGGCTGAACATTATGCGGCTAATCAATATATTGGAGTGTTTTGTATCATGAGTGACAATCCAGTTCGTTACGAGCTTTCGGACAATATCGCGACCATCACTATTGATCGCCCCGAGGCGATGAATTCCCTTAGCAGGGCGGTCCGCGAAGGCCTGTGGTCTGCCTTTCGCCGCTTTGTTGATGAGGATGCGGCCCTGGTGGCAATTCTGACGGCAACGGGCGACAAGGCGTTCTGCGCCGGCGGTGACCTGAAGGAAATGTCGGAGGCCGCCCTGCAGGTCCCGCCCGACGATTTTCTGCCTTATTTGAACAAGAACATTCGCACCAACAAACCGGTGATCGCCGCCGTCAACGGCCTGGCCTATGCGGGTGGCTTCTTCCTGGCCCAGATGTGTGATCTGTGCATCGCCTCCGACAATGCCAAGTTCGCCATATCGGAACCAAAAGTGGGCCGTGGCGCACCCTGGGCTGCCCCCCTGTCCTGGTTGATCCCGCCGCGCGTGGCCATGGAATTGCTGGTCACGGCCAATCCATTGTCTGCCGAGCGCGCCTATCAGGTAGGCCTGGTCAATCAGGTGGTGCCGTTGGCGGACCTAGCCACCGCTGCCCGTGACATGGCCACCTCCATCACCAAGAACGCCCCCCTGTCTGTACGCGCCGGTAAGGAGATGGTTTATAAATCAGCCGAATTGGGCTGGCGTGCGGCCCTGGTAATGGGCGATGACGTCTATGAACATGTCTATTTGAGCGAGGACGCCCAGGAAGGCCCGCTCGCCTTTAAGGAAAAACGCGCACCTGTTTGGAAGGCGCGCTGAATAACTAATCAGCAAGGAGGAATTAGGCCATGCAACTAGGCGCGAATATACCAATGTGGGATATCGGCGGGGACCCGGATGTCGTACGGGATTTTGCCCAGGCGGCAGAGAGCCTTGGGTTTGACTATATCGGGGCCGCGGACCATGTCATTGGGGTCAATGCAGACAGCCGGACCGATTGGAGTGATCGCAACACCTCTGCCGATCTGTTCCATGATCCGTTCGTCCTGTTCGGTTATTTGAGCGCCTGCACCAAGGCCATCGGCTTTTCCACCCAGGTGTTGATCCTGGCCCAGCGGCAAGCCGCGTTAGTGGCGAAACAGGCGGCCTGTGTGGATGTTCTAAGCGGCGGCCGTTTTCGCCTGGGCGTCGGCGTCGGCTGGAACCCGGAAGAATTCGTTGCCTTAGGGGAAGATTTCTCCAATCGCGGCAAACGTTCCGCCGAACAGGTGGAATTCATGCAGGCCCTTTGGGCCGAACCCCACGTCACCTTTGACGGCAAGTGGCATAAAATTAATGATGCGGGCATCAATCCGTTACCAAAGGGCGGCAGCATCCCCGTGTGGTTTGGCGGCCATGAAGACGTCACCTTGCGGCGCACAGCAAAATGGGGCGATGGCTGGATCATGCTGGCCCACCCTGCCGATGACAGCGCCCTGGCGGCGTTTGCAACCTTGCGCGAATACACCAAAGCCGAAGGCCGGGACCCAGGCGCCATGGGTCTGGAGATCTGGGCTTCGGTCGGGGCCGGGGGCCGGGATGATTGGCGGCGGGAGTTTGAATTCTGGCGGGATGCGGGTGTCAGCCATATTACCGTCAACAACAGCTATGACCGGGGCGATCATCACCAGCGCATTGCCGGTCGTTCACTTAGTGCGCACATCGAGGGCATCGAAACCTACCGCCGGGCCGTTGAGGATTTATTGTAGAATATGGATCAGAATGTGGGACAATATTTAGAAACGGACGTTCTGATCATTGGCGCGGGTGGTGCCGGTATGTACGGGGCCATTTCAGCAGCCAAGGCAGGTGCCAACGTCATCCTGCTGGATAAAAGCATTGTCGGCAGATCAGGGGCCACCATCATGGCCCAGATGACCGTTGCCGCCGCGATCGGCGAGGAGGAGCCCGACGACTGGCGCTTTCATTTGAAAGATACCATCACCGCCGGGCGTGGTTTGGTGGACGAACCACTGGCGCAAATCCTCTGCGAAATGGCACCGGCGCGGATTTGGGAGATGGAAGACTGGGGCATCGGCTGGGCCCGAAGTGTAGCTGGTGGCAACCATATCACCCAGGCCCACGCCCCCGGCCATGACCGCAATCGTTGTGTTTATGTGGATTTTCTATCCACCGGGCCCGCATCATCGCGCACCCTGCGTAACCAGGTCCGCAAGTACGACAATATCAGACGCATTTCCGATCTGACCGTCACCGACATTGTTGTCGAGGATGGCAAGGCCGTGGGCGCGGTGGCCCTGCATTTAGAATCAGGTGAACCAGTTACCATTGCCGCCAAGGCGACGATCATCGCCACCGGCGGTCTGACGTCCATGTACAATCGCAATTCCGCCTCCGCCAATATGGGCGGTGACGGCTTCGCCCTGGGCCTGCGTGCGGGGGCCGAGTTGATCGATATGGAGTTCGTGCAGTTTTTCCCCATCGGCCATTTGGCCCCGCGCCTGATCGGCATGGACCCGATCATGTGGGATCCGTTTCGCTATAAACTGGGGGGCCGCCTGCTGAACGGCGATATGGAGGAATTCACCCAGAACTACGGTACAGCGGAAGACGGCAAATACGTCGTCACGCGAGACATGGCTACATATGCCATCGTCAAGGAGGTGGAGGCCGGGCGCGGCTCCCCCCACGGCGGGGCCTGGTTGTCGTTTGAACATATTCCGAAGCCTGATTTGCGCGCCGCCTTTGGCCCGGTTATCGACCGCCTGGCAAAGGTCGGCATTGACCTGACAAAAATGGCTATAGAGGTTTATCCCATTGCCCACTACCACATGGGTGGTTTGCGGGTGAATGACAGCTTGACCACCAACGTCAGCAACCTGTTCGCAGCGGGCGAGGCTGTGGGCGGGGCCAATGGTGCCAACCGCCTGTCGGGCAATGCCATCACGGAAGCCTTTGTCTTTGGCGAACTGGCCGGGCGCGGCGCGGCGGAGGCCGCCAAGGGGCAGACCATGCCTGATATTCACGACTCCGCGCGACCTTATTTAGAGATCATCACGAATGCCGGCGCGCGAACCGGCGATGGCCCCAATCCAACATCTGCGATTACGGAGTTGCAAAAGTTATTGCAACAGGACGTGGGCCCCTTCCGTACCGGCGAAGGCTTACAACGCGCCGTCGCTGCTATATCGGAGATGCAGGCGGAATTGCCGCACATGCCCACAGGGGGCGCGATAGCGTTTAATCAACAGCTCGGCGACTGGTTCGGGCTACGCAATATGCTGGCGGTGGCTGAAACCATTGCCACCGCCGCCCTGGCGCGAACGGAAAGCCGCGGTGCCCATCAGCGGGAGGATTTTCCCGGCCTGGATGAGGCCTGGAGCTATAATCAGGTCATTCGCGCGGATGGCGACGGACTGCATATCAGCCGAGGCGAAGTGAGGCAGCTATCATGAGCGAGACGCAAAGCGCCAAAAATACGGCCAATCTAAAAATCCGCCGGGGTGGCCCGGAACAGCCCGAACGTCATGAAACTTTCGACTTCCCGTTTGAGGATGGGCAATCGGTGCTGGATGCTTTGCGTTGGATCAGGGGCAACAAGGATGCCTCCCTGGCGGTGCGTTATTCCTGCATCTCGGCCAATGCCTGCAAGGAATGCGTCATGCGGATTGACGGGCGCACCGGCTATGCCTGCACCACGCCCCTGCGCGCGGGCGAAATGCTGATAGAGCCGCTACCGAACAAACGCCTGATCCGTGACCTGGTCACCGATACCCTGCCGCCCGATGAGCGGCTATAGCCAAAGCCGTGGGCGCAAAAGGGTAACCCCGAGACAGCCCAGCAGGCCGGCCCCGGCATAAAAGAACGTCGCCTGAAAAGCAGACAGGAAGGCAGCCGCCTCGTTCAAACCACCAATCGCGGCGTTCCGGCTCAGCGTGGCAAACAGCAGGGACAGACAGGTCGCGCCCATGACCACGCCAACGGTACGGGTGACCATGGCCAGGCTGCCCGCGACGCCGCGATCTTTGATATCCAGGCGGGCGGTAACCACATCCAAAATGCAGACCTGGAACAGTCCCAGACCGATACCCTGCACCAACATTGGCAGGGCCAATATCATCATATCCGAACGCCCCGCCCACGCACCCATGACGGCTGTCGCAACGCCGACCATGATCGCTCCCAACAGCGCCAGGCGGGAGGCCCAGGGCCGCGCGCTTAGCAACCAGCCGCCCAAGGGGGCCGAGATTGCCAGCCCCAATGGCCCTGCCGCCAGGATAAGGCCGCTGACGGTCAGGGAATAATCCGTCACCCGCACCAGATAATAAGGCACCAGCAACATGGATGAGAATCCAACCAGATTGACCAGGCTGTTGACCACATTCAACATGGTGAAATCCAGACGGCGAAATACCGCCAGGGGGACAATCGGTTCCGGTGCGCGTATTTCGCGCCAGCCGAATACAGCCAACGCCACAATGCCCAGCAATGCGATGACAAAGGCATTCAACAAACTGGATTGTACCTGGTTCATGGCACCCAGCAAGGCACCGAGGCCGAGCGCCAGCAGCACGGCGCCAAACAGATCGAAACTGCCGGTACGTTTTGCCCCTTGCGCCGGACGCAACAGAGGCATGGCCCCCAGCGCCAACAACGTAATGGGCAGACGAAACCAGAATACCGCCTCCCACCCCCACGTCTGCACCATGATACCGCCCAAAGACGGTCCAGCCGCGGCACCAACGCCAAACATCATGGTATAGGCACCAAGGGCGCGCCCCCGCTGCGCCTCGGAAAACAGCGCCGTGGCCAATGCGGGCCCGCAACTCAACACCAGCGCAGCACCCAATCCCTGCAGGCCCCGGGCCAACAGCAGCCAATGAAAAGCCGGTGCCAGCCCACAAAGACCAAACGCCAGGGCGGACAGCATAAGGCCGATCAAGAATATTCGCTTATAGCCGAACAGATCCCCCAGCTTGCCGAAGACCAACATCAGGGAGACGTAGATCAGCACATAGCTGATGACCACCCACTGGATCGCGGGCAGGGGAATGGCGAAGTGATCGGTAATGTCCGGGAAGGCGATATTGACCGAAGTATCCAGGGGCACGATGACCGTGCCCAGACCGACAATAAGAAGACCGACGAAAGCGCGCCCCTTGCTGGGTAAGTTATCGGGGCGCGCCCCCGCCGTGCTCAATAGACCGCCTTCAGCTCAGACGTCCCGCCGCTGCGGGCGGCTGTGGCCGAAGCCGCCAGGTCGGCCAGATAATCTGCCCGCCCCGCTGCATGGAACATGGACAACATGGCATGCATACCTTTCGGATTTCGGGTTAGACCGGGCAACCAGCCGTGGCTTTCCATAGCCTCGGCCACAGCAAAGATATCCATGCCATGGGCCGCGAAATTGATGATGCTCAAATCCGGTTTCGCCAGCAGGTACAGACCATCAATGGCCTCAATCCCGTCCACATAAGCATCGGTTAAATCCGCCAGTTGCCGCGCGATGGCCATATAGCCGTCTTCGCCCAGATGATGCATCACCGCCCAGGCCGCCGCCACCGCGCCGCCCGCGCGCGTGCCGGACAGGGTCGCGGTAGAAAACTGGCCATTGGGCCACTGATCGAAATGAAACAGCCCGCGCTCCCGGTCATCCTCAAAACGATAGAACAGGTTCGAAGCAGGCTTGGGGCAAAAGCCGAACTTGTGCAGATCCGCCGATAGACTGCGCACGCCGGGCAGGGCGAAGTCATAGTCCGGGATATTGCGCCCGATGCGTTGGAAAAATGGCGCCACATAGCCACCGACACAGGCATCCACATGCAGCCAGGTATCGCTTTCCAACGCCAGGTCACTCAAAGACTGAATGGGATCGATCACACCATGGGGGAAACAAGGGGCTGAACCTACCAGCATAATGGTGTTGTCATCCATGGCGGCGGCCATTGCCGCCACATCGGCGCGATAGCCCTCGCCAGTGGGCAGACGCCGAACCTCCAGATCCATCACATCAGCTGCTTTATTGAAAGCCGCATGGGCACTGTAAGGTGCGACAATGTTAAATGGTTCCGTGATTTTAGTCTGCGCGCGGGCCCAATCACGGCAGGCCTTGACCGCCATGAAGATGCTTTCGCTGCCCCCCGTGGTCATGTTGCCAACCGCACCATCGGGTGCCTGGAACAAATCCAGGCCCAATTCCACCACCTCGTCTTCCATGCGCTTCAGGCCAAAGAAGGCGCGCCGGCCACCCAGGGCATTCTCGGAGAAGTATTTCATGAAGGCGGCCCGGCCCACTTCGTGGGCGGCATCACTGCCGTGGAAGACATACAGGGGTGCGCGACCATGACGCCAATCCACATCGTCGCCGGACATCTCTGTCATGGTGGCCTCTAATTTTGGCCACGCAGCGCCGTTCCTGGGGAAAAGCTTTCGGGGAGGTGTTGTCATGGATCCTCACGCACCTAAGTACATACCGCCGTTGCAGTGGATGACCTGGCCGGTAACGTAGCGTCCGGCCAGACCGCAAAGGGCCCGCACAAGGGCAGCCACTTCCTCCGGCTTGCCTTTGCGTCCGATCAGATTGGAATCGCCATCAACGCCGGGCGGCAACTGTCCGGCAGAGGCCCCACGCACCGTATCAATCACGCCCGGGACAACACAGTTCACAGTGATACCGGTGCCCGCGACTTCCTGGGCCAATGAACGTGTCATGGCGGATACGGCACCTTTTGCGGTGGCGGCGTGCAGGCGATCCTTGACGCCGATATAGGCCGCGACCCCACCGATGTTGATAACGGTCCCCGCACCCCGGTCTGTAATATGGGGGAGTGCGGCCTGCGCACAAAGATAACTCCCCTCCACCGTGACCGATTGGGCCAGACGCCAACGCTCCAGGCTCAATTCCACCAACGGCGTACGGGCCCGGTAGGAGGCATTGTTGATCAGAATATTCAAGCCGCCGAACTGCGTCACGACCTCCCCAACCATGGTCGTAACCGCATCCGGATCCGTGACATCCGCCATATGGGCAAAAGCGCGCCCGCCCTGCCCTTCAATCTCCGCCACCAGAGCATCGGCCCCCGCCTTGGAGGATTTGGCGTTGACGCAAACAGCAGCGCCGGCTGCGGCCAAATCAAGGCAGATGGCCCGGCCAATATTCAGGGCACCGCCTGTGACCAGGGCGACCTGGCCCGCCAGCTCTCTGTTCGGCGTCACCACAGGCTAAAGCACTTCTTTGTTGATCACATTGGCGGGGTCCAGCTTGCCATCAAAGCAATCCACAACATTTTGCGCCGCGGTCTGCCCCATGCGGAACACAGCCTCTTTCGTGACCCCGGCGGAATGCGGGCTGACAATGATGTTGTCCAATTCGAACAATGGATTATCTGGCGAAGCTGGCTCCACCACAAAGGGGTCAATGCCCGCACCGGCGATGCTTTTCGATTTCAGGGCATCGTACAGCGCACCTTCATCAACGATGCCGCCCCGCGCTGTGTTCACCACATAAGCGGTTTCCTTCATGGCGGCGAGTTCCGCGGCCCCGACCATGCCGTTGGTTTCTTCGTTTTTCATGCAGTTAACGGACAGGATATCTATGTCGCCCAGAATAGCGCGCCAATCACTGACCGGCGTAGCCCCGGCGGTGATGATGCCGTCCTGAATGACATAAGGGTCAGTGACCAAAACATTCATCTCCATCGCCACACAACGATTGACCAGACGACGACCAATTTTGCCAAAGCCCAATATCAAGACCGTGCGCCCGGCCAAATCAAAGGCGGGTTGTTCAAAACGGATACCCCAGTTGCCTTTCCGCGTCTCCTGGTGATAGGCCAGGGCCTGCTTGGCCAGGGCCAACATGAAAAACAGGGAGTGTTCCGCCACGGTCACAGAATTCGCGATGCCCGCAATAGCAAGGGGAATACCGGCCTTGGTCAGGGCGGGCACATCGACCGTGTCATAGCCGACACCGATACGCGCGGCGATTTTCAACTTTGGCGCTGCTTCTATCAAGCGTGCGGTCAGGGGTGCCGCGCCAAGGATAACAGCGTCATAATTACCGATATGCTGTTGAATATTGTCTTCGCTCAACTGATCGAAATATTCAACTTCGATATCATCCCGCCCATCGAACACGGATGTCATGCCATCGGTCTGGCGAAAATGGATCATTACGCGCTTTTTCATCTGATTACTCTTTCATTGCCTGATTTTTGACCTTTAACCATCTTTACCCTGAACCGGGACAATTGCCCAGGGCTGCGATTGGCTCTAGTCTTGGCAAAATGAGGCCGCAAAACGACGAACAACAGATGACTATCAGCAATGACCTAGGGGACATTGCAACGGTTATGTCTGCCTTTGAAGGCTTTGCCAAGAATTGTGACGTGCCAGCCGATATCGCCGACCGCTTCAACGTTGTCTTTGATGAAATGCTCTCCAATATCATCTACTACGGCTATCCCGACGATCAGCGCCACGAAATTTCGATCACTTTCAAGCATCAGGATCGATGCCTCAACGTGACGATCAAGGATGACGGCATTGCCTTTGATCCCTTCGGCGCAACCTCCCCCAATACGGCCTTGCCTGTAGCAGAGCGGGAAATCGGCGGTCTGGGCATTCACCTGGTGCTGAATATGATGCACGAGGCCCATTATCGCCGTGAAGGGCAGCACAATATCATCACCCTTGTACAGAAGCTGGAGTAAGCATGGCGCTGCAACATATTGACGCCGGCGTCCTGAACGTGGCCTACCTGGACGATGGCCCATCGGACGGTCGGGTGGTGGTTCTGCTGCATGGTTTCCCCTATGACATTCATTCCTATGATGCGGTCACGCCGGGTTTGGTGGCCCAGGGTTGCCGCGTTATTACCCCCTATTTGCGCGGCTATGGCCCGACGCGGTTTCTGTCGGCGGAGACCTTGCGTTCCGGCGAACAGGCGGCTTTAGGTTTTGATCTTTTGACCTTGATGGATGCCCTGGAGATCGAACAGCCGGTGTTGGGCGGCTATGACTGGGGTGGGCGGGCAGCCTGTATCGTCTCTGCCCTTTGGCCATCCCGCGTGCGTGGCCTGGTCAGCTGTAACGGCTATAACATTCAGAATATCGCCAACGCGCTGCGGCCCGGCGATCCAGCCATGGAACACCGCCTGTGGTATCAATATTATTTTCACAGCGAGAGGGGCCGCGCCGGACTAACCGCCAACCATCACGCATTTTGCAAATTGCTGTGGCAGCTGTGGTCACCCAATTGGCAGTTTGATGATGAAATCTACGATCAATCCGCCATATCGTTCGAGAACCCTGACTATATCGATGTCGTGATCCATTCCTATCGACACCGCTATGGCCTGGCAGAGGGCGATGCCACAGTGGCGGAGATTGAGGCGCAGCTGGCCAAGCGGCCATTGATATCCGTCCCCACCATTGCCATGGACGGTGCCGGTGATGGTGTCATGGACGCCAATGGCTGCGCCGGGCACGAACGATTTTTCACCGGCCCATACGAACGTCAAGTCATCCCGAGCGTCGGCCACAACCTGCCCCAGGAAGCACCGGCGGAATTTACCAAGGCGGTGTTGTCGTTGATTTAGAGCGCTCTTCGTAGACGCGCCCTTGTCCCGATCCGGGCATTGGGGCAAGTTAGCGACGACGTCCATACGCAATACCGCCCCGAAAGGTTGAACTGAACATGTCCTCAAATTTAATCCTGAAACGCAATTTACGAGGCTTTGGACATGGTTGATTTGCTACAGGTTTCACAATTGCCGCCCTTTCTGGTGGAGCGTCTGAAAAAAGACTTCACCCTGCATGATTTCGTCAACCCAACGGATCCGGATAAGTTGTTGGACGATGTGGGACCGCGCATTCGGGGCATTCTGGCGGGCGGCATGAAGGGCCCGAACGCCAACCTGATCAATCGGCTGGAGAACCTGGAGATTATTGCGTCCTTCAGCGTTGGTTATGATGCAACGGATGTCGCCACAGCCCAGGCCCGTGGCGTCATCGTCACCCATACGCCGGAAGTTCTAACCGGCGACGTGGCGGATCTGGCCATGACGTTCATTCTGATGGCACCGCGGCGGATTGGCGAGTCCGAGAGATTTTTGCGTTCCGGCAAATGGCTTCAAGGGCGCATGGATTTGGGCACCACGGTGCGGGGCAAGCGCCTGGGTATCCTGGGTCTGGGCCGTATCGGCATGGCAGTCGCCCGCCGGGCCGAGGTGTTCGGCCTGCACATCGCCTATCACGACATCAAACCCATGGGCGATCTGGCCTATCGCGCCTACCCAACCCTGCTGGATCTGGCAGAGGCGAGCGATATGCTGTTGGTGGCCTGCGAAGGTGGGGATGCCACCCGTGACCTCGTCGACGCTGACGTCCTGAAGGCCCTGGGGCCCGATGGGTTTTTGATCAACGCCGCGCGGGGCACCATAATCGACCAACCCGCATTGATAGCCGCCCTGCGTGATGGCGGCATCGCAGGGGCCGCGATGGATGTCTTCGATAGTGAACCGGAGGTACCGGCGGAACTGATGGCTATGGAGAACGTTGTCCTGACGCCACACATCGCCAGCTCCACCCACGAGACCCGCCGGGCCATGGCTGATCTGGTCTATGACAATCTACGGGCACATTTTGACGGCAAGCCGGTCCTAACGCCGGTGCCGCCACAAATTTAGGCGACCGTTAGGCGGCAGCCAGATCCCGATAGAATGTGCGCTGTTCCACCAGATCGAAGCCAAGGCGGCGGATATCGTCAAAGTACTGCGGGATCAGATCGTCCCGCCCACCGCGATGGGCCGCATCAAGAAGGATCTGGAAAAACACATCCCGTTGGGCATGGCTGCCGCCCACCAGGTGCAAGTCATGTCGAATTGGCGACATCAATTCGATCACCCGGTCATATTCGCCCCGGCGATGGGCCAACACAGCCTCACACAACGGCACACCCGCGGCGCGATAGGCAGTGACCAGACTGCCCGCAGCACCGGGGCCTTGGGTCGCAGCGAAGGCACGAATACCGTCCATTAGTTGCTCCGCCAGGTCAAACTGTCCCGTCGCGGCCAATACCATCATGTCATGGGCGGAGGAGAATGGATTGGCGCAATCCCCGACCCGGCCGGCGCAAATCCCGGCCAAAATGCCCCATTGTTGGGTGACATCCACACCGCGCAAATCCAGGCGCATGACCAGGGATGCCACATTCTGCAGATCGATGGTGGCATCGGGCATGGCCTGAACCAGGGGTGAATTCGGGTTTCTCACCTGGGCCGTCAACAAATCCAGGATGCGGTCATGATCGCCCTGTTCCAGCAACATGATGCAAAGGTGCCACCACAGATGATGGCCGATCTGGTTGGCCGCACCCCAATTTCCACTCAAGCCTTCCAACCAGGCCACCCCGTCGCCAACCCGCCCCTGCATAGCGTGGACATGGGCCACTGCATGGGTGCCCCAGACATCGCTGGGGTTAATCTCTACCGCCAGGCGGCCACAGCGTTCCGCCAATTCATAGTCACCTGCTTCTTCGTTGGAAAAGGCCCGGACGGAATTGAAACAGCCAAAATCGACCACATCGTCGGACCAACTGGGTGCCGCGCGTTCAACAATATCGCGCATCCATTTGGCGCGACCGTTCCAGAACAATTCAAACTGCACCAGACGCTGGGCCAACAGATCCGTCGGGTTGCTGGCCAGCATAGTCTCCAATATGGTCGCAGCCACGACCCCGCGCCCTTCAGAGGCTGCCGCCAGGCTATCGAAATAGGCCTGCTCCCGTGCATTCGCTTTCCCCATCAAGGGTGCAGCGTCCGCCAGAAGTCCTTTGATCACGGGGAGAAAGGCTGCCGTCCGACCGGTCTGCAAAATCCAACCCTTGGTCAATTTCGGCATCGCAAAGCCATCATCTGCCGCCATGGCATTGTCCAAATGCCCCATGGCATCCGTACGCCAATTTACAAAGCTGCTCATTCCGGCATTGAAGGCTTCAGCGGCTGCACTGTTGGCCGTGCTCAGCCCATGGCCGCGACTATCAAGTTGTTGCATGTGACAATTCTCTCTTTTGTGATCTTGCCCGAAGATCATTGGATGGAATTAAGACTGTGCCGCATCGTCTAATATCATAGAAGCGGCTTTTTCCGCGATCATGACCGTGGGGGCGTGGGTATTGCCCGAGACGAGGGTCGGCATGATGGAGGCATCGACGACGCGCAGGCCCTCCATCCCGTGCACGGACAGGCGGTCATCCACCACCGCCATCGGGTCATCGCCCATGCGGCAGGTGCCGATGGGATGAAAGACCGTGGAACCGGTGGCCCTGGCGTAATCGAGGAATTCATCGTCGCTATGCACATCTCCGCCGGGATTCATCTCGTGTTCCACATAGGGCTTTAAGGCAGGTTGGTCGCCCAAATCACGGGCGATGCGCAAGCCTGCGATCAGGGCCGCGCGGTCGATCTCGTCAGCCAGAAAATTCGGCCTGATGGCCGGTTCCGAACCCGGCCGGCTATCGCGAATATGGATGGAGCCCCGGCTTTCAGGACGCAGCTGACAGGCTGCAATCGTCATCCCCGGCTTTTGATCCAAGACCCGGTCTTTCGAGGTGGCATAGCTGGCGTGGGCGCCATGGAATTGCACATCAGGGGTTGCCAGCTCCGCCCGGCTGCGGACGAAACCATGCACGATGCCGGCGGTGTAGGTCAGCATACCCTTCCGGGCGATCGCGTATTTCATCACCTCTAGACCGAGACGCCAGCCCCGGCTTTGTTCGTTCAGGGTCGTCGCATTCCGGACCCGCCAATTGACCCGTGTGGTATAATGGTCACGATAGTTTTCCCCAACGCCGGGCAAAGCGTGCACCACGTCGATGCCCAGATCTTGCAACAATTCCGGCTGGCCAATGCCTGATAGTTCCAGCAATTGGGGCGATTGCACCGCACCGGCACTCAAAATCACTTCGCGCCTTGCGCGGGCCTGACGGGTCTGGCCGTTGACCGTGTACTCAACGCCAACCACGCGCTTACCCTCCACAATCAAACGTCCGGCGATGGCATTGGTCTCTATCTCCAGATTAGCGCGATGAGAGGCCGGCCCCAAAAAGGCGCGGGCTGCAGAATGCCGACGACCGCCACGTTGGGTCACTTGGTAGTAACCAAAACCGTCTTGCTTATCGCCGTTGTAATCCGGATTGATGCCATAGCCGGCCTGACCACCCGCTTCTATCATGGCGTCCAACAGCTTATGGCTGGCCCGCATATCGGCGACGTTCATGGGACCATCGCCACCACGCAGATCGGAACTCCCCCGCTCAAACCGTTCGGATTTTTTGAAATAGGGTAGCACTGCGTCATAGGACCAACCGCGATTGCCCATCTGGGCCCAGGTGTCATAGTCCTGAGCCTGGCCGCGGACATACAACATACCGTTGATGGACGACGAACCACCCAGAACCTTGCCGCGCGGAATGGGTATCTTGCGATTGCCGGTATTTTCCTCAGGCTCGGTCTCAAAGCACCAATTCACCGATTTATCGTTCAGCGTCTTGGTAAAGCCCACGGGCACGTGGATCCAGATGGAGCTATCCTTGCCACCTGCTTCCAGTAACAAGGTGCGGGACAGGGGTTTTTCACTTAACCGATTGGCCAAGACACAGCCGGCAGAGCCGGCACCGACGACGATATAATCAAAATCCACGACCGCTTCTCCTCGATAATATTGGTTTTGCCCACATCCTAACGCTATCCTGGGTCCAAGTCGCAACCAGAGATCAGAGACGAAGGCAGGCCACGCATGAACAAGCAAAATAACCCACTGAAAAACCCGGCCCTATTGATTGTCGATATGCAGAACGATTTTGTCCGTCAGAATGGCCCCTTGCAAGTGCCGGATGCCCTGGTGACGGTGCCCGCCCATCAGGCCCTGATCGCTGCGTTTCGCACCCATGGCCATCCTGTGATCTATACCAAATTCCTCTCCACCCAAGCGCCCAGCATGGGTTGGATCTGGTCGCCTGAATGCGAACCCCATACGAAATGCTGTTGGCAAGGTCATAAGCGTCACTATTCGGACCTGGATACGACCCTTGAATGCACCGAAATTATCGATGAGTTGCGTCCGGAAGCAGACGATTTGATCATTGAGAAATATGGCTACGGCGCATTCCATGGCACCCCGTTGAACGATTCCCTACGGGACATGGGCGTTGGCTCCCTGGTTCTGACAGGTACGGTGACGCAAATCTGTGTTGAGGAAACCGGGCGTCAAGCTTTCCACCACCGCTTTCCCACCACCATGGTTTCCGATGCGGTATCCTCCTTCGACCCCGAACTCCACACTGCCACGCTGAGAAATTTTGCAATGAAGTTCGGCTGGGTCCAATCCAGCGCCGACATCATCGCCGCCCTAACCTGAATAAAGGAAAAGAAATAATGGCCACGATGACCGGTGGACAAGCCATCGTACAAAGTCTGCGCGACCACGATGTGGATACCGTATTCGGCATACCAGGCATTCAGCTGGATAATCTATTCGATGCCTTTTTCGAAGCACGGAATAATCTCCGCGTCATCCACAGCCGCCATGAACAGGGAGCGGCCTTCATGGCCATGGGCTATGCCCAGGTCAGTGGCAAGCCAGGGGTTTTTGCCGTGGTGCCGGGGCCGGGCCTGTTGAATGCCATGACAGCGGTGGCGACCGGCGCCTCTGCCAATCTACCCATGTTGGGCCTGACCGGGCAGATACCGTCCTACCAGATTGGGCAGAATTACGGCATGGCCCACGAGTTAAAAGATCAACTGGCCATGGCCCGGGGCGTCATTGATTGGGTGGAACGGGCAGATCACCCAAGCGCCGTACCGGATCTATTGGCCAGCGCCTTTCGCCACATGAACGCAGGCCGAAAAAGCCCCGCGATATTGGAGATGGCACCCGACACTCTGGGCAGCAAGGGCCAAGTCAGCCAACAGCCGTCCATGGCCGCAATGACCGCGGTGCCCGCGCCGGAGCCGGACCCCGAAATGGTGCAAAGGGCCGCGGCCTGTCTGGCGAAAGCCACCCACCCGGTAATTATCGCGGGGGGTGGTTGCGTTGATGCCGAAGATGCCCTGGTAAAACTGGCCGAACGTGTGGGTGCCCCGGTTATTATGACCCCCAATGCCTTGGGCGCTATTCCAGGCGATCATCCCCTGGCCTACTCCATGCTGCCGGGGCAGGAATTATGGGACCTGGCGGATGCGGCTCTGGTGGTTGGCAGCCGTCACACCAACGTCGGCCTGTCCTGGGGCCGGGTGGACGAGGTGGATCTGATCCGCATTGACATCGACCCGACCCAGATCGTGAAACCCGTCGAGGCTGATATCGCCATGGTGACCTCCGCCGAACTGGGGTTGGCGGCATTGGATAGCGTTCTTGGGAAACTTGGGGTGAGCCCCGTTGTTTGGCCGGAAGCAGCGTCCATTCGCGACGATGCCAATGCCCGGCTGGCCGATCTGGCACCTTTAGCTGGTTACTGCGACGCCATTAGGGCCGCGCTGCCCCGGGACGGTATTATCTTTGCCGATGTCACCCGCTTTACAGTTTTTGCCCGCTTCGCCATGCCCATATACGAACCGCGCAGCTTTTTCATGCCCGGTTATCAGGCCACCCTGGGCTGGGCCTATCCCGCGGCCCTGGGGGGTAAAGTTGCCCGGCCGGACCGCAAAGTTATCGCTATTTGTGGTGACGGCGGTTTCATGTTCACGGTGCAGGAGCTGGCCACCGCCGTACATCACAAGATACCCGTCGTGGTAATCGTGTTTGACAATAGTGCTTATGGCAACGTCAAAACCATCCAGGCCAATAATTACGGCGGTCGGCACATCGCCGTTGATCTGACCAATCCGGATTTTGTCGCCATGGCGGAAGCCTACGGCATGATGGCAGACAGGGTAACGGATCCCGCCCAGTTGGAAGACGTCCTGCGCCGCCATCTCGATGCGGAACAGCCCAGCCTGATCACCATCCCCATGGCCGAGGCACCCAACGTCTGGGCCCTGATCCGCCGGCCACCGTCCCAAGGCAAACAAAGCGGCTAGTGTCCATCGCGTACGGCGGTTATATTGCGGCAACTGTAAAGACCCCTATCCGATCCCAACGTCAGGAGATTTCTTATGAAAGAAGCCGTCATTGTTTCCACTGCCCGCACCCCGATCGGCAAAGCCTATCGCGGTGCCTTTAATAACACCGAAGGTCCGGCCATGGCTGGGCACGCAATCCAGCATGCGGTCGCCAAGGCCGGCATTGATCCAGCCGAGGTTGACGACGTGATCCTGGGTTGCGCCATGCAACAGGGTACCACGGGCGGCAACACGGCCCGGCAAAGCCTGCTTGCCGCCGGTCTGCCGGTGGGCGTCAGCGGCATGACCCTGGATCGGCAATGTTCGTCAGGCATGATGGCCATTGCGACCGCTGCCAAACAGGTGATCGACGATGGCATGCCGATCTGTATCGGTGGCGGCGTTGAGTCTATTTCGTTGGTCCAGAATGGCGACATGAACAACCGCGCCAATCAGTCGGTTATTGATAAATCCAATGATATCTATATGGCCATGCTGAATACGGCGGAAGTTGTCACGAACCGCTATGGCGTGAAGCGTGAAGACATGGATGCCTATGGCCTGCAAAGCCAGATGCGTACAGCCGCAGCGCAACAGGCGGGTAAATTCGATGATGAAATCGTGCCCATGACGTCCATCATGAAAGTTGCCAACAAGGAAACCGGCGAAATCAGTGAAAAGGAGGTCACCCTTGATAAGGATGAGGGCAACCGCCCCTCCACCAATATGGAAGGCCTTGTGGGCCTGAAACCGGTCATCGATGGTGGTGCCATTACAGCCGGCAACGCCTCGCAACTTTCCGATGGTGCCTCGGCTGCCGTGGTCATGGACAGCAAGCTGGCCGAACAGCGCGGCATCCAGCCCCTGGGCATCTATCGTGGCTTGGCCGTGGCCGGTTGCGAGCCTGATGAAATGGGTATTGGCCCGGTCTTTGCCGTACCAAAATTGTTGGAGCGTAATGGCCTGACCGTCGATGATATCGGCTTATGGGAACTGAACGAGGCTTTTGCCGTTCAGGTACTATATTGCCGGGATCGTCTGGGCATTGCGGATGAGAACCTGAACGTCAACGGCGGTGCCGTATCCATTGGCCACCCCTATGGTATGAGTGGCGCGCGTATGGTGGGCCACGCCTTGATCGAAGGCAAACGGCGTGGCGTCAAGTATGTCGTCTGCACCATGTGCATCGGTGGCGGCATGGGTGCTGCGGGTTTGTTCGAAGTCGCATAGAGCAGGTTTATTTAAAACAAGCTCAGACTTTTAAGAAAAAAGAGCAATTGAACCAATTACCTGGATCGCGCCAAATAAGCTACGGTGGCGACGCCAATTAATTCAAAATTGCTCTCATTTTCAGGGAATCATTAACCCGGGTGCCCCGACGTTGTGGGTACCCGGGTTAATCCCGTCTGGATCTTGTTTCGGAAGCGCGCTAACCCTCGCGGCGGTCATCCCCGGCGCGGCGATTGGACGTACGGCGCAGGGATAGTCGCCGTTCAACACCATCCGGTGCCCCGTCACTGCGTTGTCTTCGGTCGGTTGCGCGGCGTTCTCCTTGGCGTCGCGGCGCGCCTCTAGCGATGGCCATGATTTTCTCCATTTATTATTATTAAAAACCCATTGGGATGAGATTAGCGCAAAACGATTTTGTTGCAAACATATCCTTACGTTTTGCGTGCACGGACCAAGAATATCAAAGGCATCACTGCCAAAGAAGCCATCGTATAGGCCCAAAAGGCATTTATATAACCAATCATGGCAGCCTGGCGGCCGATTTCCCCACTTAAACTCGTCAGCCCCCGCACACTATCCACGCCCCAAAGCCCTAATACCCACGGCAGGTTCAGGACCTTATTATAATCGGAGACAAATTCGGTCATGCCGGCATAGTTGTCTGCCGTGGAAATAATCACCAAGGTCACGGAGAGGGAGATAAAGACGGCACTGCCTAGATTGCGTAACAGATGATAAACGGCCGATCCTTCCGCCAGGTACCGATTATCCAACGTGGCAAAGGCTGCCACGGTCAGCGGCACCCAAATTATCCCGACCGCCATGCCCTGGAGGATGGAATTGATCGCCACGTCGATGATGCTGGTATTCATATCAAAGCCTGCCATATAGATGCCCGATGCGACCTGTAGCCCGAAGCCGAAAGTCATGCCGAATTTTGGATCCAGGCGGGAGATAAAAATGGCGGCAAAAAAGCCCGCGATGGCACCGGCCCCGCGCATGCCCAGCAACAGGCCAATAATCGAATCCGGATAGCCCAGGACACCCTGCAACATGGGCGGCAGCAATACCATAGGCGTGAAATTCAACATGCCGTAAATACTGACAATCACCAGCCCCAGAACGAAATTTCGATCCAGCAATAATCGTGGGTTCAGAAACGGCCGCTCCGCCGTCACGCTATGGACAATGAACAGATGCAGGGCGACCACTGCCAGAACCGCTTCGATAATAATTTCGGGGCTTTCAAACCAATCCAGGCGTTGCCCCCTGGACAGCAGCAATTGCAGGCCGATCACCGCCACTGACAAGGTTAGAAATCCGGTCCAATCCAGGCTGGTATGCTGCCGCGCCCCATTATCCGTGACGAACATGAACATACCCACGAGAGCGATAATGCCGAACGGAACAAACATGTAAAACGCCGCCGGCCAGCCATAGGTTTCAGCCAGAATACCCCCCAGCATGGGCCCGATGACCGGGCCGACCACCACCGCCATACCAAAGACCGAGGTGGCGATACCGTGCTGGCGTTTCGGAAAGGTGTCCAGCACGATCGCCTGACCCAACGGAATAAGAGGCGCACCAAAGGTACCCTGGGCAACACGAAATAGAACCAACACAGGCAAAGAGGTGGACAATCCGCAGGCCACCGTTGCAAGTGAGAAACCGGCCATGGAGACCAGCATGACCCGGCGTCGTCCAAACCGTCCCGCCAACCAGCCTGTCATCGGTGTCATCACCGCCGTGGCCAGGATATTGAAAATCATCACCCAGGCGATTTCGTCCTGGGTGGCAGAGAGGGAGCCCTGCATCTGCGGCAACAACACCGAGACCACCAATATGGCCATGGCGTATTGGGTTGTCGCCAGAGTGATCGAAAACAGAATGGCCCAGCGGCGAAGCGCCGGGATATCTTCAGCATTCTGCGCGACAGCTGTCATAACGTGACTTTGGAACCCGCCTTAGTTTGCGAAACGAACACAAGGAAGCCGCCGACATGCGGCCGGCAATGACGTCCTTTTCTAAATGTTTCGAGTTCTCTGATCACCGCGCCAGACCATTGGGATTAGTCGATGCCTAAAGCGTAATACCACATTGCGATGATAGGGAAGGATTAATGGCGGAGAATACCTGACGATTTGTATGCCACGACAAGACACACGACAGCAGACCGCAATCGGCCTGCCAGCCCAATACTAAAGATCTAAGTTTGGCACCGTACTTCACGCTAACGCGCCCAATACAAATCAGTGGAGATCAGTGGAGATCAGTATTGGCAGCATGATAGTCCAGAGGCCCGAGATAGGATGCCCCAGAGCATGTTTGATTTAAACATGCTCTAAATCTCAAGAAACGAGCAATTGAAAATTGCTTTAGAGCAAACCTTCTTTTTGCGCCCGCTTGCGCGCTAATTTGCGCGCACGACGCACCGCCTCGGCCTTTTCACGGGCCCGGCGTTCTGAAGGCTTCTCAAAATACTTCCGCATTTTCATTTCACGGAAGACGCCTTCACGCTGTAACTTCTTTTTCAGGGCACGAAGCGCCTGATCGACATTATTGTCGCGAACACTGACCTGTACCAGTGGTCTTCTCCTTGAAAAACCGCAGAATTCCGCCAATAAAAGCAGAAAACCCGATGATTAAATGATATATTCCAGGCCCGCAAAGTCAGGTGCGACAACGTAGTCGCCACGCTTCACCAGCCGATTGTGGCAGTTTATAGCCCAACACGACCGCAATGTGAAGTGCGGAGATGCCCCAAATCACCACAATTCCCAAAGCCGTAATGGTCATTCAATCCGAATGAACATTGATCCGTGATTATCAAATTGCTGATCTTAACGGCAATGCCCCTATAACAGATCGCCCCGCGCCCAGGTGGCGTGGAAGCCTTCGGGGACGCGATGGGGCAGGATAAGTTTACAGACCGGCGGGGCAGAGAAATTCTGTGCATCAATGATATGGACCTCGGATTGTCCCGCCTCAGCGTTGCGTACGAAGCTGACTACATAACCATGGTCCTCCCCCGTAGCGCCGACGGCGGGCGCAAAGGGTGCCTCTGAATAGGTATAACCGGGGCCCGCGCTATGCACTTCCGAGACACCGTTATCGAGATCAAATTTCATCAGTCCGGGAAAATTGATCACCGGTTCATGACGGATCTGGGCGCAATAGGCATATTTCATAGGTTCGCCCATAGCGGAATTATTCCAGGTGGGGAATTCTGCATTCCATTTATCGTCCAACAGGCTTTCCTTCGTCTCGCCGGTCAGCAAATTTATCGACCAGCGGTACAGGCGGGCATCCAGGCCGTGCCGGCCCATGATGGTGATGATGGATTGCAGGTCCGGATTGCCCTGACCGTCCGTGTGGGGCTGTATCCGGCAGCCGGTCATATGCAGCCAATCGCCGTTCTCCCAGGCATTGATGGTGTGCAGGATATAACACGGTGCAAACTCGTACCAACGGATATCATCGCCTGTACCGTGGCGGGGCAACACGCCGAACCGGGTCGGCCAGTCTTCTTCAAAGCGCAGCTTGACCCGGCCGTGGGCATAGGCTTCCTCGTCATAAATCAGCGGTAAATCATGCAGGATCGTGTAGCTGTGAGAGATCCACATATCATGGGGCAGCCGGGGGCCCGGCAGCTCCACCGGGGTAAAGGCAGTCATCGCGCCGTTTTTGTCGATCACCCCATGGTTCATATAGGGGTAATCCCGGCTGTAATCGAAAAAGATGAAATCGTCCGTACTTTCGTCGGTCTTTGAATGCGCCGAAATTTTTGTGGTCCGTTTGCCGCCGAAATCCGACTGGCCTAGCGATTCCAAAGTTATCGGATCAACAAGATAGGGATCGCCTGAGATATACCAGGTTGCCACCAACTTGCCCGCATGCATGACAACGTCCGTGTTGGCGGTATCCTTCAAGGGCATATCAGGCCGGTCGCCGCGGCGGGCATCAAGCATACCGCCCCACAGGGCCTCGCCGGCCGCAGCCTCCTCGTCAAAGCAGGTGGTATGGATCCACTTGTTGCGATATGTGGCGCGACCATCTTTAAAACGCACCCCATGCAACATGCCATCCCCGTCATAGCGGTGATAGTTGCCAAGGGCCGGATGCTGATTATTCGGGCCATTGCGTACATAAACCCCATCCAGGTCCTGGGGCACTTCACCCAGCACCTCCATATCCTCAAATTCAACCACATGCTCGCCACTTACCGGCGCGTAGTTGCCTTCAAGGTACTTGTTCACCGGATAAGAACGCTTCCCGTTTTCCTGGCTGGTCATATCCCCAACACCCCGATTGTTCATTGCCTATGAAATCCCACCCCCACCATACAGCAAGCGCATTGTTTGCGCATATGTCCTGACAATCTATACTCGCAGGCAATTATTTGCTGCCCTATGGCAACTGGGAGGAATTCAGAATGACGACGGCTTCAACAAACGACAATGCACAATCCGGGCATCGCATGCCCACTTATCAGGCCTTGGCCCATGACATAAAAAATCTTGGCGTTGAATGCGTGTTCGGATTGATGAGCGATGATACCGCATTGTTCGCGACCGAGATCGATACCATCGGCATTCCTTTCATCGGTGGCCGTCACGAAAATAATGCCATCGCCATGGCGGAGGGTTACAGCTCCACCACCGGACGTCTTGGGATTGCCATAATTGGCCGGGGCCCGGCGGCGGCCAATGGTTTGCATGCGGCCGTCTCTGCCTCCCGTACCGGCTCAAAAGTCCTGATCATTTATGGTGAGATGCCGGTGGGTGGCGGCGCGGTCAATACAATCGGACCCGACTACAAGGCGTTTAACGCCAGCGGCGTGCTGGCGGCAGCCGGCCTTCAGACATTTTCCCCCAGATCGCCCCAGGCGGCCCGCGCTGCCCTGGCCGACGCCATTGTCGTTGCCAGCCGTGGCAATGCAGTGACCCTGCATTTGCCGGTCGACGTGCAAACGGCTGACATCGTCGTGCCTGATGATGACCCGGGCATCGTCGTGCCAGCGCCAGCCCCGGGCGCGCCGACGCGAAGCCAGGGCATAGATGCCGCCCTGGCCCTGCTTGCCAACAGCGAACGGCCCCTGATCGTGGCCGGGCTGGGCGCTCATCGGGCCGATGCGGGCAAGACGTTGGAAAAGCTGGCCGAGAAAATCGGTGCGCTATTGATCACCTCGGCCCGGGGCAAGGATATGTTCCGCGGCAATCCCAATAACCTTGATATCATCGGCTCCTTCTCCCACTCCATGGGCCGGCGTTATGCCGCACAGGCCGATTGCGTGCTGGTCTTTGGTGCCGGTTTGAATTTTCTGACCATGAGTTTCGGCAATTCCCTGCCCGCAGTACCCTTGATCCAAGTCGATCGTATGCGCAGCAATATCGGGCGCTGGACCAGCGCGGATCTGGCCCTGGTCGGCGATGCCAAAGTGGTGGCGGAACAATTGCTTGCCGCCGCACCGGAACGCAGCGCGGGGGAAAAGCCTTTCCATGCCGCCGCTGTCCGCCAGGACATCGCCGATTTCGATATCGCATCGGATTTCCAGGCCGCCCATACCGCCCACACTGTCGACCCACGCGCCCTGGCGATGGAGCTGGACCGGCTTTTGCCCAGTGATCGTGATCTGGTTTATGACGCCGGGAACTTTTTAGGTGCCGTGCCCTATATCGCGGCCCAAGGGCCAGGCCATTTTAAGTTCACCTCCGAATTCGCCTCCCTGGGCCTTGGCTTCGGCACCGCGCTTGGGGTGGCCAAAGGTCGGCCAGAGGCGACAACGGTTTTAATCGTTGGCGATGGCGGATTTTCCATGAGCATGAATGATTTGGACACCCCGGCTCGCGAAGATCTGCCCATGATTATCATCCTGATGAACGATTGCGCTTATGGGGCGGAGCTACACCTGTTGCGCGCCCATCAACAACCCGTCGGCAAATCCCTGTTCCCGGATGTGGATTTCGCACCGGTTGCCGAGGCTTTTGGCTATGAAGCAGCGACCATACGGTCTTTGGAAGATCTGCGCGCCATTGCCCCCATGCTGCAAAACCCTGACGGTCCGATATTCCTGGATTGCAAAATCAATGCGGATATCGCCGCGCCGTTCATGAGCGAGTTTGCAGAATTCGAAGCCCGCAACAGAGAGCACAAATAACCAACGTTGTTAAGCAGGACAAAAACACTGGCCGGCGTCCTGGCGGGCAGCGTTCCCACAAAGACCCTGCGGAACAGGCACCCCAAGGTCAGGTCGCGGCGAAATAATGAGCGGGTTCTATTTCAACGTTCGTTATTTTGCGGCTATTGGAATTGAGAAACTGAATGTGCTGCCCGCATCTGGTTTGCTTTCAACCCAGATGCGGCCGCCCGGTCGTGACGCCAGTTTTATTTTTGCACTGTTACAGCGCGCTCCTCACGTACTGGCAACATCAATAACAGGCCAAGTACCAGGAATACCAAAATTATGGCGACACCAGCCCGCTGGCTTTGTGTAATTCCGGTAATCAAAGCGACGACCAGGGGCGCCATGAAAGCGGTTGCCTTGCCCGAAAGTGCATAAAGTCCGTAAAATTCGCCTATTTTTTCCACCGGAGCCAAGCGTGCGATCATCGTGCGGGAGGCGGCCTGTGCCGGGCCACCGAAAATGCCAATCAGAATGCCGAAAACCAGGAATATCTGTTCTGCCAACGTGGTGAACATCCCCTCACCTGGTGGCGCGACAGCATAGTGAACAAAGAAAAAGATCGTATCCATGCGCCCCTCACCACCCCGGCCATCAACCGTGATGGAGATTATGCCCAAGGTGGCGACGATCAAGCCAACGACCGACATAACGATTGTACGTTTAGAGCCGATGCGATCATCCAACCAGCCACCGGCAACCGCACCCACGGCGGCAAATATGGTGATAATGATGCCGAAAATGCCCAAATTCGTCGTGGTCCAGCCAAATATTCCGGCGGCATAAATTCCGCCAAAGGCGAAAACGGCGGAAAGCCCGTCGAAATAAATCATGCGGGCGATTAGAAACAACAGGACATTGCGATAATGACCCGCCGCGCGCAGTGTACCGGCCAATTGCCCTAGCCCAAGTCGCGTGGATCGGGCCAGTCCCAGCCCGCTGGGCGGTGTGTCGGGCGTAAATAGAAACATTGGCAAGACGAAAACAACCATCCATATGGCAGACAGGGGCCCGACCATGCGATCATGTTCATGGCTCGCCTTGTCGAGACCGAACAACGGCACCTCCGGCAGGCTGAACCCGCCCAGGACAAACCCCAGGGTCAACAAGCCACCCAAATAGCCCATGGCCCAGGCCTGTCCGGACAGACGACCCAGGCGATTTTTTGTCGTCAGGCCCGGCAGCATGGCATTGTTGAAAACCATCGCGAACTCAGCCCCCAGACTTGCCAGCACAACCAGGCCGAGGATCATCACCAGGTCGCGGTCCGCGGCCCCGGGCATGGCCAGCCAAAGGCCGGCACAGGCCAGAACACAAAGGCTCTGAAAAACCAGGATCCACGGTTTGCGCCGACCAGCCGCATCGGCGATGGCACCCATGACGGGGCTGAGGAGGGCGATGCAAAGACCGGCGACAGCCTGGCCATAGCCCCATAATTCCTGGCCCCGAACCGCATCGCCGACCACGGCAGAGGCAAAATAGGGCGCGAAAATAAATGTCGTAATAAGGGTGAAATAGGGTTGGTTAGCCCAATCAAACATGGCCCAGCTAAAGGTACCCAAACGACCGGAAGGTCGAGTGCCGAAGACCGTTAACTCTTCCTCCAGCCCGCCATCACGCGCCACCATAGCTTTCCCCCCAAAAAATCACGGCGCGGGTCCCGACGGATCACGCCCATAGAATATCTGGGGGAAAGCTTAACCTATAATCAACCGACGCATATAGCGGTTTGCCAGGGCAAGTTTTGCAATATCAATACCGCCAGCCTCAAACTCGGCGATCATTTCGTCACTACGTCTGATTTCAGGCTCGTTGGCGACGCACCATTTCTCCACGGCCTTTTCCCCCGCCGCGCCATTGGCCTGGCGTAAAACGACTGAGGTCAGGGCCCGCTGTTGTCCACGCAAGTCATCGACGATGGAGGTAATCGCCTGGCGCTGCCAATAATCCTCCGCCTCCAAAGCCTCAGCCGCCGTGCAAAGACGGTCCAGGCCCAACCGGGCACCCAGGGCAAAATGGACCTGACCGACTTCTACAACCGGTCGGTCGCAATCAGCTGCTACCTGGACGATGTCGCAGGCTGCGGTCATTGATACCAATCCTTCGATCCGCCGGGCCATGGCCTCTGGCACACCTTGTTTGACCAACGCCGCAACGCCTGCCGCAATTCTTTTGCTTTCATGGCTGCCGACGATTTTTCCCAATTGATCGGACAGACTGGCGACGCCGGGACCGAACGCGGTCACGATTGAATTAATGCGCAGCGGCTGTTCAGCATTCTGTAGAAACCACAGGGTCATCCGACGTAGGAAACCCGCCGTGGACAGGACAATTTCCGTTTGCAAAGCCGTGGCAACGTTATTGTCCAGGGTCTCGGTCTCTCCCCAGATGTGGCGCATGTCGAACAGATCACGGGCTGCGGCATAGCTGCGCGATATAGCCTCGACCGAGGCACCGGTCTCTTCGATGACATCGTGCACAAAAGTGATGCCAACCCGATTAACGATGGAGTTGGCCAAAACGGTGGCAATAATTTCGGGGCGCAGACGATGTTTGAGGATTGCTTCGCGCTGGCCATGACGCAAGGGTCTGGGAAAGTATTTGATCAAATCAGGCACCAAGCCCTCTGATTTGGTCACATCGGAGGCCAGCAATTTGTCATACAATTCCATCTTGGCATAAGACAGCAGAACTGAAAGTTCCGGTCGGGTCAGCCCTTTGCCATCGGCGGCCCGGTCCGCCAAGGCTTCGTCATCGGGCAAAAATTCCACTTCGCGGTCGAGCAAGTCATCCCGCTCCAAATCACGCATATAGCGGGCATGGGATTCCAACAACGCCGGAGCCTGCTGTTCCAATACGCTCAATGATTGGGTCTGCAGATAATTGTCCCGCAGCACCAACTCACCAACTTCGTCCGTCATCTCCACCAGCAAGCGGTTGCGCTGCTTGTCCGTCATCTCGCCATCGGCGACGACCGCATCGATCAGAACCTTAATGTTGACCTCGTGGTCCGAGCAATCGACGCCGGCGGAATTATCGATGGCATCGCTGTTCAGACGACCGCCGGCTTGCGCAATCTCCAACCGGCCCAATTGCGTAATGCCAAGATTGCCACCCTCACCCACCACCTTGGCGCGCAATTCGCTGCCATTGATCCGAACCGCATCATTGGCCCGGTCACCGGCATTCAGATCGCTTTCACTGGCCGCCTTGATATAGGTGCCGATGCCGCCGAACCACAGCAGATCCGCCTCTGCTTGCAGAAGGGCATGGATCAATTCATTGGGGGTTACCGATTTTGCCTGCAGGCCGGTCAAACGCGTCATCTCCGGGCTTAGATCAATCGCCTTGGCCTTGCGGTCAAAAACACCGCCGCCTTTGGAGATCAACTTGCCCTCGTAGTCTTCCCAGGATGATCGGGGCAGGGCGAACAGACGCTCCCGCTCCCGCCAACTGACAGCCGCATCCGGGCTTGGATCAATGAAGATATTGCGGTGATCGAAGGCGGCCAGCAGGCGAATATGCTTTGACAGCAACATGCCGTTGCCGAACACATCACCCGACATGTCGCCGCAACCGACAACGGTGAAATCTTCGTTCTGGATATCCCGGCCCATTTCCCGGAAATGCCGCTTGACGGATTCCCAGGCACCCCGCGCCGTGATCCCCATGACCTTATGGTCATAGCCCTTTGCCCCACCGGACGCGAAGGCATCCCCCAGCCAAAAGCCGTAATCGATGGCCACGCCGTTCGCGATATCGGAAAATGTCGCCGTGCCCTTGTCTGCGGCAACCACCAAGTAGGGATCATCTTCGTCGTAACGTTCCACCAACGGCGGCGGGACCACATCCGTACCACTCAAATTATCGGTAACGTCCAACAGGCCGCGGATAAAGGTTTTGTAACAGGCGATGGCCTCTTCCTGGGCTGCTTCCCGCCCGCCCGCACCAGGACCAATGGGGGGTAGACGTTTGGGTACAAATCCGCCCTTGGAACCAACCGGCACAATAACCGCATTTTTCACCATCTGCGCCTTCATCAGGCCCAGGACCTCGGTGCGGAAATCCTCGCGCCGGTCGGACCAGCGCAGACCACCGCGTGCCACTTTGCCGCCGCGCAAATGGACGCCTTCAACACGTGGTGAATAGACAAAAATCTCCCGAAACGGCCTGGGCAGTGGCAATTCGTCCACCGCCTGGCTATCGAACTTGATGGACAGATATGTTTTCGGTTGGCCGTTTTCATCGACCTGGAAATAGTTGGTCCGCAGTGCCGCCTGTATCAAATTCAGGAAACGGCGCAGAATACCGTCTTCGTCCAGGCTTTCCACGGCCTCCAGACCATCCATGATACCCTTGATCAGTTTATCAACTTTTGCCTGCCGGCCTTTCGTGGCAGCTGGGTCAAAGCGGACCTGAAACAAGGCTGAAATCATGTTCGTGATGCCATGGTTCCGGGCCAGGGTCTCTTCCATATAGTCCTGGCTGTAGGCGATCCCGGTTTGCCGGAGGTATTTGCACAAAGTCCGCAGGACGACAACATGACGCCAGCCAAGGCCGGCTTTCAGGACCAGGCGGTTAAAGCCGTCATCTTCAACTTCGCCGCGCCATACCTTGGCAAAAGCTTCTTCAAATCCGGCCTTCAGGGCAGTCAGGTCCACGGCCTCGCCATCTTGTTCTTCAAGCAGGAAGTTGTGGATCCAGATTGTCTCCTCCCCCGCCAAGGCAATACGGTACGGCTCCTCTCCAATCACGCGGAGGCCCATATTCTCCATCATAGGCAGGCAGTCGGACAACGGTAGCGCCTGACCGGGATGATAAATCTTGAAACGCACCACATGATCGCCATCTTCGATCATACGATAGATATTCAGGCTGACATCGCCGCCATTGTTCAAGACTTCGATACCGTCGATATCGCGAAGGGCAAATTCGGCGTTGAAATGTTCTGTATAGGAGGTTGGGAAAGCCTTGCCATAGCGGGCCGCCAGACGATTGCCGCCTTCTTCACCCCAATGATCCACCAGGGCGTCATAGAAATCATCCTGCCAATCGCGCGCTGCGGCGATCAGGCGCTTTTCGATGGCAGCAAAATCCAGTTCTTCCGGCACCCCTCCCGCATTGATGCCCAGTATGAAATGCACCCGCGCCAGAGGGCTTTGGGTCACTTCCGTATAGTAATTCGAAAGGCGGCCATTAACCGCCTGGCACAACAGGTCGGTGAAACGCTCACGCAACTCCGTGTTCAAGCGCTCCCGCGGCATGTAAACCAGAACCGTGAAATAACGCTCGAACGTGTCGCGACGGGCAAACAAGCGAAAGCGCGGACGCTCCTGCAGATCAAGAATGCCTGTTGCGATCCGGGTCAGGGTGGGCACATCGATCTGCCACAATTCATCCCTGGGATAGGTTTCTAGGATGTGGGTCAATGCCTTGCCGTCATGGCTGCTGGGCTCCAACCCGGCCTGCTCCAGGGCCAGGGAAAGCTTGCGCCGCAACAAGGGAATATCACGTGGCGTGCGATTAAAGGCGGACGATGTGAATAGCCCGACAAAGCGCCGCTCGCCAATGAGCTTGCCCTTGCCGTTATAGCGTTTGACGCCGATATAATCCATATGCACCGGACGATGCACCGTGCCCCGGACACCGGTTTTGGTTACCAGCAGTATTTCGTCGCGGCGAATAAATTGTTGCGCAATGGTTGCCGTAGCAGCAGCGGTGTTGCCATCGGGGCGGGTCAAAATATTCCGCGCTTCATCCCGAAAAATGCCCAACGACGTGCCGGGTAGAATATCCAATTGATCGGCGGAACCGGACTTCGCCGTACCCTGCTTGTAGCTGTAATCACGACACCCCAGCAAGGTGAAATGGTTCTCCCGCATCCAGGCCAGGAATGCTTCGGACTCAGCGACTTCGGCCTTGCTTTGCGGGAAGGCACCGGTCTTCATATTGGCGATGGTGTCATCCAATTGCGCCAACATGGCGGGCCAATCGGACACGGCCACATGGATGTCCCGCAGCACCCCACACAAATCGTCCGTGATCTTTTGCAATGCGCCTGGATCACTTTGTTCGGCGATTTGGATATGCATGACGGCTTCGCTCAACCCCGGTTTGCCGTTGGGTACGGGGGGAAGCAGTTCTTCCCGCGCACCATTGTCGCCGCGTCTTAGCCTGACCACCGGGTGGATCGCCAAATGCACCTGACAATCCCACTGGTTCAGATTGGAGGTAATGGAATCCACCAAAAACGGCATATCTTCTGTGACAATTTCGACGATTGTATGGGGGGATTTCCAGCCGTGTTCTTCCATGCGCGGGTTATAGACCCGCAATTTGGTCTGATCCGCAGTCCGTTGGGCGGCGAATTTCCACAGCGACAGGGCTGCACCATAGAGGTTTTCCGCCGACGCCTCGTTCACATCTTCGGTGGGAACCCTGGCATAAAACTGCTCAAAAAACGCCTTGATCTCGTCCGCTTCGGCGCGTTTGAAGCGTTCATCCAGCATATGGGCAACGCCTTCGAGGCGAATTTCCCGTTCTTCCCGTACTCTCTTGTCCAGCATAGTCGCTATCCCTCAAAGCGCCGTCAGGTGGAACGAGTAATGGTTTAGGCACATATAGAAAAAATCGAAGCCGGTGCAAACGAAAAGCGCAAGAAACACCCAAACGATCCAGGTTCCGGAGGTATCTTATACTCTAAATAGTTACGATTTTATTGTGGACCAGGGTCTAATTTCACGTCAACCGACCGGAATATATTCGCCAGTATTTTGGCCAATATGTCCGCCAGTATTTTCGCCGATATTTTCGTTCTATTCCAAGACCTGGCCTGTTCCCAGGGCATTGCCGCGCAAAAATTCTACAGCAGATGTGACACCTTTACCTGCCCGCTGCACACGCATCAGACGCAATGCGCCCTCACCCGTGGTGCCCGCACCCGTCGCAACCAGAAGATTGTCATCCAGAACCGTACCTGGCACCGCATTCTTCACGCCGCTTTCAGGTGCCGCCAAAAGAACCTTGATACGCTCACCCTGCCATTCACACCAGGCACCAGGAGCAGGGGAGAGACCCCGGATCAGACAATCCAGCGTCGCTGCGTCAAGACTCCAATCAAGCCGCGCTTCTGCCTTATCGATCTTGCTGGCGTAGGTCACCCCGGCCTCGGCCTGCGCTTGTGCCCTCAATCGGCCTGCCGCCACCCCCCGCAAGGTTTCCACCATCAAAGGCGCGCCCAATTCGGCCAGTTGATCATGCAAATCGCCTGCGGTCGTCGCTGGACCGATGGGAACTTCCGCGCAGCAATAGACCGCGCCCGTATCCAAGCCTTCATCCATGGCCATGATACAGACGCCGGTTGCCGCATCCCCCGCCATGACAGCCCTTTGAATAGGTGCCGCCCCCCGCCAGCGGGGCAATATCGAGCCATGCAGATTGAAACAGCCCAATCGTGGGGCCTGTAACACAGCGCTGGGCAGGATCAGACCATAGGCCACGACGACGGCGGCATCCGCGTCCTCACTTATGGCGGCGAATTCCGCGATTGCACCCTCCGCCTTCAGGCTGACGGGCGTATAGACGGGGATGTCCCGCTCCACGGCGGCCTGATGAACAGGGGTGTTGCGGGTGCGCTTGCCGCGACCGGCCCGGCGCGGCGGCTGGGTATAGACGGCGACAACCTCGATCCCCGGTGCGGCGCAAAGGGCGGCCAGGGTGGGCACCGCAAAATCCGGCGTACCCATGAAGATGACTTTCAAATCAGTCATAGGTGCCCTAGGCCGTCTGCTTTTGCCGCCGGGCCTTATCCAATTTGCGCAGGATCATGCCGCGTTTCACCGCTGATATATGATCCACGAACAGGCGACCCTTCAGGTGATCCATCTCGTGTTGGATACAGCGGGACAACAGCCCATCCGCCAGCAGTTTCTGGGGTTCGCCGTTGTAATCCAGGTATTCCACGGTGATACCCTCGGGCCGTTCCAAATCAGCGAATTGATCAGGCAGGGACAGACAACCTTCGTTATAGATGCCCTTGTCATCGGAATAGTGAACGATTTCCGGGTTGACCATATACAACGGCGCATTGTCTTCATCATCGTGAGAGACATCAACGGTGATCAGGCATTTCGCCACGCCTACCTGCACGGCCGAGAGACCGATGCCGGGCGCGTCGTACATGGTTTCCAGCATATCGTCCAAAAACTGCCGGATTTTGTCATCGACAGCGTCCACTGGCTTCGATTTCACCTTCAGGCGACGGTCAGGTGCGGTGATAATGGGTAGAATAGCCATGATTCGTTCAAGTTTCGCTATTTTGATGGGTTGTTCAAAGCTCTAGGTAATATGCCGCCCGTCGTCGGTCAAGGCGGGCGGAGATATTTTGGACAAGAGGTTTGAGAGGGGTTCGTACTATGGACGTTTTGCAGATGGACATTTTTCCTGGGGTCTTGATTTTAGCCATCCTGCTATTGTTTGGCGGCTTTGTCCTGTTGCGCCATCTGCAATATCTTCACAGCAAACCCTCCGGTGACGACGAACGTCTGGACGCCCTGGCCGTGGCAACCGCCAGCCTGGCCACGGCACAGGCTGACCTGGGGGGGCGGTTGAGCCAGATGTCGGAACAAACCGCCCTTGAACGGGCAGAGTTAATGCGCACCCTGCATGAACGCCTGGACGGCGTCTCTAAACGCATGGGGGACAGCCTGGAACAATCCGCTACCCGTACGGCGACCTCGCTGGGTGAATTGGGCAAGCATCTGAACGTCATCGACCAGGCGCAAAAGAACATCTCGGACCTGGCGGGCCAGGTTATCGGTTTGCAGGATATTCTCGATAACAAGCAAACCCGTGGTGCCTTTGGTGAAGTGCAGATGCAGGATTTGGTGACCTCAATCCTGCCGCCATCTGCGGTGTCATTTCAGACGACGCTGTCAAACCAGCGCCGGGTCGATTGCCTGATCCGCCTGCCCCAGCCCCCCGGCCCCATCGCGGTGGACGCCAAATTCCCCCTGGAAAGCTATCACGCCCTGCGCCAGGCGGCGGACGAGGGCCAGTTGAAAGCGGCGCAACGGGCCTTTCGCGCCGCCTTGGGCAAGCATATCAAGGACATCCAGGAACGTTACATCGTGGCGGGTGAAACCGCCGACAGCGCCCTGATGTTCCTGCCCTCCGAAGCGGTCTATGCGGAACTGCACGCCAATTTCCCCGAGACGGTGGAACAATCTTATCGGGCCCGGGTCTGGATCGTCTCCCCCACCACCCTGATGGCCACCCTGAACACGGTTCGCGCCGTTTTGAAAGATGCGCGTATGCGGGAACAAGCAGGCGTTATTCAGGGGGAAGTGATGAAGCTGATGGATGACGTCCAGCGCCTGGATGAGCGGACCCAAAAGCTACAGACCCATTTCTCACAGGCCGAAAAGGACCTGGAGTTGATCGCCACCTCAACCAGGAAAATCACCCGCCGTGCCGAACAAATCGAAGAAGTGCAATTGGCAGATGCCGACGAGCCCGAAAGCACCGCTATTGAAGAGCCCAAGGACCCCGCCGCCAACATCGTCGACCTATCCACCCGAGGCAGCTAACTCATTTTCGGTGCCGAGGTAAAATTCTGGATTTCTAGGGAGAGGCCGTCAAGACACGGTAGCTTCGGCGGCGCGACGCAAGGCAGCGGCGTAGCGTTCCGCAATATTTGAGTCCCTGAACGGTAACCGCGCGCCTGAAAGATATTGCTGCAAAAGACTCTCGTTGATCCGGCGTTGCCCCTGGATAGCCTCCCCCGCGTTAACGAGATCGCCAGTTTCCGCAAGGCAGGCGGCCAGGATGATGTGGTTGGCCGGCGCGTGGGGTTCGCGTTCAATGGCCTGACTTGAAAACTTAACGCCTTCCTCAAACCGTTCCAGAGCAAAGCAGGTGAACGCCAGACCCGCCAACATGAAACCGAGAAAAAGGTCACGTGGGCTTAGGCTGATCGCTTGGCTAAGATGCGCGTAGCCATCTTCCGGATTGCCGGATGAGGTTGCAATGACCCCCATCAGCATCAAGGTCATGGTGCAGTTGGGATTGAGCATGTGCGCATGGTCCAAATTGGTCACGGCACGTGCAAAATCACGCTCGATGAAGTTGATCCACCCGAGCGACATATACGCACTGTGATCATTGCGATCGAGCAGGCGCAGTTGTTCCGCTGCCGCCCGCGCGCGTGTCAATAGAGCCTCCGGTCGGTCGCCCTGGAGGGCAAAGGCGCGGTAGTAATTGGCGAAGGAAATTGTCCACCAGGCCTGGCGGCATTGCGGATCCAAGGCGGCCGCCGCCTCCGCCAATGCGACGCCCTCATGGTAGAGCGTCAGATCGCCTTCGGCCCGCGATCTATCCAGCAGGGCGCGGGCCCGCCAGGCCATTTCCTGGGCGCGAAGATTACTATCATTCAGGGATGAAACCCGCGCGGCCCGGCTAATTTCTGCCATATCGATTTCCGGCATGATGTTGGTTGCAATTTTTCGCGAAATGTCGGTCTGCAACGCGAAAAGCTGGTTGATCCGACCATCGTATTTTTCCGCCCAAAGATGGGTTGTCGTGGGCGCATGGATCAACTGTGTCGTGACGCGGAAGGCTGCATCTGCGCAGCGCACGCTGCCTTCCAGAATGTAATCGACCCGCAGTTCGGCAGCAATCTTTTGGATGTCGTTGGCCGGTCCGCGGTATTGGAAGGCGGAATTCCGAGCGATCACGGTGAACGCCTTAAAGCGCGACAATTCGGTCGTGATGTCCTCTGCCAGGCCATCAGCCAGATAGTTAAGTTTCGGATCGTCGTTGAGATTGGCAAATGGCAGGACCGCGATCGAAAGCATATTGGCGCGCGCATGGATCGCCGGTGTGTCCTCTGGTATCTCCTGCCCTAACGCATCCTGAAACGTCACCTCAGCTACGAAGCGAAAGCCCTGGCCACGAAGAGTTTGAAGAAACTGCTGATTGCTGCCGTTATCGCCGATGGCGCGACGCACACCCCGAATACAACTCCGCAAGGTTGCGTCGCTGACGGTCACACCTGGCCAGCCGTGGCTCAGCAGCTCTTCCTGGCTCACGATCCGGTCACGGTTGGTGATTAGATAATTCAGGACATTGAAGACCTTGGTCCTGGTGTGGACCGACACGCCGTTTCGGCGCAATTCACGGCGCTCCAAGTCCAACACACATTCACCAAACGCCAACAACATTCACGATCTACCTTTTCGATGGTCGCGCATGTAAATTCTAACGCCTTCGCAATGGCACCTCGCCCGTAACAAGTGCGTCCAGCGGGTCACCATTTAGGACTGAAAAATAGCACGTTAATAGCACGTAAATGTCAAGCAGGTTTGCAGGCCCTCCCGCAGAATGGCGCTTGTCCCGCGTAAAAGAGTTCGCGGCTTTGTAGCAGAATGCGGAAGCAGATTATTCCATGTTTAGAACTTTTATGAGGACTGCGCTCGTTGCCTCTGTCTGCGCGGTGGGATTTTCCGGTGCCGCTATCGCCGCGTCGGTCAATACATTGAATTTCGGCGATGGCAATTGCGGCACGGCTGGGTCGGTTTCTGAAAGCTCGAGCGGCGAAATTTCCCGTTTTTTTGACTCGAGCCTTGGCCAATGTGCCCTTGGCGCTACCGCGCGCGCCGGCGGCGGCGGCGTTGGTGTCAATCTCGGGCTTGTGACGACTCCGGGTCTGGGCGGAGGGACGGCCTTCGTAGAGGTCAAAGTGGAAACCTTGATTGAAATTACCCTCGGCGTCCCGGACAGTTTTGGCGGCGGCGACATTCCAATTGCCTTTACGCCTCACCTTTCCGGCAATGTGTCCGCCACGCTTGCGACTGGCAGTCCGTTTGCCCGCAGCGGCACTGCGAAGCTTACGGCCTTCGCCAGCATCGCCGGCATCGATAGCAATGGTGCCGGCGTGCTCGCCAGCGATACCTCAGTGGCGTTGGCACAGGTGTTTAATTTCGGCGGCATTTTCGAAGACGGCGAGTATCTGTCGCAATTTTCGGCCCCTATTGGGATTTTGATTGATCCCACAAAAACGATCGAGGTGCTCTTCAGTCTGACAGCCAGGGTTAGCCAAGCTGCCTATAACGACAGCATCATCACCGCGAATGTGAGTTCTTTCAACTCGCTTTCTTTCGCACTTTTTGGCCCGGCGCTGATTTTACCGGAAGGATTTACAGCGAATTCCGAGTTCGGCTCAATCGTTGACAATCAGTATATCAACAGTTCGAGCACCGTGCCCTTGCCCACAACCTTGCCACTGTTCGGCTCGGGTTTAGCTATCATGGGCTTCTTGCGTTGGCGGAAGAAACGCACGGCCTGATTTCCTGCTACATAGGTTAGGCTGTCCAAAATCACGGCGGCATGTGCGGACGCCCCACCCTAGTTGGGCGTTTCAACAGTCATCCAATGTGGCACATTGATGCCGCGTCGGGGCGTCCACAAAAAAATTCATTGGTCTCGACATTACACAAATTTACCTGCGGTTCTCATCGACGCACCAGCTGCAAAATTTACTACAATTAGAAAAACATCTTGAAATATCGCCATAGCTGCCACGAATCTGATGGAATGAGTCGGGCATCAAGATCAGCTTTGTAAGTTTTTTGATTTATGGTTAAAAAAATGTAAAAAAAACTCCTATTTATATCGAATTGATATATTGAAAACGTGAATATGCCTATTACATCATCTATATCGCAGTTGGCAGTACCGGACAAAAGGCCCAAAAATCCAAATTTGGCCGGACAACTTCAGACAAGCCGCGAAAGGCGCGGCACGAGGATGACATGTTAGAATTTAGACGCCCCGAACCAAATGCAGCCCTGACCTGGACAGCCGTATGGCTGGTCGCGCTGATCGCATTGGCGTTGATGCCTATGGACGGTGGCACGACCACCACGGCGGATTTTGCCGCCAACCCTGCCATGCAGGGCGAAATTCAGTATACCCACGGCACCTATACCAAGCCCCAGGGCGTGGCAGGCCAGACTGTAAAAATTCCCGGCTAAACAACAGCCGACGAAGCGCCGGAGCGCCAAATTGGTCGCAGCAATATTTGCGCACAAGGCTGCCGCAGTTTAACCTGCCCCATCACTTATTATCAGCAGCACATCTGATCTGGGGTAGAGGGAACATGAGCACAGATATCAGGCCTTTCGAAATTGCTATTCCGGAAGCTGAATTGGTCGATCTTCGCCGTCGCCTCGCGGCCACCCGCTGGCCCGATGCGGAAACGCCGGATGACTGGTCCCAGGGCATTCCTTTATCCTATATGCAGGAAATTTGCCAGTACTGGGCCAGCGATTATGACTGGCGTCGTTGCGAGACGATGCTGAACGGCTGGGATCAATTCCAAACTGAAATCGACGACATCGATATCCATTTCCTGCATGTCAAATCCCCCCACCCCGAAGCCATGCCTCTGCTCATCACCCATGGCTGGCCAGGGTCCGTGCTGGAATTCCGCCACATCATCGGACCTTTGACCGATCCGACGGCCCATGGCGGCAAGGCGGAGGATGCTTTCCATGTCATCGCACCGTCCCTGCCCGGCTATGGTTTTTCCGGCAAACCAAAGACAACGGGGTGGTCCATACAAAAGATTGCCGGGGCCTGGGAGCAACTGATGGCGCGCCTGGGCTATGATGAATATGTCGCCCAGGGGGGTGATTGGGGCTCCGCCGTCACGCGGCAACTGGGCGTTAATGCCTCCAATCAAGACGGCGCCTCCAACAATGCCTGCAAGGCGATCCATTTGAACATGGTGAGCGAGCGCCCCGACCCGGCCACCAGGGACGACCCAACTGACTTTGAAAAAAAGGCGTTCGCCGCCGCGAAACAATATGTGGCCTGGGATTCGGGCTATTCGAAAGAACAAAGCACCCGGCCGCAAACCGTGGGCTATGGCCTGGTGGACAGCCCCAGCGGCCAGGCAGCCTGGATAATGGAAAAATTCTGGGCCTGGACCGATTGTGACGGTCATCCCGAAAATGCCTTGAGCCGGGATGATATGCTGGACAACGTCATGCTGTATTGGTTGCCGGGCACGGCGGCCTCCTCCGCCCGGTTATATTGGGAGAGTTTCGGCAAAGCCAATACGGATGAGGTGACAATTCCCGTCGGCTGCAGCTTGTTTCCGAAGGATATATTCTTTTCCTCGCGGCGCTGGGCGGAAAAGAAATTCCACAACATCATCCATTGGAATGTGCCCGATAGCGGCGGGCATTTCGCCGCCGCCGAAAAGCCGGTGGCATTTGTCGAGGAACTGCGCACCTGTTTCCGCGCGGTGCGATAGAGCATGTTTATTCAAAACATGCTCAGAATCTTAAGAAAAAGAGCAATTGAACCAATCACTTGGGTCGCGAGAGCGACTCCAATTAATTCAAAATTGCGCTAAACGACCAAGTTTTACATGACTGCACCGCGGCCACCGGTACCCATATACATTCCGGCTTTGTTAATCCTGGCCTCCGCCACTTCGATCCTGGCGACGGATCTTTACACACCGTCATTGCCGCACCTGCAGGCGGTTTTCCAGACCGATGCCTCGCGGGTGCAATTGACCATGACCTTGAACCTGGTCGCCTATGCCCTGGCACAATTGTTCTTTGGGCCCTTGTCGGACAGGATCGGGCGGCGTCCGGTCCTATTGGCAGGGATGATCGGTTTTGGCTTTGCCTCCCTGGGCTGTGCGGCGGCGACGTCTATCGATGCCCTGATCCTGGCCCGGGTGTTTCAGGGCATGACGGGCTGTGCCGAGGCGGTGGTCGGCTATGCGGTGATCCGGGAACTTTATGACGATGCCGGCGCAGTCAAGGTTCTGGCCGCCTATGGCATGGCTATCGCCATAGCACCGGCAATTGGCCCCGTAATCGGCGGCCATATGCATGTCTGGTTCGGCTGGCGTTCCAACTTCATATTGCTGGCCGGGTTGATCGCACTGGCAGTGCTGTTGATCTGGAGATACTTGCCCGAGACATTGGGGAAGCCCGACCGTGGGGCCTTGCGGCCTAGGCGGTTGTTGCGCGGCTATGGCATTTTGCTGAGTGACGGTCCCTTCATGACCTACACCCTGATCATGTCATTGCAACTGGGCGGACTCTTTGCGGTTCTGACCGCCTTTCCTTTCCTCTTTATTGAGAACATGGGCGTCCCGACGGAAGCCTACGGCTATTACTATGCCACCATAGTTTTGGCCTTCTTCTTTGGCTCGTTGCTGGTAAACCGGGCCGCGGGGCGGATCGCCTCCGACCCCTTGCTGGCCCTTGGATTGATCGTGTCCATCTTGGGTGAAATTGCCTTCACGGCGTTGCTGATCCTGGACCTGGCAGGCCCGGTTTCGATTTCAGCGACCCAATGCGCCTTCGCCTTTGGTCTTGGCTTGATCTTCGCGACCGCGCCCGTGCGGGCCTTTGATGTCTGCCGGGCCGGGCACGGCTATGCCGCCGCCATGCTGGGGGCCCTGCCCATGGCGGGGGGTGGTCTTGGTACATTTTGCATTGCGCTGTTTCATAACGGCAGCGCCTGGCCGTCCGCCATAATTCTGACCATCAGCACAGTCTTTGCCGGCCTGCTTTACCTTGTGGTCCGGCCCTGGCGCATAAAAGTTGGTGCCGCCTCGCCGTAGAGTCTGCTGAAAAACCCTTCGATGAGTTGTTTTTCCGGTGAGTTCGGCAGTCTATGGACAGACTCCGAGCCCTGTTTTATGGCGGTGCTTCAGGCCGTTTCGGTAGACGGATTAAATTGTTGGCCGCCGGTGCCGATAAATTTACTTTATCGCCTTTAACGCATAATATATATTTATGTGTCAATTCCGATATTGACGATTTATCGGAATTAGATCATAATTTCCAAATGATGAATTTGGCACGCACTCCAAAACAAATTGGCGGCACGGTTCGCCGGGTACGAAAGAGCCGTGGATGGAGTCAAACGCAGTTAGGCGAACATGCCGGGCTACGACAGGAAACCATATCCTTGATCGAAACAGGGAACCCGGCAGCTAAACTAGAAACAATTCTTGCTGTTCTCGCCGCGCTCAGTCTTGAATTTTATATTGCCCCGAGATCAAAGGGACATGCGTCCGATATTGAGGAACTGTTCTAATGTCACGCCGACGCCAACATGCCCCGTTACAGGTATTTCTAAACAACAGAAAAGTCGGGCAACTGCTAAAAAAACCCAGTGGTGCAATTGAATTCCTGTACGATAGCAGTTGGTTGGAATGGGAAAATTCATTTCCTGTCTCTTTGTCGCTCCCGCTACGCGAAGACACCTATCGCGGCGCGCCGGTCGCAGCCGTATTCGAAAACTTGCTGCCTGATTCAGACGGATTACGCCGCCGTGTAGCCGAAACGGTAGGCGCCAATGGAACTGATGCCTACAGCCTGCTCGCTGCAATTGGGCGCGATTGTGTCGGTGCTCTCCAATTTGTAGAAGACGGATCAGAAAATGAAATAGACAGTACGAAAGTCAATGGAGAGCCTGTTGATGATATTGCGATTGAGAAACTTTTAAAGAACCTCGCGCAAGCACCATTGGGTTTAGATCGTGATGACGATTTCCGCATATCCGTTGCCGGTGTACAGGAGAAGACCGCCCTACTGCGGTATGAAGGGCAATGGCTTAAGCCACAAGGGACAACACCAACGACACATATATTCAAGACACAGATTGGTCAGTTGCCCAATGGAATTGACCTTTCCAACAGTGTGGAAAATGAATATTACTGCCTGAAGCTTTTTGAAGCCTTCAGCATGCCGGTCAATCGTGCAGAAATTTTGACTTTCGGCGAGACAAAGGCCCTTGTCATTGAACGATTCGACCGCCGGTGGACGAAGGATGGGCGACTATTGCGTCTACCCCAAGAGGATTGCTGTCAGGCCCTATCCTTCCCGCCAACAAAGAAGTACCAAAGCGATAATGGGCCGGGAATGTTGAACATTCTCAATCTTCTGAAAGGCAGCGATAGTCCGGCAGAAGACCAGGAGACATTTCTTAAAGCGCAAATTCTATTCTGGCTCATTGGTGCGACGGATGGGCACGCAAAAAACTTTAGTATCTTTTTGAGTCCCGGGGGGCGCTTCTCGTTAACACCACTTTATGATATCCTGACTGCTCAGCCGAGCCTTAGTGACCACCAGATAAACCGCAAGCAAATGAAGCTCGCAATGTCAGTCGGCAACAACCGCCACTACCGGGTCGACACAATTCATGCACGCCATTTTGTTCAAACAGGACTAAAAGCTGCACTAGCAAAAAGCCTGATCCATCGCGTGATTGATGAAATTGCAAATTCAGCGGAAAAAACCTTGGAAACGATGGCAACATCCCTCCCCAAAAATTTTCCGGAAGAAATCCATACGTCTGTTAAAGGGGCCATGATTGAGCGGTTAGAACTGTTGAATATAGCCGGCTAAAAATCTGCCAAAAAAATGAAATAGTTCCATTCATTACTTACAAATCAGAACATAAAATTTTCTACAGGCTCGCCACAAATCCAAGCTAAACGAGAAAGACAATGACACATTTCTGTGGATTATAGTGCTTTCGAGATGCTAGAGCAATTCCGATCCAACGTGAATCGCCCTAAGCACTGGGGCGATTCCAAGTGATTGGAAAAATTGCTCTATTCTTAAGAGTCTGAGCATTTCCTGATCGGAAATGCTCTATGAGGGCGCTCTAAAATTTATAACCGACGCCGATGCCCAAAATCAGCGGGTCCAGGTCCGTATCATCGGCCCGGATGGTGCCGCCGTTGACGCGGATATCCGTATGCACGAAGACTTTTTTGACATCAGCATTCAGGCTCCACTTATCATTCAAGCGATAGTCGATGCCGGCTTGCAGGGCATAACCCAATTCGTCGGAATATTTCACTGATGTCACGCTGCTGCCGGTGCTTTCACGATCAGCGAAGGTGTAATTCACCCCGATGCCAAGATAGGGGCTCCAATCGTTCTTGGGCATAAAATGATACTGCAGGGTCAGGACGGGGGGTATCAGACGCACGGTCCCCAATGCCAGATCGCCGGCCGTGGAATCCCGCACCTGAACCGAATGCTTGGTTGTAGCCAAGATCAATTCAGCCGCGATATTTGGCGTGAAGAAGTAGGTGAAGTCCAATTCCGGCACATGATCGTCAGAGGTATAGGCCCGTCCCCCCAAAACATCCGTGCTTCCATCGGTATCGGTCTGAACCGCGATCCCCCGCAGGCGAACAACAAAATCACCGGCATCCTTGGCCACGGCAATCGGCATAACTGTCACAGTACCCAGCACAAACGCCAGCGCAAATGCGCATGTTCTTGAAAAATCAAACACCAAACTTCTCCCCAATGTATGAAGGTTGGCTGCACTGTAGCGATTAAAAAACCACACGGCTTTGATCTGCATCAACGGTTTTCGGACTTGCGAACCCTGAAAATCAAACGGGGCGGCGGGCCCCCAGGGCGGTCGCCAGGGTGCCGTCATCAAGATAATCCAGCTCTCCGCCGACGGGGACGCCATGCGCCAGGCCGGAAATCTTCACCCCGCTGTCGGACAATTTTTCCACCAGATAGTGCGCCGTAGTCTGACCATCCACGGTGGCATTGGTCGCCAAGATCACTTCCACCACCGCCACGTCGTCTGCCCGGGCCACCAGGGCACCGATGTTCAAATCCTCCGGGCCAATACCGTCCAGGGCGGACAAGGTACCGCCCAAGACATGATAGCGCCCGCGATAAACCCCGGACCGTTCCAAAGCCCATAAATCGGCGACGCTTTCAACAACGCAGATCAGGCTGACATCCCGGCGCTGATCCTGGCAAATGGCGCAAGGCTGCACGCTATCAAGATTGCCGCAATTTTCACATGCCGCGACCATGTCGGCGGCCTGCCCCATGGCCTGGGCCAGCGGGCGCAACAGGCTTTCTTTGCGATCGATCAGATGCAATGCCGCGCGCCGGGCCGAACGAGGGCCCAGGCCGGGCATCTTCGCCAACAGCTGTATCAGCACATCGATCTGTGTTCCGCTCATCCGGAGACTTTCAAGCTGCTCAAAATGGCAGCTTCATACCCGCTGGCAGATTGAGGCCGCCGGTCAACTTGCCCATTTCTTCCTGGGAATATTCCTCCACCCGCCGCTTGGCGTCATTATGGGCGGCAACGATCAGGTCTTCCATGACCTCAATATCGCCGTCTTTCAGGCTGTTATCCATTTTCAGGCCGCGCATTTCGCCTTTCCCATTCAAGGTGACAGTGACCATGCCCGCGCCTGCCTGACCGGTCATCTCCACCTCTTCCATACGGGCCTGCATTTCCTGCATTTTGCCCTGCATTTCCTGGGCCTGCTTCATCATCTGGCTCAGATTTTTCATCTTTCTTCCACTCCATCAGGGGGGCCAAATCGATCTGACCCGCCGCCATCATCATCATAATCAGGGTGATTGTTTGTCAGCTGGTTCTGGTTGCCATTCCCCAGGGGCCGCACATTGGTCACCGTGGCACCGGGAAAGGTTTCCAACACGGCCTGAACCAATGGATCCGATGTCGTATCGGCCAGTTCATCAGCCTCTGCCTGACGTTGGCGGGCGGCCAGGGGCGGGTGTCCTTCGGCTTGGGCATTGACCACCACGGCCCAGTTGTCGCCGGTCCATTCCTCCAGCTTGCCACGAAGTTTGTTGGCCAGATCCGTCGGTGCGCTGTCTTCGGGACGAATTTCAAGGTGACCGGGACGGAAATCCACCAAACGGACATCTTCCATTAAATGGTGGTACAGGCGGACATCCCGTGCCGATTGGGCCTGTTCGGCAATCGCCTCGAAACTTTCGATCACGATCAACGATGGGTCATTTCGCAGCGACGGAGGTGCCGGTTCGGGCGCATCCTCCGGCATCTCTTCCAGCGTCTCTTGCGGCATAGCCCGGGCGGAAGCTACAGCGCCGCCACTGCTAACAGGCACCGAAGAAGGGCCGGCAAGAGGTGTTGTGGAAACAGGCTCCGGCGATACGGATGCAGACTGCGCCGTTGATGCAGGTGTCGGTGCCGATGTAGCTGCTGGCGCTGCTGCGGGGCCAGGACCCTCCGCCCCAGTTACCTGACGCACGGCATCCGCCGGGCTTGGCAAATTGGTGGCATAGGCCAGGCGGATCAATATCATTTCCGCCGCCGCCAGGGCTGATGGTGCGCTGCGAACCTCCCCCAGGCCTTTTAGTAACATCTGCCAGGTTCTCGCCATGACCGGCATGGAAAGACCCTGGGCCAGGGCCTCGGCCCTTTGCCGCTCCACCTCCGATAGTGTCGGATCCGCAGCCGCTTCGGGTGCCACTTGCAAGCGGGTCAATAAATGCGTCAGTTCCAGCAGGTCGCGCAAGACCACCTCCGGATCCGCGCCCAGATCATATTGCTCCCGCAAATGCCCCAAGGCACCGGGCACATCGCCCTGCATCAAAGCTTCGAACAGGTCATAGATGCGCACCCGGTCAGCCAGGCCCAACATCTCGCGTACCTGTTGCGCCGTGATTTGACCGCCACAATGGGCAATGGCCTGATCCAATAAAGACAGACCATCCCGCACGGAGCCCTCAGCAGCACCCGCAATCAGGTTCAACGCCTCTACTTCCGCAGTGGCACCCTCGGCCTCTATGATGGCGGCGAAATGACCGCGCAAAAGTTCAGCCCCGACCCGGCGCAAATCGAAGCGCTGGCAGCGGGAGAGAACCGTAACCGGCAATTTGCGGATTTCCGTGGTGGCAAAGATGAATTTGACGTGGCTGGGTGGCTCTTCCAAGGTTTTCAACAACGCATTGAAGGCCGCCAGCGACAGCATGTGTACTTCATCGATAATGTAAATCTTGAAACGCGCCGAGGCGGGCAGATAACGCACACCATCAAGCAATTCGCGCATGTTATCGACGCCGGTACGTGATGCGGCATCCATTTCCAGGACGTCGACATGACGCGAATCGGCGATGGCCACGCAATTTTCACAAACCCCGCAAGGCTCGACCGTCGGGCCACCCTGACCATCCGCACCACTGCAATTCAAAGACCGGGCAATAATCCGCGCCGTCGTGGTTTTGCCGACCCCCCGCACCCCGGTCAGAATAAAGGCATGCGCAATACGGTCTTCCCGAATGGCATTGGTAATGGTGCGGACCAGGGCCTCCTGCCCCACCAATTGACTGAAATCCTGCGGTCGGTATTTGCGCGCCAGTACGCGATAGGCAGGATCATCCGGCCCAGCGTTTTTGGCAGCCACTGGCGTGGCGCTATCCATATCAATTTCGTTCATGGCTTCGCTGAACAGGCTAGCATGCTGGCGCGATTTGATAAATGGGATGGAACGATGAAAGTGCGGCGAAAATACGGAAAAAGTGAGGTGGAAGAACGACCAACGACCCGGACTAAACTTGTTACGGCTGCTTCCTTTCGGACCTGACCGGATTGGCAAGAAGCCCGTCCGTAGCCGCCCTTCCGCGCGCTTTATCCGCTTTTGCACCACGTTGTGCAAGTCTGGAGTTTGCATAAATACGCACTGATTTGCCCAAACTCCCCGCATGTGGCACCTTTCCCTGCAACAAATTTATACACACCAGAAAAAAGCGGACGGATTTATGGAGTTCATCAACACTTTCGCCGGCAGTCCCTTGAACAGAATGGGGAACGAGCGGCGCAATAATGACTGGTTGAAGCAGCAGATGGATGATCCCGACAGCTGTTTTCTGCCCTTGTGGCAATTGCGGGCGTTGATGATGCCGGGGGAGGAATTGCGGATCGGCTGGTGTCAGCGGCAAGACGTCCAACCCTTTATCAGTCAGGGCGCGACCACACTTTTGCTGGGACAGATCAATGGCCGCAGCCATTTTGCGGTGGATGTCTCCTCCGCCGGGTCCAAAAAGGCCGACGCGCCATTGCAGGACTATGGTAAATGGATCGATGTGCGCACAGCTGCTGCGTCATGCAATGGTGCGGACGCCGCCATTCTGGCGCAATCCCGCTCAATGCTGGATTGGCATGCCCGGCATGGTTTCTGCTCCGTCTGCGGTCAGCCGTCACGCATGGGCGAGGCGGGCTATTCGCGCACCTGTACAGACGAAGAATGCGGCTCAATGCATTTCCCCCGCACCGACCCGGTCACGATCATGTTGGTGCTGGATGGTGACAATTGCCTGCTGGGACGGCAAAAAATCTTTGCCCCGAACAGCTATTCCGCCCTGGCGGGTTTCATGGAGCCTGGCGAAACAATCGAAGAAACCGTGCGCCGTGAAGTTTTCGAAGAGGCCGGCATCAAGGTCGGCGATGTTCGTTATATTTTTTCCCAACCCTGGCCCTTCCCGTCATCGCTGATGATGGGTTGTTTCGCCACTGCGGAAACCACGGAGATCAACGTCGACACCAATGAATTGGAAGAGGCCCGCTGGTTTACCAGGGATCAGGTCCACGACATGGTCAACAGCTGGCAAAACCAGCAAAAACTCCGCATGCCCGCGCCCCTCGCCATCGCCCATCAACTAGCAGCGGCGTGGTTGCGGGGGGATTGATACCGCCGAGTATTCATTTAGCCCACATTATTCATGATCGCGATCAGCTTTGATCTGAGCACACGGCTTCAGCCGGATCAACGGCGGTTTTCAGCGGCTAATTTTTAGAGGTGTTAGGGATTGACGTTCGGGGTTCATTCGGCGGCTCTTGCCGCCT
>JABJKS010000100.1 GCA_018660265.1 Rhodospirillaceae bacterium | reverse complement strand
GATGACGGCTTCACGGTTGATCTGCTGGATGGTGCCTCTGATCCCGATACATCCGATGAACTGAACATCGATAATCTCACGCTGACCGAAGGCAATGATGCCGGTGTCACGATCAACGGCAACAGCCTGCAGATCGACCCCCGTGCGTACAACGCCCTGGCGGTGGGTGAGAGCGAAGTTATCACCTACAGCTATGACGTGGTCGATGGCAACGAAGGCAGTGTGTCCCAAACCGCGATGATAACGATAACGGGCAAGAACGACGGGCCTTCCGTCGCTGCCGCCATCGTGATTGTCGTTAGCGAGGATGCAATCGCCTTCACGCTGGACCTGTTGGACGGAGCCTCTGATCCTGACAGCACCGACGTCATAAGCGTCGACGGTCTAACCTTGATGGCTGGAGACAGCAGTGGCGTCACAATCAACGGTAATGACTTAGAGATCGATCCAAATGCCTATGAAGCCCTGGGAATAGGTGAGAGCGAGGTTATCACCTATAGCTACAATGTTATTGACGGCAATGGCGGCAGCGAGGCCCAGACAGCGTCGATCACTATTACCGGTAAAAACGACGATCCGGAAATTGCCACGGCCCTGGAAGTGGCCGGCACCGAGGACGATGAGAGCTTTACGGTTGATTTGCTCGACGGCGCGTCTGATCCGGATAGTTCCGATACTTTGGCTATCGATGGTCTAACCCTGAGCAGCGGTGACGACAGCGGTGTCTCTATCGATGGCACAAACCTGGAAATCGATCCAAGCGTATACAATTATCTGTCGGTTGGTGAGAGCGAGGTTATTACCTATAGCTACGACATCATCGACGGCAACGGCGGCAGCGTTTCCCAAACCGCCTCCGTTACCATTTCCGGTGAGAATGATGAGCCGGCTGCCGCGGACATCATCGTTTATACCAACAATATCTCCAACCCAACCGCAGGCGCGGACGTACCATTGTTTGGCGATGGCCGCCTGGTCGATGGTCTGGGGGGCGAAGCTGGATTTGGCGAACAATCCGTTGATCGGAATGACGACGGTAATTCAGGCCAAATTGATCTAAGCGCTGTCTTCGAAAGTGGCCTGAATTTTTTCGGCACCACTTATACCGGCCTTTACATCAACACCAACGGCAACGTCTCGTTCGGGTCCTCAGTCAGCCAATACACACCAAGCCAAATTGGTGCCGGTATTTCTTTTCCAATCATTGCGCCGCTTTGGAGTGATGTTGACACACGTGGCGGCACCGCCAGCGCCACGCCGGGTGGAAATTCGACGGGTGAGAATCTGATTTGGTATGACCTGGATGCAGTGAATGGCGTCTTCACAGTGACCTGGGATGATGTCGGATATTTTAGCCGAGCCGCCGAACCCGTAAATGCCTACCAACTACAGCTATTCGACCGGGGTGGCGGCGATTTCGACATCGTTTTCCGTTACGAAGATATCAATTGGACATCGGGTGATGCCAGCGGCGGAGAGGACGGCCTAGGCGGAACGGCAGCGCGGGCAGGATTTTCCGCCGGTAACGGAGAAGATTTTGCCGAGTTAGCACAATCCGGCAACGAGAATGCGATTTTGGATCTGGAGAACGCAACAGGTAATCTCGATACGGGTGTCTTTTCTTTTGATGTCCGTGACGGAGAAGTGGATATCTATCCCTTCACGATTACGGAGGAGCAACTGCTCCGCTATGTCGATGATCCGGATCAATCAGACGTTCTCGATATTACAGAAATAACCGACACAACCGGCTTGACGGCGGTATGGACAGCCAACGAGGTTGTCTCGGTCGCTATCGAAGCTGATGCATCCGGTAGTTTCAATTATACCGTTGTTGATGGCCGAACCGGTATCGATCAGGGCACAGTCAGCGTAGTGACAGTCGATGGCAATGATATTTTCGGCAGCAGCGCGGGCGATATATTAATTGGTGGTGTTAACGCCGACAGGTTGCGCGGCGATGCGGGCCATGACAGTCTGACAGGTGGCGGCGGTGCAGATACTTTCTACTATGAACTGCCCAGCGATGGCGGCTACGTCGCAAGCAATGTCGCCGTATCTGCAAGTGGCATCGCAGGCGACACCGTTGAAGATTTCAGCCAGGATCAGAATGATATTTTCGCATTCAACGCCGCCAATTTTGATTTAGAACTTGTAACGGCGGACAATTTTTCGCTGATTTTCGACGAATATGACGGCACCAACGGAACCAGTCTGGATTGGCTTTCGGAAACACCATCGGGATCGCTCATTTTGGATAGCCAGAACAACCTTATATATGACGACAATGGTATTGGCGCGGGCTACACCATTATTGCCCGACTTGAAAATGGTGTAACCCTTGGAACGGACGATTTACAGGCGGTAGCCTAGAATTATGTCGACGCCAGGGGATAAATGGCTACGCCCCATTCTAAAGCCGATCAAAGGAATATTGCGGGAGGTCCTGGCGATTTCGCTGTTCGTAAATTTAATCGCCCTTTCCGTCCCCATATTCGTCCTGCAAATCTATGACCGTGTAGTCTTCCATGGTGGTCTAAGCACCTTAAAGGCCTTGGCCCTTGGCATGATCATCGCCCTGGTTTTTGATTTCATATTGCGCCAGGCTCGGGCGCGGATATTGCAAAAATCTGCCCTTAAAGTGGATATTCTTGTTGGCAATCTACTCTATGATAAGTTGGCTGCACTGCCCCTGAAGACCCTGGAAGCAAGGCCGACCCATTTCTGGCAAGCCTTATTCAGAGACATAGAAACCGTTCGCAATACATTTTCCGGCGGTGCGGCGGTTCTATTGACCGACATCCCCTTCTTATTCCTGTTTTTCGGCTTGGTATTTATCATCGCGCCACCTGTCGCCTGGGTGCTTCTGGTGATGTTTGGACTATTCCTGGCCCTGGCTGGCTATTCCTCTCTCAGCGTCGGGCGGGCCGTTGTCGTCGAAAAGGAAGCTGCCACACGACGTGACGCCATGATCTCTGAAATGGTGGCGGGCCGGGTTACGGTCAAGGCCCTGGCGCTGGATCGCGCCTTGCACCCCGGCTGGGATGATCGACGGGCAGAGACAATTTTGGCTTCATTAACGCGGGGACAACAGGCAGATAGCGCACAAAACCTTGGGGCCACCATGGCCATGATCACCACGGTCGCTGTCACCTCGGTCGGTGCGTTGGCGATCATGGAGCAACAAATGACCATCGGTGCCCTGGTCGCGGCGAATATTCTCGGTACCCGATTTGTTGGTCCCCTGGTTCAACTCGTCGGCATGTGGAAAAGCGTTGCCGGCTATCGCGAGGCCGTCCGGCGCCTTGGCGGCGTCTTTGCAGAAGCTGAAGAACGCACAGATACGCCAATGGAAATGCCCCGGCCCACGGGGCGCCTGGCCATGGATAAGGTTAACTACCGCTATAGTCCTGATGGCCCGCCGGTTTTAAACGATATCACCCTACGCTTTGGCCCCAGCGGCATGCACGGTATCGTGGGACACAACGGCAGCGGCAAGACAACTTTGTTGAAGATACTGCAAGGACTGTATCCACCGGACAGCGGTCGGGTATTGCTGGATGGCGGCGATATAACGCAATTTTCCCGACATCAAATTGCCGACTGGATCGGCTACGTCCCGCAAGAAAGTTTCTTATTCAGCGGTTCCATTCGCACCAATATCGCCATTAAGAACGCCAACGCCCCCGATGATGTAATACTGGCAGCGGCGGTAAAGGCAGGCGTGCATGCCTATGCCGTTGATATGCCCGACGGCTATGACACGGATGTTGGCGAGGCCGGTTCCCGCCTTTCGGGCGGGCAGCGTCAGCGTATAGCTATTGCCCGGGCCCTGTTAAGCGATCCGCCCATTTTGCTGCTGGACGAGCCAACGGGAAACCTGGATCGGCAGGCCGAGCAAAGCTTACGAGAGCAGCTACAACTCCTGGCGAAGGATCACACCATCATCGTGGTCACCCACAGCCCCAGTCTATTGGCGGCCTGCGATAGCGTCATGGTCATGCAAAGCGGCCAGGTTGCCATGGCGGGTGCTTCCGCCGAAGTCCTGCCCAAGCTGTTTAACCGCGACCCCGAAACCCCTGCGACAGAAAAACCAACAGCAGGTGACGACTAGATGGCAACTGATATGTCGGCGGTGCGGGAAATTGAAAAACTACAAATCGATCGCGGTTGGCGCGGTTTTGCCTGGATTATCGTTGTCCTAATGACCAGCCTGGGCATTTGGGCCTACTTTGCCGAACTGGATGAAGTCGCCATCGCGGAGGGTGAGGTCGCGCCCGAGGGTCAGGTGAAGACAATTCAACATCTTGAAGGTGGCATCATCCAGGAACTCCTCGCCCTCGAAGGTGACCGCGTTGCCAAGGGCGATCCCCTGTTGCGCATCGAACTGGCCATGAGTGGGATCAACGAAAATGAACTGTCCGCCAAACACGACGGTCTGATCCTGACACGCACACGCCTGCAGGCTGAAATTGCCCATCAATCACTGTCGTTGCCGAATAAGCAGGCCAAGCGGCAACCATTACTGGCCGCAGCCGAAATACAGGCCTTTATGGCCCGGCGGGATGAATTGACGGCCCGTATGGCTGCCCTGGCGGAAATGCTCAAACAGCGAAAGCTCGCCATTCAAGAGCTGTTGGCTGCCCGAACCGCCCTGCGCAAGGACCTGGCCCTATCGCGGGAGAATTTTGCCATATCCACCAATCTGATGCGGGATAACCTGGTTTCAAAGTTGGAGCATCTGGAACGCAAGCGCGAAGTTCAACGCCTGGAGGGAGAATTGGCCGCGCTGGCCCCTGCCATCCCACGCTCAAAGGCGGCTTTGGCGGAAGCGGGGCAACGTAGCGCGGAAGAAAAGCTCCGCGCCCAACGGGAAACCATGGAACAACTGGCAAGGGTTAAAAACGACATAGCACGAACAGAGGAAGTCCTTATCGAGGCGAACAGCCAGACCGCACGCACGACGATCTACAGCCCCACTGATGGTGTGGTAAAGGGTCTAAAATATCATACCATAGGCGGCGTGGTGCGCCCTGGTGATCCAATCATGGAAATCGTACCAACCGATGGTCGGTTGGTCATAGAGGCCCGCTTGAACCCCATTGACCGTGGCTATGTCTCTCTTGGCCAGAAAGCAGTCAGTAAAATCAGCGCCTACGATTTTATCCGATACGGCGGTATAGACGGCACAATCAGTCATATTGGGGCCGATACCGTGGTGGGCCAGGACGGGATCGCTTATTTCAAAGTTCTGGTAAAGCCGGAAAAAAATTACCTCGGCTCGACAGCTGGCGAGCTGCCCATATCCTCTGGTATGATCGCTACGGTCGATATTCATACGGGGCGAAAAAGCGTCATGGAATATCTGATGAAACCCTTGATCCGGGTCCACCGGGAAGCATTCCGCGAACGGTAGCCGTCAGCCATCAATATGAATGCCAATAGCAGTCCGAACATTTTCCACCGCATAGCAACTGCCATCGGCATGGGGCGCGCCCTGACCGCGCTGGTGCTGTTAGCCTTATTGGCGTTACGCGGGTTTGATCCCTGGCCGGTGGAAGCCCTGCGCCTGAAGGTCTTTGACTTTTATCAACAGACCAGCCCCCGGGTGGAAAACAATTGGCCTGTGACCATTGTAACTATTGATGAAGCGGCCATCGCGCAATATGGCCAATGGCCATGGCCACGCACTGTCTTGGCGGACTTGGTCAATGCCTTGACAAAGGCAGGCGCGGTCACAATCGGCTTCGATATGATCTTCCCGGAACCCGACCGCCAATCAGGCACCAATTCCGTCAACAGCGACGAAACCTTCGCCGAGGCCATTCGTCGTGGCCGGGTCATACTGGGCCGCGCGGTGGTAACGGACAAACGCGTCGGCGGCATACCCAAGTACATGACACCCGTGGCAAAAATTGGCGGTGACCCCCTGCCCTATTTGCATCACTTTGGCAGCGCGCTGAGCAATATCGATGTGCTGGATAAGGTCGCCAAGGGCCATGGTGCCCTCAGCCTGGCACCTGAAATTGATGGGGTTGTCCGCCGGGTTCCCGCTGCCATCGCTATAGGCGATAAGATCCAGCCATCCTTGGTGGTTGAGATATTGCGGGTTGCCACAAATAGCCAGTCATTTGGAATACGTGTTGATCCCTCCGGCGTAAACGGTGTCATCATTGGCAATGTGTTGTTGCCGACAGATCGTACAGGGCGGGTTTGGCCGCGCTATTCCCCGTCCGTGCCGCGACGTTATGTATCCGCCAAGGACGTCATTGAAGGATCGGTGGACCCCGCCCGCATTGCCGGGAAGTTTATCCTGGTTGGTGCCGGGGCCCACGGCCTGACGGATATTGCAGCAACGCCCTTGAACGTCTCGGTCTATGGGGTGGAGGTACATGCCCAATTACTGGAGACAATTCTTCATGGTCAGCAGTTAAGCCGTCCGTCCTATGGCCTAGGCGCGGAATTGGCCGCGACTGCTTTACTGGGCCTGTTGCTAATCATTTTGGTGCCCCTATTGCGGGCCCGTTGGACGGCTGTACTTTCGGTTGCGTTTATTGCCGCCATGATTGGTATTTCCTGGTGGTTATTTACGGATAAGGGCGTATTGGTCGATGCGGTCTATCCCTCAATGGCGACGGTTTTCATATATTCCGCGCTAGCCTATGCCGGGCAAATTGCAGAAGAAGGCAGCAAACGACAAATTCGCTCGGCCTTCACGCAATACCTTTCGCCGGAACTGGTGGAGCGTCTGGCGGACGAACCAGACCAACTTCGCCTTGGTGGAGAGGTCCGTGACCTGTCTGTCATGTTTGCTGATATTCGCGGATTTACGACCATATCGGAACGCTTTGCCGATGACCCCACAGGCTTGACCACTCTGATGAACCGTTTTCTAACCCCTATGAGCGATGCCGTGATGGATAATGCCGGGACCATCGACAAATACATCGGTGACTGCCTGATGGCCTTTTGGAACGCGCCGCTGAATGATCCCGAGCATGGCCGCAATGCCTGCATCTCCGCCATGGCAATGTACGAGGGGTTGAAGGTCCTGAACCAGGAGCTTCGTGATGAAGCCAGCGATGAAGAGGGTGGTGATACAAACAATCACGCAGACTATCAGCTGGCAAAAACATATGGACTGGGCATTGGTGTCACCCAAGACAAGGCAAAGGCCTTTGAATTATTGAGAGTTGAAGCTGAGGGCGGTTATCCAAACGCCCAATACAGTTTGGGAAAAGCCTATCGCGATGGCGATGGTGTAGAGCGGGACATAGAGGCAGCCGCGACCTGGTTCCTGGCCGCTGCGGAACAGGGGTATGCCAAGGCACAACGAAATATCGGCGCCCGCCTGTTGCGTGGTGAAGGTGTCGCGCAAGATAATCTGGCGGGGTTAAGCTGGCTGTCAATTGCCGCCCGCGGCGGCCTGCCTTCAGCTGAAGCGGCGCAAAATGCAGCGGCGGCTGAATTGCCAACCGCCATCGTTCTGGCCGCCGAGCAGCAGGCCCGTGTCTGGCAACCGACCATCACCCATAAACGCGCCATCCATTTGGAAATGGGCATCGGCATTAATACCGGTCTTTGCGTGGTCGGTAACATGGGTTCGACCCGGCGCTTCAATTATTCCGCCATGGGTGATGCAGTTAACCTTTCCTCGCGTCTGGAGGGCCTATGCAAAAGTTACGGTGTTGGCATTATTATCAGCGAAATAACCCATGATGCCGTACCCGACTTTGCCACCATTGAGTTGGACCTTATTGCCGTAAAGGGCAAACGGGAGGCCGTGAAAATTTACGGCCTTATGGGTATGGAGGATCTTGCAAACACGGAGGCATTTATCACCCTGCATGCCCGCCACGAGGCCATGTTGGCGGCCTACCGTAACCGGAAATGGGACGAAGCGCGCCGCTTGATCGATGAATGCGCAGCCCTGAATGACGCCCTGGAATACCTGTATGATACCTATAAAAGGCGTATCGGGGTATATGAGACGGACCCCCCGCCCGAAAATTGGGACGGGGTGAGAACGCCGGAGCAATAATCCACCACTGAAGCGGCCAGATTGTCTGGTTGTTGGCCGGAGTAAAAATCCGCCAGTGGTAAGCTTTCTGCTTTTGCAGAGGGCGGGGATGAAGCAAGTGGAACTGTATGGTCGCGTACG
>JABJKS010000056.1 GCA_018660265.1 Rhodospirillaceae bacterium | reverse complement strand
TTTGTTGCGGTGCGGGTCAGGGATAGATTGAAGATTTGGTCCGCTTGCTGGCGGGCAACTGCGGCGTCATAAAGGGGGCGCAGCTCGGCGTTTGGCTTGAGCTTTGCGAAGGCTTGCCGCAAGGTTTTTGGGTCCTGGGCCGTGAATAATGCCCGCTGCACCGAACCACGATAGCTAAAATAATCAAGGATCTCCTGGCCGATGAGTTGCCCTTCACGGTCACAATCCGTCGCCAGGATTACCCTACGCACGGGGTGGGCGGCGATGGCCCCTGAAACTATCCCGGAGTTTGAATGGGACCCGTCCATCACTAAAGCTGCCCCACGTCCTAGGACGCCGGGTGAGTGGAAGCGGGCGTTTGAATGCAAGGTATTTGCTGAGAACGCTCTGGGCGGTGTGCGCGTGTGGTCGTCCAATAGCACCGGTGCCTGCATGGGGGTCTCTGACCTGCATGACCAGTATATGGCGGCGGCCAATGACAACGATGGCTTGGTGCCGGTGGTGGAGTTCACTGGCGGCAAGCATGCCAAAGTTGGCAAGGGGACGACTTCGATCCCGCAATTGAAAATCGTCAAGTGGATCGATAGGCCCGCTGAATTGGAAGATGGCGCGGCTGCCCCGGCAGTTACGGCATCGGCTCCGGCAGCGGACGCCCAACAGTCCACGGACGACTTCGGCTAGCGCACGTTCATCCCGGCCAGCGGGGGGTCGTTAGTGGCTTCGGCCACGTCCCCGCCAGGATTTTCACATGAAACCAGATGCAGACCAAATATACCGTCACCTCGACCTGCACTTTGCAGAGATAGCCGCTGAATACGGCGGCCAGATTGAACTGGGTGCCAAGTACCCTGATGGTGATTGGACGCCCTTTTTTGCGAACTGTAATGAGGAGGGGTTTGCTCTGGCTACGAATTGGGCCGTGAGCAAGAACGAGGGTGGGGCGAATATCTACTTCGCGCCTAACCCCCGCCCGTCCGAACTGAAAAAGGCGGCTAGCGATAGCGATATCGAAATAGCCTTCTGGAATTTTGCTGACCTCGATAAGTCAGAGGCCGCAGATATCGTAGTCCGTAATAACGACCTGCCGCTGCAATATAGCTTGCCAGCCGAAGTTGTCCGCACTACCATCCGGGCTCTTTGGGGACAAAATGAGGAATAATAAAATGCTTTTTACTCTTGGTTGGACTCACACGACGCAGGCCCGCAACCCAACGATTAAGAAATTTCTGGAAACTGGTGGAATGCCTCCCGAAGGCGTTCAAATGCTTTCCAGATATCACAATCTCGACGGGTCGGGTGGCTTTGCAGTCTGCGAGACCGACAATGCAGGCGCACTAGCTGATTGGGCATTAGATTGGAACGGCCTGATTGACATTAAGATCACCGCAATCATGGATGACGATACAATTGGCGGGCTTTTGACGCCACGAGCCGAAGCCGGTGATTTTGATTAAGACTAGGGGGATGCCCTCACCACACCGCCATATTTTAAATAGCCGGTGTGGGTGAGGAGCATCGAAAAACGAGGTTTCCCTAATGACGTGTCAAATTCTTTGTGGTTCACTAAGTGAAATATAGTCTGCAATATTAGAGAGAATTTTTATGACGGTAATATCAGCAAGAATAATTCAACCAACAATTGGCAAGACTGCAGTTGCCCTTCAGAGGGCAAGAGATGCAGCCGATATTATGGCAAGGCATGGTGCCAAGGTAAGGGTTAACAAAATTGCGGCTGGCGATGGTGCTGGATCAATTGTTGTTCTATCGGCGTATCCAGATTTTGCGACAACTGCCCGCGTGTTTGAAAGCTATCAAAAAGATCCAGACTTTCAAAAACTTCTTCAGGAGAGAGAGCTTGATCCGGCCGGTACAATGGTTGGACCATTAGTGGCTCGCACTGTGTACGGTGATATTTCATGGGATGACCATCCGGTTACCATGCATCGTATTTACAAGGTAGAGAAAGCAAAATTACAAGACGCCATATCAATATTACCCGATATTGAGAAATTATCGGATGATACGTCTGGGGTTATGGCTATCGTTCCCACCTTTGGGCCTGATATGGATCGGCTTACTGTCGTTTATCAGTTTACTTCAATCACAGCGGCCGGAGAGCAAATCGATAGGATAGGAATGTCCGAAGAATTTCAAAAACTTGTAATCAAGGCGCATGGCTCGGGTACGCTTGTTTCCGCTAGGATGGTCGTTGCTATATAAATTATCTCAAAGAGCAGAGGGGTAGAAACGACGACCTCTCTGCTCTTTTCCTACTGGCGTTGACTGTTAGCGTCCCCGATCTTCAAACGGGCGTAGATTAGTTCTTTGGCTGTGTCGACGCCGACGGGGAAAAGCCGCACTTTTCCAACGTTGTTTTTGCTTGGTCGTCCGACTAATGCTCGGCCCTCGCCGCCGACACCTTTGGTCGCGAAAACCCGACGTCCCTCACGGGGTCTCACGAATGAGTACACTGCGTTGGTGTGATGCCCCCCAGTGTCGATACAAGCCGATCTGACGGGTAATTCGACACCACGGGGGTGGTGGTGCCAAGGCGTATTAAGATATGCCTCCAGGTCGCCCCATACAGCCGGTCCAGAAGGGTCCCCATAAATCGTTTGGTAACCTAATGACCAGCTTTCTTCGTCCCGTCCCCAGCCGACGATTTCACATTCAATGCGGTCGTCCTGGACGTCCACGCCAGCGGTGATTAAGACCACCCCTTCGGGGCAACCTTCGTACTCTTCGCGCCGGTCGGCAATGCCCTCATCGGCAACGCCCTCTCCGGTCTCTTCCCAGGTCTCCCCCAGATACGTATTGACCCAGACCCGTAAGGTCTCTGGCAGCTTCTTCGCTTCCAGGAAATCCCGCACTGCCTCGGTTAAGGGTATCCACGGGCTATTCAGCCCAGATAGGCGGAAGCCAGCGATGCCGTTGAACTCCGCACTGGCCTTCCATTCTCCCCGCTTCAATGATTTGAGGCGGTCGGCATCACTCCATACGACGCCACAATGTTCACAAACATAGACCGCCGTCTCCGGTCGGTCTGGCTGCCACTGCACTGATCCCCAGCGCATGGTCTGGGCTTCGTCACAATGTGGGCACGGCACCCAGTAGTCCCGCTGGTCACTGTCGACAAACTCCGCCTCTACCCTTGGCCAGGAAGGGCTTCCAAGGCCGGCGTCAACCACATTTTTACGATCATGATGTGGTACTAAATGTGGGACCGCATGCCTAAAACAATAATTTATATCCATAAAATCAATATGTTAAAGAGACGAAATGGCGGAGGGGGTGGGATTCGAACCCACGGTACCCGCAAAGGTACACCGGTTTTCGAGACCGGCACATTCGACCACTCTGTCACCCCTCCTGGGCCATGAAATTGTCTTTCATGATGCTGATCGCTGGGCTGCCTTTTAACCCGGCTTATGGCGGGATGTCCACTTATCTCGACGGGCAGGCATGAACAGGATAGGTTTAATGTCGCAGTCGTTTTTTTAGCAGCAAACTTTAGGGGATGGTTTTGAGATGTCCATTGGCACAGCGGTTCCACTACCTGCCTACAACATCGACCCCGCCTTCATGGCGAAAAAGGCCGAGGATCTTGGTTTTGATTCTATTTGGTATGCTGAACACCCGGCGGTGCCTGTACATTCGGACAGCCCGTTTCCTTCCACCGGCGGCGAAATTCCCTGGACCTATTCCCATTTCACCGAGCCTTACATTGCCCTGGCACGCGCCTCTGCCGTGACGAAAACGATTAAGCTGGCGACAGGGATCACCCTGGTGCCGGAGCGTAATCCGCTGTTGCTGGCGAAAGAAATCGCGACCCTGGATCTATATAGCGGTGGCCGCTTTATCTTTGGCATCGGGACAGGCTGGCTGCGGGAAGAAACAGAGCTGATGGGCGGTAATTTTCCCCGTCGGTGGAGCCAGACCCGGGAAGCGCTTGATGTGATGAAAAAACTCTGGACCCAGGAGGAAGCAGAACACAGTGGCGAATTTTTCAATTTTCCCCCTGTGCGCTCCTACCCCAAGCCGGTACAGAAACCCTATCCCCCCATCATTATTGGCGGCATGGCGAAAAATGTCCTCCAGCGTGTGGTTGATCATGGCGATGGCTGGATGCCGAACCGGGTTACGCCTGCGGAATTGGAAGACGCCAGGCGGCAGCTTGATACCCTGGCAGGCGCTGCCGGGCGCGATCCGAAATCCATCACCATTACCGTCTATGGCCAGGCCGCCGACCGGGCGGCGTTTCGTTCCTTGCTGGATGCCGGGGCGGACCGTGTTGTGGTGCGGCCTGAATTCGTCGAGACCGAGGCGGAAATGGGCCAACAGCTGGAACGTATCGCGGAGATGGTTTTATAGGCCGACGAGCTTGCCCAAAGACAGTGCGATCCCGATACAGCCCAAGACGACGCCAATTGCATTGATCGCAAATGCCAGAAAGGCCGCTGTCGGAGAAGCGTAACTGTCCAGGTTCTGCCCATGCCGAATGGCGCGGAAATGCGCCGTCACCGGGCCACTGCCTATGAACGCGACCAGAAATGACCAGCCCACCAGATAGGGGATGCCCGCGAATATTGCCTGGCTTAGACTGACGGCGGCAACGGCTGCCATAATAACAATGCCAAAATAGGGGTTGGTGGCAGATAAAGGCGGTCGTCCCAGCCTGACCCGGGCAATGCTGAACAGATTAAAGAGGCAGCCGACGAGCGCATAACCGATCTGTAAAATTGCGATGGTACTCATAATATCCGCCGTCTGAAGACTGTTGGAATTGGCCAATTATGGGGCTAAATGCCGGGCTGGCCCCACGATAGATTATGCTGTGATCAGGCGCTTGTAAAAATACCAATCTCATGTGTCGTCAAAGGGCTAGAAATCCCACAGAAATCTCACAGAAACCTCACAGAAACCCCACAGAAGACGTTGACAAAGGACCGCCTGGGGCGTATTACCGCGCCGACCTGGGCGGCGTTCGCGCCGCCTGAATTGTTTTACGTGCGCGACAGGTTATTCGGCATATTAATTGCCATTGGGGCTGTGGGCGCACAAGACCGAAGAAAATGGGCTGATTGATGTTCGCTGTAATCAAGACGGGCGGGAAACAATACCGCGTAGAGCCGGATGACGTAATCCGGATAGAACGCATCGCTGGTGAAGCTGGTGATGATGTGGCTTTTGACAATGTCCTGATGCTGGGTGCAGAGGGTGACATGACTGTTGGTGCCCCCCTGGTGGACGGTGCCAAGGTTGTCGGCACCTTGATGGAGCAGGCCCGGGATAAAAAGATCATTGTCTTTAAGAAAAAGCGGCGGAAGAATTATCGTCGCCGGAACGGTCATCGCCAGGAATTAAGCATCGTACGGATCACCGATATTTCCGGTCCGGGCGCGCCTAAAAAGGCTGCGAAAAAGACCGCCGCTAAGAAGCCTGCGGCAAAAAAAGAAGCACCAGCAGCTGAGGCGCCAAAAGCTGAAGCAGTGGATCAAGCTGCCGATAGCAGCGAAAGTTAGGGAGCCGCAGATATGGCACATAAAAAGGCAGGTGGTAGTTCACGCAACGGTCGCGATACAGCAGGCCGTCGTTTGGGCGTCAAGAAATTTGGCGGCGAAAAAGTCATTCCCGGCAACATCATCGTTCGTCAACGCGGCACCAAATGGAAGCCCGGTGATAACGTTGGCCTGGGCAAGGACCACACAATTTTTGCGCTGATCGAAGGTCAGGTTACGTTCAGGACACGGGCCGGCGGTCGGACATATGTTTCGGTGCAGCCGCCAGCCTAGGCGCGCCCGCAAGCGCAGTTAAAAGCGGGGGATGGCTGTCCATCCCCCGCTTTTTTGTTTTCGGAAATAGAAGAAACGGCGTCATGAAATTCCTTGATCAAGCCAAGATTTATATTTTCAGCGGCAAAGGCGGCCATGGCTGCGTCAGCTTTCGGCGTGAGAAATTCGTCGAATATGGCGGCCCGAACGGCGGCAATGGGGGCAAGGGTGGCGATGTAATTGTCGAGGCGGTGGACAACCTCAACACCTTGATCGACTACCGCTTTCAACAGCACATCAAGGCTGATAACGGCCGTCCCGGTATGGGCAGCAGCCGTTCGGGTGCGGGTGGCGATGACGCCATCGTCAAGGTTCCCGTGGGTACGCAAGTGCTGGATGAGGATCGGGAACATGTGCTGGCCGATCTGACGGAAGCTGGTCAAAGCGTCATCCTGGCCCGTGGCGGCGCGGGGGGGCGGGGGAACGAATCCTTTAAGTCCTCCACCAACCGCGCGCCCCGACAATTTGATAAGGGCGGCGAGACAGAGGAAATGACCCTGTGGCTGCGCCTGAAGTTGATCGCCGATGCGGGTTTGATCGGCCTGCCCAATGCGGGCAAATCCACTTTTCTAACCGCCGTCAGCCGGGCCAGGCCGAAAATTGGTGATTATCCCTTCACTACCCTGTATCCGAATCTCGGCGTCGCCCAGGCCGGCGACCGGGAAATTATTCTGGCGGATATTCCAGGCCTGATCGAAGGTGCCCATGAAGGCGCGGGCCTGGGTGATCGGTTCCTGGGCCATGTGGAACGCTGTCGTGCCTTGATCCATCTAATTGATGGTACGGCGGACGATGTGGCAGCCGACTACCGCACGGTGCGCGAAGAACTGCGTGCCTATGATGCGGGCCTGCCTGAAAAGTTGGAACTGGTCTGTCTGAATAAATGCGATGCCCTGACCGATGATCTGATCGCCGAACGCCGGGCCGAATTGGCGGCGGAATCCGGTCGTGCGGTGCACGTCATATCGGGCATCGCGGGCAAGGGCCTGCCGGAATTGTTGCAGGAACTGGCAGCTGCGATGGGTGGCAAGGTCAGTGACGTTGATAATAGATCTGATGATACAGCAGAGATTGCTGAAGAATATGCAGTAGAAGCTGACGCGGCAGGCTGGCAGCCATGAGCGTGCGATTGACCACGGCCAGGCGCCTGGTCATCAAAATCGGCTCTTCATTGCTGGTGGACCAACAGAGCGGAGCCTTGCGCCGGGACTGGCTGGATGCCCTGGCGGACGACGTCGCGGTTTGCCGGGGCCGGGGCCAGGATGTGTTGCTGGTATCATCGGGTGCCATCGCGCTGGGACGGCGCAGCCTTGGCTTGGACAAGAAGGCGCTGCCGCTGGAAGACAGCCAGGCAGCGGCTGCCGCCGGTCAAATCCGCCTGGCACACGCTTATCAGGAAAGTCTGGCCCGCCACGATGTGCCTGTGGCGCAAATTCTGCTGACCAGCGAGGATACAGAACAACGCCGGCGCTATTTGAACGCCCGCAACACCATAACCGCGTTGCTGGCGCATGGTTCCGTCCCCGTGGTGAACGAGAACGATACGGTGGCGACGGCTGAAATCCGCTTCGGCGACAATGATCGCCTGGCCGCACGGGTCGCGGCCATGATCGGGGCGGATTGCCTGGTGCTGTTGTCTGATATTGATGGCCTTTACAGCGCCGACCCGCGCCGGGATGAGGGGGCTAAATTTATCGCCGAAGTGGCGGAGATTACCCCGGCTATTGAGGCCATGGCCGGTGCCACCGGCAGCCACGACGGCAGCGGCGGCATGGTGACGAAATTGCAAGCCGCGCGCCTGGCATCCCAGGCCGGTTGTTCCATGGCTATCGCCGACGGTCGAACGGCCCACCCCATAGCCCGCCTGGAAGACAATGGCCGGGCGACCTGGTTTGCCACCGCCGCGACGCCGTCCAGTGCACGCAAGCGGTGGATCGCGGGCAGCCTGCGGACCAAAGGCTCCATCACCATAGATGACGGCGCGGTTCAGGCGCTGACACGGGGGAAAAGTTTACTGCCCACAGGGGTGACGGGGGTGGATGGGCATTTTCAGCGCGGCGACGCCGTGATCGTCCGGGGACCTGATGGCGCTGCTCTCGGGCGTGGACTGATCGCCTATTCGACGGCGGATGCCGAACGTATCAAAGGTCACCACAGTAATGAAATTCCGGCTATTCTAGGGTTTCTGGGCCGGGAGGAAATGATCCATCGGGACGATTTGGTGCTCGGTTAAGCACTATGCGACTGAGGGCAAAGGGATAAAGACGATGAGCACGGCGGAGAATACAGCAGACGATTTGCAGCAAGAAATGTTGGACCTAGGCGCCCGTGCCCGTGCGGCGGCCTCGGTACTGGCCAAAACCACTGCCCAGGCGAAGAACCGGGCGCTATTGCAGGCAGCCAGCGCCATGCGCGCGGGCTCAGCAGATATCCTGGCCGCCAATGCGCTTGATATGGCGGCGGCGGAACGGCGCGATTTAACCGCTGCCCTGCTGGATCGTTTGCTGCTGACGGAAGACCGGATCGAGGCCATGGCCAAGGGGTTGGAAGCGGTGGCCGAATTGTCGGACCCGGTGGGTGATATAATCGCGGAATGGGACCGTCCCAACGGGCTGCGTATCTCCAGGGTCAGGGTGCCTTTGGGCGTGATCGGTATCATCTATGAATCCCGGCCCAACGTCACGGCGGATGCGGGCGCGCTGTGCCTGAAGTCGGGCAATGCGGCGATCCTGCGGGGCGGCTCGGAAAGTGTGCATTCATCCCGCGCCATTCATCGCTGTCTGGTGACGGGCCTGACGGCTGCGGCTCTACCCGAAAGCGCTATTCAATTGCTGCCCACCACAGACCGGGCAGCCGTGGGCATGATGCTGACCATGCCCCAGCATATAGACATCATCGTACCCCGTGGTGGCCGTGGCCTGATCGAACGGGTGCAGAACGAAAGCCGGGTGCCGGTCATCGCCCACCTTGACGGCAACTGCCACATCTATGTGGATGCCTCTGCCGATTTGCAAATGGCGCGGGATATTTCCCTGAACGCCAAACTGCGCCGCACCGGCATTTGTGGTGCCTCGGAAACATTGCTGGTGGACCGTCATTGCGCGACCACCTATCTGGGGCCCCTGGTCAAGGACCTGCTGGATGCGGGCTGTGAGGTGCGCGGTGATGATGATACCCAAGGCGCGGACGACCGCGTGGTGCCCGCGAACGAGGATGATTGGGGCACGGAGTATCTCGACAGTATCATCGCCGTGAAGGTGGTGGATGGCGTGACGGAGGCGATTTCCCATATTGAAACCTATGGCTCCCACCACACCGAAAGCATCATCGCTGACGATGGCGGGGTGGCGGAGCGTTTCCTGGCAGAGGTGGACAGCGCCATCGTCCTGCACAATGCGTCGACCCAGTTTGCCGATGGTGGCGAATTCGGCATGGGGGCTGAAATCGGCATTTCCACCAACCGCCTGCACGCCCGCGGTCCTGTCGGGGTGGAACAATTGACCTCGTTCAAATATGTAGTCCACGGCCAGGGTCAAGTGCGGCCATAGTGGGTGTGGGCCTGATCCGATGGCGCGACTGAAAATCGGCCTACTGGGCGGCTCTTTCAACCCTGCCCATGAAGGTCATTTGCATATTTCCCTGCTGGCCCTGAAACAGTTGCGCCTGGATCAGGTCTGGTGGCTGGTCTCGCCGCAAAATCCCCTTAAGGCCACTGAAGGCATGGCGCCTTTGGCGGATCGTCTGGCAAGCGCGCGGGCCATGGCGCGGCATCCGGCTATTCATGCCAGTGATCTCGAATCCCGCCTCGGCACCCGGTACACCGTTGATACTCTTGGTGCATTGCAAAAACACTGGCCGGAACATGCGTTCGTTTGGTTGATGGGCGCGGACAATCTGGTGCAACTGCCGCGTTGGCGGCGCTGGACGGAGATTGTTGAAACCATGCCCATGGCGATCTTTAACCGATCTGACCAAGGCCACACCAGTGGCGGCCATCGTGCCCTGGCCGGGGCTGCGGCGACGCGCTACGCCCGCTATCGGGTTCTCCGGCCTGCCACATTGGCAGATGCAAAGGCCCCTGCATGGTGTTTTTTGTTCAGTCCGTTGCATTTAGCGTCCAGCACAGCCATTCGGGCCGAGACCGCAAAACTTCCGAAAGAAGCATGACATTTTGCCGAAATTTTGCCATAATTAGCTATCATCCGTTAGAATTAGGGTCTATATGCAGACCTTCAAATAAATTAGGAGCTATTTACCATAGCAAGCACAAGCAAAAGCACGGGGCAATCGCTAGATTACAGCCAAGAACTTCTAGCCCTCGTGAATAATTCTCTCGACGAAGACAAGGCGGAAGATTGCGTTGTCATCGATCTGAACGGAAAATCCAGCATTGCCGATTACATGGTTATCGCGAACGGTCGATCAGACCGTCACGTGGGCGCTATGGCGGACCATTTGATGCGCAAGGTCAAAGAATTCGGCTTGGGCCGTTGCAAGGTTGAAGGCATGGGCAAGCGGGATTGGGTATTGCTTGATATGGGCGATATCATCGTGCATCTGTTCCGCCCGGAAGTCCGGGATTTCTATAACCTGGAAAAGATGTGGTCGATCGAGATGGCGGAACCGGAACGCGCCAGCCTTTAGGGTTGGCGGCGGCTAAAGCCTTATGCGCCTCACAATCTGCGCTGTTGGTCGTGCACGCGGCAGCCCAGCGGCTGAAATCTGCCAAACTTACCTGCAACGACTACCCTGGACGGTGGACATTCGCGAGGTAGAGGTACGCAAAAACCTCTCCGGCAAGAAACTCGCGTTTGCAGAGGCCGAATTGCTGGAGAACGCCCTGCCGGACCGTGCCACACTTATTGCCATGGATGAGACCGGCAAAACATTATCTTCGGACAGCTTTGCGCAACGGTTGGGCCGCTGGCGGGATGATGGCATTGCGGACGTGGCGTTCGTCATCGGTGGGGCAAATGGCCTGCATCCGGATTTGCGCGACAAAGCCAATTTGGTCCTGTCATTGGGGGCCATGACCTGGCCTCATATACTGGCTCGCGCAATGTTGATGGAGCAATTATACCGGGCCCATACAATATTAACCGGGCATCCCTATCATCGGGCCTGATGATAGCGGTTGCATTCGGTGTTGGCTGCGCCATATTGTGCCTGAATCGGTGTCTATCTACTAGATTTTGAGGACTAACGTGAACAATCAGCGTCGCCCCGTCGTACTTTGCATCCTGGATGGCTGGGGTTATCGGGAGGCTACGTCGGATAACGCTATCGCGCTAGCCCGGACCCCTGTTTACGACCGGTTATGGGCGCAGGAACCGCATGCCTTGCTACAGACTTCGGGCCTGGCGGTTGGTTTGCCCGATGGTCAGATGGGCAATTCCGAGGTGGGCCACCAAAACATTGGTGCCGGCCGCGTGGTGGTTCAGGATTTGCCCCGTATTGATGCCGCCGTCGCCGATGGCAGCCTGGCCGAAAAGGCCCGATTAGGTGGGTTTATTGCCAACTTACAGACCACGGGCGGTGTCTGTCATCTGATGGGGCTGTTGTCGCCGGGTGGGGTGCATTCCCATCAGGCCCATCTGTTGGCACTGGCCCAGGTGGTCGCGGACGCAGGCATCACCGTATGGCTGCATTGCTTCATGGATGGGCGCGATACCCCACCAAATGCGGGGCAGGGTTATCTTGATCAGGTACTGGACGCCATTAAGGGACAAGACAATATCCGTGTTGGCACCGTTTGTGGGCGCTACTATGCCATGGACCGGGATAAACGCTGGGACCGGGTTGTTCAGGCCTATGATCTTATCGTGGATGCACACGGTCTGTCGGCGGCGGACGCAGCGACTGCAATTCAAACCTCCTACGATCAGGACATCCAGGACGAATTTATGCTGCCGACGGCTATTGCCGGCTATACCGGTATGGCCGCAGGCGATGGGCTGTTAATGGGGAATTTCAGGGCCGACCGTGCCCGGGAAATTCTGACTGCGCTGATCGATCCGGACTTCGACGGCTTTGCCCGCAATCGCGTGGTGGCGTTTGCTGATCAGTTGGGCATGGTCAGCTATTCCAATGCGTTGGACGGCTGGTTCGATGCATTGTTCCCCAGTATCGAATTACAGCAAACCCTGGGCCAAGTGGTCGCCGAGGCGGGCCTGCGGCAGTTGCGCATTGCCGAGACTGAGAAATATGCCCACGTGACCTTTTTTCTGAACGGCGGGGAGGAAGCGGTCTTCGCGGGTGAGGATCGCATCCTTATCCCCTCGCCCAAGGTCGCGACTTATGACCTGGCACCCGAAATGTCTGCGCGCGAGGTGACGGACAAGCTGGTAGGCGCTATCGAGAGTGCCCAATACGACCTGATCGTGGCGAATTACGCTAATCCCGACATGGTGGGACATACCGGTAAGTTGGATGCTGCGATCAAGGCGGTGGAGATGATCGACAGCTGCCTGGGCCGTTTATGTGAGGCCTTGGGCAAGGTTGATGGCTGTATGGTGGTCACGGCTGATCACGGCAACATCGAATTGATGCGGGATGTGGAAAACGACGGGGCGCATACGGCGCATACCACAGGCCCGGTACCGGCATTGCTGGTGAACGGTGCCAAGGCTCAGGTCTCGTTGCAGAATGGCAGCCTGGCGGATCTGGCCCCGACAATTCTGGCGCTGATGGGCCTGGCGCAACCTGTCGAGATGACCGGCCAATCCCTGTTGGCGGAGCCGGATCGGCAGGCCCTGAATGGCTAAATCCGGCATGGCTAAATCCGGCATGGCTAAATCCGGCATGGCTAAATCCGGCCTATCCATAATAGCACTATGTCTATGTGCGGTCCTATCCACGGCTGCGGTCGCGGACCAGCGTCGGGATATACGCCGGGACATGGCGGTGACAAAAGACTCCATTGCCGCCGGTCAGGACAAGCAGCGGGCCCTGGCCAACCAGGCCCGTGCCATTCGCGATCAGGTTGACGGTTTGCGCATTCGCGCGGTCGTCGCCGCCCGAAAGACCCAGCGGGAAGAGGAGTCATTGGGCGAAATAGAGGACCAACTCGCCTTATTGCATCGCCAGGATGTGGACTATCATCGCCGCCTGGAACAGATGCAGGCCAGCATGGCGCGTTCCATAACGGCCCTGGCGCGGATGGAGCGGCAACCGGCCGCCGCCTTGCTGGCGGGGCCGGGGACGGTGCTGGATGCCGCCCGTGGCGGTCGCTTGCTGGCCACGGCCCTACCCGCCTTGCACCAGGACGCGATGGAGGTTGGTAAGTTATTGAACGCTGCGGGCGATGTTCGTCGTAAACTGAAAGCGGAACAGCAACGCCGCGTTGCCGCCGTGGCGACCCTGTCGGGGCGGCGGGAGGAATTACAATCTTTATTAGCGGCCCGCACGGAGGCAGAGCGCCAGCTGCGTAAGGCAGGCGCGGTCGAGGGGCGGCGTCTGAGCAAGTTGGTGGCGCAGGCCCAGGATCTGGGCGCATTGCTGCAACGCCTCGACTTGGATGCAGAACAGCGCCGGAAACAAAAGCAGCAATCTGCCGCACGTAAGGCTGCCCGGAAGGCCTCGCAAATCGCCACTGCGCGGGAGGCGCGCCTGTCAGAACTACGACGCCGCCAGCTGGCCGCCGATATGGCCCGCGCCCTCGCGAATACGAATGCTAAATCAAAGGGCGGCGGGAACAAATCAGATCAGAAGGGCCAGCATCCACAAACAAAGAAACAACGCCTCGCGTCCCGGTCCGGGACAGGGCAGGTGGGTCGAGGGACGCTGCCGTTCTCCAAGATCAAGGGCCACCTTCGCCTGCCGGCAAATGGCAGTTGGGCCGGCAAATATGGTGAAAGCACTGGATTTGGCCCACGGGCACAGGGTATCACATTACAAACCCGCCGTGGGGCGCAGGTTGTAGCGCCCTATGATGGTAAAGTGGTTTTCGCCGGGCAATTCCGGAAGTATGGCCTGATCTTGATCATCTCCCATGGCGAGGGATACCATACGTTGTTGGCGGGGCTAACGACGCTGCAGGCAACCGTCGGTCAAAACTTGTTAACAGGTGAGCCGGTGGGACGAATGGGGGAGGCTGGAAAGCGGTCTCTCTATGTTGAATTACGACGCAAGGGGGTGGCGATTAATCCGAACTCCTGGTGGTCGAAAAGCCGCGAAAGGGCGAGTGGATGATGAGGCAACCTATTCTGGTGAAAACCGGTTGGCGCATTGGTGGATTTTTGGCAGGGCTGGGAATGGTGGGCCTCCTGGCGACATTACCCACGGCGCCCAGGGCGGCTGAGAATGATATTTATCGGCAATTAAACCTGTTCGGTGACGTTCTAGAGCGTATCCGCGCCGATTATGTTGAAGAGGTGGATGACCCCGAATTGATCGAGGCCGCTATCGCCGGAATGTTGCGTTCTCTCGATCCCCATTCATCCTATATGCCGCCCAGCGCCTTCAAGGATATGCGGGAACAGATCAAGGGCGAATTTGGTGGCCTTGGTATTGAGGTGACCATGGAAAATGGCCTGGTCAAGGTCGTCTCGCCGATTGATGAGACCCCTGCTTCCCGCGCCGGAATGAAGTCGGGCGACTATATCACCCATCTTGACGGCACCCCGGTCATGGGCATGTCCCTGGCGGATGCGGTAAAGAAAATGCGTGGCCCCATCAAATCGGAAATTCGCCTGATGGTGGCCCGGAAGGGAGTGGAAAAGCCGTTTGAGGTCGTGATCATCCGCGATGTCATCCGGGTGCAATCCGTCCGCTCCCGACTGGAAGGGGATATGGTTTACCTGCGCATCACCTCTTTTACGGAACAGACCAACAGCGGACTGGAAAAGGCCATGGCCAAACGCAAGACGGAACTGGGCAATCGGTTCAAGGGCGTGGTCCTGGATTTGCGCAACAATCCCGGCGGTGCCCTGGACCAGGCCATCGCCGTATCCGATGCCTTTCTGGACAAGGGAGAGATCGTCTCCACCAGAGGCCGCCGGCCGGAAGAAACCCGTCGCTATAACGCCAAGCTGGGCGACCTGGCCCAAGGGCTGCCGGTTGCCGTCTTGATCAACGGCGGTTCTGCCTCCGCTTCTGAAATTGTCGCCGGCGCGTTACAGGACCATCAACGCGCCCTGGTCATTGGGACCAAATCCTTCGGCAAAGGTTCGGTGCAAAGTATCATTCCACTGCAGGGCCATGGTGCCATTCGCTTGACCACGGCGCGTTATTACACGCCGTCGGGAACCTCCATTCAGGCCAAAGGTATTGAGCCGGATATCCTTGTAGAACAGGTTCGGGTGGAAAAGCCGACCAACAACCATCGGCGCAGCGAGGCGGATTTGCCGAAACATCTGAAGGCTGAGGGAAAAAAAGGCGCAGCGAAAAAACCCGCCAAGAACGGCAATGGAGATACCAAAGAAGGTGGGGATGGAGACATGGTAGAGAAACCCCGCGATTTCCAGCTGGGTTATGCCCTGGACCTGTTACGCGGTATGGCCATGTTGCAGCGACGTAACGACGGATAATGACAGATGGTGGCGGATGATGGCGGACGATGAAAATGGGCTTTGTTTTGCAGCCGCATAGCAGCCTTTCGCAGGGTTAAGATAACGTGGCAAGAAAACCGCGCGATAAGAAGCCGGCCAAAAAGCCAGCCCCGAAACTTGCTGGGGAACGGTCGGCGAAGACCGGACGTCGGGGCCCCAGCCCGCTGGCGGCGGCGGTCTTTGTGCTTATTGCAGGTGGGGCGGCACTGGCAGGTTGGCTGACGGTCAGTTATCAACCGATGGAAAAGCATGGGGGCGAAACCGCGTCCAATGAAGCGGTGATGTCCATTGACCTTTCGAAAGAAGGCAGCGGACGACAGGCAGCTCCGGAAAAGGCAGTCCTTGAAAAGGCGGCTCAAGACGACCACGCGGCTGAGAAGGAGCCCGATGGCCACGGCAAGCCAAAGGACATGGCGAAAACCGATGGCCATGACAAGCCCGCGCCATCTAAGGAAGCGGATCATAAGGCGGCAGATGACGGCCATGCGGCGAAGCCCGCACCGACGCCTACTAAAACCGCACACAAGGCGCCTCCCAGCCCCCAACCAACACCTGAGGTTGAGGACGGGAATGCTCACAAGACCGATGCCGATAGCGCCGATATCGATAAAACCGGGGCGCATCAAAAGGCTGACGACGCGGACAAGCACGCGCCAGCCAAAGTCGCCGATGCTAACGATACTACCGATGCTTCTGGGGGGGGCCACACTGGCGCTGACAACAAAGACGCAGCTGTCTCCGGCACCCAGAAAAATGTACCGCCGCAACATGGCGACGCCAAATTTTCCGGGCGCGGCAGCCTGACCCCCGCACCGGACCCGGCCTTGATAAAGGCGGGCAAAAACGGTCCCCTGCCCATCGTGGCAGCCGATGGGCGTACCCCTTTGCAGGTCTATGCCCGGCCTTATAAATCAACCGGCCGGCCCCGGATTGCCATTGTCGTGGGCAGCCTGGGTCTTAGCCAGGCGACGACATTGGCCGCCATTCAGCAATTGCCCGGTGGCGTGACCCTGGCATTTGCCCCCTATGGCCGCAATTTGCAGGACTATGTCAACCAGGCTCGCGCCGCCGGGCACGAGGTAATGCTGCAGGTTCCCATGGAACCCATGGATTACCCCACCAATGACCCCGGGCCCCATACATTGTTGACCTCGTTGACCATTCATCGAAATCTACAACGCCTGGATTGGCTGCTGGGCCGTTTCACCGGGTATGTGGGTGTGGTGAATTTTATGGGCGGGCGCTTTACCGCCGCCGATACCCATCTCTCACCGGTACTTGAGGCCATGCGTGACCGGGGATTGATGTTCCTGGATGCGCGCGCATCGTCCACTTCTGTTGCCAAAGATGTGGCCGGGCAGATTGGCCTGTACGTTGCTGCCAATGATCGGGTGCTTGACGCCATCGCCTCCCGTTCCGCCATCGATGCCAGGTTGTTGGAGCTGGAGCGTCTGGCCAATGCCAGTGGCGGTGCGGTTGGTATCGGCTTCCCCTATCCGGTCACTATTGAACGCCTGGCCCAATGGACCCGCGCCATGGGCGACCGGGGCTTTGATCTGGTGCCCATTTCGGCCCTCACGGACCATCAGACAAAGGCAAAAAATTGACCTCCCGATTAGTGCCATTTTCCGAACGCCCCTATCGTGCCTGTGTCGGCATCATGTTGCTTAATCCCGATGGCCAGGTCCTGGTGGCCCAGCGCATTGATCAACGGGCGGAAGCCTGGCAAATGCCCCAGGGCGGGGTAGAGGATGATGAAACCCCCAGAGAGGCCGCATTGCGGGAGTTGGAGGAGGAAATCGGCACCAATAAGGCCGAGATCATTGCCGAAAGTGAAGATTGGATCCCCTATGATCTGCCGCGCGACCTGGCGGACAAAGTCTGGCACGGGCGCTTTCGCGGCCAGACCCAAAAATGGTTCGCCATGCGTTTCCTCGGCGACGACGGCGATATCGATCTGGCCACGGCGGAGCCTGAATTCGATGCCTGGAAATGGACCCCCATGACCTCCCTGGCGGACGTCGTGGTCGCATTCAAGCGGGAAAATTACGCCCGTGTCGTCGCCGCATTTCGTCATTTGGTATGAGCGAGACAGGCGAAAACGGCAGTTTGGGTACCATGGTGATGCTGCCCGGCGCTTGTTGCGGGGCCTGGATTTATAACGATTTTCGCAGCTATTTCGAAGCCAGGGGCTGGGCTGTTCTGACGCCGGAATTACGCCACCATGAAAAGGCCCCTGGTCAACCCGTCAATGCCGGCTTGGCGACAACATCACTCACCGACTACGTCGCGGATTTGACCGCAACCATAGAAGACTTGCCCGAACCGCCGGTGATCATGGGCCATTCCATGGGCGGGTTGTTGGCCCAGTTGCTGGCCGCGAAGGGTCTCGCGCGGGCCATCGCACTGCTGACACCGGCCCGGACCTGGGGCACATTGCCATCGTCGGAGGACGAGATTGTCGCCGCCATGGGTCTGATGTCCACGGGGCCGTTCTGGACCCAGGCCATGGACCCGGTGTTTGAGATCGCGGCGGAGAATTCCCTCAATTGCCTCTCGCCCAAACGGCGGGGGGAGATCTTCGCCCAATTCGTGCCGGAATCCGGGCAGGCGATCTTTGAAAGCATGTTTTGGATGTTCGACAAAAATCGCGCTTCCTACGTCAATCCCCTGAACGTGGATTGCCCGGTTCTGGCCATAGCCGGTGGCAGCGACAAGGTGACATCGGCAACTTCGGTCCGGGATGTCGCAGACAAGTATCTTGAACAGGCGACCTATCTGGAATTCTCAGGCATGGGCCACATGCTGTTGTTGGAAGACAACTGGCGCGCCGTGGCTGATGCCTGTTCCGAATGGCTGGAAACAATATAGCCTAGCGGTTTTCCATACGGGGCGGCCTGAAAGCTGTTATGGGCGATGGCTTGCCCTCATAGACTTCCACCTCAACCAAACAGGAATGTGCCGTCGGCCCCTGGGCCAGGGATGATGTTCCCGCGTCCCGCGTCAGAATATTCGGATTACCATGCTTGTCCAAACTGCCCGTTTGTCCCGGCCTTGTCGGATCGTACCAGGCCCCGGTAGGCAATTGCACGATGCCGGGGCTAATCCCATCGCTTATCACCGCGCCGGCCAGGCATTCGCCCCGGTCGTTGAACAGGCGCACCACGTCGCCGTCCTTGATATTCCGTGCGGCGGCATCGTCAGGGTGCAGGGTCACGGCTTCACGTCCTGCGACCTTGGCCTCTTGCGCGATAATGCCGTTGTCCAGTTGGGAATGCAGGCGGCTGGCGGGTTGGTTCGAAATCAAATGCAGGGGATAGGTTTTTGCCAGATCGGCGCCCAACCATTCCACCGGTTCCAACCATGTGGCATGGCCGGGGCAGTCGTCATAGTCAAAACCGGCGATGGTATCAGACCAAATCTCCAACTTGCCGGACGGCGTGGCCAGGGGGTTCGCATCCGGGTCGGTGCGAAAACCGGACATGAAAACGTGATGTTTTTCGGGCGGGGATAGTTCTATTTTTCCCTGTTCCCAAAAGACGTCGAAATCCGGCATTTCATGGCCGGCTTCGGCGGCCCGTTGGCGTGACAGGTCATAGATATGGCGTAGCCACGCCGCCTCGTCCCGGCCTTCGGTGAAGTCTTCCAGAAAGCCAAGTTTCTCGGCAATGCCACAAAATATATCATGATCGTGACGGGACTGGCCGACCGTATCCATGGCCTTGTGGTTCGCCACCAAGGTGCTGCCGTCACGGAAGGAGGCAACCATGTCATTGCGTTCCAGGACGGTCGTCGCGGGCAGGACGATATCTGCATGCCGCGCCGTAGCGGTCCACCAGGGTTCGTGCACGATGATGGTGTCGGGGCGCTGCCAGGCGGCAAGCAGGCGGTTGATGTCCTGATGATGATGGAAGGGGTTGCCGCCCACCCAATAGACCAGACGGATATCAGGGTAGGTCATGTTCTGGCCGTCATAGTCAAAACTGCCGCCGGGGTTCAGCAACATATCGGATATGCGGGCCAGGGGAATGAAATCCGCGACAGCGTTGCGCCCCGTATTGATGATCCGCCAGGGCGGGGCCGCCATGTGCTTCCCCATGGAGGCCGAAGCGCCATAGCCCAGGGAAAACCCACCCCCCGGCAAGCCGATTTGACCCAGAATGGCGGCCAGGGTGATCAGCATCCAGACCGGTTGCTCCCCATGTTCCCCCCGTTGCAGGGACCACGACATATTGATCAAGGTTCGTTTCGCCGCCATGCGCCGGGCCAGGGCGCGAATGTCGTCTGCCGGCAGGGCAACGATCCCGGCGGCCCAATCTGCGTCCTTAACCTGGCCGTCCGTCTGCCCCATCAGGTAGGGTAGGAAACGCTCAAAGCCGACACAGTATTTCGCCATAAAATCCGGGCTATGCAGGCCTTCACTGACCAACGTGTGGGCCAGGCCCAGCATCAGGGCCACATCAGTGCTGGGGCGTGGGTGCAGCCATTGGGCGTTAAGAAAGTCCGCGGCATCATTGCGCACCGGCCCGATATTGATGAATTCAACCCCGGCCTTGGCACAGGCGCGCAGGCCTTCGGGCGCGCTGTGGCTGGGTACGCCGCCCATGTCCACTTGGGCGTTCTTCAGTGGGATGCCGCCGAACATAACCATCAATTCTGTATTGTCGGCGATGGTCTGCCAGGTGTGATGGCTCAATTGCAGTGGCATCATAGGGCCGGCAATATGGGGGAGAATAACCTCCATCGCGGCCAGGCTGTAGGTGTTGACCGAGCGGGTGAAGCCGCCCGCCAGGTTCATGAAACGCGACAATTGCGCCTTGCCGCTATGAAACCGTCCCGGACTGCCCCAGCCGTATGAACCGGCATAGATCGATTTATTGCCGCTGGTCTGGCGAACCCGGTCAATTTCACCGGCGACCAACTCAAACGCCATGTTCCAAGACACCGGCACGAAGGGCTCACTGCCGCGGGTGCTTTCGCCACTGTCACAAGGGCCGGAGCCATTGTCCAGCCAACCGGCGCGTACCATGGGCTGGGTAATGCGCAGATGGTCGTCTACCGCGCTGATCAGGGAACGGCCAAAGGGGGAGGGGTCCGGGTCATCCGCCACCGGGTGCAGGTCCAATCGCCCCGCACTATCCCGAACTTGCCGATAGGTGCCCCAATGACTTGCCGTATGGCGGGTTGGCCCGCCTGTTTTATCATGCACTCTTTAAACTCGTTTCTTACAGATGCAGCATCTTGCCGGGGTTCATGATGTTATCGGGGTCCATGGCCCGCTTGACGGTCCGCATGACATCCACAGCGTCCCCCAGTTCGGCTTCGAGATAATCCATTTTGCCGGATCCGATACCGTGTTCCCCTGTGCAGGTGCCTTCCATATCCTGGGCCCGTTTGACCAGACGGTCATGAAATTCATGGGCCAGGCGGCTTTCCTCTACGTCATTATAGTTGGCGATGATCGACATATGAAAATTGCCATCGCCCGCATGGCCGATGAAAGGCGAAAACAGACTGCTTTCGGCCAGGTCTTTCTGGGTCGCCATGATGCATTCGGCCAGGCGGGACACAGGTACGCAGACATCCGTTGCCATGACGTGCTGTTCGGCCTTGGTTGCCGCCAGAATGGCGTAGTGGCCGTTGTGGCGCGCCTCCCACAATTTTGTGCGGTCTTCCGGTTTTGCGGCCCATTTGAAATCACCGGCCCCGAAATCAGCCGCAATGGCCTGGACCATTTCGGCCTGTTCTGTCACGCCTGCCTCGGTACCGTGGAATTCCATGAACAATGTATCACCGATGGTATAGGCATCCAGCTTGCCGTAATCACAGATCATTTTCATGGCGGTTTTATCCAGCAGCTCACAGCGGGCGATGGGAATGCCGCATTGCACGATGGTGATCACCGTGTTGACGGCATCGTCCAACGAGGGGAAGGAGCAGACCGCCGCCCGGGTCGCCTCAGGTATGCCAAAGAGGCGCAGGGTGACCTCCGTAATGACCCCCAATGTCCCCTCGGAACCAACGAACAGCCGGGTCAGGTCATAACCGGCGGACGATTTGCGGGCCCGTTGCGCCGTTTTGATAATGCGGCCATCCGCCAGCACCACGGTCAGGGCCAGAACATTTTCGCGCATGGCGCCATAACGGACAGTCGTGGTGCCGCTGGCCCGGGTCGCGCTCATCCCGCCCAGGGAGGCATCGGCACCGGGATCGACGGGAAAGAAAAGCCCGGTGTCGCGCAAATATTCGTTCAATTGATTACGTGTGACGCCTGCCTGCACGGTGCAGTCCAAATCCTCCGGGCTAACCCGGATAACCTCGTTCATGCCGCTGACATCCAGGGATATGCCCCCATGGGGTGCCAGGGTGTGACCTTCCAGCGCCGTGCCGGTGCCATAGGGAATAACCGGTGTGCCATGGGCCGCGCACGCCTTGACGATGGCCGAGACTTCTTCGGTGCTGTTGGCGAATGCCACGCCATCGGGCAGGGCGGATGCATGATAGGCTTCGCCCTTGCCATGATGTTCCCGGGCCGAATTACCAGTGGTAAAACGGTCACCCATAAGATCCGTTAAGGCGCTGATGAGTGTCGCCGGTAGTTTCCGCGCGGTGTCTGTGTCTATGGCAAGGCTCATTGGTCGCTCCCTTGAGGCATATTTGGTTGGGTTGGTCGGGCAAAATGACATAGCCGCTCCGATGTTACCAGTACCTGGGCGTAATTTGTGCTACAATATGGCAACAACTATTTTCAACGATATCTATGAATGTGAGTAAACGTGAGCGAAGCTGAAAAACCGACGATATCCGCCTCTACCGTATTGTTGATCCGGGATGGGTCCGATGGGGTGGAGGTTTTTATGGTGGTGCGCCACCACGAAATAGACAGCTTTTCCGGCGCCCTGGTCTTTCCGGGCGGCAAAGTAGACCCCGAAGACGCCGATGCGCGGCCGTTTTGCCGGGGTGCAGACGATCTGGATGAAAACACCCTATCCCACCAAGTCGCCGCCATACGCGAGGCGTTTGAAGAATGTGGCGTGCTCCTCGCCCGCGATAAGGACAGTGATAATTTGATTGCCGCTGATCAGTTGCAGGGGATTGAGGCACGCTGGCGGGCGGATTTGACCGCCGGCAAGATCACCATTGCCGATGTCTGCCGGACCGAAGGCTTAACCCTGGCTTTGGACAAGATGGTTCACTACGCCCACTGGATCACCCCGCGTATCGTGCCAAAGGTGTTTGATACGCAGTTCTTTGTGGCCCGGGCACCGGTCGATCATATTGCTTTGCATGATGGTTCGGAATCCACGGATTCCGAATGGTTGCGCCCGGTCCAGGCGGTCGCGGACGCGGAATCCGGCAAACGCACGGTGGTTTTCCCAACCCGCATGAATCTTCTGAAGCTGTCCCAGTACAAAAATGTCGATGAGGCCATGGCAGCCTCTCGCGCGACAACGGTTGTCACCGTACAGCCGGAGCCGGAAAAACATGCCAAGGGCCGCACCTTGCGCATTCCGGTGGAGGCCGGTTATCCCGGCAGCTTTTTTCTGGTCGAAGACGAAGGTGCGAGAGTTACCGTCCTTGATCCTGGGGACTAAGGTTGTCCCTATTTGCCGGGGAACCAACTGCGCGTGCGATTGGCAAAGGCGACCAGGGACAACATAACCGGCACCTCGACAAGGACGCCGACCACGGTGGTCAATGCCGCGCCTGAATTCAGGCCGAACAGACTGATCGCCACCGCGACGGCCAGCTCAAAAAAATTGGAAGTGCCGATCAAGGCGCAAGGTGCGGCAATGTTAAAGGGCACGCGCCATAGATAGGCGGCACCATAGGCAACTACGAAAATACCATAGGATTGCACCAACAACGGCACCGCGATCAGGGCGATAAGCAGGGGGCGATCCAGGATCACGTGGCCTTGAAAACCAAACAACAATACCACCGTTGCCAAAAGTGCCATGATTGACAGGGGCTTGATCCGGCCCGTGAAGCGCGCGATTGCAGCTTCGCCATCCGCGCTCTGCCCGGATGTGCCGATCAACCTCTTCCGGGTTATGGCACCGGCGATAAGGGGGATGACCACGTACAGAATGACGGACAGAATAAGGGTCTGCCAGGGCACGACAATATCGGTCACCCCAAGCAATAGGGCGACGATGGGCGCGAAGGCAAAGACCATGATGATGTCGTTCAACGATACCTGGACAAGGGTATAGGTGGGATCGCCGCGCGTCAGTTGGGACCAAACAAATACCATGGCCGTGCAGGGTGCGGCACCAAGCAGGATAAGCCCCGCGATATACTGCTGGGCATCAGCGGGATCGATCAGATCGACAAAAAAGATCTCAAAAAACAGAATGCCCAGGGCAACCATGGTAAAGGGCTTGATCAACCAATTGACGACGATTGTGATGATCAGACCTTTTGGGCGCTCCCCAATATGACGCAGGCTGGCGAAATCCACATTGACCATCATGGGATAGACCATGCCCCAGATCAGTATGGCGACGACAATATTGACCGACGCATACTCAAGCCCGGCGAGAAACTGAAATAGGTCGGGCGCCCAATTGCCCAGCATGACGCCTGCCACAATGCATAGGGCTACCCAGATAGAGAGCCATTTCTCGAAAAAGCCAATGCCCCCCGATTGTGATGCGGATTGTGATGCGGTTTGTGACGGGGTGGCAATGTCGTTCTGATCGTTCATTTAGCTGGTGGTCCCCAAAGGCGATTTGATTCTGTAACGCGATTATATACCGCCAAGCCTAATCTGAAGCCAACACTACGGATAAATTGATGTCTTTTCCTAGTTCCCTGCCTAAACTGGGTCCAATTATGATGGGTATTGCCCGAATTTAAGGGAGAGTGAAATGGCGTCAAACATGGGACAAATTGCCCCCGACGACGATTGGCTGGCGGGCGTTGATGAGGCGATCCTGGAGCCCGACCTGGCTATCATCGACCCGCATCACCATTTATGGCTGCGCAACGGCTATACCTATCTCATGCCGGAATTAAGCGTCGATCTCGCCTCCGGCCATAATGTGGTCGCCACGGTATTTGCCGAATGTCATTCCATGTACCGCCAGGCAGGCCCTGAGGCGGAGCGGTCCATGGGCGAGACAGAGTTTGTCCGTGGTCAGGCCGCCATGAGCGCGGGCGGGCAGTTCGGCCCTACACGGGCCTGCGATGTGATGTTCGGTAACGTGGATATGACGCTGGGCCAAGCGGTAGAACCGTTGTTGGAAAAGCATATTGATGCTTCGGGCGGGCGGTTTACGGGCGTTCGCTATTCCACCGGGTGGGATGCCAACGAAGGCATCCACAACGTAGCACCGGCTGCGGGCATGTTGATCGATGATCGGGTGGGGGAGGCCGCCGCCGTGCTGTCGCGGATGAACCTGTCTCTTGATAGCTGGCTTTATCACCCGCAATTGGACGAGGTTGCGACCCTGGCCGATGCGCATCCGAACCTGACGATCATCCTCAATCACGTTGGTAGCCCTATTCTGGGCGGGCCCTACAGAGGCAAATCAGACGAGGTCTTCGCGGATTGGCGCACGCGCATCAAGTCGGTTGGCGAACGTCCGAACGTCTTCGTCAAACTGGGTGCCATGCCGATCCGTATGCCGGGCTTCGACGGAGATCGCAGCTTACCCCCCCGTTCCGAAGAGGTTGCCGCTGCCTGGCGTCCGTGGATCGAAACCTGCATCGAGGCGTTTGGTCCGTCACGATCCATGTTCGAGTCGAATTTCCCCGTGCAAAAACGCTGGTGCAGCTATCAAGTCTGCTGGAACGCCTTCAAGCGCCTGGCAGCAGGGGCCTCTGATACGGAAAAACAAGACCTGTTTGCCGGTGCCGCGGCACGGGCCTATCGTATGGACGAGCGCGCTAACTCACTGGGATAGATCATTCGCTTTGTCTGCTGCGGGAAATAGCTCCGGCGTGCCAAAAGGTAATGTTTCCACATACAGGGAGGTTGAGGGGAAGGCAAAGCCGCTGCCCGCGCCTTCGACAATTCCTTTGATGGCAAAGGCCAGATCCTCCTTCACCCGCATCCATTCCGGCCAGCGGGTCGTGGTGGTAAAGCAATACAGCATGATATCGATGGAGCTGTCATTGAAGCTGTCCACATGGATCAATGTCACGACTTTTTTTGGATCAACTTCAAAGTCGCTATTATCAAAAATATGACCTTTGATGCCGTTGACGATGTCGCGTAATTGCCCCTCGGTCGCACTATATTCAATGCCGATCTTCCAATAGATGCGCCGGTTCGTCATGCGGGCGAAATTTATCACCGCATCGCCAGCCAGCTTGTCATTGGGAATGGTCGTCAATGCTTTGTCAAAGCGGCGGATTTTCGTGGTGCGAAAACCAATATCCTCGACAATGCCTTCGACGCCCGCCCCTCTGATCCAGTCCCCCTTCTCGAATATCCCATCCAGGAATATGGTGACGCCGGCGAATAGATTGGCGATCAGGGTTTGTGCGCCAAAAGCCACAGCCATGCCCACCAGACCCAGGCCGCCAAGCACCGCGCCGACGTTGAACTGCCATTCTTCCAACACCGCGACAATGCCGACGCAGGCAATGACGAAACGGGCCAGCTTGGCCACGAAATCCTTCAGGCTGCTGCCCAGGGTGGAGCGGCCCAGGACGCCGAAGGCCTTGTCGATCAGAAACGAGAGGGGGCTGACGCAACGGTACAAGGTCCAGAAAATGGCAAAGGCAATGAAGGAGCGGACGAGATGGCCCAGGAATTCGTCCACCCGTTCGGGGAACGAGACCACCTGGGTCGCCGCATAAAGTCCGATAATGACGAAAACAAAGCGTAAGGGTTGATCCAACGCGGCGATCAATTCGTCGTCAAATTCATTCTTCGTCCGCCTGGTAATACCGCCCAATGTGCCCAGTACCATGCGGGTGAAAACCCCGCGCAGCAGCAGGAACAACAGGAATATCCCAATTGCCGACAGCAACTCGCCGACCCCAATGCCGAACACCGCCGTCTTCCAGACGATGACGACTTCCCGCCATAAACCGTTAAAGCTGTCCATGGATTATTTTGCCATTCCTAGTTTGATGCCGCAGCCAGAATTGTCGCCGCACCGTCGGCCAGAACCTGACAGCCCAGGGTGATGTCATCATCGTGGCTGTCCTCGGCAAAATCATGGCTGATACCGCCAATGGACGGGATGAACAACATGGCGCACGGCATCACGGTGCAGACCACGCCCGCGTCGTGAAAGGCACCGGACGGCATGGCCGCCCAATTGCCTGGCGCATGCGCCTCTGCCGCCCGCGACAGATGTTCCTGAAAGCCTGTGTCCATATGGGCCGGTGCGATACGGACCCGGGAAGGTTTTGCCTCGATCGTGGCGCCATCTTTGCTGTTGATGTTATCTACCAGGCGATGGACGACGGCTTCGAACTTATCCAGAACGGCGGGGTCAACATCACGGTATTGCAGTTCCAATTCCGCATAGCCAGGCACGATGGACGGCGCACCGGGGCGGATCAGGACCCGCCCCATGGTCCACACCGAACGAACGCCTGCGACTTTGGGAAATTCTTCGTTGATACCATGGGCCAGGGCATAAAGGGCCGTGGTGGCATCTTTGCGACCGGCCATCATCGTGGTGCCGGCATGGTTCTGCTGTCCGGTAAAGGTAAAGACCATGCCGCCCAGGCCGACAATGGATTGTACGATGCCGATACGCCGGCCATCGGCCTCCAGATGCGGGCCTTGTTCGATATGCGCTTCCAGGAATCCAAGATAGTCGTGATCTTCCGCCGTTAGGCGGGGTACATCTTTCAGGCCGGCATGGGCCAGGGCATCGGCCAGGGCGATACCATCTTTGTCCGCCAGGCCATCCTCAGCCTCTTTTGGAAATTGATTGCAAAAGGCCCGGCTGCCCATGCAGCCATAGAAACGGGATTCCTCGTCCTGCCAGGAAATCGCATCGACGGGCAGGTGTTTCGTGTCCGGGTCCTCGGCCATCGCACGGACCACTTCCAGGCCATAGATGACGCCTAAGGCACCATCCAGCCAACCGCCCGTCGGTTGGGTGTCAGAGTGGGAGCCGATTAACAGCGCCCGGCCGGGATTAGAGGACCGCCCCAGGACATTGCCGACGCCGTCGATGGTCGCGGTCAGGCCGGCTGCCTCGTACTTTTCCGCCAGCCATCGGCGGGCTTGCATATCCATATCGGAAAAAGCCGGGCGAACGACCCCTGTGCCAATAGCTCCCATGGCGCGCAAGGCCCGCAAATCGCCTAGCAGTCTTTCCCCATTAATCTTGACCATCGTCCAACCTCGTCAATTGCCATTGCCTGGTAGTAGACATTCTGCCGGAAAATGAAAGCAATTGCTTTGTGATTTTGTAATGTTGACTGCAGACGTACTAATCCGGGCTTCCCAATGGGGAAGCCCGGATCAAAGAAACGTCAAGGGGGGAGTGTGTATGTGGTCTAGAAGGACAGAATGGTGCCAAAAACAAGGGCCGTGCCGGTATTTTCGATAGCTACCGCGTTCAGGTTATCATCCACCTCCCAATGGGTGACGCCGCCGGTGAGCGCAATGCCTGGTCCCATGTTATAAGTTGCGCCGATCTGATAGCCATCGGTTTCATCCTGGCCCAGGCCTGCGCCGGCCTCTGCTTCGCCATGGGCGAAAGCGGCACCGAAAGTCCAATCACCCATGGCATAGGTGACACCCATACCATAGTCGGTGCGGTCCGTGTTTGAACCGGAAGTACCTTGATCGTCGTTGCGATAGGCCGCGCCGAATGTCAGAGGGCCAAAGCCCAGCTCCATACCCAGGCTCCATTGGGTCTGATCCTCAGACCCGGCCGCTGCAACCTCTAAATCGCCGCGGCCGTAGCCGCCTGACAACGCTATATTTACGCCGCCAATTTTACGCGAATAATTCGCCCCGATTTCGATTATCTCAGATTGCTGCGCAGCGGTAGCGTCGCTTTGAAATCCGGCATATGTGCCGCCACAGGCTCCTTCTTCACAACTGTCCGGTGTGTATGACAGGCCAAGTTGGAAGCCACTCAGGCGCGGCGTGAAATAGGTGATTTTTTCGGAGTCGCCGGAAATTGATGTGGCCGCATCCGGCGTGCCCACTGCATTGCCGATCGTTATAAACGTCACATCAGGTGAAAGTATGCCGACGCCGGAAATAGGCTGCGGTGCCGAATAGGCCATCAAATCCGATGCAGGATCATCAGCGCCAATACTGACACGGCCAAAGTTGCCTTCAATATAGATATAACTTTCGTCTATCTGATCCGTGCAGGTTTCGCCCTCAAGCTGCACATTAACGCCGAATGTGATGCCGTTATCCAGGGTGGTTTTACCAAGAAAATGGATTTCACTTTCCCGGACAATTTTGTGGTTGCGCAGACCGGCACCAGGCTCGCCGGCACCGTCGTCCTGACTGCCCACGCCTGCATACGCATGAAAATATCCGCCCAGGCCCAACTTGATTTTGTCTGCGCCATGGGCACCTGTGCTGGCCAGTAACATCGTGGTGGCAACCATGGCCGTGGTGCTTAAGAACTTATTTTGCATAGCTTTTCCCGCTTCATTGACCCTGTGGGACAGAGGGTCATATTCTTCATGTGCTGTAAACATATTGGACGTTGGTTAACAAAAAAAGAAAACTACCGGCGGGGACGGCAAAGAAAACCTATAATCAATTTAAGTGACAACCTGTCGCAGAAATGAAGGGGTGGAATTTCAATGACTGATGTGACGGGCGCAGCGATGCCGAAGTCGATAGCAGGACCGCTGGATGGTATTCGGGTGCTGGATTTTTCAATGTTTTTGGCTGGACCCTATTGTAGCCGGCTGATGGCGGATATGGGGGCGGAGATTATCAAGGTTGAACCACCGGGAGGCGATTTTTTGCGCCACGCCCCGCCGGTCAGAGGCGGCCACAGTGCCTATTTTGGACATATGAACTGCGGCAAGAAAAGCCTGGAGCTGGATTTGAAAGGCGAGGGGGGGCAGGAATTGATCCGCCGCCTGGTCAAGAATGTTGATGTGGTTCTGGAAAATTTTCGCCCCGGCGTCATGGCCCGCCTGGGCCTGGACTATGACAGCCTGGCCGCGCTTAAGCCGGATTTGATCTTCTGCTCCGTCTCCGGCTATGGCCAAAATGGCCCTGATGCGGGCAAGGCGGCGTTTGCGCCCATCATTCATGCCGCCTCCGGCTATGATCTGATCATGATGCACTATCAGGGCGATGCCGACCGACCGCCGTCAACCAGATCCACCGTGGCGGATATCCTGGGTGCCACGCATGCATTTGGTGCCATCAATGCGGCCCTGGTTCAGCGTCTGCGCACGGGGCGGGGGCAGCACATCGACGTTGCCATGATGGATGCCATGCACAATATGCTGGCCTATGAATATCAGGCAGCGCAATTGGAAAACCCTGATCGCCCCATCGTTTTCTCACCAATCTGCACCACCGATGGCTTTGTCATGGTGGCTCCGGTCAGCCCGGCAAACTTCACCGGTTTAGCCAAGGCGGCGGGACGTCCCGAATTGCTGGCGGATGAGCGTTTCGCCGAACCTGCGGCGCGGGTTAAGAACTGGGCCTTGTTGCTGGCAGAGGTTGAACAATGGTCACTGACCATGACGACAGATGCCTGTGAAGCCGCGATCATGGAGATGGGCTGTCCCTGCACCCGTTATCTGACGCTTGATCAATCCATGGCGACGGCACAAACCGCGGCCCGTGGTTCGTCAATTCCCATGGGTGGAATGGACGATTCCTATATGGTCGCCGATTGCCCGGCGCAATTTGTCGGCGGGGATGTCGGTGTCCGGCCCTGGGTCGCTGCCTTGGGGGAGCACAACGCGGAATTCTATGCCGAAGCCGGCATGGCCATGGATTGAGGGAGCTATGTCCTGCGAATGTGGTCTTGGGGTATTCACACCATATTGACGTGATATACTGCCGGCCATGATCACCGGTAAAAGCATTCTATTGATAATCAGCGGCGGCATCGCCGCATACAAATCGTTGGACCTTATCCGACGTCTGAAGGAACGTGGTGCCTCCGTGCGTTGTGTCCTGACCGATGGCGGTGCGCAGTTCGTGACACCGTTGTCTGTGGCGGCGTTGTCGGAAGACGCGGTTTATCAGGACCTGTTTTCCCTGAAGGATGAGAGCGAGATGGGCCATATCCGCCTTTCCCGCGAGGCTGATTTGCTTGTCGTTGCACCCGCCAGCGCTGATTTGATGGCCAAGATGGCAAATGGTCACGCCAATGACCTGGCCTCGACAATTTTGTTGGCAACGGATAAGCCGGTCTTGATCGCGCCTGCCATGAACACCCGCATGTGGGACCATCCGGCAACAAGGCGGAATTTTCAGACTTTATTGCAGGACGGATTACACGCCATCGGTCCCGGTGCCGGTGATCTCGCCTGTGGCGAGGTTGGCTCCGGTCGCATGTCGGAGCCGTTGGAGATCGTTGCCGCAATCGAAGGCATCTTATCCGATACGGATGCACCGTTGAAGGGACGCCGGGCCATTGTCACCTCCGGCCCGACGTACGAGGCGATTGACCCGGTGCGTTATCTGGCCAATCGTTCGTCAGGCAAACAGGGGCACGCCATTGCCGCTGCCCTGGCCGATCTGGGGGCCGAGGTCGTGCTTGTCGCTGGGCCCAATAGTCTGGTGGACCCAGCGGGCGTGACAGTGCGAGATATCGAATCCGCCGACCAGATGCTGGCAGCCTGTGAAAGCGCATTGCCGGCGGATATTGCCGTTTGTGCCGCCGCCGTTGCCGATTGGCGCGTAGCGGGTGAGGCGGAACAAAAAATGAAAAAAGACGGCAGCGGCCAGCCTCCCGCGCTGAACCTGGTGGAAAATCCTGATATTCTGGCGACTTTGAGCCAGTTGAACGGCGGGCGACCGGGACTTGTCGTAGGCTTTGCGGCTGAAACCGAAACCGTCGTCGCGCACGCCCGGAAAAAGCGGGCGCGAAAAGGTTGTGATTGGATTGTGGCCAATGACGTGGGGGCCGGCACCGGCGTCATGGGGGGCGATCAGAATACGGTTCATCTGATTACCGCCCAGGGTGAGGAAAATTGGCCCACCATGGCCAAGGACGCAGTCGCCATCGCATTGGCGCGGCGTATTGCCCAATTTTTCGACGCCGGTTTTGATGCTGATTTCGACGCGAATTCCGACGCCGAATAGACCTATGCCCCATTCATCTGCGATTACTGTCCCCGTTCGACGTTTGCCACACGGCGCCGGCCTGGCCCTGCCTGCCCGGGCCACTATGGACAGCGCGGGCATGGATCTGTTGGCAGCTGTTGGTGATGCTGTGGTTCTACCGCCTGGGGGACGGGCGTTGATCCCGACCGGTCTAAGTTTGGCGTTGCCGTCCGGCTATGAAGGGCAAGTGCGCCCCCGCTCCGGCCTGGCGTTGAAGCATGGCGTCACCGTATTGAATTCTCCCGGCACCGTTGATGCGGATTATCGTGGCGAAGTTGGTGTTATTTTGATCAATCATGGTGAGGTGCCGTTTACAGTGCGCCGGGGCGAGCGTATCGCCCAATTGGTGATTGCCGGCCTTGTGGATGCGGTTCTGGAAGAGGTATCCGAACTTTCTGAAAGCGAACGCGGCACGGGTGGTTTTGGCTCCACAGGATCGGGCGCTTTGTGATGTTGCGATTGTCACGAAAAACCATGTACGTGCTGGAGGCGGTTTTGGATGTCGCCTGCTATGCCAGGCCCGATCCGGTGCAATCCAAGGATATCGCGAAACGTCAAGGTATCCCCCAGCGCTATCTGGAGGGCGCATTGCAGCATTTGGTGCGCGCGGGCATCTTGCGCGGTGTGCGTGGGCCCAGAGGCGGTTATCGCCTGGCCAGGGAACGCCGGCGCATAACGGTGGCGGAAATTATCCGGCTGATGGAAGGATTGGACGGCGCGGAGGAGGATTTGGCGGACCTTGCCGGCTCCCCCCTGGGGCGGGCGGTGGTGCAACCTCTGTGGCAGGAACTGCATGACGAGATGCTGACGCGTCTGGAGGGGGTCAGTGTGGAAGATCTGTTTCGTCAGGCCCGACAGGCCGGCGTTGTGGAAGGCATCAAAGCTCCTGGTGTCGCAGGCCCGCAACAACGCGGCGCAGACTTTGATATCTGATATTTTGATAGGTTGATAGCCCGGCACGCCATGACAAATTCAAACAATATGACCACGCCGTTGACCACAAGGCGGACGACAGGCCGGGGCCGGGTCTATGACTCGATTATCGACACCATTGGCAACACGCCCCTGGTGCGCCTCTCGCGCCTGCAGTCGGATGCGGGGGTGAAGGCGGAAATTCTGGCCAAGCTGGAATTCTTTAATCCCCTGGCTTCGGTCAAAGATCGCATTGGCGTTGCCATGATAGAGGCCATGGAACAGGCCGGCGTGATTAATCCCGACACGGTACTGGTGGAACCTACCTCGGGCAACACGGGTATCGCCTTGGCCTTTGTGGCCGCCGCCAAGGGCTATCGCATCATCCTGACCATGCCCGAGTCCATGTCGGTGGAGCGCCGCCGGATGCTGCTTTTGCTTGGGGCGGAACTGGTTCTCACCCCAGCCGAGGATGGCATCAATGGTGCCATTAAGCGGGCCGAGGAAATTGTCGCCGATCTGCCGAACGCCGCAATCCCCCAGCAGTTTGAGAATTTAGCCAATCCCGAAATTCATCGTAATACAACGGCGCAGGAAATCTGGAACGATACGGCAGGCGCAGTGGATATTATTGTTGCCGGTGTTGGCACGGGTGGCACCATCACCGGCATTGGCGAGATTTTGAAACATCACAAGCCGGATTTATGGATGGTGGCGGTGGAGCCCGAGGACAGCCCCGTACTGTCGGGCGGAGAGCCCGGGCCGCATAAGATACAGGGTATCGGCGCGGGAATAGTGCCCGCCGTCTTGAACCGTGATGTATTGGATGAAGTATTGACCATCGGCAATGAAACGGCATTTGAAACGGCCCGGCGGGTTGCCGCGTTGGAAGGCTTGCCAGTGGGCATATCGTCAGGCGCTGCCCTGGCCGCCGCCATTGAAGTGGCTGAACGAGAGGAGAATGAGGGCAAGACCATTGTTGTCATTGTGCCGTCATTCGCCGAACGTTATTTGTCGACACCATTGTTTGAGGGTATGGCATGACCGGGCTAACAGAAGACCAGATCGAACGCTATGCCCGACATATTGTGCTGCAGGAAGTGGGCGGGACCGGCCAGACAAAATTGCTCGGCGCGAAGGTCTTGGTGGTTGGTGCCGGTGGTCTTGGCTCTCCGCTGTTGATGTACTTGGCTGCCGCGGGCATTGGTACGATTGGTCTCGTCGACGATGATATTGTCTCGCTCTCCAACCTGCAGCGTCAGATTGCCCATGGCACGCCGGATATTGGCAGGCCAAAGGTGGAAAGCGGCCGGGACCGCGCTGCCGAATTGAATCCGGACGTAAACTTAGTGCCCTATCAGATGCGATTGAACCCGGGCAACGTTATGGATCTGTTGGCTGACTATGACATCATTGCCGATGGCTCTGATAATTTTGATACCCGGTTCCTGCTTAATGATGCCTGTTATCTGGCTAAGAAGACTTTGGTCTCAGCCGCTGTTCTGCGGTTTGATGGCCAGCTTTCGACCTATAAGGCCTACCTGGGCCCGCCCAATCCCTGCTATCGCTGTATCTTTCCCGAACCCCCGCCCGAAGGGGCCATCCCTTCCTGTTCCCAGGGTGGCGTGTTAGGTGCCATGGCCGGGATCATGGGTACCATGCAGGCCACCGAGGTATTGAAGGAGGTTTTGGGGCTTGGGCAAAGCATGTCGGGACGTTTGTTGATCCATGATGGCCTCGCCGGCGATGTGCGAACCATACGGGTCAAGCCTGACGCCAATTGCGCCCTTTGCGGCGAAACACCAAGTATTCATGATCTGAGTGCGCACGAGACATAGGGGCAGTATTTGCGTCGATCAGCAGGAACATTTTGTGGTCAGTCGACAAATTCCTGCATTTTCTTTCGAATTCTACAGGTTTTGTTTGCCATAACTGGCAAATATACGCTATGCACCATGCATCGTATGAGGGCGCTTTTCTTTCGGGAGAGCGCCCGCATTTTATTTCACCACGTTGATGTTGCCCTATTCAATGTAACTTAAGTCGATGTGCCTGTTGCATGCAGATCTACCTTCCGATTGCTGAACTGTCTGTAAACGCCTTCCTCTTTCTTGGGATGGGGGCGGGGGTTGGGTTTCTATCGGGCCTGTTTGGGGTCGGCGGCGGTTTCCTAATGACGCCGCTGCTTATCTTCGCGGGAATACCGCCCGCCGTTGCCGTCGCGACAGAGGCAAATCAGATTGTTGCATCCTCCGTCTCCGGTGCTCTGGCGCATTGGCGCAGAGGCAACGTCGATGTCAAAATGGGCGTGGTCCTGCTGATCGGTGGCTTTATCGGCTCCACAATTGGTGTTTGGGTCTTTGGCTTTTTGCAAGGCTTGGGCCAGATTGATTTGGTCATTCGGTTATCCTATGTGGTGTTTCTGGGCATTATTGGTGCCCTGATGCTGGTCGAAAGCCTCCGCGCCATATCCCGACAGCGCAAACCCGGCGGCAAGCGGCGTAAATTACACCAGCACAATTGGCTGCATGGTCTGCCCTTCAAAATGCGGTTTCGCCGCTCCAAGCTCTATATCTCAGCCCTGTTGCCTTTGGGGGTTGGCATCTTTGTCGGCATATTGGCGGCCATCATGGGTGTGGGCGGCGGTTTTGTTATGGTGCCTGCGATGATCTATCTGCTGGGCATGCCCACGGCCATGGTTGTGGGCACATCGTTGTTTCAGATCATTTTCGTCACGGCAAATGTCACCTTCCTACAGGCCTGGCAGAACCAGACCGTGGATATTTTTCTCGCCCTGTTACTTTTGACCGGCGGGGTGATCGGTGCCCAACTGGGCACGCGGGCGGGCGCTAAGCTGCCGGGGGAACAATTGCGCAGCATGTTGGCGCTGATCGTTTTGGGGGTTTGCGCCCGATTGGCCTATGAATTGCTGGTCCGGCCCGATGATCTGTATTCCATCGGTGCCTTCATAGGGCACGGTTAATGTTCCGGCTAGCTGACATCGCCGCAACCGCGTGTCGCAATTTACGCCGATGGCTTTTTGCAATGATAACGGCTTTGACCCTGTCCTCGGGCTTCGCCGCGCCCGGATTGGCCCAGGCGGTGGTGGCTGATCTGTCGGATCATCTGATCGCGGTGACCACGGGCTTCGCCGGCGCGAAATTACTGTTGTTCGGGGCCATCGAAGGGGCGGCGGCGGATGTGGTCGTCGTTGTCCGCGGTCCGGGTGAGCAAATCGTGGTCCGGCGTAAAGAGCGTCTGGGCGGTATTTGGATCAATCGCCACGAACTGGTTTTCGGCGGCGTGCCCGCTTACTACCACCTGGCCAGCAGCCAGCCTTTGGAAAATATCGCCTCCGACCGTATTTTGGCGCGCCATGATATTGGGCTGGATCATATTCGCCTGCAAAATCCCGATGGTGCCAACGGCAATTTGTCAGATTTTCGCGATGCCCTGATCCGCAATAAACAACGCCTTGGTTTATATCCCGAAACTTATGGCCAGATTACCCTGTTGGGGAACCGGCTGTTTCGAAGCGATATCTACTTCCCTTCGAACGTGCCCACGGGAACCTATAATGTGACGGTCTATCTTATGCGGAACAGCAAGGTTATTTCCGCCCAGACGACGCCGCTTGTTGTCTCCAAGATTGGTTTTGGAGCTCAGACATTCGCCTTTGCCCACAGCCATTCCGCACTTTACGGGATCGTTGCCCTGGCTCTGGCGTTGTTTGCTGGTTGGTTCGCAGGGGCGGTGTTCAAGCGCGCCTGATGCAGCGCATAGATTTCAAACCTTAAGCAGAGGGGACTGCGACTTCATCAGCCGTAGCATCGTCAGCCGTGCCGCTGGCGCCGACCATTTCGTAGGGCACACGCGCACTCTCATCCAGGATTTCCAGATACCCCAACTCACCTTGGGGGAAGTTCGTCGCAGAAATCAAGACCTCCGGGCCAATGCTGGCTTGTTCTACAATAACGGACAAATTGGGGGCTTGCGCGCCGATCCGTTCCGCTACAGGTATGCATTTGTCCCAATTGGTGTGCTGCAACATGATGCAAAAAGTGTCGTCGGACAGGCGGGCGACAAGGTCCGAGGTGCGGGCGACCTTGACCAACAATGTAGCCAGGCTGGCCATCATGGTCTCCGTTGGATTGAACCCATGGGACGACAGGGTTGGGCCGTAGTTGGTGACCTGAACGAATAACAAGGCACCTTCCTTGTTCGCGCGTTTGCTTTCCGCGATGACCACGCGGAAAAATTCGCGGAAGCTGGCATCATTGACCACGCCGGTGGAGATATCCATGCCTGCACCTTCACGCAGCATGTCCTCCATATTCAACAGCCGTTTGCCGGCCTTGATCCGCAACTGCATTTCCGCCGTATTCAGCGGTTTGCTCAAATAGTCATCCGCGCCGGCCTCAAGACAGGACATAACGGCGGCCTTATCCGTAAAGTCGGCATAAAAAATGATGTAGGTATAGCGTGGCCGCAACAGGTTCCGAATGCGCTGACACAATTCTAATCCATGCATGCCGGGTAGTTCGGTGTCCATGATCACCATGCGAAAGGGTTCTTTGGCGATTAGTTCATAGGCTGCGGCACCGTCATGCGCCACGGTCACGCGGTGGCCCCACTTCTCCAGCTTCGATTTCAAAAGCCGGGAAAATAATGGATCCGGATCGACAACAAGGACTTTCATCGTTCTCGACCTCTTATCGCCATTGAATGTTCATTGCGATCATGCCGATTATTTCTGAGCCGGATTTTGGCCCAACAAGCTGCCCAAGGCATTTGCGATATCAGAGGCGGCATCGCTACCACCTGCTGCGGGGTCGCCATTGTCCGGACCCGCCGCGACGGCTGTATTACCGCCCGTTGCCGCCGTTGTCGCGCCGGAACCTTTCGGTGTTGCCACGGGCACACAGCGGGGATTGCAGCTGAGGGTGAATGTCTGCGGGCCCCGATCCACGGTAACCCGGCGTTTGTCCATGGGGCCGACCACCACGGCGGACGACAGGATAACTTTGCCGCCCCGGTTCAGGATCATTAAATTTGTCTCGCCCGGTTCCCGCCCAAGCAAAAATAACAGGCCATTATCTTCCATCACCACATCAGCGACGGCGGGATTACCCAGCATCACCACATTCGGCGTGGCGGGCAGTCGGATCAGTTTGGCCTTACCAATCTCCAGCGCAATAACATCGGGCGCTTCCGCCATGGCGGGATTGTTTTGAAGAATTGGGGCCCACATCACAACGAACACAAATAGGACAGCCAAAAACAAAGCCCGTAATAGACCGCATTTCGGATCACGGCTGGATGCGCCCGTAATTACCGTTCTCAAAGCTGTTCTCATGGTTTGCCCTCAACCTATCGAATCGACGCTGATTTGACGGAAAAAATACCACATCCAGCCAAAGCAAGCATCACTTATACAAAATTAATAACCGCTAATTGACAATGAATCCTTAACCATTTCAGAAACATTCATAATTTTTTGTAGTGTTTCGCCAATATTATGAAAGTATTTGCCATTGTATCCTATGTTGTCATACCCATTTAGATTACAATAGATTGTTGGTGCGCGCCGGACATTTGCGTACTGGAAAAAGTATGACATTAGACATTTCTCGCCTTCTTGTGACTCGCCTCACTTTTTTGTGTTGCGCTGGTGGTTTGCTTTTGACCGCTTGCGCGACAGAGCCGACCACGCCGCCGAAGACTGAGGTGAGTAGACTTGACCGTAGCCTCTATCAGGCAGCGGAAAGTTTTGAGCAGAGGCGGGATTATGCGACGGCCGTGAGCTACTATCGCAACCTTTATCGGCGCAATGCCGCTGATGTAGAAGCGGTTATCGGTTTATCGCGGGGGTTGCGACAATTGCGACAATTGCGCCAGGCGCGGGAGGCGCAGGCGATTGTCTTGCGTGCTTTGAAGGGCGCACCGAAGGATTTGCAGTTGCGGGCCGAATTGGGCAAGGTGCAACTGGCCCTGGGCGAACCTTTAAAAGCCGTTGATAGTCTGTCCAGGGTGGATGCGGAGGCGACGACAAAACGTTGGGACATCAAGGTCGCCCTGGCGATCGCCTACGATAGTGTCGGGATGTATGAACAGGCCGAACGGCGCTATCGTCAGGCACTGGATATTTCGCCCGAAAATGCAGTAATCATGAATAATTTCGCTCTGTCCCTGGCCCAATCCGGCAAATTGCCAGAAGCGTTGGAGATAATGGAGCGCGCAGCGTCTCTGCCAGAGGCGACACCGCGTATGCGGCAGAACCTGGCCATGTTATACGCCATGAAGGGGGATTTAGCCTCGGCGGAGCAATATGTCCGCCGTGATATGCCGCGTGAAATTGCCGATCAGAATATGATCTACTATCGCCAACTCAGAGAGGGGATGGCAGTCAGTACAAACGCCACGCCTGCTTTGGCCAAGGTTGTCAAAGGGGAAATGGTTGAGACGCCGAAACCGGCCGAAATCGTTGCTTCGGAAGTGCCCCCCAAGAACCTTCAGGCACCGCAACCTGTCGCCAAGGAAATACAGGTTGCATCGGAAGAGCCGAAGGCCATGGCGAAGGTTGAGCCGGAGTTAAAGGCGGCGGAAGAAGACGTCGCCGTCACAGTTGCCGTTGTTGAAAAGTCGGCCATGACGATGACAAAGACGGATCCGGTGCCCAAGATAGACGCAGTTTCGCCCAGTCCTGAGCCGCAGGCTGAAGCAGACGTTAAGGCCGGTCCGGAACCAAAGGCGGCGGAAGAAGACGTCGCAGTTGCCGTCGTTGAAAAGACGGCCATGACAATGACAAAGACGGATCCGGTCCCCAAGATGGCCGCAGTTTCGCCCAGTCCTGAGCCGCAGGCCGGAGCAGACGTTAAGGCCGGTCCGGAACCAAAGGCGGCGGAAGAAGACGTCGCAGTTGCCGGCGTTGAAAAGACGGCCATGACAATGACAAAGACGGATCCGGCGCCCAAGATAGACGCAGTTTCGCCCAATCCTGAGCCGCAGGCCGAAGCAGACGTTAAGGCCGGCCCGGAACCAAAGGCGGCGGAAGAAGACGTCGCAGTCGCAGTCGTTGAAAAGACGGCCATGACAATGACAAAGACGGATCCGGCGCCCAAGATAGACGCAGTTTCGCCCAGTCCTGAGCCGCAGGCCGAAGCAGACGTTAAGTCCGACTCGGAGGCAGAACCCAAAAACGTTATTGAGGCGAAAGCTGACGACAAAGCCAACGTGATGCCTGAAAAGGAACCTATGGCAGAGACCGTTGTTGGAAATTCCGACATGCAGGTGAAGCCGGAAATGCCAATAGCTAAATCGGTATCTAAATCATTATCAGAGCCTAAGGTGCAACTGGATGCGGCGCTTGCACCCGCTCCCGCGACGGCTGAAGACGCGCCCAAAACAACGATGGAGGAACCGCTGGAAGCCGCCGCGGAGCCTTCGAAAGAAGCGGTTTCAGCAAGCGGAGAGACAAAACCTGAAACGACCGCCGAGATTAAGGTTGCAGCCGTGCAAACCAAGGGCTTTCGCCTGCAATTGGGCAGCTTTCGCGCCATAGACGGGGCCGAGACCCTGCGGGATCGTCTGCTCAAGGAGCATAAGGAATTATTGCAGGATATCGACCTGGTGGTGGAAACGGTCACTGTTCCGGGGCGGGGAGATTTCTTCCGGCTTCATTCGAGGCCGGTGCCGGACCGGGAAATGGTCGATGAAACCTGCCTAAGGCTGGCAATCCAGGACGTGCCTTGCCTGTTGGTTCAAGTGCCATAGACGAGACGCCGCCGGTCGTTACAGCCAGTCGCGACTTAAAGCGTATTCATGGCCTTGATGATGGCGGGGCCAATCAGAACCACGAACAGAACCGGCAGAAAGAACACGATCATCGGCACGGTCAATTGCGCCGGTAGGGCACCAGCTTTTTGTTCGGCCCGGGACATCCGTTCATCCCGCTGTTCCTGGGATAGAACCCGCAGGCTGACACTGATCGGCGTGCCGTATTTTTCCGCCTGGGCCAGGGCTGTCACCAGGGATTTCACGGCCGGCAGCCCGGTCCGCGCCGCCAGGTTCATCAAGGCCTGACGGCGATCAGGCAAAAATGCCAATTCGGCAGTGGTCAGGCCAAGTTCCTCAGCCAATTCCGGCCCCTGTTCCTGCAGTTCCGCCGAGACCCTGTGGAAGGCCGCTTCCATGGATAAACCAGCTTCAACACAGATCACCAACAGGTCCATGGCGTCGGGAAATATTTTCTGCAGTCCCTTTTGCCGGTTCTGAATTTTGTTCCGCACCAGGATTTGCGGCAGGAAAAACCCGATTACTGCGGCACCAAAGGAATAGATCAATTTGGCCGAAGGACCCATCTCAACCTTGGCCAGAAGAAACAGGTAAATGGCAGTCAAAAGGCCGAATATTATGGGGGCCACGAAGCGAAAGAAGGCATAGGTATACAAATGCGCCTCCGAGCGCATGCCCGCCTGTGCCAGTTTGTTTTTGATTCCAACGCTGTCGGCGGGATTGATCAGCTTGAATTTATCAACCAGGAAGGTGACATAGGACCGGCCCGACTGCTGGCGCAGGGAGGAGTTTTGCGTGGTAAATTTCTGCCGTGCCGCAGCACTTAGTTCTTCCCGACGTGCCGCCACGGTCTTCAGCCGCGACTTCAGATTATCATTGCCCAGCATGGGTAGGCCAAAGGCGACAATGGTCAGGAACGCGCCAATGCTGCCAAGGGCGATGATGATATTTTCAGGTGTAAGGATGCCGTCCATCAGACTTCAAAATTGATCATTTGTTTCATGATAAAAATTCCCATGCTCATCCAAACCAAGCCACCCGCTATGAGGATCTGACCTAGGTTTTCCGTAAACAGGGGGGTGATATATTCCGGGCTGACCAAGTACAACAACGCCGTCATCAGAAACGGCAGGGAGCCGATGATCCCGGCGGAAGACTTTGCCTCGGACGACAACGCCTTCACCTTGTCGCCCATTTTTTTGCGGTCTCGCAGGATGCCGGAAAGATTGGAAAGGGTGTCGGCAAGATTACCGCCGGTCTGGGACTGGATCGCCAGGACGATTGAAAAGAACTGTAACTCCGCCGTATGGATCTGTTCCTGGGCTCGTTCCAATGCCGCATCTAGGGACAGCCCTAGTTTTTGCGATTCTACGATTTCACGAAAGACGCCGGCCACGGGTTCCGGGCTTTCCGTCGCGATAACGTTCAAGCACTCACCAACAGGCAGGCCGGACTTGATGCCGCGGACGATAATATCCACAGCGTTGGCGAATTCCTTAGTGAATTTCGCGACGCGGCGTTTGGACATTTGCGCGACAATATAGCGCGGAAATCCAAGGCCAACCGTAATGGCAACAGGCAAGAGCCCGACCTTGGGATAGCCCATGAAAAGATATAGTACGCCAGCAACCACGGACAGGCCGCCACAGAGAAGAAAATAATTTCGCAAAGACGTGCGCAGACCCGCTTGTCGCAGCGTTTCCCGCATCTTCACGGCAAAGGATTTTTTTGTTTTGGAGTCCTCCACCTCCCTAAGACGCGATTGGATATCCCGCTTGCGCCCGCCGCCTTCATTCTTGCCAGCGCGCCCGCCTCTGACGCCACCCGACTTGCCCGCCGCGGTGGCAATGCGCAGCTTCAAATTGGATCTGGCCTTGATCTGAGGCATGACGAGCAGAAAAGTCAGGACGGTCATAGAAAGAAATATCGCGCCGGCGACCATAAATACCAAAGTTGTCAATTCCATGTTCGCCTCCCTTTATTCGTTTCCACTATCCGTTTTCGGCATTAAGTTCCGGTGTTAAGTTCCGGTGTCTTTTTCCAGTGCGGCTTCCAATTTTCGGACCCTGCGGTGCAGGACCAGCTGAAACCGCGCGTTACATCCCCAACGCTTCGATAAGGTCCTGTTCCCGGCCAAAATATTTTGCTCTGTCCCAAAACGATGGGCGCAGACCGGTCGGTTTATGCTCGCCAATCAGCTTACCATTTTCGTCTTCGCCCAATATTTCATAGGTGTAGAGATCCTGCAACGTCACCACATCGCCTTCCATGCCGACGACTTCCGTCACATGAGTGATCTTTCTGCTGCCATCACGCAGACGGGCGGCCTGTACAATGACGTGGATAGCGGATGATATCTGTTCCCGAACGGTTTTTGCCGGCAGGTTGAAACCACCCATGGCGATCATGTTCTCCACACGGCTGATAGCCTCGCGCGGGTTATTGGCATGGATCGTGCCCATGGAACCATCATGGCCCGTGTTCATGGCTTGCAGCAGATCGAACGCTTCGGGGCCACGCACCTCACCCACGATGATCCGCTCCGGACGCATACGCAGACAGTTCCTGACCAGATCACGCATGGTAATTTCGCCGGCGCCTTCCAGATTGGGGGGCCGTGTTTCCAGGCGGACCACATGGGGTTGCTGCAATTGCAGCTCGGCTGAATCCTCGCACGTGATTGTCCGCTCGCCCTCTTCGATAAAGGCGGTTAGGGCGTTCAACAAAGTCGTCTTACCCGAACCCGTGCCGCCTGAGACCAGGATGTTCAGGCGGCAGGCCCCGACGACGCTCAACAATTTTGCGCCCAGGGGGGTGATGGAACCAAAATCGACCAAATTCTGCAGGCGCAGTTTATCTTTTTTAAATTTCCGAATTGTCAGTGTCGCGCCGTCAATAGACAACGGTGGTCCGATCACGTTGACCCGGCTGCCGTCCAACAGGCGCGCATCGCAGATTGGACTGGATTCATCAACCCGCCGTCCCACCGCGGAAACGATCCGCTGGCAAATATTCATCAATTGGGCATTGTCGCGGAATCTAATGTCCGTCAATTCAATGCGCCCATCAACTTCGATGTAAACCTTTTCCGCCCCATTGACCATGATGTCGGCAATATCATCCCGCTCCAACAGCGGTTCAAGCGGGCCCAGTCCCAGGACGTCATTACAAATATCAGTAATCAGGGCTTGTTGTTCAGTGCTCGAAAGAACCATTGCCTTCATGGCAATGATCTCGCCGACAATATCGGTGATTTCCTCGCGCACCTGAGCCGAGTCCAGTTTCCCAAGTTCAGTCAGATCAACCGCTTCCACCAACGAGGCGAAAATGCTTTGCTTGGTTTCGTTATATCGGTTCCGCTCGTCGCCGAACATGTCGTTATGGGCGCTACCGGTATCAGCATCCTCGACCAGCTCTACAGGCGCAGGAGGGGTTGCCTCCGCCACTGGTTTTGCCGTCTCCGGTGCGTTGGGGCTATTTTCCGGCGTCTCTGTGGTAGAGACTTGCGGCGGTGTCGCCTTAACCTCGGGACCGCCAGTACGTTTGCCAAACATCTCTATTTCGCCTTAGCTTTTGCTTTGCTTTGCAAGCCTAACTGACCTAGCAGAGATTTCTTAGCCTTTTGTTGCGGCTGCCGGCCACTGACAATCAGGGCGAGTTCCCGTAAGCTTTCCGCGGATTTGTGTTTGCTATTCACTTCCCCGATCATTTGCCCATTGTTGAGGGCCGCACCGAAAACGGAAGGAGCATGGGGGATGATGACATCCGGCTTCATGTCCATGGCGTTTTCAAAATCTTTCGGCGACAGTTCTGTTTTTTTCGAAACGCCCTGATGATTTAGGACCATGCGCACGGGGGATGTGGCACCGCGTTGCTGACGCAGGCGATCAACTAGGTTTTTCGTGTCCCGCAGGCCTGATAGATCGAGTACGCCGACCACAACTGTTTCGTCAGAATCGAGCAGTATCTGCTGGACCCAAGGGGCCCAACGATGGGGTACATCAAGAACCACGAAAGAGGACCGGCGGCGCACCAATTCCAACAATCGATCCAGGGAATCCGCCATCAGGCGCTCTTCCGCATCCAGATTGGAGGGCGAGGCCAGCAGCCTGACATTTTCATCGCATTCGATGAGAAAGCGTTCCAGCAATTGATCATCCAGGCGGCTTGGGTCCGCCAAGGCCTGTTCCAAGGTCTGTTGGGATTCCACATTGAATGACAACGCGGCGGTCCCGAAAGTGATATCAAGGTCGATGACCGAGACTTCTTCGCCGAACTCCTGACCAAGATGCCAGGCCACATTGTGCGAGATGGAGGATGAACCGCTGCCGCCCCGGCTGCCCATAAAGGCGATGGAGCGGCCCATGGGTTGGGCATCGGGGTCTTCGAAAATGGCTGAGACCGCATCAAGAATTTGCCGTGGCGCAACTTCTCCCACTAAATACTCCGCGACGCCGCGCCGCAAGAGCTCGCGATAGAGGGTGATGTCGTTGGAGTGCCCCATCATCAGGACATTGGTGCCCGCATCGCAGACGTCCGCCAGGCGTTCCAACTCGTTCAGCATCTCCTCCCCGTCGGCCGCGGTTTCCAACAGGATGAGTTGCGGCGTCGCATTGTCTTGATAATGGGCGATCGCCGCCTCAATGCCGCCAACCCGCGCTTCAACGTTAGAGCGCGACATTTTTCGGTCGCCCAGGCCACTTTCAACGGTGGTCTTGGAGGCCTCGGTCAACAGCCAGGCATTGACGTTTATCCTAAGAATGGCGCCACTCCCTTACATCTTTTCCACTAAACTTAACCGCTGCTGCGCAGCGTTCGTCGTGGTTTGAGCTATTACATTTGTAATCACGGTCTGCCATGGGCCTAACTTCCTATTGGCCAAGGCCACGAATGGAGCCGGCGGATTCTTTGCTGCCCCGGGTCGCTTCGGTGGGTTCGCCGGCGCGATAGTTGCGAATAACCCGACTGCGTCGCATGGAATCGCCCTGTTGTTCCGTCTGCGGTTCTTTCAAGTCCGAGGGGTTGGATATCATCGCTGCGATATTTCTGCGCAAGGAACAGCCCAGATCCGGATGGGTCATATTAGATGGGTTGTGCGCCGTTGGCGCATTACGCTGCGTACACGCGGCAACCTTCGCGGTGGAGCTTTCAAAGCTCAGAATGATCGGACCACTGCCGCTATCGCTGCCATTGGGGGCGGCTACACGACGAAGGCGTAGTTCATGGGGCTGGGCACCGCGCATCAAGGCGTGTTGACGCAAAGCCTGCACCCGCGCCTTGACGACGGGATCATCTGCCGCCGAGGCTGCGCGAATTTCAAGAACGCCGCCTCCCGTTTTGAAAAATTGGTTCAAGAAAGCATCAACGCGCCCCGTCTCAACCCTATCCAACTGTATTGCGTCGGCCTGGTAAACGACCGGCTGGGTTACCAATTGGCTTTCCACAATATAGGGATAGCGTGTTTCCGGGCCCGCTGCTGCGCTCGGTGTATTGGGCATGCATCCGGCCAACCAGCCAAGACAGGCAATCGCGGCGGCAATTTTTCCCAGGCCGGCGACAGCGCGTCGATCCAGCCTTGAAAGATGCTTCCTAGACGACTGCGGGGACGACTGCGGGGACGACCGCCGGAACGGCTGCGGGAATGATTGCAGGTTATTCATTTTTGGACCTCCATCACTCCAGAATATATCCGATTGGCCCTTTTAAAGAGGCCGTGGTTGTTTTCTCGCCACCTGTATAAATCCCCTGCAGCCGGCCCATCAGAAACACGTCGTAGTCGGAGGCAGGGATTAGGCCGTCAACGGCCGTTTCAATTTTTCTCGGCACGGTTGGTTTGACCAAATAGGCGGTGACCGCAATGATCAATTCAGATTCGGATTTATCGACGCTGTTGTTACGGAAAAAACTGCCCAGGATCGGTACGTCCTTAAGGCCTGGCACCCCGCGGATGCCAGCGGTTTCAGATTCCTGCAACAAACCCGCAATCATCAAACTGCCGCCCGAGGGTAATTCAACAGTGGTTTCCGCCCGTCGTACAATCAGGGCCGGTACTTGAATATTGGCCAGGGTAATTGCGCCATTGTTGGAGAGCGCGCTGACTTCGGTAAAGATACGCAGGGAAATTCGACCTGAATTCAGGACCACCGGGGTGAAGCTTAATGCGACACCGAAAGGCTCCTGTGTGATTGAAATATCGCCATCGCTCGATGATACGGGAATGGGATATTCACCACCCGCCAGGAAGGTTGCCGGTTCACCCGAAATGGTCGTCAGGTTCGGCTCTGCCAGGGTTTTGATCAGGCCATTCCGCTCCAACGCATTGATGGCGACCGTCAGGGTGTCCCCGGCATTCGAGGAGACGGACCCTCCAGCATTGAAAAATGGCGTATCGGTCGTCGGCGCTGTCGAGCCGACCCGCAAGGCGAAATCGCCTGATGTCAGGGTGGAGAACGCACCGGACACAGCATCGAAAAGGTTGACGCCCAATTCTTTGAGGACGTTGCGCGAAATCTCGGCCACCCGAACCTGGAGGAGGACCTGTTGATCTTCGATCACGGCAAGCATGTTGATGACATTGGCTTCTTCCGCCACAAAGCGGGACGCGATCACCCGGGCGTTTTCAGAAATATCGGCTGAGCGCACACTGCCCGTGAGGAACAGATGGGAATTCACGGCGGTGATTTTGATATCTGTTTGGGGCAGCAGTTTCTTGACCGTTTGTTTGGCGGAAACCACATCCAGTTCGACCTGAATTTCCAGACGCAGCAATTCTTTGCCGTCCGCGTCCAGGAAGAAAGCATTGGTGGAACCGACAGCCAAGCCAACCAGATAGATCAGCCGGGGGGTTTTGACCACCACGTTGGCGGTGGCCGGGTTGGCGACCAGCACATCGCGTACTTCCATGGGCAGGCGTATCAGGCGTGCCTTGCCCACGGGCAGGCTGACGCCGCGTGCGGGAAGGCCGTCTTTTAATTCCAGGGTGCCGATTTCGATCTGTTCACCGTCAGATGTGGGGACGGTAATTTGACCGTTCTGCGCCGTGGCAAGATGGGACCAGCCCAAACCTAAAAACGCTACGAGTACGAATATGAGAGCACGTGCTGACATGCCGTTACCTCTCTATGACGACGGTTGAAGGTGCCGTCGCACGGTAAATGGTTACAGACCGGTTGCTGCTGCCCCTCGCTGGCGTGCGCGCGGATTTTTTTCGATTGGAATTGCCGCCGGCATTTCTAATACGGTTCAGCTGACTTCGCCGGCGCACCAGGTCCGGATCGCGTTTGGTGCCAAGGATCACGTGATCCAGCAATGCCTGGCTGACCCCAAGGTCTGACGACACTATTCTATCCAGATCAGGCTCCCCCGCCGGGACCGAACGAACGGACAATGACAGGGCCCCCATGGAAGCCGCCAAGGCTACAATCTCGGCCTGTTGCGGGGTGACTTCCAATGTGATGGTTTCACCAATTTTCGGTTTGCCCGATTTCGGATCGACAACCTGTTCCACGGCCAGCAGGCGCAGATCTTCCACGATGGTTTCCGTAAAACGCCGCGGGGTCAAAACAGGCTTGTCAGTCGTGTCCTTAACTTCATGGGTCAACAACAGATCCACCTTGTCGCCCGGGGAGATAAACCCTGATACGCCGCGCACCTGATCCACAGCGACACTGACCGCCCGCATGCCCGGTTCCAAAGCGGCAACGATAAAGCCTTGTTCACCGGGCCGGATGATGTTGCTTTGCAGAATTGGCTTACGGCCATCCACCGCGCCTTTCAGGAAAGAGCCGCGCAGGGCGACGGGGGATTCCAGGGCTTCGAATATATTGTCTTCGCCGTTATCGCCGGGGGCCAGTTGCTGCCAGGTGAAATCTGTGTCCCGCAGGAGCGCGCCAGCGGGCAGGTTTTGCCTTGCGACCAGAACCCGCGGTACGGCGGATGAGCGCCCCCGCAGAAAACGGCTGACTTCTTCATCTGATGTGAAAGCGGATTTGGTTTCGATTTTCGGGTCGCGAACCAGGCTTCGTAGGGCTAGCGAAACGCGGCCCATGCGTTTGGCGACGGCCAGACTTTCCGCTTGTTTCGGGGTCACTTCCATGGTGATGGTTTTACCAACACGGGTCTGTTCCTGAATGTCGTTGAAAGCCTGATCAATGGCCAGCACCCGCACATCGGATATCACCGTCTCGGAAATAACTTTGTCGCGATCACTTCCCGATTGAATGTCTTTGCGTTTGGATTTGCGCACCTGCTGGGTCAGGACCACATCGACGCGGTCGCCCGGCATGATAAAGCCGGCAGCACCTGTTTCAGCATTAATGTTGGTGGACACGGCCCGCATTCCGGGGCCCAGAACGCCGGCCAGAAAACCCGCTGTACCCGGTTCGATCAGTCTCTTTTTGTTAATTGGCTCACCAGCCGCGATCCCCCGGCGCACGGCCCAGCCAGTCAGATCAGCGGGTTTCACCCCCGATTTATTATTTTTGCTGCCCTGGACAATAAATTCCGGTGCCAGGCCATCTTCCGGCCAGGTTTGCCAGCGAAACAGATCGGGGTTGACGATTGTGCCCGCAGGCAAATTATTTAATGCGACAAGGACTTTAACGGCAGGCACATTGTCGCCGTCTTGGGCTTTGCCGCTTTCAGCAATCTCAGCCTCCTTGCCCTGCAAGTAGCCTTTGACAAGAAAAGCGGTGACGCCCGCAACTGCGAGCGCAGCAACAACTAACCTGAATTATTCACTCCAGCCTTTGAATTAGGCGGTGAACGTAGATTAACCTGTTGAAATATCGTAGTGTTTTGGATGTCTAGACCGAAACAACGACACCAGGAAAACCTACGGTTCACCATGAAAGAAACTATCCC
>JABJKS010000039.1 GCA_018660265.1 Rhodospirillaceae bacterium | reverse complement strand
CCTGGGACTTGCTCCGAAATCCGCGCCCAGGTATCGTCGCTAATGACAAATCGATCCGTGTTCATGAAAACTCCCCTCAAAAGGAAGTTTGAATCACATTTCAGAGTCTGTGGGAATCCCTTAAATGTCCACGGACCCTAATATGGTGAAAGTCAGGCCGCGAGAATATTTATGAGTGCAATTCTGCTAATTTCAATACTGGTTCGTGTCCTGGCGTTCGGCGCTGCCTTGCTGCTCATTAGGCGAATCCGGGACTGGCGGCTAACATTTTTGGCCGCGATGATTGGTTTCATGGCCGTGCGCCAGACCTGGACTCTCGCAACCAGGAGCACGGACTGGCAGCTGATGTACATCGGTTCTTTAGATGAACTGCCTGGTCTTCTGGTCAGCGTTCTGGCGCTCATGGCCGTGTTCTTCCTCAAGGATCTGCTAGCGGAGAACCGTCGCGCCCTGTCTGATGTCGGCGAAAGCGAGAAGCGTAATAGCTCGATAATCGACAGTCTCGACGAAACCTACTACAGGACGGGCAAGGATGGCCGCATCATTGTTGCGTCGCCTTCAGCGCGCGATCTGCTCGGATATAGCGTCGAGGAACTTATCGGATATCCCCTGGGAGACTTCTATGCCGATCCAAGTGAACGCGAGGTCTTTCTTGAAGCATTGAACGCCAACGGCGGACGAATTCGCGATTTCGAAAGCAGGCTGAAACGCAAGGATGGGACTGAAATCTGGGTCCGGACAAACGCGCATTTTGTGCATGATGATGACGGACAAATTAGCGGCGTCGAGGGGGTCACGCGTGACGTCTCCGATCGCAAAAAGGCTGAACAGACAATCGAGCATGCGTTGGCAGAGGCGCAGGCCGCAAACAAAAGCAAATCCGAGTTCCTGGCGAACATGAGCCATGAATTGCGCACGCCGCTAAACGCCATAATCGGTTTTGCCGACGTCATGAAAAGTGAGATATTCGGACCACTGGGCAGCAACCGCTACAAGTCGTATATGAAGGATATCCAGGACAGCGGGCAGCATCTACTGGCAATCATCAACGACATTCTCGACCTTGCCCGTGTCGATAGCGGCCATGTTGAATTGCAGGAATCGGAAATCGACTTAGCCGAATTGCTTGAGTTGTGTCGGCGCATGTTCACCGTCCAGGCACGCAACAAAAACTTTGAGTTTACCGTTCAGTCAATGGAGACGCCAATACGATTGCTGGGCGATCAGCGATTGCTGCAGCAGGTTATCATCAATCTTATTTCAAACGCCGTGAAATTCACGCCCAGTGGTGGAAGCATTACCGTAGCGGCAGAAAAAACCGAAGGCAATGATCTCGTCATCCGCATTCGGGATAGCGGGATTGGTATGAGCGCCGAGGAAATGAAGACTATTTTTGAGCCGTTCCGCCAAGTGGACAGTAGTCTGACCCGACGTTATGACGGCACCGGGCTCGGCCTGTCGTTATCCAAAGGGCTGACCGAACTGCATAACGGCATGATACAATTCGAAAGTGCCCTCGGCGAAGGCACCACGGTTACCGTCCTACTGCCAGCAAATCGCGTCCTTGACGCCAGTCCTAATACTTCCTCAAATCTGCCACTCCAATAGAAATCGTATTAAATCAAAGGGTGCAGTCCAGTAAGTCAACCTTGTTTGCTTTTCCCCCTTTTCAGTATTGACTAATTCAACGTTAAATCATATATGATTTAACGTTGAATTAATTATCATAATGAACGGGAGAAACGGCCATGAACAGGCGCAAGTTTTTAAAAATAGTTGGATCGAGCGCTGTTATTGTCGCCGCAGGAGGCATCGGGTTCGTTGCAACACGTACCCCGTCGGATGCTCTTGAGCCTTGGAACGCGGCGGGATCGCAATATTCCGATCCGATGCGCCGAGCTTTATCTTACGCTATTTTGGCCCCCAATCCGCACAACCGACAACCTTGGATTATCGATATCAAAAGCGATACTGAAGCGGAATTATACTGTGATCTTGAAAGATTGCTTCCGGCAACGGACCCGTTTAGCCGACAAATTGTGATCGGGCTGGGCTGTTTATTGGAGTTGTTTTCCATTTCTGCTGCAGAGCAAGGCTACATGGCCGACATTCGGTATTTCCCCCATGGCGAGAACCACGATCGCCTGGATCAGCGTCCCATCGCCCAGCTATCGCTTGTAAAACAGGACGGACTGGCTCCCGATCCGTTGTTTGCCCATGTCCTAACCCGTCATACCAACCGCGACCCCTTTGACACCGAACGCATCATTGACGACGGTGTGCTCGGGCGTCTGCGAGGTGTTGCGGCAATTTCTGCACTGGTTGGCACGACAGGCGACGGAAAACAGCTGAACGACCTACGAACCTTGACGCGCGATGCCATGGTAGCCGAAATCATGACGCCTGAAGCTTATCAAGAAAGTATTGATCTGATGCGTATCGGGCGCGCGGAAATCGAGGCAAATCCAGACGGCATATCTTTGGGCGGAGCTTTTTTGGAGTCCTTAAGCATTTTCGGTGTGCTGTCCCGTGAGAGCCTTGCCGATCCGGCTTCAAGTTCCTTTCAAATCGGCCTCGACATGATTGATGCGGGGGCAATGTCTGCCATGGGATTTGTTTGGATTACGACCCAGGGCAGTGATCGCACCGCGCAGATCGAAGCGGGCAGGGCTTATATGCGTGTAGCGCTTCAGGCGGCGGCGGACAGGCTCTCAATGCAGCCTATGAGCCAGGCTTTACAGGAATACGTTGAGATGGCGCCGTACTACAAAACTGTCCATGATGAGCTAGCCAAACAGCCCGGCGAACGCTTGCAGATGCTGGCTCGTCTTGGATTTGCGAAGGAAGATGTTGGCCCCGCCCCACGCTGGGCGCTGGAAACCAGAATAAGGGAAAGTTGAAAGTGACACCGCCCGAAGACCCGCTTGCATTTCGATTTTTCACTGAAATTGGCATTATCGAGCAATTGGCCACCAACCGGCTTGAGCGTGGATTGCCAGACGGCCTCAAGAAGTCTCAGTTTGCCGTACTGAACCATTTGGCGCGCTTGGGCGGTGAATGGAGCCCTGCACGGCTGGCGAGTGCATTTCAAGTGACCAAGGGGGCGATGACCAATACGCTCAGGCGGCTAGAGAAACGTGGCTTGGTGGACGTCAAAGCTGACCCCAGTGACGGGCGCGCCAAACTCGTTACGATCACTGACGCCGGGCACGACATGCGCACACAGTGTGTGCACAGCATCAGTCCCTTGTTCGCAGGTCTGTCACGACAGCTTTCTGACAACGACCTCGCCTACACACTGCCGATCCTGGAAAAAGTCAGAAAATTCTTGGACTCACACAGATATTAAGTTCCAAGGTGCAAGACGAAGCACAAAAATCAATGGGGCAGAGAAAATTGATCCTGAATAATACGCTACGATACGCCGGGAAGATTTAGCGGTGCCAATCTCGTCATCATAGTTCTTTCGTCCAGGAAGAAGACATCATGACAAGCTTGGGAAGTTAAATTAAATTACTTTGTCGCCTTCGGTATGTAGTGGCCGACTTGATTTGGAGCTCGAAGCGGGCACTCGACATTCTGTCCCTAAATCGCTAATCACCCTATAGGCAACATTAAAGCTGACGGGGCGTTTTATCAGAGGCGTTTCGTTCTGTGCCCTAAATTGTGAGTAGGACGAGGAAAATTATGCCAGCCCCCAGCCGCCGGATTGAAGAGATTGCCGCCGACGAATTATTCACCCTGTGCGGCGAAGGATCGGCGGCGGCGGATGGCTTGTTGGGGCGGGCGCGACAAAGCGTGCGGGATATGGTGGCGACCGACGGCGCGATTGATCCCGCCCTGATCGAGGCGGAGCAGTTTGCCGTTCATGGTCTGGCCTGGCTGGCAACTTACAACGAGGCCCTGCGCCAATGCCTCTCCTGGGCCGAACAATTGCAGGGCGACGGCAATTTCGGTGATTTGGAGCAATTGCTGTTGCGCATGGGATACGGGGGCTATCTGACGGAAATGGCCAACGGTATTCAGATGAGCCAGATTGAGGTGGTGCGCCCGGCTGATATGGGTTTGACGGCGAACGATGTTGCGGCTTTTCGCACAGCGGCGGTGGAGCGCCTGATCGCCACCGGCAACACCCAGGGAACCCGTGACCGCCTGGCGGGGATGTTGGCTGACGCGGCATCGGGCGGCGAATTTGGCGAGTTGGGACTGGATGAAACGCTTTCATTGGTCCGGGATCAATTCCGCCGCTTCACTGAAGATTACGTCACGCCGGATGCTCACGGCTGGCATATGCGTGATGAGTTGATCCCCATGGACGTTGTCGACGGGATGAGCGAGATGGGCGTCTTTGGGCTGACCATCCCGGAAGAATACGGTGGCCACGGCATGGGCAAGACCGCCATGTGTGTCGTCTCGGAGGAACTTTGCCGTGGCTATATCGGCGTCGGCTCCCTCGGGACCCGTTCAGAAATTGCTGCCGAATTGATCCTGCACGGCGGCACCGAGGAACAGCGCAAGGAATGGCTGCCGAAAATAGCCTCGGGTGAAATCCTGCCCACCGCTGTCTTCACGGAGCCCAATGTGGGTTCCGACCTGGGCAGTGTCGGGACGCGGGCTATCAGGGACGGCGATGTCTATAAAGTTCAGGGCAACAAGACCTGGATCACCCATGCCGCCCGTGCCGATATGATGACCCTGTTGGCCCGCACGGACCCGGATCAAAAGGGCTATCGCGGCCTGTCCATGTTCCTGGCGGAAAAGCCACGGGGTGAGGGGGATGCGCCGTTCCCGGCGGAGGGTATGTCAGGCGGTGAGATTGAGGTGCTGGGTTATCGCGGCATGAAGGAATACGAGATTGCTTTCGATGGCTTCGAGGTAGGTGCGGATAACCTGCTGGGCGGGGCCGAGGGCCATGGTTTTAAGCAGTTGATGGCAACCTTCGAATCCGCCCGTATCCAGACCGCCGCCCGCGCCGTGGGCGTGGCCCAGAACGCGTTTGAATTGGGCCTGAATTACGGCATGGAGCGGCAACAATTCGGCGGTGCCATCTTGCGCTTCCCCAGGGTTGGCGGAAAGCTCGCCTGGATGGCGGTGGAGATCATGATGGCCCGGCAATTGACCTACTTCGCTGCCCGGCAAAAGGATCAAGGCCGGCGTTGCGATTTGGAGGCAGGCATGGCGAAATTGCTGGCCGCCCGCGTCGCCTGGTCGTCCGCCGACAACGCGGTGCAGATCCACGGGGGAAATGGCTTCTCGTTGGAATTCCCCATCTCCCGCGTTCTGTGCGATGCCCGCATTCTGAACATCTTCGAAGGGGCCGGCGAGATCCAGGCCCAGGTCATCGCCCGTCGGTTGTTGGAAAGTCACAACTGACCCGAGCCTATTGCAGGCAACATTTCTTGTATTTTTTACCCGAACCGCACGGACAAAGATCATTTCGGCCGATATCGCGGAATTCGTTGATAATGGGTATTTCGCCGCCAATCTTTGGCAGGGAAGGTTGCTTGGTTTGCGCAGCCTTTTTTTGCGCTGTGAGATATTCTTCGGAAAAACCGTGCCATTTTGACAGCACATCAATTGTGCTGGTGAAAGGTTCGACGTTTTCGGTTTTTAAATGGGCAACCAGATCATCCGTCTGTGCGACAGCTTCGACCAAATCCTTGAATTCCCCGCGCGTGATATGGCCTTCGAAGACCAAACCAATGTCATATGCTTTTCCAACCAGATCCTTCAATTCTGTAAATCCCAGATTTGAAATTGCGTAGAGCCAGCCGATCCAGACATAGTTATCTTCGCGGGGCTGAAGCTTCACAAAGCACGACGAAAGATAATCTTTTGCCTCTGTTCTATCGATCTGACCGGCAGCGACAAAATAGCTCCACGCCTCGAACGCGGCGTTGCGGGCAAATTCGCCTGCCGTTTCGTTATTCATCAGCTGATACAACAGCGCGGTATCCCCATCGAAGGTGCTAATGAGAATTTTGGGCAGGTTTTCCGTAACAGCATCGCCAAGGACGTCCTCTGTCCGGTTCGCACTACTATTCAGAAGTTTCATGAGAGGCGCGAATGTCCTGGCCTCACCAAGTTCACCAAGGATATGGATAATGAAGAAAAGGGCGTTATCGCGGCCATCAGATCCCTGGCGTTCCAGCTCATCGAGAAGGAGGGGTACCATTTCATCCTTGCGGGCGATGCATTCATTGATCGCATCCCGAGGCAGACCAGGCGTGAATTCAAGCGCATCGATAAGAGCGTTCGCCCGCAAACGTATTGATCGCTCCCCCACCGGCGCGACCCGTAGGCTGTCCACGACCGTCCGGACGAGTTGCTCGACTATTCTGTCTGTGGCGATGATTTCCGCCAGGTCGTCATCCACACTTCCGTCCCATGCGGCCCTCGACCCGGAATAACGTTTTTGTATAAGACGGCTGTACTTTCCAGAGGCCCTTTCAAGGGCGGTCAGGCTGGCCGCTTCCACATCTGTCAGTACCGCCTCATCCTCTGCATCCCAAATCCCTTCCAGAAAGCCGATGAAGACCTCCTCTTCCCGAAGCTGCAGCAGCGTCATCAGATCGTCACTGGACCCTGCATTGGGGATTGGCGACAGAATTATCAGGTCCTGGCCCAATGTCCGGTCGAGTTCATGCCAAAGCCCAAGAAATGGACGGGAAAATTCCAGCATCTCAAGACCATCGGAAAATTCCGGCAGATCCCGTTCAAACAATTCCTCGAGGACCGGTAGGATATCGCCCGCATCACCAAGATATGCCATGGTGCTGAGAAAGCGCAGGCGAACCGTGGATAAATCAACAGGGCAGGCGTGGAGCTTCAAAAAGGTGTCAAACGCTTCATCGCCAATGTAAGGGACGTTGGTGAAATGCGCCACGACGGCATCAAGGGTCGGATCATCCATAGTCATTCATGCCCGCCGGTGTCTAAACTTATCCTCGCCATTATTTGGTTTTCCGATGTTGTAGGCAAGGAAATTTGCGCCGCCTTCTTAACGTTGAAACGCCGTGGCGGCATAGGCACGGCTGGGCATCGATAGTACGACGAGGCCTGCGGCCAGGCCACAGACACCGGACACCAGGATGGGGATGTCATAGCTGCCCCAAAGGTCGAAGGCATGCCCTGCCAGAAAAGGACCGAAGAAGCCGCCAATTGCGATGTTCGGCATGAAACATCCGAGCATGGAACCGATTTTTT
>JABJKS010000027.1 GCA_018660265.1 Rhodospirillaceae bacterium | reverse complement strand
TTGAACGGGTCAATGCCCAATTCACCTTCGCCTTGGCTGCCTATAACTTGATCCGACTACCGAAGTTGCTCGGAGCATCACCATGAACCAGGCTCGGAGTCTGCCCAAAGACAGCCAAACCCATCCAAATCCATCAGAAAATCAGAAAAACCGCAAAACCAACACTGAAATCCAAAGCCCACCGCATCCCGAGGCCAAAAACCTCGACAAACCAAAATAGCTAGGCCTTTTTCAGCAGACTGCTAGACTCTTCGGAATCGTGTCTCGCGCACCACTAAGCCGGCAACAGGGATTCGTCAATGATACGATCCGGGGGCTTATGACCATCGACGAAGGTTCGAATGTTGATCAGCACCTTTTCCCCCATATCGATCCGACCCTCTATGGTGGCGGAGCCCATATGCGGCAACAAGACCACGTTGCCCATAGCCAGTAGCTTCTTGTTGACGGCGGGCTCGTGCTCAAAAACATCCAGTCCAGCACCGGCGATCCGCCCCTCTTGCAGCAGGCGAACCATGGCATCTTCGTCAATGACTTCGCCCCGGGCCGTATTGACGATAAAGCATTGCGGTTGCAGTAACTGTAGCCGACGGGCCGACAGCAGATGATAGGTTGCCGGCGTATGGGGGCAATTGACGGAAATAATATCCATGCGAGAGAGCATCTGATCCAGGCTTTCCCAATAGGTCGCCTCTAGTTCAGCCTCCGTATCCGCATCGACGCGATGCCGGTTGTGATAATGAATGGACAGGCCAAACGCACGGGCTCGCCGGGCCACTGCGGTACCAATACGGCCCATGCCGATAATGCCGAGGCGTTTGCCCGAAATGCGATGTCCCAGCATCCATGTTGGGCCCCAACCATGCCAATCGCCGGCGCGCAGGACCCGTTCTCCCTCTGTCACACGGCGGGGCACGGACAGCATCAATGCCATGGTCATGTCTGCGGTATCTTCGGTCAGTACACCGGGTGTGTTGGTCACCATGATGCCCCTTTCGCGCGCGGCATTATGGTCGATATGATCCCACCCGGTGCCGAACGAGGCGATCAGGCGCAACCGCTCCCCGGCATTGGCAATCACGTCCGCATCAATTTTATCGGTCACGGTTGGTACCAGAACATCGGCGAATTTGACCGCGTTGATCAGGTCTTCATGGCTCATCGGGTCGTCGGTCACATTCAGTCGGGTGTCGAATAGCTCCATCATACGTGTTTCGATCACGTCCGGCAGCTTGCGGGTGACGATGACTAGGGGTTTATTTTGCGACATGATTTTATCTCACGCAGACATTCATGAGGCCGGAAATGGCCGGAAAAACTATTGCTACATTGTCTCTAGCAGAAGCGGAGGCCGGGGACAAATAGGCAGGTGAAGAATGCCCGCTTGACCCGGTCGCCGCAGCCTTGGCATAAGTTCGCTGTGAAGTTGATCCCGCACATAATTATGACCCTGGCGCTGGCCGCATTTTCCTTTGTCGCGCCCCTGCATAACGTCGCCATAGCAAAAGAAGGTGCTGGGAAAGCGGCGGCTGCGATCCATCCCGGTGCCTCTGGTCTGGCGGTCCCCCGATTTGTTTCCTTGGCTAAGGATGTTGCGCGAATGCGGGCCGGGCCCGGGGTTCGCTATCCCATTAGTTGGGTCTATCAACGTAAGGGCATGCCCTTGATGGTCATGGCGGAATTCGAAAACTGGCGCAAGGTGCGCGATACCGATGGTACCGAAGGCTGGATGCACCGCACTTTGTTAAGCGGGCGGCGTATGGCGCAGTTGCGTGGTGATATCAATGATCTCCACCAGACGCCGGATGCCAAATCCCGCATTGTCCTGCGCGCCGAAGCCGGTGTGATCGGCAAACTGCTCGCCTGCAAAGGTGCGTGGTGCCGCATGGAACTTGGCGAAATTAGCGCCTGGCTGCACAGATCGGAAATTTTCGGCGCTTTGCCCAACGAAGAATTTTAGCCGCGCCCATATCGCGGGCGCGGCTTCCACGCCATGGCCGCCCCCGATACAACTGAGCCCAAGGCCATAACAGCAAAGGCCCAGAACCAGGCAACGGGTTCCCCGCGACCACCACCGCCATCAATCGCCAGCCCGACGGCCAATGGCCCCAAGAACCCGGCCGTGAACCCAATCAGGCCGAACAATGCCAGCGCCGCAGCCCGCGTTTGGGGCGTTGACGCTCCTATAAAGCCGGCCGATATGGCACCGACATCGCCGTAACTTGTCACACCATGAACCAGCAAGGCGGCAAGCACGAACAGATAAGGGCTGGATGCCTGCCAGCCAAGAAGCAGGCAGACGATGACCGACGCCAGGGAGACCCAGAATATAACCGCCCTTCGCCCCCACCTCTGAGCCAATTCCGCGATGGCGAGATTAATCGGCACCGCAATCAAAACCGACAACCCCGCGATGGTTGCCGGGTCCCAATTCGGTACAGCGTCTTGTTGCCAACCCGCGTTGAAGGCCAGAAACGGTACGAACCAGACCCGAATGGCGAAAACCTCCCACAGGTTCCCGGCGTAGGCAGCAATATAACGAATGACCTCAGCATCGCGCAGCGCTGGCCTATAGTCAGGGAATAGTCGCCCTGATCGTATTTCGTTGCCCGCCACGGCTGGTCCGATCAAAAGCAGTGTGGGCAATGACAACAAAGACCCTATCCCGGCCCCCACAAAGGCAGCCTCCCAACCAAGTGCCGTTGAAAGAATACCCGCAACCAGGAAGGAGCAGCCGCTGCCGATCGCAAAGGCACCTGTATAAAAGGCACTGCCTCTGGCCTGCGATGGGCCGCTCAAACGGTCGGCGAGGAGTTTCATGCCGATGATATGTATACCGGCAAAACCAAATCCGGCTATGAACCGCAATGCAAGGGCCCACCAAAAACCATCAGCAAACTGTGCCATGCTGAATGAGGCGACAGCACTTATCACGGCAGCGACGCCATAGACAATGCGTCCGTCCATACGATTGGCCGCGCCCGTCAGGAACGGCAGGGCAACGGCATAACCTATGAAATAGATACCGCCCAGCCATCCGATGCGGGATCCGTCCAACTGCCAAAGGGCCGCCAAATCCATCGTCAGGGCAGGGACCGCCATGATCGCCAACTGACCAAACATAAGGCCCAACGACAGGGACGCGGTGATAAGAGTTGATGATCTTTCGGTCAATTTATGTTCATGCCCATGCCCGTACCCATGACTATGCCTATGACAGCATTTCCTGAACCGTGACGGTTCGGTCTTCCCGCGCGGCGGTGTCCACGGCCAGGGTCGCGGCCAGGGTCATCATGCCGTCATGGGCGCTCACCAGTGGCTTTACCTCACCGGCGATGACGGCCAGAAAATGATCAATCTGATTGCGATAGGTGCGCGTCCCATCTAGGGGCATATGCTGGCGGACAAGGGGATCCTGCCAATTCTTACCCGCGCCATCATGCCGCCAAAGGTTCATGCTGGGTACAGCCAGGGAACCTTCCCGGCCGGCGAAAAAATAACAATCCCCCGGCTGATGGGGGAAATACAGGGCCTGCCCCGAGGTCACCTCCCAGGTGTAGGGGGCGGCAACAGCGTCACTCATCAAAAAGCTGCCCAGGGCACCGTTTTCGAACCGCAGGGCAATGCTGGCCGTATCCTCAACGTCAAATCCACGCACCGCATTAGAGGTGAAGGCGCGAACAGAGGCAATTTCGCCGACAATAAAGCGCAGGCAATCGAATTCATGGATCAGGTTGATCAATAGGGGCCCGCCGCCAGGTTCCCGCCGCCATTCGGCTTGAAAATAGTCATCGGGTTTATCGGCCAGCCACATGCCGTTGACGGCCACAAGCTTACCCAACGCGCCTGCCTCTATAATGCGCCGGGCCTCGCGTATGTCCGGGCTATGGCGGCGGTGATGGCCGACAAGAATGGGCACATTGGCGGCCTCACTGGCTTTCACCAAATTCATGGCAGCTTCGACAGTATCGGCAATGGGTTTTTCGATCAGACAAGGAATGCCCCGGGAAAGGCAGGCCAGCCCGGCTGCGACATGCAGCCTGTTCGGTACGGCGACGATGGCACCGTCGGGCTTTACCTCTTCCAACATCTGTTGATAGTCGCTGAAGTACGGCGCGCCTATGCTGGCCGCATATTGCCGCCCTTCGGGGGTAACATCCGCCAGGCCCACAAGTGCGGCACCCGGATGATCGCTTATCAAGGCGCAATGTTCCCGCCCGATCAGGCCCGCGCCTATGACCACCAATCTCAAACCCGCCACCGCGCACCTCCAAACAAACTCAACCGCCCCATGGGCCGGCAGTTTAGCGCTGCGTTTCCCCAATTCCATAACAGAAAACGGCGACCCGAAGGTCGCCGTCTGTGAGGGCCGCCGTCTATGGGGGCGCGGCTTAGGTTCGTCTGTGTGCAAGTTGTTTAGGCGTTTTGTGCCTTACGTCGTCGATATCCGGCAAATCCCAATCCAATGAGGGCCGTGCCGAACAATGGCAAAGCTGCCGGAACGGGAACGGTTGAGGCCGTTTCTGGCAAAGTGGTTCCGCCTAATGCGGTCAAGGTATAGCCATCGGGAACGTCGAAATTAATCAATCCCGTATTCAAGCCATCCACGATGACGCTGCCTGTGCTGACGACCTGAAACATGAAGGCAAGGTTGAAGTCCATGCCTGTCGTCACGTTCATGGTGGTGGAGGCTAGTAGGTCGAACTCTTTAAAGAGCGGTTTCGTCTTCTCGTCAGAAGTAACCCGATAGTCGTCGCTGTCTGTGGCGAGGGCTGCACTAGAGCCAGGCACAAAAATGTTCAGACCGTCAGCTGACATGAAGTTGCCAATTTTGATTGTGGCATAGCCATGCCCTGAACCCCTTCGGCCAAAACGGTCATCGATAAATTGATAAAAGCCATCAGCGGCAAAATTGAGATCGAGAGCAATGTTGTCACCTGTGCTGCCGTCGGGGCCGAGCAACGTATATGTTTCCTCAATAATGGCAGTTGTCCGTACAACATAGCTGCTACTCTGGGAATATACTCGTAGGGCGTTTCCACTGATGCTGCCGCCACCAAAATCATGTATGTTATAGCCCTGTGCCTCCGAACCGCTAACCTCGGTGACTGCGAGAGAGCCACCTCCCGTTGCGGCACAGACGATTTCCGCATAGGTGAGTGGACTTTCACACGTCCTACTGGTTACGCTGATCCACTGGTGATCGCTTGCGGTTGGGCCAACAACGGCGGCCGACGCGACACCCGAAAGAGCCACATATGTCATTATCGTTCCGGCACCTATGATCGCAGGTATGCCTTTGTGAAAGGCGAAATTAATCTTCATTGTAATGCACTCCTTTAGCGCGTTAATTCTCGCCCTCAATTCTTGCTAGCCAGATTGTCGGAACAGCGGCAATCGACCATTTATACGAGTGGGTATTATTTCAGAGCGGCCTCTGCGAAGCTTGAAAGTTACGTGCAATTAACTTGCAATTATTGTGCAGTTATCTTGCAACCTGTGCCCACAGACAGAAAACTACGCCCTGCGTACATGGTTTCTGTCTGTGGTAGCGCAGACGTTGAGGCGATAATCTGGAGAATTTTAGTTTGTTTTGAAGAAATGCGTATGACCGGTATGAAGCCACTGAATGGCGTTCGGATGATCATGATTGATGGGGCCGGGGCTGGGCGGGTTGCCGGAATGTTGCCCCCGATCATTGCCCGTGACTTTAAGTCCGAAACTGGTCTTGCCCGAGCTGCACGCCTGGCTGCGGGTGCAGCAGACCGCCTTGGCCTTGGTTATTATGATCTGGCGGATGCGGTGACGGCGGTCCGGCGCTTATGCATAGGCATGAGCGAAATGGACCTAGTTGTTCCACCAGGGCACGTCTGAAAATGACCGCATATCAATTTCGTGGGTCCAGGTTGATCGATGTTGCTGGGCGATGTGGTAGTATGTATCGGCAATTTTTTCGGGCAGCATAAGACCGTCATTCTCCATGCCACGACTTTCCCGCAGTTCCTGAAATTTCTCCGGCCCCAGCATTTTGCCCAATGTATCCGGGGCATCAACCGCACCGTCGATCAGGATATGGGCAATATGAATGCCCTTGGGTCCAAATTCCGCATTCAGACTTTGACACAGCATCCGCCGCCCGCCCATGGCGGCGGCATGGGAGTGCTGGCCGTCGTTACCACGCAACGCTGCCGTGGCCGAAGTGACCAAAATCGTGCCTTTGCCTCTCTCTTCCATCAACGGGCATAGGGTGGCGGCGACGCGGAACAGTGCGAACGTCGCCATGCGCCAGCCAATCTCGAACGCCTTATAGGTGGTGTCCGCCAAGGCCCGGTTGCCGATTTGGGCCCCCAGATTGAAAACCACAACTTCAATAGGACCAATATCGGCCTCGATAGCGGCGATGCGTTCTTCAATGACATCCGGTTGGACGGCGTTCATCAGATATCCAGACGCCGTGCCGCCCCTCGCTTCGATATCCGCCACCAAAGTGTTCAGGCCGTCTTGATCGCTACGCCGGCACAGAACGGCGTGATAGCCTTCCTTGGCAAAGCGTTTCCCCACGGTGCCTCCGATGCCGGCACCGGCACCTACGACCAAACACACTGGTTTCATGATTCCATTCCTCTTCGTGGCTTTAGCGCCGATATTGCGTTGACTATCCAACCGCCCGGAAGATTTTTCAAGCTGACAGTTCCATCATGGTGGCGGCCAGCACCTGCACCCCTTGTTCAAAATCTGCCATCGCCATTTTTTCATACGGGTTGTGGCTGCCGTCATTGTTGCGCACCAATAATACGGCGGCGGGGATGCCGGCGCGGGCAAATATGGAAGCATCATGGCCGACGGTCGCGAATTCCGTGCAGGGGATGCCCAGACGCCCGGCATTTTGCACAAGGCCGGCCCGCAGGCCGGGATCAAGGCGTGTCGGCGATGAGCCAACGGGTGCGCCCATGACAAAGCGGACCCGGCGACGGGCTGCGATTTCCGCCGTCAGTGCGGTGATCGCCGCGCCAAAGCGGTCCTGGGAAGCCTGTTCCGTACTGCCGAAATTAAGTGAGAAGTGGCATTCGCCGGGAACCTTGGTCAGGGCGTGGTGAACGGGGTCGGTGAATAATTTGCCCACTGTGAAGACGGCTGATGGGTCAGCACCATCTTCGATTTCATGCCACAACGCTTCCAGCCGCTGCAGCAATTCGCTGACAGCCAAAACCGTATCTTGGCGCAGGCGGCGCGGCGTGGCGGCGGAATGCTGATAGGAGCCATAACAGATCGCATCGCCAAAACGTAGATTGCCGCGTATCGCCGTGGCGATGCCCACAGGTAAATTCTGCTCTACCAGCACGGGGCCTTGTTCGATGTGCAATTCCAAAAAGGCCTTGGTGTTGGCCGGACTGATTTCAGGCGGTCCGGCGCGCCATATATCATCGGCGGCAATGCCCAAATCCAACATGTGCGCGGCGATCCCCTGCCCGCTGTCCAGACGCACCAGGGCATCGAACTCCGCGCGGTCCATATTACCCACGGCCAGGCGGGCACCAATATAGGCAATGCCGAACCAGACGCTTTCCTCGCACCGTATTCCCATGGCAGTCAAATTGCATCCGGGCTGTAAACCTGCCTGTCGTATGGCCGCCAAGGCGACAACGCCGGCGACGGCACCCGCCAGGCCATCGAAATTGCCGCCCCGGGCGACCGAGTCTAAATGAGAGCCTGTTAGAATGCCTGGCGCTGCTTCGTCCCGCCCCGCCCCATTCGGTGCCGTCAATGTGGCATAACTGTTGCCAATAGCATCTTGCCGGGTCGACAGGCCGTGGTCCCGGGCGGCAGCTGACAGAATATCTGCAGCGGCCTGGTCTTGGATGCTCCAGGCCGGCCGTGTTACACCAATATCGTCTTGGCTGGCAGCCCGCACATCTGTGAAGATATCTTCCGCCACGGGCATTAGGGCCCTGACGGCGTCATGTAATTTCTGGCTCTGGCCGGGCGTCATCAGGGCCGGTAGGTCAGGCGTTTTTGCACGTTTATGGTCGCACTCGCAAGGATATCCGCGATCTGTCTACCAGCCGTCCCATCACCAAATATTTTAGATTGGGGGTAGCTGCCATGGGCGATATGGGCCCGCGCCTTGGCCTCAATATCCGCCCGGTCATAGGCTGCATGCGTCACATTTGCACCGTGTTCACGATTGCTCTGCCTGGTACCAATGTTGACAACCGGGGTGCCGAGATATGCCCCTTCCCGCAGTCCGGATGATGAATTGCCGATCAGACAAGCTGCATTGCCGATCAGGCGGGCATAGTCCTCGGGACTGAAGTTGCGATAGAAATGCAGCTTACCATCGCCCACATGCTCCCGATGCATGCGCAGGCCTTTTGAAACATCGTCAGAACCCGCATCCACATTGGGCCATAGCCAGGCTGTCTGCATGTCCAGGGCGACAACAGCGGCCAGGGTTTCCTGGATCTGCTCAAACCCCTCGCCGAATTCCGTGGTGACAGGATGTTGCAAGACCACAAGATAGGGCTGGTTCGGGTCCAGGTCCGCGCCAACGCCCTTATTGTCCGTGAACAAATCCTTGGGCAGGTTCATATCCAGATCCGCAATCAGATCGATGGCCGGGCAGCCGGTCATATGCACCCGGTCGGGTTCCTCCCCCATGCGCAGCAGATAGTCCGCCGCCAAGTCCGTGGCCGGGAAATGCACATGCGACAGTTTCGTGATGGCGTGGCGCACGCTTTCATCGATTGATCCCGTTACCTCGCCGCCCTGGGTATGGGCCAGGGGAATGTTCATGTAAGACGCCGCGATGGCGGTCGCCATGGTCTCGAACCTGTCGGCAACGGTCAGGACCACATCGGGTGCCAGGTTTTCAAACTGGGTGGATAAATCCATAATCGCCATGCCGGTGGATTTGGCCATTGTCGTAGGGTTCTCACCCTCAACAATGGAATAAACCGTGGCGGAGGGTTCAAACCCATCGGCACGGATAATATCCACCGCATGGCCAAACCGATAAAGCAGCGCCGAGGCGCCAATTATGGTCTGCAATTCAAGGTCGGGATGATCTTTAACCGCCTGCATAACGGATTTAACGCGGCCATAGTTGGCCCGGCTATTGACGACGATGCAGATCTTGCGCTTTGGGCCTTTTGTGCTCATTGCAGATCCTCTAACCGCAACAGGCGATCGGGCACAACATCCCGTGCCAGGCTGCGGCCGATAAATTCTTCCAAACTGGTGGCGGCAATTCCGGTGCCCGGTTTCTTTGCCGTCAGCATCTCAGCCGTCAGTACGGTTCCCTTGGCCAGGGCCCGCGTCGGAGCCAGGCTTTTGGTGAATAGCCCGCGCATGGTTTCCATTTCGTCCGCCACGACGTCCTTGTCCACCGGGTTGGCATCCATTTCCGCAAACGCGGCCCGGGCATCCGCGACCTGGCGGAATTCTTCAAAGGTCAGGGAGGCGGGCACGTCAGGGCCGAACAGACCTTTATCAAAGGTCACGTGGACTTCGATCATATCAACACCACGGGCCAGGGCGGCAAGCGCCGGGAAGGGGCTGCCGCTGTGATCGGACAGGCCGACGGGGCAGCCGTGGTCGTCGCGCAACTTATCAATGACGTTCAGGCCAACCGCATCAAGGGGTGTCGGATAACGGGAGGTGCATTGGAATAGCGCCAGATCGACGCCCAGGGCCCGAATGCCTGCCGCGCTTTCGGCGATCTCTGACCAGCGGCTCATCCCTGTAGAGAGTAAAATGGGCTTGCCGGTGGCCGCCATGGCTGCCATCAAATCGGCGGATTTGTATTCGCCGGAACCGATTTTCCAGGCCGGATGCTCCAAGGCGTGCAGCAATTCCACCGCCCGAACAGAGAAGGCGGAGCTTAAGAAAATCAGGCCTTTGTCCGCCGCATGTCCGGACAGGCCGGCCCATTGTTCCGGGGTGAATTCCATACGCTGCCAATAGTCATACCGGGTGGCGTCCTGCTTTGAGAATTTGACCCGAAATTCCTCATCCAGGGTCGATTCTGCGGCGGCAATATGGGTCTGAAACTTGATCGCGTCAGCCCCGGCAGCGGCTGAGGCATCAATAAACGCATGTGCCGTACCCAGGCTGCCGTCATGGGCCTGGCCGACTTCGGCGATCAACAATGCAGGCGCGCCATTGCCTACCGACCGTCCGCCGATTTCTATGCTCTTGACGCTCATGCGGTTCTCCATTCGGGCACATCGCCCTCACCCAGATCCCAAAACAGCCCCGTCATAATCTGCAGACCTTGCCGCAGAACCGGTGCCAGGGCGTGCTCGTTGGGGGCATGTTGTGAACAGGCAGCATATGAATGCGGCACCCAGATGGTAGGCAAACCCAATATCTCGGCAAAGACATCATTGGGGAGGGAGCCGCCCAAGTTGGGCAAAATTGTCGGTTCCGCGCCCGTTGTCTGCTGTAAAGAGGCCCGGGCTCACTGTACCCAGGGGTGATCGGGCAACAGGCGGGATGCTTTCATCATAAAGCCGTCATGCTGTTGACCCACGGCCACATCGTGAAAGCCATGTTCGTCCAGGTGAGCGCGGATGGCGGGCAAAAATGTCTCCGGGTCCCGGTCTACGGTAAAGCGGATTTGGCACCAGGCCGTGGCGTTGGGGGGAATGGCATTGGCCACCTGATCGGGATTGCCGGCCTTGATCGCCAGAACTTCGAAGGCGTTCCAGGCGAAGACCCGCTCTGCCGGGCTCAAACCAGGCTGTCCCCAATCCTCTTCGATTTCCGGGCCTCCGCCGCTATTGGGACCACCGCCCATCTTAACCTTGGATAGCACCTCCCGGACGGAAGCAGGGATTGCCTCGGGTCGCAGGGCGGGCAAAAGAATTTCACCTTTCGGCCCCACCAAGGTGGCCAAGGCATTGGCCAGGCGGGTGCCTGCGTTGGAGATCAGGCCGCCCCAGTTCCCCGAATGATGGCCACCTTCACGAAGGTCTATTGTCAGTTCAAAATTCAAGGCACCCCGACTACCCATGAACAGCGTTGGTTTGTCAGGTGCCAGACGCGGCCCGTCGGATGCCAAAAGCAAATCGGCGCGCAGTTCCTGGCGATGTTCCGAAGCAAATTCCGCCAGCCCGACAGAGCCGACTTCCTCGGACATCTCCAGCAATATCTTGCAGTTAAATCCAAGCCGTCCACGTACCGCCAGGACAGCGGCCAGGGCGGCCAGGTTAACCGAATGCTGGCCCTTATTGTCAGCCGTGCCGCGACCATACCAACGATCACTTTCATCCCCGCCGTCGGTCACGCCCCCCTTCACCATGGTCCAAGGGTCTCGCCCGTCGCGCCAGTCCCCTTCAAAGCCACGGACCACATCGCCGTGGCCATAGCTGAATACGGTGGGCAGGTTCGGGTTCTCCAACCGCTCCGCCACCAGAAAGGGCCCGCCACGGGCGTCGGGATTGGGATGAACGGTGGTCTGAAAGCCGAGGCTTTCCAGGGTTGGCGTCATTTCCTCTGCGAGGTAACGGTCCAGCTCCGGTCGTAAAGCCGGCACCTGTGCAGACGACGGGATGGCGACCCGGCGGGCCAGATCATCGAAAAAATCGCCGCTATCAAAATGTTCCGTGGCCTGCGCAATGGCAGCATTGCGTGTCATGTGGTGCCTCATCCCCGCTATGGACAATACCGGTTTTTGCGACCGGTTAGCTGTCTGTATCCTACCTAAAGCACGCGGGCAATGGAATCGCTGGGCACCTTGACCCTGACTTCGCGGCCCAACAGGTTCAACAGGATAACAACCCGTTCCCCATCGCCCCGGCGCTCGTACAGGCCAATGTGATCAGCCATGGCACCGCTGTGCAGGCGAACCTGATCGCCTGGTGACAATGTGTTCGGATCTACCAGTTGTACATGGCCGTGCTCATCTTCCCGCGCCATGATGTCCTGGATCAGGGCATCCGACACCGTTGCCGGCCGTTCGCCAAAGCTGACCATGCTGATGACACCCGGCGCGCTGTTGATAGAGCGCCGTTGGCCGGCTTTCGGATCGGCGGCAACAAACAGATAACGGGGGAATAATGGCGCGCTGACCCAATCCGTCTTGCGCGCATGGCGTCGTTCCCTGCGGTATTGCGGCAAATAAACCTCAAAGCCACGCTCCCACAGATTGCTCCGCGCCCACATCTCCATCCGGGCTTGCGTATAGACCGCATACCATTGTCTGGAAGGGGAACTCATGGGTTAGTCTCCGAGTGATCCGCACCCAATTGTTGGAGGAGGGGAGAGGAAATTTTTAGCAATGCAGGTGCTCTTATCCTCTCGGCACCATATTGGCCAGTCAGTTCTTCAAAGCTGCTCTGAGGGTTCTTCATATCGCAGATCAGGACCAGGTCAAAGGTCGGTAAAGAGGCCGGGTCGCGGACTAAATCCACATGCCGGAAACGGTTTGCCGTGGCCTTTTTATCGGCCACGCCAACCACCTCAATATCGTGCTGTAAGGCGCACAAAAGTGCGATTTCCGCTAACTCTCCCGCACCCACCAGGGCGACCTTTCGCAGACCTTTATCGGCGGCCTCTCCCAACAGTTGATCGCACTGATTGCGGGCCCGTCGGTAGTAGTCAAAGGACTGGAAAAGATAGTTGGCGGTCAAGCGTGATTTCTCGCCAAAACCCTTCGGGGTCAGATAGTAGGCGTAACGATTCGGTGGGATCTTTCGTACCTTCACCAGGCCCAAACGCACACATCGTTTCAGGTAGGCATTGGTCAGCCCCAGGGCGATATTCAGGCGGGATGCCAGGCCCCGTTGGGACAGGCGTTCCTCCCCATCCACCGCATGGAGCATTTCCATGGTGATGCGGGTTTCATTGTCAATCCCCTCGGCAGGCAATTCACCGTCATCCAATGTTTGATCGCTGCTCATGGGCGGTCCAGAATGGTCAGAATCGAATCAATGTTCACGTCACGAACATTACTGCGTTCATTCCGTGAACGTCAAGAGTTGATCGCGGCTCCTCTCTGTTCAGGCCGGTGATTTCCATATAGACAGTAGGTCTTCGACAAAGAAAATTGAGGTTATAAAGATGCCGCTTATTGACGATATCATTGCCATGAAAGACGAAATCCAGGACTGGCGTAAAGATTTCCATGCCCATCCGGAACTGGGGTTTGAGGAAAACCGCACGGCGGAATTTGTCGCCGCGAAGCTGGAGGAATTCGGTATCCAGGTGCATCGGGGCATTGGCAAGACCGGTGTCGTCGGTGTTCTGAAGGTGGGTAATGAGACCACGGCGGTGGGTCTGCGTGCGGATATGGATGCCCTGCCGATTGTCGAGCGGAATACCTTTGATCATCGCTCCACCAACCATGGTGTCATGCATGCCTGTGGCCACGACGGCCACAGCGCCATGTTGCTGGGGGCGGCAAAATACCTCTCCCAAACGCAGAATTTTCGCGGCCAGGTCAATTTCATCTTTCAACCGGCTGAAGAAGGCATCGGCGGTGCCCGGGCCATGATCGAAGATGGCCTGTTTGATCAATTTCCCTGCGACAGCCTGTACGCGATGCATAACGCACCGGGAACGCCCTTGGGCACCTTTGATGCAACGGCCGGTATCCGCACCGCGGCCGGTGCGTTTTTTGATATCGAGGTTTCGGGCAAGGGTGCCCATGGTGCCTTCCCCCATCAAGGCGTCGATCCGGTAACCATTGCCGGTGAATTGATCGGTGCCTTGCAGACAATTGTGGCGCGCAATATTTCTCCGACTGAGACAGCGGTGTTGTCCATCACCCAGGTGCACGCGGGTGATGCCTACAACGTAATTCCGGCAACCGCGCGCCTTTCCGGCACCATTCGGACCCTCTCCATGGATGTGATGAATAAAATTAGGGCCCGGCTGGAACAATTAGCCAGCGGTATCGCAGCCTCGCATGGGGGCAGTGCCGAAGTGGATTTTCGAATTATCTTCCATCCTGTGGTCAACGCGGAAGCCACAGCCGCCCTGGCGGCAGAGGTATGCGATGAACTGGTCGGGGTTGATCAAGTGACCAGGTCACTTCCACCCAGCACGGGGTCAGAGGATTTTTCGTTTATGGCCGAACAAGTGCCCAGTTGCTACCTCCATGTAGGCAATGGTGCCGACAGCATGCCCGTGCATAACCAGGACTATGACTTCAATGACCAAGCGCTGGTCTATGGGGCCAGCTTCTTTGCCCGCATTGTGGAGCGTAGTCTGTCGCCTGAATAGTCAAGCCTCGAATAGTCAAGCGCTTGCGGCGACCTTCGCTTCAACGTTGCGTTTGATATTTTCCAGGCAAACCTTGGCTTCGGCGTCGATACGTTCAACCATTTCCGGCGTCGGGGCTTTGGGCCTGGCGGGGTTGGTAATCGTGCGGGTATAGCGCACCTGGTCGCCCACCTGCTCCACGTCATATCGGGCAATTATAAGGCCGATGAAAGAGGTCATGGTCTCCGCTATCCAAAGGTTGGGGGATTGGCATTCGGTCACTTTCCAGTTTAATTCCACCCCGCCTGTGCGGGTATGCCATTGCTCGCGAAAAGTATCGCCTTCAACCAGGGGCCGGTCGGGGCTGTCCATTTCGTGCGAGGCAATGATCCATTCCGGCCAGCTGTTAGGATTGGAGACATAGTCCAAGACCGCCCCGGCCGGTGCATTGATGAGAATGTCGTGGCTGCGTTCGAATGCGACTGTGTTTGTCATTGTATTACCTATGGTCTGGTTTTCATCAGGGTTTCATCTGGGTTTCATCTGGGGCGACGCCGGGTTTGACGTACCCGGCACAGGACTTTGGCAATTGTCAGATCCCGGCGCAGGCTTTGCCCGGTTTGGCGGAAGCTGTTGCCGTCAATCCGCTGGGACAAGGCACCGGCGCTGGCTTGGGCGGCGGGATAATTGGCCAGCAAATCATTGATGGATGACTGGGCCGCGGTCATGACCCGGCCCCGGCGTTTGGACGAGGCGACCAGGACGCCGACCACCCGGCCCTGGTCATCCAGCATGGGACCGCCCGACAATCCCCCCAGTGCGGGCAGGCTGCGCGGCGTGCGGGAGACTTCGGCCCAGGCCAGGATCGGTTCGTTGATGCGATAGCGGCCTACGGATTTCATCCGCGCCTGACCGATCACCCTGGCATGTACATCGCCCGGCTTGCCTTGCGGGTAGCCTAGGGAAAAGCCGTCTTCGCCACGTCCAGGCGCACCTTGGGCCAGGGTCAGGGGCACCCGGCCCTGGTTGGTGCGTAAAAGGGCGAGGTCGGCATTGGGATGCAAATGCACCTCGGCCACGCGCCAGCCCTTGCGTGGGGCGGTCTGGATCCAAAGGGCATCGCAGCCATGGGCGACATGGCGCGCGGTCAGCCACCAACCATCGCTGGTGATGGCAAAGGCGGTGCCGGTAGACGACCCCTTGGCACCTACATCGACCTCGATGGTGGGACCGGTGGATCTGTCGGGCAACTTCTGTGCGCCCCGCCAAGGCGCAGGGGATGTCGTTTCAGGGGATGATATCTGCGGCCTGCGCGGGCCGTCTTCTCCGCCCATCAGGGCACTGACCACGCCATACAGCACGGCCAATATGGCAATCAGATAGGTCAGGCGGTTCATGACAAAGCGCTCGGTCGTCTTAACCGGAGATCGCGGCGGCGTTGACGGCGGCTACTGATAACTTGATACCCGCCAATAATACCGCTGCTGCCATCTCACCACTCTCAATTCGGCTGGACAGATCGCGCAGTAGCAGATCACTCAGACGAAACACCAGGATCTGGACAAATACTGCCAATACGCCCCAGATGACGATTTCCGCCACGCTGACCGAGGATGCCATGCAAAAGGCCAAGGGTATGGCCAATCCCAATATGGCACCTGCCAGGGAAATAGCGGCGGCCAGGTTGCCTTCGCGCACCAGGGCGAAGTCTTTATGTGGTGTGGTGATTGTATAGAGCACAACGCCGCCCGCCAGCATCGCCAGGGTGACTAGCAGATGCAGCATCAATACCGGGAAACCGGCGGCGAAACTTTGTAAGACAACGTCCATGATCCGAACCCTATTGATCGTTACGATGGGTCAATTATACCACAACCTCGATCTGGACGCAGGGGCCCCATGATGCCACATTAGGGGCATGAATAATGGACCTATAGCAAGTTATCCCTTCGCCCGGGAAGTTCCCGACGGGGATACCCATGAACGCCATGTCTGCGGTGATTGCGGCTGGATCAATTACGTCAATCCAAAGATCGTGGTGGGTGCCGTGTGCACCTGGGAAGACAAGATCCTGTTGTGCAAACGGGCGATCGAGCCGCGCCACGGCTATTGGACAGTGCCTGCCGGCTTCATGGAAGAGGGCGAAAGCACGGCAGAGGGTGCCGCCCGGGAAACCCTGGAAGAAGCCTGCGCCAATATCGAGATTGATGCCCTGATCGGGATCTATAATATCCCCCGGATCAGTCAGGTGCATATGATGTACCGGGCAAAGATGACCAGCCCGGAATTCGGCGCGGGAGAGGAAAGCCTGGAAGTGGACCTTTACGCCTGGGATGAAATTCCCTGGAACGAAATTGCTTTTCCCTCGGGCGTCTGGGCGTTGAAACATTATTACGAAACCAAGGAGCTGACAGCGTTCCAGCCCTTTGATAATCCGGAACTTGACCGTCACCGCACTCGATAGGTGTTGGGAAGGTCCTCGGTTAGGTATTAGATAAAACATTATGGCAGAACCCAAGCTTTTCGATCTGAAAACCGATTTGAGCTTAAGCGCGGCGGACAAGATCATTGACGCGGCCATGGCTGCCGGCGGGTTGGAGGATATGCTGCCCTTGACGGTGGTGGTGTTGGATGCAGGCGGCCACACCGTGGCCTTGAAGCGCCAGGACGGCTCCGGCATTCTGCGGGTCGATATCGCCACTGGTAAAGCCTGGGGCGCGCTGGGCATGGGCATTCCCAGCCGCACCATACGCGATCGCCTAAGCGAGCGGCCGGCCTTTCAGGGTGCCCTTGTCGGTGCCTCGGGTGGCCGTTTCGTACCGGTACCAGGCGGCGTTTTGGTGCTTGATGGCGACCGTCAGGTGATCGGTGCCGTGGGGATCAGCGGCGATACCTCGGACAAGGACGAATATTGCGCCATCCAGGGCATCAAAGCCGCCGGCCTCACCTCAGCACCCGCTGAAGCCGCCGAAGGGTGGCAGGGCTCCGGCCTTTAATACCAATCTCAAGTAACGGCTGCGACGGCAGCCCGGTGCCACTGCGCCGCCACCATATCGTCTTGTGCGGAGCTATGTGCCCTTGCACATTGCGTGAGCGCCAAAGAATCACACCCGCATCCAGCCAGGGCCCCAAAGGTTGAGGGAGCGTTCGTTGTGGGGCCATTGGCGGACAGGATCATCGTCGGCCATATTTTCCAACTCGGCCGAGATTTCCACTTTGTAGCCGTCCGGATCCTCAACCATGAAGAACAGGTTGTTGCCGGGACCATGGCGGCCCGGGCCCCACCACAATTTAATCTCTAACGTCGCCATGTGGTCGGCCCAATCACGAATATCGTTCCAGCAGGATACTTCATAGGCGTGATGATCCGGGCGCGCCGCATCGGACAGGAACATGGCGAAGGAATGATGTTCCCTGGTGGAGCGATAGAACACGGCAGTTAAGGTTTGGCCGCCGTCTTCGTCGTCGCGCAGGACGTGGTCCGTCGCCACAAAGCCCAAGGTATCTTCATAGAACGCCATCATCGCGGCCAGGTCCGCCGTGGCGACGACCACGTGCTGCATGCGGCCCGGTGGATGGGGCGGGTGACCCTCGGGGCTGCCGCCATTATCTTGTGCGGGGTCTATTACGCCGAAGACCATTTGCCGGCCATCGGGGTCTGAGACAGCGAAAGCCCCGTCGCTAAATAACGGCGTCGGCGATGGCATCAAGTTCATACCCTGGGCGGTTAAATGGGCCCTGTACGCCGCCAGTCGCGTCTCATCGGCAAAACGAAAGGCGCTATAGGGTTGGTCACCTGCGATGCCCGAGCCTACGATCAGGCGGCGCTCTTCCCCCTGCAGCAGGGTACTGCCGTCAGCAAGAGATTTTTCCGACATGGCAAAAGCATCCCGATAGAAGGCGGCGGTTTTCGACGGATCAGCCGTATCCAAACGAATATGGTCCAGTTCGGCACCCCAAAGAGGATTATGATCAATCATGAAAACGTCTCCCTATGCACAGGTCATAGTTTAGCACATTGGGGTGTGCCTGCTAACCTCCCGTATCCCGGCGCAGGAGGTCGCGGACACCCGGCGCGCCTGCCTGGGCGATGGCCTGGGCCAAGGCAGGCCAGTTGCCCGATAATTGGTCAACGGGGACGTTATTGGCCTGGCTGATTTTACCGAATTCCCGACCATCGGGGCGGATCAAATGCCAAATAACTTCGATGCGGCGCAGGCCCGTAGCGGCCTTTGTCACATGCATGCTGCCCAGCAGGATAAAAGCATCGTCCCGGGGGCTGTCAGCCAGGGGCACACCAGCTTTCGTCAAGGCGGCTGTCATTGCTTTGGCCAGATCATCGCTGCCCCGTCCGGGAATGCCATCCATCGGGCCCAGGGTCACGGCGGCCAGCGCAATACGTCGACCCTGGCCCCGTTCCATGTGGCGCAATTCCTGGTCAATGGCATCCGCTGATTTTTCCGCCAACCGTTGCCGCAATGGCGCATCTCCTCGCCGCCATTTGGCAGGATCAACTTTTTCCGTCACCGTCGCCGTTAGAATTTCCGCCTTCTCCGCCGTGGCAAGGTGCCATGTCAGGCGTAATTGTCCCGTCGGCGACAACGCGACCTCACCCCGCAGGCGATGGCTACGACGGTGGCCTTTTCCCGTGGAGGCGGTTATATCCCGGCGGCCCAGGGCCCCAGCCATAGCTTGTGCCATGGCCTGTGCAAATGCCGCATCGGCCATGCCCGCGATGGGCTCTATAATCAGGCCGGCCCGGGGGCCGATCTGAATGGCGCTGAAATCACCTTTGTGGGAGGCGGCAAAAGGTTTGGGCACCGGTTGGCATTGTCCCAGCAGCAAAGCCAAACTGATGATCAGAGATAAAAATAGTGGGCGTCGGGTGCTTGTTTTCAATTTCATTGCCTGCAAGATGCCATGGAATGCAGATAGAGGCGACAGCCATATGAAACAGCCGGACTATGAACAGGTTTCCCAGGCCCTTGGAGCGTTGGGTCTGATCCCGCGCGGCGGTTTTCATCCCGACGGGGAGGATAACCTCGGCGCGGGCACGGTGGTCCTGGTCGGCAATGCGGGCCCCGGCCTTTGGCAACATTTTGCCGGCCATGAAGGCGGTCCGGACGCTTTAGATAAATGGTGTCGGGCCATGTTGACGCCTTTGGCGGCAAGCTTGGGCGCGGACATTGTCTTCCCTTTCGATGGTCCCCCCTATCCACCGTTCCTGCAATGGGCCCGGCGGGGGGAGGGGCTGTCCCCGTCACCTATCGGGCCGTTGATCCATCCCGAATACGGCCTGTGGCATGCCTATCGTTGTGCCTTGATCTTTGCCTATGTGATGGCTGTGCCACCGCCATTCACGATAAATCCGTGCGATACCTGCGCTGAACGGCCCTGCCTCAACACGTGCCCCGTCAACGCGTTCAGTGAAGCGGCCTATAATGTGCCCGCCTGTGTTGATCATATGCGCCAACCCCAGGGAGATGATTGTATGAACCTTGGCTGCCAGGCACGGCGGGCCTGCCTCATCGGCAGGGAATATCACTATGCCAGCCCGCAGGCGCGTTTCCACATGTCGGCGTTCGTAGACAATAATTAGCTATCATCGCGGGTCAGACAGATCTGCGCCGTAAGGGCGCCCAGACCCGTGGCGGTGATGACGGCGGCCATGGCAAGGGCACTGCCGTCATGAAACAGGCCAACCGCGCCGGCTGACAATGCCCCGACGGCAAACATCAGACCCCCCGACAGGGCCGAGACGCTGCCCGCTGCCTGGGGAAAACGGTCCAGGGCCAGGGCCATGGCATTGGCACCGATCATGCTTAAGGACCCGACATAGACTAAAAGCGGGATGACAAGGCCCGGCAGGCCGCCAAAACCAGTGATGGCGTTGACCAACAGCACGATGCCGACGATGGCAATGATACGGACAGCGATAGCGAATAGCCTATGGGCCCCCAAGCGCGTGACCAGCCGGGCATTCAGAAAAGATACGGACATCAAGGCGATAACGTTGCAGGCGAACAGATAGCCATAGTCCTCTGCCGCCACGCCATAAACTTCGATAAAGACGAAGGGGGAGCCGGCAAAATAGGCGAACATGCCGCTATAAGCCGTGGCGTTGGCGAGTAAATAACCCATGGCGCTGCGATGGCATAAAACCCGGCCATAGACCCCGAGCATGCCCACCAAGCCATGTCTGGCGCGCCGGTCGAACGGATGGCTTTCCCGGACAAATATCAGGGTCAGCAGGAAGCACAGCAAACCAAACCCGGTCAGGACCCAGAAAATTCCCCGCCAATCGAACCATAATAAAACATAGCCGCCAACGATTGGTGCCAATAAAGGTGCCGCACCCATCACCAGCATGATCAGGGACATCACGCGAGCGGCCTCGTCGCCGGTGAAAAAGTCCCGCACCATGGCCCGCGCTATGACAGAGGCCGCGCTGCCGCCCAGGGCCTGCAACAGGCGTAGGCCTATCAGCATTTCAATGCCGCCGGCCAACGCGCAAAAGGCTGAGGTCACGACGTAGAGGGCGATGCCAACTAATAGCAGCGGGCGACGGCCGAACCGGTCGCTCAACGGGCCAAAAAACATCTGGCCCAGGCCCATGCCGATGAAAAAACTGCTCAAGGTCATTTGAACGCCCGACACGGGCGCGCCAAGGTCCGCCGCCATGGCCGGCAGGCTGGGCAGATACATGTCGATGGACATTGGGCCAAAGGCAGTGAGAATGCCAAGGATCAGGATCAGGCCACGGGCTTGTTTCGCGGATATGACTTGCCTTTCAGCAGGGCTCGTCATGTGCCGGCTATGTATCTGATAATATCAGGCAGGTTGTCGTGGCGTGGGCGTACAGCTTGCCTGCTGCATCTTCCACTCTGGCCGATGCTGTCGCGGTGGTGCGGCCCACATGCATGGTTTCGGCGATACAGCGGACTTCGCCGCAATCAACAGAAATGGCCCGAACGTAATTCACCTTCAACTCCAACGTGGTATATCGCGGACCCACGGGCAGGGCGGAATGGACCGCACTGCCAATGGCAGCATCTATCAATGCCGCCAGCCAGCCGCCCTGAACAGAGCCCACATCGTTGGCGAAATCCTCCCCCGGCATACCGCTATAGACCACCCGGCCCTTTGATACTTCTACCAAAGCCAGGCGCAGGGCATTGGCCACAGGGGGTGGGGCAACGTCCCCCCGCACCACGGCGGAAAGATAATCCAGGCCTGATAGTTCGCCCAGGCGGGCCCAGTGGGTGGCGGGGTCATGCCAGGTATAGGTACGCTGTCGGTCTTGTTCAGTCATTGTTCAGCGCGCTTCATCTTTTTGGCGTAGGCAGTCTTCATCGCACTATGGTGTGGCCGTGGTTTAGGGGGCCATGGCCGCTGCCCAGGCCAGGCGCGGTCATAATCGCGGCCAGCACATAGATCCGTGCCCGTTCCACCGCCGCCTCAACGGCCAGGCCCTGGGCCAGGCCGCAGGCCAGGGCGGACGCCAGGGTGCAGCCGGTACCATGGGTATGGCGGCTTTCTATCCGGGCAGAGGTGAAACGTTTGACACCCACCCCGGTCAGCAGCAGATCGACCACCTCACCGCTCGAAGATTGCTCAAGATGGCCGCCTTTCATCAGTACCGCTTTGGGGCCCAGGGCCAAAAGCTTGCGGCCGGCGGCGATCATGTCGTCTTCGTCCCGAATGGACATTTCAGCTAGAATTTCAGCCTCGGGAATATTTGGGGTAACAACCGTTGCCCTGGGGATGAGGCGCCGGCGCACCACGTCGCGGGTGTCTTCATCCAGCAACGAGGCACCGCCCTTTGCCACCATGACCGGATCAACCACCAAGGGGATTCCGGTTCCGCCTGATGTCCCGCCCCCGGTGCCGGCTTTCTCCAAGGATGCGATGACCGCATCCAAAACATCGGTTCGGTGCAACATGCCGGTCTTGATGGCATCGGCACCAATATCATCCAGAACCACATCGATTTGCTGGGAGACGAATTCGGGCGGCACCTCAAAAATACCATGTACGCCATTGGTATTCTGTGCCGTCAGGGCGGTAACGGCGGATGCTGCGTAACCGCCCAGGGCTGTCACAGTTTTAATGTCCGCCTGAATGCCCGCGCCACCACCTGAATCCGATCCGGCAATTATTAAGACGCGCCCCTTCTCCTGCACCATTGCGGTTTCCTGCATCAGCCGGCAGTCGCCACATCACCGATCATATCGATCAACTCATCCACAATAGAGACGATCATTTCCTCGTCGTCCCCCTCCGCCATGACGCGGATCAAAGGTTCCGTGCCAGAGGGGCGGATCAGCAACCGCCCCTGGTCGCCAAGGCGGCTGCGCTGGGCGTGGATCGCTTCCTTGATCCGGGGGCTTTCCAAAGGCGAGACGCCGGCATAACGGACGTTTTTCAATAGTTGCGGCACGCCTTCAAAGCGGCGGCATACTTCGCTGACGGGGCGGCTCTCCGCTACCACCAGGGCCAGAATCTGCAGGGCGGCAACCAAACCATCGCCCGTCGTGCCGAAATCCGACATCACGATATGGCCCGATTGTTCTCCCCCGACGTTAAATCCGTGTTGACGCATATGCTCCACGACATAGCGGTCGCCAACCTGGGTGCGGACTAACTCCAAACCACGGTTGGCCAAATGTCGTTCCAGCCCCAGATTTGACATCACGGTGGCGACAATACCGCCGCCTTTCAAATCGCCCGTTTCAGCCCAATAATCCGCAACAGCAGCCATCAGTTGGTCGCCATCCACCAGCTGGCCATTTTCGTCCGCCAGGATCAAACGGTCCGCATCACCGTCCAGGGCGATGCCCAGGTCGGCACCGTGGGCCACGACCTGCTCGCACATATAGTCGGTATGGGTCGAGCCGCAATCCTGATTAATATTGAAGCCATCGGGATCAACGCCGATGGGGATCACCTCCGCCTCCAGCTCCCACAAGACCGTTGGCGCGACTTTGTAGGCGGCACCATTGGCGCAATCGATGACAATCTTCAGGCCGTCCAGTCGGCGACCCGTGGGAAAGGTGGCTTTCGCCGCCTCGATATAGCGGCCCGGTGCATCGTCCAGGCGCATGGCACGGCCCAGATTAGCTGGTTTGGCCAGAGACCCGGTCATGTCCGATTGCATGCGCGCCTCAATCTCCGTCTCGATACGATCAGACAGCTTATAGCCGTCCGGCCCAAAAAGTTTGATGCCATTGTCAGAATATTGGTTGTGGGAGGCGGAGATTACGACGCCCAGATCCGCGCGCAGACTGCGGGTCAACAGCGCCACGGCGGGTGTCGGCATGGGCCCGACCAGGATGACATCCATCCCGACAGAGGTGAACCCGGCTGTCAGGGCAGGTTCCAGCATATAGCCTGACAGGCGGGTATCCTTGCCTACCACAACCCGGTGGCGATGATCGCCACGGGTAAATTGCAGCCCTGCCGCCATACCGGCCCGAACAGCGATCTCCGCCGTCATAGGCCAAGTGTTGGCCAAGCCTCTTATACCGTCAGTTCCGAAAAATTGCCGTTCCATCTGCCGTCACTCATCCTTTGTCTTATTCTGTCCCTTATAGCAAAGGGTCTGAAAAATCGCCATCACTTGAACGGTTTCAGGGACATCATGAACACGTATCACAGCCGCACCTTGTTGTGCGGCCCACATCGCCGCGGCCAATGATCCGGGCAGCCGGTCTTCGGACCGAGGCGTGTCGGTAAGATAGCCGATAAAGGATTTGCGTGAGGCACCGATCAGGACCGGCAAGCCCAGGGCATGAAAATCCGCTGTTCGCCGTAGCAATTCCGCGCTTTGGGCGGCTGTCTTGGCAAAGCCAAGGCCTGGATCTATCAGGATTTTTTCTTGCGGGATACCGGCTGCACGGCAGGCATCAACACGCGCGCTCAGATCATCCAGAATATCCAGGATCAGGTCATCGTAGTCGGTCATGGTCTGCATGGTTTCCGGCTCGCCACGGGAGTGCATCAAGACGATGGGTACGGCCAGGTCGCGGGCACAGGAAACGCTGTCGGGGCTGTGGGTCAGGGCGGTAACGTCGTTGATCATGTGGGCGCCTGCGTCCACTGCCGCTGTCATGACCTCCGGTTTGCGGGTATCGACGGAGACTTTCAGGCCATCTGCCGCCAAGGCTTCGATAACCGGTACGACGCGATGCAGTTCTTCATCCAGGGACACCGGGTCAGCGCCAGGGCGGGTGGATTCGCCACCAACGTCTAATATTGCAGCCCCTTCAGCGGCGAGTTTGTGGCCGTGGGCTACGGCCGCCGCAGACGTGGCTTGCCGGCCACCGTCATGAAAACTGTCCGGTGTTATGTTGACGATGCCCATGATGACGGGCCATGGATCCGGCAATTCGATGATGGTCTGCTGCGGCGTTTGTAACATATCCAGCAGTTCCGGCACCTGGGCGCGGGCCTCGGCAATGCTCAAAACTCTGGCAGGTCCAGCACGGCCAAGCAGGCGGCATTGCGCGAAATGGAGTGCACCACCGGCAAAGGGTAAACCTGTGCCGGATTGGTTCAGGATTGGGGCCAGATAGCGCTGTTTCATCCCCGCCTTCTGCCGGGCCATGGTTTAGCCTGAGCGGGCTGAGAAGCTTTATGAACCGGGTTGTGGTTCAGGCTCCATCCCGCCTGGGCCATCAGGTTTCTTCGGCTTGGTGGACGGCGGTACGGATGTCGCCGTGGTGTTATCCTCGGGCGGCTCAAACTCGTCGGGGCGGTCAATGTTTTCCCCACGCAACAGCTGGTTGACTTCAACGCCGTTCAGGGTTTCGTATTCCAACAACGCCTTGGCTACATCGTGCAGTTTATCCAGATTTTCCGTCAAAACTTTGGTCGCCAACGTTTCCGCCTCTTCGGCAAAACGGCGAATTTCCTGATCAATGATACTGGCCGTGGCATCAGATAGATTTTTTGTCTGGGTAACGGAATGGCCCAGGAAAACTTCCTGTTCATTGCCGGAATAGGCCAGTGGCCCCAGTTTCTCGGACATGCCCCATTCCGTGACCATGCGCCGGGCCCAGGATGTAGCCTGTTGGATATCCTGGCCGGCCCCGGTGGTGACATTTTCGGGGCCATAAATTAGGGTCTCGGCGACCCGGCCACCAAAAGTCATGGCCAGCTTGGCGCAGATTTCACTTTTCTTGTAGCCGTATTTGTCCGTCTCGGGCAGGTTCATGGTCACACCCAAGGCACGGCCACGGGGAATGATGGTGACTTTATGCAAAGGATCGTTACCCTTGACCAGCAAGCCGACAAGCGCGTGGCCCGCCTCGTGATAAGCGGTCAGCTCTTTTTCTTCGTCGGTCATGACCATGGAACGACGCTCCGCCCCCATCATGACTTTATCCTTGGCTTCCTCAAATTCCTGCATGGTGACCACACGACGATTTTTGCGGGCTGCCAGCAAGGCTGCCTCGTTCACCAGGTTGGCCAGATCCGCGCCGGAAAAACCGGGTGTGCCGCGGGCTATGACGCGGGCGTCCACGTCTGGCGCCATGGGTACTTTGCGCATGTGGACTTTCAGGATCTTGTCCCGGCCAATGATATCGGGGTTCGGCACCACGACCTGGCGGTCGAAACGGCCCGGGCGTAACAGGGCCGGGTCCAGGACGTCCGGTCGGTTGGTGGCGGCGATCAGGATGACGCCTTCGTTGGCTTCAAAACCATCCATCTCCACCAGCAATTGGTTCAAAGTCTGTTCCCGTTCGTCATTGCCGCCGCCAAGACCGGCACCACGATGGCGGCCAACAGCGTCAATTTCGTCAATGAAGATGATGCAGGGCGCATTTTTCTTTGCCTGTTCGAACATATCGCGCACCCGGGAGGCACCAACGCCCACGAACATCTCGACGAAATCCGAACCTGAAATGGTGAAGAAGGGCACATTGGCCTCACCCGCGATGGCGCGGGCCAGCAGGGTTTTACCTGTGCCGGGAGGGCCCACCAGCAGACAACCCTTGGGGATACGGCCACCAAGGCGTTGGAATTTCTGCGGATCCTTCAGGAATTCAACAATTTCTTCCAGCTCTTCCTTGGCTTCATCAATGCCGGCCACATCACCAAAGGTGACCCGGCCAGAGCGTTCGGTCAGCAAACGGGCCTTGGATTTGCCAAAGCCCATGGCCTTGCCGCCGCCTGATTGCATCTGACGCATGAAAAAGATCCATACACCGATCAACAGCAACATGGGGAACCAGTTCAGCAATATGGCAAACAGGGTCGGTGTGCCTTCCTCGTCAGGCGCGGCGGAAATGGTGACACCGGCTTGGTTCAGCTTGCGAATCAAATCCGGGTCGGAGGGGGCATAAGAATTAAAGGGTGTGCCGCCGGTATAATGGCCCGAAATCGTACTGCCCTGAATGGTGACGTCGCGGACCTGACCGCTTTCAACTTCCGAGATGAATTGGGAATAGGCCAGTGTAGGCGCTGATCCCCGCGTTCCCGGACCTTGAAACAGGTTAAACAGCGCCAAAACCAATAGGGCGATGATGACCCATAGGGCGATATTCCGACTAAAATTGCTCACCTTGTATCCTTTTTCGGCAGCGTCTCGGTCAAGCCAATGCGTAGGCATCCCCCGAAAAAGCTGGATCGGGGTGACTTCATTACACCATAATGGCTGGTTTCCATAAAGATAATGCTAAGAAGCGCTCATACAAGTATCAAGCCATCGGGTTGTAGGGGATTAAGAGGTGAAAAACGGGCTGAAAAGCCGATTTTTCGCAATTCTACGGGTGCTCCCACATCTTTGGTCAAATTCAGGTGCGGGACGGCGATCACGCGATCATGCTGCCACAAGGCGGGAAGTACCGGATTGACCCGGCTGGGCAGTGGATTTTGCGTTCGGCTACGAACCTGACGCCAGCCTTCCTGCCCCAAGGCACCGACTGAGAGATTTTTTGCCTCCGTCTTGCCCAGGCGCCATTGAAAACGATCCCAGCGCCCTGATTTGGCCGTGCCTACGTCACTACGACTGGGCAGGCGTCCCGCTTCACGGCAGATCAGCACGCCATGTTGCTGCGGCAAGACCCGCGCCCCACCCAAAGTGCGCCCGCCAGCCAGGTTACCTTGGGCCAGATCCTGCGCCAATCGGTCCACGCGTTCTCGTCTTGGCCGATAGCTTCCGCCGCCGATGCAACGCAATAGATCAGCCAGAAGCGGTTGAAGCATGGCGCTGCGTTGTCCTTGGCAGAGGCGCGGGTCAAAATGGCAATAACCGGCTGGGTGCAAGCTTACCGTTCGGGCTGCCAGATCTGCCAATGCACCGCGCAATTGCCGGCGCACATTGCCGGCTTCGTTTGCCAATGCTAGCAGTTCCGCTGTCCGGCCCTCATCGCAGGCAAGCAATTGCCGGGCCCTGACCCGGGCGTACTTCGTATCCCGGTTGGAAGGATCCTGCAGCCAGAATTGATCGCGGGCTTCCAGGGTTGCAACCAAATCCGCATGCCGTTGCGCCAACAACGGACGCAACATGCGTACGCCGCCGCTCCCCAGAACGCGACCTTTAGCCATGCCGGCGAGACCTTCAATACCACTGCTTTTGTCCAGGCGTAGTAACAGGGTTTCCGCTTGATCGTCCCCATGATGTGCGGTCAATAAATGCAGAATACCTTTGCTGCGGCAGCAAACGGCCAGCAAATCATAGCGGGCCTGCCGGGCGGCGGCCTGGATACCGCCGTTGGGTTTTTCGCCCTGCCAGCGCAAGGTTCGATGGACAATGCCCTTGTTCGCCAGCCAGGCGCGGACCTGACGGCATTCCGCTGCCGCATCCTGCCGCAGACCGTGATCGACGCTTATTGCCAGAACAGCGCCGCCCCGCGCCCGGACCCAGTCATGGCTCAGCAGGGCAAGTGCCATGCTGTCTGCGCCGCCCGATACCGCCACGGCGATGTGTGGTGCCGCCTCAAACGGCCCCAGATCGTCCATCAGCGCGGCGAATGTTTCGCTATCCATCGCGCTGCCTATTGGGTTGTTTAATCCGGGCTCGGTCAAGTTCTCAATCATGGGTATGGATGACGGTGCCATGTCGCAAGTTGTCAGTTGCAGCTGCCCGCTTTCATTTCCTTCCGCAACCGCCGGCCTACCGGGGCCCGCAAATTGGGGAATTTCTTTTTCATTTCGATATAGGTTACACAGGCCTCTTCTTTTTGGCCCATTTTGCCAAGGGTGATGCCTAATTTCAGCATGGTATCCGGTGTTTTGCTGGAGGTTGGAAAATGTTCCAGGCCGACCAGGAAGGCGCGGGCGGCGTCCGATAATTTATTCCGGGCGTAATATGTCTCGCCCAGCCAATATTGCGCGTTCCCGGCCAGGGCATCGTCGCCGTGCGCTTCCAAAAACTCCTGAAACGCCGTTTCTGCTTCAGCCAGTTGAACCTTCAACAACAATGAATAGGCATAATTATATTGCTCAATGGGCGTGCCCTTGGGCAGCACTGTCGGCGGAGCGCTAGGCGCAACGGGGGGCTGTGGCCCTGACGTCGCCGCGCCTGTTTGTCCGCCAGGTGGATTTGTGCCCGTGCTTGTTCCCATGCCAGTCGTGGCGTTGTTTGCCGCTGCCGGTGCACCCGTTTGCCGCCGCTCTATCTCAGTCAAACGGAAGTCCACATCCTTAACCAAGCCGTCCAGGCGTTGTAATACAGTTTGGATGCCGTGGCGAACCTCTTCCAATTGTCCGGTCAAGCGCCGCATATCGGCTTCCAACGTGCTCATACGAATTTCCGCGTTGGCCAGTTGGCCGGCGGAATTTGCGCCTGTCGATGCGCCGCTTTGTTGCGCCGCGCCGCGTTTCTCACCACGATAATAGTCTTTTTGCAAAATGTTCAGATCACGTTGCAGTCGCTCAATACGTTGGTTCAAGGTTTGCAGATCGACGTTTTGGGCCTGTCCGATCGTGGGCGCGAACACGGGAAAAATCAACAGACCGGCCAGCAGGCACAGACTAAATCTGACCGGGGTGTGCCGGTCAAGTTTCGCATCATTCAGGAATATTTGGCGAAGGCGCTGCATCGATCCTTGCTCCGGATATTTGAATTCAGGGGCCGTTGCCATTTTTGCAGCAAACGGTACATCTTGCAAAACTGTCTTTGCCATCCAAATACGGCAAAATTATAGCCAATCAAACTAAAGCGAATAGCTCTAAACGAAATTGGACCCGCCTTGGCCATCTCCATCGCGTTTGCGAATGTAGATGCCTGAAGACGGGCCCAAAAAATCGTCTGGCAACCTTACGCCCACAGCCGTGCTGGCCTAGGCGAGAGAGGTCAATTAATTGACGAGCAAATTATCGCGCCGGTTTTGGCTGTAGCAGGCATCGTTGCTGCTGACGCAAAGCGGGCGTTCCTTGCCGTAGGAAATGGTGCCGATGCGATCTGCATTGACGCCCAGGGCAATCAGATACTTGCGGGCTGAATCTGCACGCCGTTCGCCAAGGCCCAAGTTGTATTCCCGTGTGCCGCGCTCATCACAATGACCTTCGATGGTCACGGTCAGGGCCGGATACTGCTGCAGCCAATCGGCCCAACGCTCCACCACCTTGCGAGCATCCGTACGCAAATTTGATTTGTCATAGTCAAAGTGAATTTGACTGCCGACGTTCACCACCAAGTCCTCTTGAGAACCAGGCATAACCTTTGGCGTCATTTCGGACTTCATTTCGGCCTTGGGCGCAGCCTTTTGCATCGTTGACTGTTTGGCGCCCCCGCTGCCTGACGTATCGGCCTTTTCTTCGACCGGTGTTTCGCACGCTGCGACCAATAGAATGGTCGCCGCCAAACACGCCGCCTTCAGCGCAACTTTCTCAAAGACCATAGAGAACACTCCTCATTGTGTTATTCCGGTATTCATGCATATCAGCACATTATTGCAACAGCACCGGTGACGTCGAATTTTGCAATCCAACAAAAACCGGCGCAAAAAATTCTTTCGCTCACTTGAACGCAATATTCCGGCTCAAGTCATTCGTAAGTTCAGCAAGCGTAAACTGCCGTCGACCATCGACATCTTCAACCAAACTACCAACGAGACAGACATACATGGGCATCATTAGTTTAACAACTACCTAATGACAGAAATTAAAGTAATACACAAAAAAATCCATCCAATCGCGCGACGGGGCGGTAAAATTTTAGTGTATCCCTCACTCCTCCGTCCCCTCGCCTTGGGCGATATTCAGTATCGACATTAACCATAAACCGCTAACGATTCAAGGGGCTTAGGGGCGACCAGGCCGGGTCCGAGGCATCGATTGGGGTGACGACCTCACGTTCATTGTAGCCGGTCAAATCAACGGACCAAAGGCGTGTTCGCCCGCCTTTACCTCCTGCGCGTGCCGGTTTTTGGCGGAAAAACATCAAAACGCGACCGTTAGGTGCCCAGGTTGGCCCCTCATCAAGGAAACTCTCAGACAAAATCCGCTCTCCACTGCCGTCGGGTCGCATGACACCAATAAAGAATTTTCCCTGGCGCATTTTCGTAAAGGCAATCAGATCACCACGCGGTGACCAGACCGGTGTTGCATAGCGCCCTTTGCCGAATGAGATGCGTTTGACGCCTTTGCCGTTTGCCCCCATCACATAAAGTTGTTGGCTGCCGCCGCGGTCAGAATTGAAAACAATGCGTTTTCCGTCCGGCGCATAACAAGGCGAAGTATCGATCGCCGGCCCCGTCGTCAGGTTGTTGATCGCGCGTGTCCGCAAATCCATGGCGAAAATATTCGATTTGCCGTCCTTGGCCATGCTCATAATGACCTGATTGCCGTCGGGCGAGAACCGGGGCGCATAGGTCATGCCGGGGAATTCGCCTAAAACTTCCTGTCGGCCCGTATCGATGTTGTAGAGATAGACCCGCGGTGTGTTGCGGTAATATGAAAGATAGGTAATCTCCTGCCGCGAGGGAGAGAAGCGCGGCGTCAGAACGAGATAGCTGCCATCGGTCAGGAAGCGGTGGCCGTCACCATCCTGATCCATAATAGCCAGACGCTTGATACGCCGATCTCTCGGCCCGTTCTCAGCCACATAGACCACCCGTGTATCGAAATAACCCGCCTCGCCCGTTAGCCGCTTATAGATCGCATCGGATATAACGTGGGCAATACGCCGCCAGTTGCCGGGCGTGGAGAAATAGACCAACCCTGTCATCTGCTCTCCCGACAGCACATCCCATAAACGAAACTCCACCCGAAGGCGGCCGTCGCTTTCCACCCCAACTTTGCCCGAGACCAGGGCCTGGGCGTTCAGGACGCGCCAATCAGCAAAGCGGGGGCGGGCTTGCAGGGATTCTGGCGTTTGGATAAACGACTTCGGATCTAACGGGCGGAACAGTCCCGATCGATCCAGGTTCGCGGTAATCACCTGTGCCATGCGCCGGCCTTGACCGGCGGCAGAGGCGTCCGCGCCATGAAAATCCGGTATGGCCACGGGCAGCGGATCAACATTGCCCTTGGTGATATCGATTTCCAGGGCCGCCCGTGCCGGGTTTATATTCGCGATGAGAAAGGGCAGCACCAATAGCAGCATGGCAAGTGTCGGAAGATGTTTGGGTCGATGCAGGGTCAACATAGCGTATGGCTTCCTATTCTATCCGCCCAGCATTTCGCGGGGGTTGAAGGTCAATGTCAATTCCCGCCAGCGGGAATATTTGTCTACCGGCAGGTTTTTCAAAGGGGCGCACTTTAAGACGGCGCGTCGGGCGCTTTCCGCGGCCGTGCGATAGAATGGGTCGCCGGTCTGGTTGCTGCCGACGATTTCCGGCGCCTTGGCCAGGGTGCCGTCGGTATTCAGAAACACTTTGATCCGTACAACCAAATTCTCCGCATCCCGCGCACCGGCGGGAATGGACCAGCATTGCTGGATCTGATAGCGGATGGCGTCGATCTCGCTCATGGTCATGGGTTGCGCAATGGATTGCGCACGCACCGGGTTTGCCCGTCTTGGCACCGGTTTGGCGGTTTTGGATTTTTTCGGGCTGCGACGGCTGTCCGTCGATTTTTTGGTATGATCCTTGTCCAGCAAGGCGGCAATACGATTGGTATTGAACTGCCGCCGTTTGCGTTTCGGCTTTGCCTTGGGGCGGGGCAATGTGCGGAAAGCCTTGGGCGGCTCGGTCGAGGCGACCTGTTTTGGTGGTTTTGGCTTCTGCACGGGTTTTGGCTTCGGCTGTGCGACCTGCACCGGCTTTTCGACGGCTTTTGGTTTTGGTTTCGCTTTCGCAGGCTCGGGCGGTGGCGGGGTTGGCGTGGCCGCCGGTTCCGGTGTCGCTGCAGGTGGCGGCGGTGGTGGCGGCGCTTTCGCGACAGGTGGTTCGGGTTTTGGTTCCGGCTCCGGCTCCGGCGTGGCAATGGGTTTTAATTTTGGTGCCGGCGGCGGGGCCTTTTTGGGGCTGGGTTGGAGCGGTTTTTGCGAAGTCGTTTTTTCCGAAATAGTGACCAGTTCGACGATGATCGGTTGTTCCAGAACAATGGGCGTGTTGAACAGATCCGGTAAGCCATAAATCACGGCTGCCACCACTCCGGCGTGGAGCAGGGTTGATATGGCTATTCCATTGCGCAAGGTCCGGCACCGTTATTTCTTGGCCGCAGGTGTGTTATTAGTTTGGCTGGCTTGGGGCGCTTCCGTAACCAGGGCGACTTTGTTGAAGCCGGCCGCGTTCAGGCTACCCATGACGGCCATGACAGCGCCATAGTCGACAGAGCGGTCGCCGCGCACGAAAATTCTGCGTGAGGTGCGGTTCTCCGCAATGGCCAAAAGGCGGGCGACCAATTCATCGCTTTTCACCAATGTCTCTTGCAAGAATATATTCCCATTGCCGTTAATGGACACGGTCAAAGGTTCTTCATTTCCCTGCAGGTTGGAGGCGGAGGCCTTCGGCAGATCGATGGGTACACCAACGGTCAACAAGGGTGCCGTGATCATAAAGACCACCAGCAGCACCAACATCACATCAACAAACGGCGTCACATTGATCTCTGACATTGTGTTGTAGCGCCCGGGCCGTCGGCCCATACGCGATGAATTTTGCATGGAGCCCGCCATCAATCCCGCCTTTCGTCCAGTTGCCGGGATAGAATGGCCGAGAATTCACCGACAAAACCTTCCAGGCGAATGGTATAGCGGCCCAGATCGGTGGAGAACTTGTTGTAGGCCACAACGGCGGGAATGGCGGCGATCAAACCCAGGGCGGTGGCAAACAACGCCTCGGCAATGCCCGGCGCGACTACGGCAAGGTTGGTGTTCTTGGTCAACGCGATGGCCTGGAATGAATTCATGATGCCCCAGACCGTGCCGAACAGACCAATGAAGGGCGCGGTGGAACCGACAGTGGCCAGAAATCCCATATAGCGTTCCAGGCGTTCGATCTCCCGCGTCAGGGTGATGTGCATGACCTGGGCGATGCGGTCCTTGATCCCGGCGCGCAAAAAATCTTCGCCCGTCAAACCCTTGGAGGTGGATCGCCGCCATTCCCGCATGGCGGAGACGAACAGCAATTCCATTGGGTGATCCGGCCGGGTGCCGATCTTGTCGAATAGATCCTCCAGGCTGCCCCCGGACCAGAACGAATCTTCGAACGCATCAGCCTGGGCGCGAAGGCGGCGAAAACGGATGCCCTTTTCAAAGATGATCGCCCAGCACCAGAACGAGGCGACAATCAGCATCACCATGACGCCCTTGACCAGGACATCCGCCTTGAGGAACAGGCCCCAAAGTGAAAAGTCGGCGGCGGCAACGGAGCCGGCGAGTGCGACCGCATCAACGGCTTGATTTTCCATGCAATTACTTTCCTGCGTCAGGTAAAACGGTATGTGTCACAGTACGTGCCAGGGCGGCCCGGACGCCGTCCGGCAGGCGGCGTGGCCGCCCCGTGCCATCGATGCAGGCAAGGCGCACCTTGGCCTGGATCAATTTTTCGTCGCCGCGGTAGATGTCCTGGTCCATGTTCATAGAGGCACCGGCCAGCTTGCGAACCATGGTCCGCACCTCAAGCCTGTCATCCAGGCGGGCCGGCTGGATATAGTCGATCTCGCACCTGCGTACGGGAAATACCACGCCCTGGTCCGCCAAAAGCGCTGCTTGATCAATGCCCATCTCTCCCACCAGGTCGCTGCGGGCACGCTCGATAAAGCGCAGATAGTTGGCGTAATAGACGATGCCCGCGGCATCGGTATCTTCCCAATGGATGCGCACAGCGAAGCGGTGGGGTTCAGTCATCGCCCAGCCCCGCTTCAATATCAGCCTCATCGTCGACCAGCGGCAATAATTCAATTTGTGCCTGTTTCGCCGCCGGCGCCGCCAGACCCAGATGGGCATAGCCGTTGCGGGTCAGAACCCGGCCCCTGGGCGTGCGCTGCAACAGGGCCTGCTGGATCAAATAGGGTTCAATAATATCTTCAATGGCATCCCGTTGTTCGGACAGGGAGGCGGCGATAGTCTCTACACCTACCGGCCCGCCCTCAAAGTCCCGGGCGATACAATTGAGATATCGGCGATCCATGGCGTCCAGGCCCCGTTGGTCCACTTCCAGGCGGTTCAGGGCGGCATCGGCCTTGATGGCATCAATTTCGTCGGCCCCTGCGACGGTGGCAAAATCCCGGACCCGGCGCAGCAAGCGTACGGCAACCCGTGGCGTGCCCCTTGAACGTTTGGCAATTTCCAACGCGCCGTCGACAGTCAGGTTTAGATCCAACAAACCCGCGGCCCGCGCGACGATCAACTCCAACTCCGCCACCTCGTAAAACCGTAGGCGAATGGGGATGCCGAAACGTTCCCGCAACGGGGTGGTAATCAAGCCAGAGCGGGTGGTCGCGCCGACCAAAGTAAAGGGCGGCAGATCAATGCGTACAGTGCGTGCCGCCGGGCCCTCGCCAATGACCAGATCCAGTTGAAAATCTTCCATGGCCGGGTACAGCACTTCTTCGACCACCGGGCTTAATCGATGGATCTCATCGATGAACAGCACATCGCGTTCTTCCAGATGGGTCAGAATTGCGGCCAGATCGCCGGCCTTGGCAATCACCGGGCCCGATGTTGCCCGAAACCCGACACCCAATTCACGGGCGACGATTTGCGCCAGTGTGGTCTTGCCCAATCCGGGCGGGCCATGGAACAGCACGTGATCCAGGGCTTCGCCCCGCTGACGGGCGGCCTCTATATAGATGCGCAGATTTTCCTTTTCCGCCCGCTGACCGACGAATTCCGCCAGACCCTGTGGTCGCAGACCGACGTCCCTGCCATCATCGTTCATCGCCTGGCTGGTCACGATACGATCTGATGTATCACTGCTCATGATGCCAGCTGCCTTAAGCTATCGCGGATCAGGCCCTGCAAATTCACCTCGTCGCCCATGGCGGCCGCCGCTGTCTGGACCGCTCGATGTGCCTCTCCTGGGCGGTAGCCTAAATTGACCAGGGCGGAAATGGCATCTGCCGCCGGGCCCTGGGCCACAGCCGGCTGATCGCCGTCGGCCAACACGGCACTGGGGCCAAGCGCCAGGTCGCCTACTTTGTCTTTTAATTCGGTGACGATCCGCGTGCCGACTTTTGGGCCAACACCGGGGCTGCGTGTAATCATCGCCTTGTCCCCGGCGACAATGGCCTGGCTCAATTCACCTGGTGCCAGGGTCGATAAAATCGCCAAGGCGACCTTGGCGCCGACGCCCTGGACGCTCAACAACAGCTTGAACCAATCCCGCTCCGCCGCATCGGCGAAGCCATAGAGGTGGATATGATCCTCCCGCACATGGGTTTCGATCAATAATGATACTGCCAGGCCCGGCTCGCCCAGGTTGGATAGCGTGCGCCCGGAGCAAAAAACCAGATAGCCGACGCCGCTCACATCAATGATGCAATGATTGTCATCGCAGGTATCCAGGCGTCCGGACAGCTTGGCGATCATCCAGCCGCCCCCCGCTTTTGTTTTGGCTTCCGGTCCGCTCTTTCTGCTTGGGCAATGATTTGCTGACTGCGGCGCAAATGCGCATGGCAGATGGCAACCGCCAGGGCGTCGGCCGCATCATCCTTCACCGGACCAGCAGCGGGCAACAAGGTGGTCACCATCATGGCAACCTGGTCCTTTTGCGCATGACCGGTGCCGACCACTGATTTTTTGATCAGGTTCGGGGTGTATTCAGAAACCGGAATGCCGGCCATGGCCGGTGCCAACAATAGAACACCACGGGCCTGACCCAGTTTCAGGGTCGATGTGGGGTTCTTATTCACAAACGTCTCCTCCACTGCGGCCTCTGCCGGTTGCCATTGCACCAGAACCTCCCTGAGGGCCTGGTATAGCTGCCGCAGGCGCTCCGCCAAGGGTAACTTCGCGTCTGACACAATAACGCCGTGGCTAATGTGGCTTAACCGACTGCCCTCGACTGACAGCACACCCCAGCCGGTGCGTTGCAGACCGGGGTCAATTCCAATGAGGCGCATGCCGGAAGGTCCCACCACTTAACTATTTCTCACCACCTATTCGCTTAGTGTCGCCATAATTTCGTCAGAGACTTCAAAATTGGCCGAGACCTGTTGCACATCGTCGCTGTCATCCAGGGCTTCCAACAGTTTGAACAGGGTCGAAGCGCCTTGTTCATCCAGCGGAATAGTGTTTTGCGGACGCCAGTTCAGGCGCGCTGTTTTCGGCTCGCCGAATTGTTTTTCCAGGGCCTTGGCAACTTCATGCAGATCTTCAGCCGCGCAAATAATATCGTGGCCGTCTTCGTGGCTTTCCACATCATCCGCCCCGGCCTCTACCGCCGCTTCGAACATGGCGTCGGTGTCTGCCACTTCGATGGGGTATGCGATGCTGCCGACACGGTCAAACTGATAGGAAACACTGCCTGTCTCACCTAAGTTGCCGCCAAATTTCGTGAACGCAGCCCGCACTTCCGATGCAGTGCGGTTGCGATTGTCAGTCAACGCCTCAACAATCAGGCAGACGCCACCGGGGCCATAACCCTCGTATCGAATTTCTTCATAATTATCACCTTCACCGCTGGCCGTTGCCCGCTTCACAGCGCGGGCGACGTTGTCTTTCGGCATGTTGGCGGCGCGCGCGGCCTGAACAGCGGCACGCAGGCGCGGGTTCATCTCCGGGTCCGGCAGGCCGCTACGGGCAGCCACGGTAATTTCGCGGATCAACTTGGTGAAAATTTTCGACCGCTTGGCATCCTGCGCGCCTTTGCGATGCATGATGTTACTAAACTGTGAATGGCCTGCCATGGTCCCCTACTCGCCTCAATTATGCTTGTGTCCTGACCCTAATGCTCCCGATGCTTACGCGACGGGGCCGAATCGTAGAAAATTTTACCAGATATCGCTATCGCGCGCAGCACATAGCCATAAATGTGCAATATGGCAATATTAGGGCAGAAATCGCATCTCCAATGCCTGGAATTTACCATTACAACCCATTCGGTAAGACATTGTTAACATCGTGGGCGCAGTGTTAAGACGTCGAAACTTATCGGCCGGAGCGATTGGAGTTTTTATTGTGTCAAATCCCGAAACATTAGACCGCCTGGCCCTGCCATTGGGTGGAACCGGCCTGGAGCAGGCCGCTGCCACGACCCAGGCTGGCGTCTTCGCCCTTGATGTCGCCTTGTCGATTGTTGAGGCACCGACGAATGATATTACAGCCGCCCGCCGCCTGCATTATGTGGCCGAACGGTGCAACGACCTGACGGATCAACTAGCCGCCAAAGTAAGCTAAACTAAGTGAAGCCAGGTCCGGGGTCGAAACGTCCCCTTTGACCGGCCGCTTGTTACCGCCTGTTATAGGGGCCATGCGGGGGCCAGACGCCCGCCTTGACGCAGCGGCGCCATATAGGTCGTCAGCCCCGTTTTATCGTCCGTTTCAATATATACACCACAGACCGTCGCCTCGCCCGTTGCGGGGGTAAAGCGGGCACCGGGCATTTTGCGGGTAAAGCGGCGAATGGGTTCCGCCTTATCCATGCCAATGACCGAATCGTAATCGCCGCACATCCCGACATCACTCATATATGCCGTGCCGCCGGGCAGGATTTGGCCATCTGCGGTAGGGACATGGGTATGAGTGCCGAAGACGCAGCTGACCCGACCGTCAAGATAATGGCCAATCGCGGCCTTTTCCGATGTTGCCTCTGCATGCATGTCGACAAAGATGGCGTTCACGCTGCCGCCAAGAGTATGCGCCTTCAAGGCTTCAACGGCAGCCGCGAAGGGATCATCCAGAGGATCCATGAAAATGCGCCCTAAGACCTGGACAACCAGAATTTTACGGCCACCCGGCACCTCATAAACGTTAGAGCCCCGCCCCGGCGTGCCGGCCGGCAAATTGACGGGGCGGATAAGCCGCGGCTCACCATCGATATGAGGAATTATCTCGCGGGCATCCCAGGCATGGTTGCCCAGAACAACCACATCCGTACCGGCACTATAAAGCTGATCGCAGATTTTCGGTGTGATGCCGAAACCGTTGGCGGCGTTCTCACCATTGACGATAACAAAATCGAGCTTCAGGTCCTTACGCAGCTGTGGCAGGCTTTCAATTACCGCCGTACGTCCGGTGCGGCCAACCAGGTCACCAAGATAAAGTAATTTCACGCTGCAACCCCCAACTCGACTTTACGAACTCACTCACTTGCTCAATGACCTATCAGTCTAACCCAGGCGCGTGAACAAAACGTTGTGCGCCCGCTTCGCTGATCAGCCAATCAAGTGGTTCATCATAGCTGTCATGGGGCAGTGTCGCCATGGCCTGGGCGGCAAAGCCCAATCCGACAGCTAAAACGCCCGCCCCGGATTGGCGCAGGTCCCGCAATGTACGGTCATAGTAACCGCCGCCATAGCCTAAACGGAAGCCCTGGCCATTGTAGGCCAGGAACGGCGTAATCACGATATTGGGGCGGGCTTCCTCAGCCCCGGCCAGGGGCTCTGAAACGCCGAACGAACTTGTCGCCATCTCATCGCCAAGGTGCCAACGGCGAAAGCACAGCGGCTGCCGGGCCCCGACAACAACGGGCAATGCCACCTGATGGCCCGCATCGGCCAGCGCGTACAACAAGGGCCGGCTGTCGAATTCATCCCCCAGGGGCCAGAAGGCCGAAATAACAGAAGCTGCGGTCAGCGGAATAGCGTCCAGGAAATGCGCGACGGCTTTCGTGCCGGCGTTATCCCGCACCGCCGCCGGGATGGCCCGGCGTTTGGCCCGGGCCTGTGTCCGTGCAATCGATTTCTCGTCCTTGGGCATAATACTGATGATCCTACCCGATGGTTCGGACCAGACACGAACGGGACCGCCGAGCCGCCGAATTACCTTGCTCCGCTGTGGCCTGCTCACGCAGGTGGGTGCCGCTATGACAGGACCACGATCCCACCAGAGGCAGCTCCCTTTCTAACGGTATTGGCCCAGGGAACCGTTATTCGTCTAACCCGGCAGAACCCGTTCGATAGGTCTATTTAAGCGCTCTCCAGCCGCGCGGCAATATCTTCGATGCGTTGGGTTAATTTTGCCAAGTCGGCACCATCGTCGTTTGCGCCATCGCTATGGCCTTCGTTTTTAACATTACCGGTGCCATCTTTTAAGGCATCGAGTTCCTGGCTGGCTTCGGCCAGTTCGTCGGCGACCAGCAGGGAAGCCATCAATAACAGCCGGGCTTCACCAACTTGACCAACGCTTTCCACCAGACCATCCACCTGGCGGTTGATGTACTCTGCCAGGAAGGTCAGATGGCTTTCTTCACCATCTTCACAGGCCAAAAGGTAGTCCCGGCCATTAATCTGAATATTGACCTGGGCCATGCTTACTCTTCCAACAAAGCGTGCACAGAGTTGATGGCTTTATCCAGGCGGGTCGATACCGCATCCATGGCACCCTGCAGGGAAGCCGCCTCGGCACGGGTATCCGCCAAGGTTTGGCTCAACTGGTCACGCTCCGCACGCAGGGCGGCTAACTCCGAATCGCGCCGATCAAGCTCAAGGCGCAACTGCGAAAGGTCCGCGCTTCCCGCACCATCCTGTTCGGCGACCCGGCCCAGGGCCGATTCCAGCCGTTGCACGGCTGCCTCCAGTCTTGCTTTCGCGCCATCATCATCGGCCATAGTGGATTCCGTATTGTTTGCAAAAGGCTTGCATAGTTTCGTTCCCGCACAGGGTAAAGCCCGCTTCGCCACCGCGTCAACCTAACTGCGACCACATGGTACAGGATTAGGTAAATATCGAGCCTGATATGTGGCTATTGCCAGTTGACCTTGCAAGGCGAAAGGCTATGTTGGCCAACGATGCGGGGGCCCCGATTTAGGTTAATCGGAAATTGTCCCGGCTTGACCGTTACCCCCGTCCACACGGCTTGATCATGCGGCTGCCAGAAGCGAATTTTTTGATGAAAAAACGCGCTGTTATTGACCGGATGCAACCACAATCTTGAGATTCATATGACACCGACCGATACAGATGTAGCGCCCGGGGTAACACCCAAAGGCGCACATGGACAAGCCGGGCACGGCGATATGGCCAACGCCATTCGTTTTCTTGCCGCTGACGCCGTGCAAGCTGCAAATTCCGGCCATCCTGGCATGCCTATGGGTGCCGCCGACATGGCCACGGTGTTGTTTTCCCATTTCATGAAATTTGATCCCAGCAAGCCCCGTTGGCCTGACCGGGACCGTTTTGTACTTTCCGCCGGCCATGGCTCCATGCTTCTGTACAGCGTCCTGCATCTAACCGGATACGCCGACATGGATATGGGCCAATTGCGCAATTTTCGCCAGTTGGAAAGCCGCACCGCCGGTCACCCGGAGTTTGGCGCTGCCGCCGGCATAGAAACCACAACCGGGCCTTTGGGTCAGGGTATTGCCACCGCCGTCGGCCTGGCTTTGGCGGAGAGGATGGCGGCCAGCCGTTTCGGCGATGAACTGGTGGATCACTATACCTATGCATTGGCCGGCGATGGTTGCCTGATGGAAGGTGTCAGCCACGAAGCTGCATCGTTGGCGGGGCATCTGGGGCTGGGCAAATTGATCGTGTTGTTTGATGACAACGAAATCACCATTGATGGCGCCACTTCGTTATCGGTCAGTGATGATCAATGTGCTCGTTTTGAAGCCTATGGCTGGGATGTATCCCGCGTGGATGGCCATGACCCCGATGCATTGCAGGCTACGATCGCAGCCGCCCGTTTAAGCGATCGGCCATCCTTGATCGCCGCCCGGACGAAAATTGGCTACGGCGCCCCGACTAAGGCTGGGACCTCCGGCGCGCATGGCGCGCCCTTGGGGGATGAAGAAATTGCGGCTGCGCGGGTGGCCATGAACTGGCCCCATGCACCATTTGAAATTCCCGATGATGTTGCTGCCGCCTGGCAGGCCGTTGGTGCCCGAGGTAACGCGGCCTCCGCTGCCTGGGAGGAACGGTTCGAAGCTCTGGATCAGGATGACCGTGCGGCGTTTGAGCGCGCAATGTCTGGCGATCTGCCCGCCGGCATCATAGAGGCAATGGCGGACTATCGCCGTCAGGTGGCAGAGGATAAGCCGCAACTTGCAACCCGGGCCGCATCGGGCAAGGCGTTGGAAGTTATCAACAGCGTGGTCGCTGAAACGATCGGTGGCTCGGCTGATCTGACAGGTTCCAACAACACCCTGACGCCGGATTTGGGCATGATCACGGCGGAGGATTTCTCCGGCCGCTATATTAACTACGGTGTTCGGGAACATGCCATGGCTGCGGTCATGAACGGTTTGGCCCTGCATGGGGGCTTCATTCCTTATGCCGGCACGTTCATGGTATTTTCCGATTATTGCCGGGGTGCCATGCGGCTGTCGGCCTTGATGGGTTGCCGGGTGATCTATGTGCTGACCCACGATTCCATCGGTTTGGGCGAAGACGGCCCGACCCATCAACCGGTGGAGCATATGGCTGCATTGCGCGCCATGCCCAATCTGAATGTCTTTCGCCCAGCCGATGCCATGGAAACGGCGGAGTGTTGGGAGGTGGCGTTGGAGACCAAGGACGCGCCATCCGCCATGATCCTTAGCCGCCAGGGCCTGCCCGCAGTGCGCCTGGCCTATGCAGAGGCGAACGCCTGCGCCCGTGGCGCCTACGAATTGATTGCCGCTGAAGGCGATGCGGCGGTGACACTGCTGGCAACGGGTTCGGAAGTATCCATCGCCGTAGCGGCCCGGAACAATCTGCAAAGTGCGGGCATCCCAACACGGGTTGTGTCAATGCCATGCTGGGAATTGTTCGAGGCTCAGGATTTGGAATACCGGCAGCAGACCCTGGGGATGGAGACCATCCGCATTGGCGTCGAAGCCGCTATATCTATGGGCTGGGATCGATATTTCGGAGAAAGCGGTGGCTTTGTCGGCATGACGGGTTTCGGTGCCTCGGCACCTGCGAAAGAGTTATTTAAGCATTTCGGTATTACAGCAGAAGCCGTGGCTGATTTGGCCAAAGAAAAACTGGCGGCACGGGAAAATACATAGACATTCAATTGGGGCCCTTTTCTGAAGGCTGGGCCTTGCGAACATATAGGAGAAGACAATGGTAGTTCGGGTAGGAATTAATGGGTTCGGGCGTATTGGCCGCTTGGTCTTGCGGGCCATCGCGGAATCCGGTCGTAAGGATATTCAGGTCGTTGGGGTCAATGATCTGGGACCTATCGAAACCAATGCCCATCTGTTGCGTTATGATTCTGTCCATGGTGCTTTTCCCGGCAAGGTGAAAACCACCAAGACCGGTATGAACGTCAACGGCAACGCGGTTCGCGTCACGGCAGAGCGGGACCCCGCCAATCTACCTTGGGGCAAATTGAATGTGGACGTCGCACTCGAATGCACCGGCATCTTCACCGCCAAGGAAAAAGCTTCGGCGCATCTGACGGCTGGTGCCAAAAAGGTCTTGATCTCCGCCCCCTCAGGCGATGCGGACATCACGGTGGTCTATGGCGTTAATCACAACAAGATGCGTAAATCCCACAAAGTGGTATCCAACGCCTCCTGCACCACGAACTGTCTGGCCCCGGTGGCGTTCGTTCTGAACCAGGCCGTCGGCATCGAACACGGTTATATGACGACCATTCACAGCTTCACCGGTGATCAGCCCGTGTTGGATACCTTGCATGGTGATCTGCGTCGGGCCCGTTCCGCCGTGATGTCCATGATCCCCACATCAACCGGTGCGGCCAAGGCGGTTGGCCTGGTGCTGCCGGAATTGGCCGGTAAGCTGGATGGTACCTCCATCCGGGTGCCGACACCGAATGTCTCGGTGGTTGATTTCAAATTCCGCAGCAAGAAGAAGACCACCGTGGAAGCGGTCAATGCAGCCATCGTCAAGGCTGCGGCCGGCAAATTGAAGGGCATTCTGGAAACTTCCGACGGGCCGACCGTGTCCATCGATTACAATCACAATCAGGCCTCTTCCACATTTGATCTGACCCAGACCCAGGTGATCGACGGTCGCTTCGTCCGTATCCTTACCTGGTACGATAACGAATGGGGCTTCTCAAACCGGATGGGCGATACAGCTGTCGCACTGGCGAAACTCTAATCTGGAGATATCATGCGGACCCTGGATGATCTGCCCCTAACCGGGTCACGGGTATTGCTGCGGGTTGATCTGAACGTTCCCATGCAGGATGGACAGGTCAGCGACGGCACACGGATCGAACGCGCCGTGCCCACACTGGCTGAATTGTCCGACAAGGGCGCCCGGGTCATCGTGCTGTCCCATTTCGGCCGGCCCAAGGGTAAGATCGTCCCCGATATGTCTCTGGCACCATTGGCCGGCCCCTTGGGCGCTGCCCTGGGCCGATCCGTCGCCTTTTCAGATATGGCGGGCGCAGAGACTGCGGTGGCTCAAATGGCGGATGGCGACATTCTGCTATTGGAAAATGTACGATTTGCCCCAGGTGAGGAAGCCAATGATCGGGGCTTTGCCCAATCCTTGGCGGATTTGGGCGATATCTACGTCAACGACGCCTTTTCCTGCGCCCATCGGGCCCATGCCTCCACTGAGGCCCTGGCCCATCTTTTACCAGCGGCACCGGGCCGGGCCATGCAGGCGGAGTTGCAGGCGCTGGAAGCTGCACTGGCAACCCCGAGTCGGCCCGTCGCCGCCCTGGTCGGCGGGGCCAAAGTCTCATCCAAGCTATCGGTGTTGGGGCATTTGCTGGACAAGGTTGACCAATTGATTATCGGTGGTGGCATGGCGAATACATTTCTGTATGCCAAGGGCATCAATATTGGTGCCTCATTGTGTGAAAAGGACCTCGCCGATACGGCGCGGCAGATCATGGCCCAGGCAGAGGCCCAGGATTGTGAAATCGTGTTGCCGGTGGATGTGGTTCTGGCCCGTGAGTTCAAGGCCGGTGCCGACAGCGCTGTGGTTCCGGTGGATAAAGTTCCCGAAGAGATGATGATCCTGGACGTCGGGCCTGCCAGTGTCCTGGATTTGATCCAACGCCTGCAGGGCTGCCGGACATTGCTTTGGAATGGGCCGTTGGGGGCATTCGAAATTGCACCGTTCGATATGGGTACTGTCAAAGTGGCCCAAGCCGCTGCCGCGCAAACAAAATCCGGGGCATTAATATCCGTCGCGGGGGGGGGTGATACGGTTGCCGCCTTGCGTCACGCGGATGCCGCCGATGATTTTACCTATGTCTCCACTGCGGGCGGTGCTTTCCTGGAATGGCTGGAAGGCAAAGTTCTGCCGGGCATCAAGGCACTGGAAGACTGAAGCCTAATTAGACTAAGACTGTCTCATGGTAACGGTCATATTTCATAACTTACAGCAAGCTGAGTGCGCATTGGCTGTGGCCGCTGGTCGCCCGCTGACGTTGTTGACTGCGCCGTGGGCCGGGAGCTATGGCGGGCCGGGGTTTTATCTGGCCATAGTGGAGGCAGCCCGGCAACGTTATCCTCAGACAGACGTGCAGGCGATCCTGGATTGCGGCGATGCTGCAGCCGTGGCGCAAATGGCTTTGGCCCTGGGTTGGCGGAACCTGGTCTTACGGGGCAAGGCATCTGTCCGCGAGAAAATTACCCAGATCGCTGAAAGTTACGGCGCAGAGGTTCTGTCGCGACCGCCCAAGGCCTTTGACCCAGGTGCCCAGGCGACGGATATTACAGTGCAATTACGGACAGTTTTTTAGCGGCGTTGCAAGCCCGTCTACCCTGGTTTATTGAAGCTTTGCAGGCTATACGAAATTTTGTCATGCCCGGGCGTAGCGTAGCGGAGACCCGGGTATCCAGAGCGGTACAACACCTGTGCGTGTTGCCCTGGATACCCGGGTCAAGCCCGGCAATGACTTCAAAGAAGAAGTTTGGAACGGGGTGCCGGTTAAATGAGTAAAGCAGTTAAGGACGATCAAGATCGTTGCAGACTATATTTGATTACACCACCGGTTTTTGAGCGGGAGGTCTTCGCTGAAGACCTGCGCGCCGCCCTGGATGGCGGTGATGTTGCCTGCCTGCAATTGCGTCTGAAGGATGTGGAAGATGATGTCGTGCGCCGGGCGGCGGAGGCGTTGTTGCCCCTGGCTCAGGAACGTGACGTTGCCTTTTTGATTAATGATCGACCCGATTTGGCCGCCGAAATGGGTGCCGACGGTTGCCATGTGGGTCAGGAAGACACCCCGTATGATGAGGCGCGGAAAATTTTGGGTCCGGATCATATTGTCGGCGTCACGGCCCATGCTTCCCGCCATTTGGCAATGCAGGCAGCGGAGGCGGGTGCGGATTATGTCGCCTTTGGTGCCTTCTTCCATACGGATACCAAGCAAGCCAAAGGCAACGCCGATCCGGAAATCCTTGAATGGTGGTCGGAATTGTTTGAAATCCCCTGCGTTGCCATTGGCGGCATCACCGTGGACAATTGCCCAGCCCTGGTCACGGCAGGCGCCGATTTTCTCTCGGTCGTCGCCGGGGTCTGGAATTATCCCGACGGCCCCGGCGGCGCGGTACGGGATTTCAATGCGGCTATTGCCCAGGCCATCGGGGAGAGATCATGAACCCATCAATCCAGCCATCGCGATTGACCCTTGGTTTTATCGAAGCCGGCTTAACCCTGGCCGGCATCATTGCCGCCGTGACGCCCCTGGTGCTGTGGACCGCGTGGTCAATCCCGGTATTTTATATTGTCTTGTCTGTAGGCAGCGCGTCGTTCCTGGTCTTCATTGCCTTGGCCAAGCTGCGGGGCATGATCTTGCAGGACAGTGGCCCCGATACAAATTCGATTGGCCGGGACAATTTGAGCCAGCGGCGCATCGATTGGGAACAAAAACAAGAAGATGACCGGGAGGTTCGCACCCGCCAACGCTCTATTAAAGGTGATGCGCGACGGGAGTTGGGTTTCATGGCGGGGGTGTCGTCGTCGCTGTTCCTGGGGGCAATCGTATTGTTTGTCGCCGTTTGGGCGCTACTGGATTACCGTTACGGTTGAGCGCGCATGATTGTGCGCATGGCGCGTTACGCCGGTTGCGCTGGCGGATGCCATCAAAGACTTGGTTATAGGGATGCAAACTTTCCCGCAATCTTATTCGGGCCTGTTTCTGCAGACCAAAACTTAACCCCAATACGGTGCCCCAGATAGATTGACATGGGGCCGGATCTAAGCCGCAATAGGGCATGGATCAGATAACTCAACCCGCATTGGCCCCCGAGCGGCCCCCTGAACTGCCCCCTGAGTTGACTGAGGCGCTCATCGCAGCAGGCGATGAAATTGAGCGGACACAGCGTATCCCGGAGCCGCTGTTGAGCCAGCTGCACGAGGCGCGGTTATTTCGAATGTTTCTGCCTAAGGATTTGGGTGGCGACGAGATCCATCCCAGTGATTATTTGCGCATCGTGGAAGAGGTAGCCCGGCATGAGGCCTCCGTGGCCTGGAATATCTTCGTTGGCAACAGTGCCGCGTTGATTGTGCCGTTCGTGGATCACGATGCCGCGACGGAAATCTTTGCTGACCCCCGCGCATTGGTGGCCTGGGGTCCGCCCCATGGCGGCACGGCGGATGCGGTGGATGGCGGCTATCGGGTCAGCGGGCGGTGGGAGTTCGCTTCAGGTTGCCGGCAGGCCACCTGGATGGGCGTGCATTGCCGGGTGCGGGAGCCCGATGGCAGCCTGCGCCTGAACCATTTAGGGCATCCAACCTTGCGCACATTGTTGTTTCCTGCAGCCCAGGCAACCTTGCATGATGTCTGGAACCCCATTGGCTTGCGCGGCACCGCATCGGATAGTTACAGCATCGAAGATGTTTTCGTGGCCGAGGCCTACACAGGCACCCGTGATGATCAGGCCCTGCGCCGTAAAAGCGGCCCGCTTTATGCCTTTCCCCAGCAAGGGCTTTATGCGGTCGGCGTCGCGGGCACAGCTTTGGGGATCGCCAGCGCGATGCTGGCAGCATTTGTCGATCTGGCGTCGGAGAAAGTGCCGCGCGGGCGGCCCCGTCTGGCGGATACGTCCATGATCCAGGTCGGCGTGGCGAAGGCAGAGGCCACCATCGGGGCGGCGCGCGCCTATTTGATAACCGGGCTGGACGAAGTTTTCACGAAGGCGGAGGCGCTGGGCGAGACCGAAGCCATCGCTATTCCGGATCGGGCCCGTGTGCGCCTGGCCGCGACCCATGCCATTCATGGCGCGGCGGAGGTCGTGGACTGGATCTATAAGGAGGCGGGGGTGAGCGCGATTTTCCCCGGCAGCCCGTTCGAACGACGCTTTCGCGACATGCACACCCTGACCCAGCAAATCCAATCCCGGGGCTCCCATTACGAAACGGCGGGTCAGGTCCTGCTGGGCAATCCGCCGGAGATATATTTTTAGGATGAGCGTGCCGGAGCGCGCCGTACCGACATGGCGGGAAAATTTTGTTGGCCTGCTGTTGGTACTGTTGGGCGGGTTGTTCATCACCTCGTTGACCTGGATCGTCCGCAGCGTCGCGGATGATATTCACCCTTTGCAGGCGGGCTTCATGCGCTATGGCTTCGGTACATTGTTGCTGCTGCCCATGGTCTTACGGTTGCAGAAATCGGATTTTGAACCAAAACTGGTCGCCGGCCATTTTCTACGCGGCTTCGTACACGCCTTTTCCGTGCTGTTGTGGTTCTATGCCGTGACCAAGATATCCTTGGCGGATTTGACGGCGCTTAGTTTTACCTCACCCGTATTCGTGACCCTTGGCGCTTTTATATTTCTGGCTGAGAAATTCAGCTATCGCCGCCTGGGCGGGATCATTTTTGCCTTTATCGGTGCCGTTGTTGTCCTGCGTCCCGGCATCGAGGCGATCTCCATCGGTGCTATCGCCATTCTGGTCGCCTCCCCCTTTCAGGCTGCCTCGTCGTTACTGGGCAAGCACCTGGTTCGCTACACCTCGATCTATGCCATGGTTTTCTACCTCTCCCTGTTCGTCACCCTGGTCAGCCTGGTTCCGACCATGTTCGTGTGGTCCACGCCTAGCCTGCATACCTGCGCCATGACCTTTGCAGCGGCGGTGATGGCCACCCTGGCGCATTTTTGTTGGAGCAAATCATTCCAGATTGCCGATCTGTCCTTTACCCAACCGGGATACTATTTCACCCTGCTGTGGGCCGTCGCCATTGGTTATTTTATTTATGGTGAGGTGCCGGACATCTGGTCAGGCGCGGGCGCTGCGATTATCATCGCCTCAACTGCCTATATAGCGGCGCGGGAACGTCAGGCGGCGCGTCGGGCTGCCGAAGGAACGTAAGGAGATTGAGCATGAGCCTGCCTCTGGTGGTGGCAATAACCGGTGCCAGCGGAATTATCTATGGCATCGAGATTTTGCGCGCCTTGCGAAAATTAGCGGTCCCGACCCATTTGGTGATCAGCGAAGCCGCCGTGCAGACCCTGAAATACGAGAGTGAGATGTCTCTCGCCGATGTCCGTGCCCTGGCCGATGTGGTCCATTCCAACAAAGATATCGCCGCTTCCATATCCTCAGGCTCGTTTCTCACCCGTGGCATGATCGTCGCGCCGTGTTCCATCAAAACCCTATCGGCCATTGCCAATTCCTACGATGCGGATTTGATCGCCCGCGCCGCAGACGTAACCCTGAAAGAACGCCGCCCCCTGGTCCTGATGGTGCGCGAAACCCCCCTGCACAAAGGCCACCTGGATCTGCTGCTCAGGGCGGCGGACTACGGTGCCATCATCATGCCCCCCATGCCCGCCTTCTATCACAAGCCCGAAACCATCCAGGACATCGTAGACCAAGGCGTCGGCCGCGCCCTGGATCAATTGGGCATCACCCACGCGCTGTTTCCCCGCTGGGATGATGTTCAATAAAGTTCTGAATGACTGCCCAAGCGGGTTAGGCGTAATTCGTCCTCGGTTGATTTGTAGATCAGCAGCCAGTCGGGGGCGAGGTGGCATTCGCGGTGGTCTTTCCAGTTTCCCGCCAGACTATGATCCCGGTATGTTTCTTTAAGCGCCAGGCCTTATTGCAACTGGCCAATAACTTTGCCCAGAGTATCCAGGTCACGCCCTTGTCTGCTGGCTTTACGTAGATCTTTCTTGAACTGTCTGCTGGCCTTCAGGGCCCGCATCTAAAGGCCAAGGTCTTTTTTCATATCATCGAAGCTGTCGTATTCGGACAGGTTCTGCCCTGCACCGGTTTCCGCCATGGCGGAAATGGTTTCCGGGTTGGGCTGTGGCGCGGTTGGGCGGAACGGCAGGCCACCGATATTGACGCTTTGCTGCAGGAACAGCCGGATCGCGTCAGAGGTCTTTAGGCCCATGGCTTGAAAAACCCGTTCGGCATCCCGCTTCAATTCTGGGGATACGCGGGATTGCACGGTATGGTTCATGGGTCTGTTCCTTGCCTGTGTGGCTATATGCTATTGAGATAGATGAAAACAGTGCAGTTGTCAATCATTTGCATTACAAATGTGACTATTTGTATTCATAGGAGAGTATTATATGCCCTACAATTCCGTATTCGTTGCCGATCTGTTTGCTGCTCAGACTATTGTCGTCACCGGCGGGGGCAGTGGCATTGGCCGCTGTATTGCCCACGAATTGGCCCATTTAGGGGCCAATGTGGTGATTACGGGGCGGGCGCGGGACAAGCTGGATACGGTTGTTGCCGAGATTATCGAGGACGGTGGCATCGCGGATGGTTTTATCTTTGATATCCGGGAGGAGGATGCGGTTGCTGCCGGGGTCGGTCAGATCCTGGCCAAACATGGGCCCATCGGTGGTCTGGTCAACAATGCAGGCGGGCAGTTCCTGGCTAAGTTGGAGGATATTTCGCAAAAGGGCTGGGAGACCGTGGTGCGCACCAATTTGACGGGCGGCTTTTTGGTCAGCCGTGAAGTTGTGAACCAATGTATGCGGGATACAGGCGGCGCAATCGTCAATATCACCGCTGATCATGCCCGCTCCATGCCCGGGCTTGGCCATTCCGGTGCGGCGCGGGCGGGGATGGAGAATTTCAGCAAGACCGCCGCCCTGGAATGGGCCCACTATGGCGTGCGGGTCAACGTGGTGGCACCGGGATACATTGCCACTTCCGGCCTGCAACAATATCCCCTGGCCCATAAGCGAAAAATTCAAAAACGGAAATCCTTTGTCCCCAGCCGTCGGTTATCGACGGAGGCGGAGGTCTCGGGCGCCGTGGTGTTTTTGCTGTCGCCAGCGGCTAGTTTTATTTCCGGCGAAAGCATCGGCGTCAACGGTGCCGTGTCTGCTATGACAGCGGAATATGCGCTTTCGCCGGAGAATAAACCATCGGCTCAGGATCGTTATCCTCTTTATGACGGCTTTCACCGGTCCGCGAAGGTGGATTTCCTCGCCGATGGGTTTGAGTTTGATGACGAGGCATAAATTGGTCATAATCACAATTATAAGCATTGTCCGGCCCCCAGTGAGTGGAAGAGGCCCCAGTATCCATGATCACCAATTGGTATACCGGGAATATTGATCCAAGCCATCTGTCCCGGCGCTTGCGTATCACCTATGTCCTGTGGCTGTGGCAGGCGGTCAACAACGACGACGGCTTTCCAAGTTTGAGGCAAATCCAATCCGCCGACCTGTATGATGCCCTGGCACTCTACGCCACCCTGTCCGAAGGACTGCGGGATGCGGATATTCGAAGCTTTGTCTATATTTCTTCCGGGGCCAAGGTGAACGAGCGCTATAGCGGCTCGTTGGCGTCAAGGCGGTTCGATGAAGTTCTTACCAAGCCCGGTCAAACCTTGGCCGAAGAAGCCTATGCCGTGATGCGCAAGGAGAATAGGCCCGTACACATCGGCGTTTCGGGCTCTCCCGTCCTCGACAGGGATATGGAGGCGATCACCCTGCCCCTGCTGCATGATGATGGGGCGATGGAGCTGTCTTTGATGGTTTATGATTTCTGACAAAGTCTGATCGAAATATTTGCCGTAATGACGTAGTATTGGGAAAAGCTTTTATCCATATGCCTGAGGTAACGACGATGACAGCAGAAATGGCCCATAATTCAACCTCCAATCAATGGGATGTACGGCGCCTCGCAGGTGCTCTCGGTGCCGAGGTGCGCGGGATCAAACTGGCAGAGGCGGATGCGGGTGACATAACCGAGATCAAACGGCTGTTGGGGGAGCACATGGTGCTGTTTTTCCCAGAACAGTATATGAGCCAGGATGAACACGTGGCCTTTGGCAAACCGTTTGGCCCCTTGGAAGGTCATCCGAACCTGGGTGACCGAAATGACATCCAGCATCCGGAAATCTTTCAATTGCAGGCGAGCCAGGGCGGGATCGCCGATGAATGGCACACAGATCTGACATTCATGGACAATCCCGCACTGATGTCGATCCTGAACATGAAAAAATGCCCCGACAGTGGCGGCGATACCATGTGGACCAACCTGTGCGATGCCTTTGACGCCCTCTCGCCGCCTATGCAGGAGATGTGCGAGGGGCTGAGTGCCTTGCATGATGCCCACCCCCATGACCGGGCCGATCGGATGTCCATTCACCCGGTCGTCCGTGTCCTGCCCGATACGGGGCGCAAAGCGCTCTACGTCAATGAACATTTCACCCGCCGCATTGTCGAGATGAGCGGCGAGGAAAGTGATAATTTCCTGGGCTTCCTAACCCGTTGGGTGCAAAGCCCCCGCTTTACGGTCCGCTATCACTGGACGGAAGGCACAATCGGGATGTGGGACAACCGTTGTACCCAGCATTACGTCCTCAACGATTTTGATGCCGAACGGATTATCCAGCGCGTCACGGTCATGGGCGATAAACCCGAAGGTCCCGATCCCCGTTGGGAACCCTGGACCGCGCGCGCGGGCCGTTCCGCCATGAGCCGCCATGACCGCCAACTGGCCCGGCACTTAAGCGAGCGGAACCGCGAGGCGGCGGAATAGATCTGGCGGCGGATTACCCAATTTCGAGATCAACTGTGGCACAGAACAGAGAAAAATTCGCGACGCAGATCGATAGGGTTGTACTGGCGGATATTCGCATGCTGGCAAAGGATGAAGGCCGCCAGCTTCAGGCAATTGTTGAGGAGGCTCTTACAGCCTTGCTCGGAGGGCGGCGACAGGGTAAGGCCCGTCCGCATGCCATGTCGGCCTAGGCTATATCGGTCACAAAGCGCCAAAGCCCATGCGGGTTTTCCGCTCCAGGCAAAAGCGCGGCGTGCATGGTCAGATCAAAAAGGAACTCCCCCGCCGCTCAGCCATTGAACCAGTGATTGGACATCGCAAATCAGACGGCCATCTGGACCGCAACTACCTGAAAGACCGCAACGGTGACCACGTTAACGCCATAGTGAGCGACGTCGGCTATAACTTCCGCCTCATCCTCAAGTGGCTGAGGGCATTGTTGTGCAAAATTATCGCTGCAATATGGGCCGTCATGATGCCGATCACAGCGCTCAGAACCGCTTCTTAACAGCCGACTCAGTAATTGGATAAATGCGGAAGGCGAACCCGTCTGGGCCTGGTAGTTGCACGTCGGACGTAGGGGCTAGACTCACAAACGAAGTGCAATTCCTATATGACCGGGAATTGCAATGGGAACAGAATATAGCCACGTCGATATAGACGAGAGATATGAGCTTTTCCGGCTTCGTGAAGCTGGCACGGCTCAGAAAGAGATCGCGGTCTTGATGAACCGTTCGGAGAGCACCATCAGCAGGGAACTGCGCCGCAATGCGCTACCGAAGGGCGGTTACCGTCCTGGATCGGCGGATCGGATCGCCCTGTCGCGACGGCGACGATCGTCGAAGCTGGAGCGCCTGAACCTGCTGGGTCAGCATGTCCGAGACCGTCTTGCAATGGGATGGTCGCCGGAGCAGATCTCCGGCAGGCTCAGGCTGGAAGGATCAGAGCACACGATCAGCCATGAGTCGATCTACCGCTACATCTATCGCCCGAAAGTCCGGCCCGAGAAACTGCACCGCTACCTGGCACGGGCCAAGGCACGCCGGGGCCGGCGCTATTTCAAGCGCCACCGTCTGCCGGTGGCAAACCGGCGCTCCATTCACGAACGGCCCAAGGGGCTAGAAAACCGCGATGAATTCGGCCATTGGGAAGGCG
>JABJKS010000063.1 GCA_018660265.1 Rhodospirillaceae bacterium | reverse complement strand
CGTCGTTGTGCGGCCCTCATGATGCAACACATCACGACGGGCCACACGCCTAGCCGAGGGGCCTCTTAGACCGTCCTAAATACGGCGTATCTCTGAACCAGGTCACTAGGACCATTCCGCACTTGTCCAAGATCATCCAAGGCCGCACAATCCTCTCCTGATTCTCGGTTAGAGCAATTCCGATCCAACGTGAATCGCGTAGCGATTCTAAGTGATTGGAAAAATTGCTCTATTCTTAAGAGTCTGAGCATTTCCTGATCGGAAATGCTCTAGATTTTCGGTTAGATCCTTAGGCTTGTTGGATAGTGCATACTGTGGAAACACCAAATACCGCGATGATCCTGGCGGCCGGTTTGGGCCGTCGTATGGGTGCCTTGACTGAAAGCCGGCCAAAACCTTTGTTGGCAGTAGGTGGCCGCGCGATTATTGACCACGTGCTTGACCGTGTTGTTGAGGCTGACATAGGCCATGCGGTGATCAACCTGCACTATGGGGCGGCATTGCTGCGCCGGCATCTCGATAGCAGGAAAAAGCCCGCCTTGGATTTCTCCGACGAAAGCGATGCCCTGCTGGACACGGGCGGTGGTGTCGCCAAGGCCTTGCCACTGCTGGGGGAGGAGCCCTTTTTTGTCATCAATGGCGATGTCATGTGGATCGATGGTATGGGCAATGCCCTGCACGCCTTGGCGGCCCGGTTTGAGGTTGCGCAGATGGATGCTCTTTTGTTGCTGCAGCCCACGGTCAGCGCCGTCGGCTATGGTGGTATTGGTGATTTTAGCATGGCCCCGAATGGGCAATTATTCCGTCGCGGGGAAAAGGACGTCACGCCTTTCGTCCATACGGGCATTCAAATCCTGCACCCGGATATTTTCAAGGACTGTCCCCAGGGCGCATTCTCGCTTAACAAGATTTATGACAAGGCAGCCGAACAGGGCCGTCTTTTCGGTCTACGTCACCAGGGGCACTGGATGGAGTTAAATCGTCCCGAAGGCCTGGCCGCGGCCGAGCGGGCCCTCGCGGATTGATGCAATGACCGCCAGCGCCAAGGTTTTCACAATCGTCGCCGGCGAAAGTTTTTCCGACCGTCTGGTGGACGGTCTGTTGCAACGCTTTGGGGGCGACCCTCTTTCCCTAAGTCGGGTTACCCTGTTGCTGCCGACCCGGCGTAGTATGCGGGCCGTGCGGGACAGCTTTCTGCGACAAAGCAGTGGCCGGGCCATGTTATTGCCGGGGATGCAGGCCATCGGCGATGTGGACGAGGATGAATTGCTGCTGGACCCCTCCTTTGGTCGCGATCTGCTGCATCTGCCCCCTGCAATCACCGACCTGCGACGACAGCTATTGTTGTTGCATCTGATTGCCCGCAATCGGGATATCGATCCCTCCCAGGCGGCCCCCTTGGCAAAGGAACTGGCGGATCTGTTGGACCGCCTGCAGACCGAGGATGTGCCCCTGTCTGCCCTGGCCGGTCTGGTACCCGACGATTTGGCGGCCCATTGGCAGCAAACGTTGGAGTTCCTGAACCTTTTGGCAGATCCATGGCAGTCGTTGATGGCGGCGGAGGGCTGCATGGACCCGAGCGAGCGGCGGAACGTCCTCCTCCGCGCCCAGGCTGATCGTTGGCGTGCAGATCCCCCGCATGACCCCGTGATCGTGGCCGGTTCCACAGGCTCCATCCCCGCCACGGCAAGCTTGATTGCGGTTGTCGCCGAACTGCCCCAGGGCGCGGTTGTGTTGCCCGGACTGGACACATTTTCGGACCCGGAAACCTGGGCCGCGGTAGATCAAAGCCATGCCCAATTCGGCCTGCGTCAGCTGTTACAACGTATTGACGTTGACCGGGACCAGGTTATGCCCTGGCTGCACGATGCCCCTGAAAGCCCGCGCCATCATTTGTTGCGGGAGGCATTGCGGCCCACGGAAACGACCGAGCTTTGGCGTCAACTGCCGCCCTTGCCCATGGAGGCCGGGGCAGGCCTGGTCCGGGTTGATTGCGCGGATCCAATTGAAGAGGCGGGGGTCATCGCCCTGTGTATGCGCCAAGCCTTGGAGGGGGCGGAACGAACGGCAGCCTTGGTTACGCCGGATCGTGGCCTGGCCCGTCGGGTGGCGGTGGAGTTGAAACGTTGGGGCATTGCGGTCGATGATTCCGCCGGCCAACCCCTTGCCGCGACACCGCCCGGTTCCTTTTTGCGTCTGACATCGGAAATGCTGATCGGCGGCCTGAACCCCATTGATTTGCTGGCAACCTTGAAACATCCCCTGGCGCTGGCCGGGCGAGACCCCGGTGCCTTGAAGGCGGCGGCACGGGACATGGATCGACTGGCCCTGCGCGGCCCACGCCCGGCGCCCGGCTTTCCCGGTCTGGCCGCAGCCATCGGTGCAGCCCGCCATATGCCCGATCGGGCGCTTGCCTTGTTGGATGATTTGACAGCCCATGGCGGTGAGGCGTTGGATCTGTGCCGCGCGGCTGATGTGTCTCTAACCGATCTATTGACGGCGCACATTCGCTTTGCCGAATGGCTGGCCACGGACAGCGAAGGTCAATGCCATCTGTGGGCCGGTGAGGCGGGGGAGGCGGCCATGGGGTTTGTCGCCGACCTGTTAGCTGCAGCCGTTGGCTTGCCGACCATGGCAGGGTCCGGCTATGGCACGTTGTTGAACAACCTGATGCTGGGGCAGGCCGTCCGCCCGGCCTTTGGTCTGCATCCCCGACTGCATATTTGGGGGCCGTTGGAAGCCCGCTTGCAACGGGCCGATCTGGTCTTGTTGGGTGGTTTGAACGAAGGCACCTGGCCTGCCGGTGCCGATGCGGATGCCTGGCTAAGCCGCCCCATGGCAGCGCAACTTGGCCTTGGCGCACCAGAGCGGCGGATCGGTCTGGCGGCGCATGATTTTGCCCAGGCCGCCTGTGGGGGAGAGGTCATATTGACCCGCGCGGCAAAGGTTGAAGGCACACCGACGGTACCGTCCCGCTGGCTGTCCCGGCTGGAACAGGTGCTCTCCGCCGGCGGTCTGGCCCTGGATCATAAATCACCGGCGGCGTTGCGTGCCTGGTATGAACAGTTGGATGCAGCGGGCACGCCACAGCCTATTAAGGCCCCTGAATGCCGCCCACCCGTATCGGCCCGCCCACGGGAGATGTCGGTGACCCAGGTGGAGACCTGGATCCGGGATCCCTATGGCATTTACGCCCGCCGTATCCTCGGTCTACGGGCCCTGAACCCGATTGCGGCCGACCCTGCCGCCGCTGACTATGGCAACGCGGTGCATGCTGCCCTGGAACAATTTGCCAAGATATACCCCGTGGGCATTCCCGATGATGGCCTGGATACATTGCTGAAATTGGGCCGCGCGGCGTTTGGCGAATTGCTGAACCGCCCCGGCGTGCGGGCCTTTTGGTGGCCCCGGTTTCAGCGTATCGCCGTCTGGTTTCTGGCGAGGGAGGCAGAGCGCCGACCGGATATTCTGCCGCTTGTGACAGAAGCGCGAGGCAGCATGACGCTGAATGGCCCCGCGGGCGACTTCACCTTGAATGCGATTGCCGATCGTATTGATCGCCTGGCTGACGGCAGCCTCAGTATCATTGACTACAAAACCGGCGTGGCACCCACAGAGAGCGAGCTGCTGCGCGGTGAAGCGCCGCAGCTGCCTTTGGAGGCGGCCATTGCCCTGTCCGGTGGCTTTAAGGACCTGCCACCGGGGCTGGTCTCGACCTTGAGTTATTGGCGGGTATCGGGTGGACGGGAGGCCGGTGAAATCCGGGATATAAAATCCGACGGCAGTGAACTGGGGCGGATGGCGGAGCAGGGCTTGCTTCAATTGATTGCCCAGTTTGATGACCTGGAAACACCCTATCGGTCCCGCCCCCGCCCGGCCATTGCGCCACGGTTTTCCGACTACGATCATCTGGCCCGGATCAAGGAATGGTCCGCCGGCGGCCCGGGGGATTTTTAGACCCATGCGCGCCACCGATCATCAACGTCTGGCCGCTGATCCCGGTGCCTCGGTCTGGGTCACGGCCTCCGCCGGGACCGGAAAAACCCATGTTCTAACCGATAGGGTTCTGCGCCTGTTGTTGCAGGACTGCCCGCCGGAGCGCATTTTGTGTCTGACCTTTACCAAGGCAGCGGCGGCGGAAATGGCCAATCGTCTGCATCACCGCCTTGGTACCTGGGCCGTGGCGGACGATGATACGCTGGGCCAGGAACTGGTTGATTTGACCGGCCTGTCCCTTGATGCCCGGGGGATGAACCTGGCCCGACGTCTGTTCGCCCGCGTCCTCGATACCCCTGGCGGGCTGAAAGTACAGACCATTCATTCGTTCTGCGAGGCGTTGTTGCGCCGTTTTCCCTTGGAGGCGCGCCTGGCCCCGCATTTCCAGGTCATGGAGGAACGCCAGGCCAGGGAGGTCCTGCGCAGTGCCCTGGACCGGGTGATGGAACAGGATGCAGATGATCCCAATCCCTTGGTTGCGGGTCTGACGGCGCTGGTGGATCAGGAAACCTTCACAAATTTGATGGCCAATTTGTCTTCTGATCGGGGCCGATTGCAACGACTGTTGGAACGGGGCGGCGGTATTGACGGATTACTTGGCGATGTCCGCCGTGCCTTGGGACTGGCCGTGGATGCGGACGAAACCTCGATCTTGCTCGAGGCTGCTGCGGAAGAGAATTTCGACAAACAGGGTCTGATCAGGGTCGTGGAATTAATGTTGGCGGGCGGCAAAAACGAAAGCCGGCATGGCCAGGCTATTGCGAATTGGCTTGCTGCCCCCGATGATAGAGCGCGCGGCTTTGATGCCTATCTGGCTGGATTTTTTACCAAGGACGGCCAAGGCACGCCCTATGCCAAACCGTTGACGAAAAAGACCATGGAAGCCATGCCGGATGCCTTGGATATCCTTGGCGAAGAATGCCTGCGCCTGGAAGACGTGCGGCAACGGCGAAATGCCACACGGGTCGCCGCCGCCACGGAATTGCTGTTGCGCCTTGGGGACCGTCTGATCACCGCTTATGGGGCCGAGAAAAAACGCCTGGCCTTGCTGGACTATGATGATCTGGTGCTGCAGGCCGGTCGTCTGCTATCGAAAGGCACGTCGACGGAATGGGTGCTTTTCAAGTTGGATGGTGGCCTGGATCATATCCTGATTGATGAAGCCCAAGATACCAATCCCGAACAATGGCAGGTGGTCCGTACATTGGCGGATGAGTTTTTTACCGGCGAAGGCGCATTTGAAGATCAGGACGACAGCCTGATGGCCACGGGCCGGACCCTGTTTGCGGTGGGTGATGTGAAGCAATCCATCTACAGCTTTCAACGGGCCGATCCGGCTGCGTTTCAGGACATGCGTGATCATTTCGCAGCCCGCGTTGGTGCGGCAAAGCGTCGTTGGCACCCGGTGGAGCTGACCTTGTCCTTCCGCTCCACCCCCGCTGTTCTGCAAGCCGTCGATGCCATATTTGCGGCGGCGGACGCCCGTGACGGCCTGAACTTCGACGACCGGGATTTGCCCGTTCGCCATATCCCCAACCGCACCATGGATGCGGGCCTGGTGGAGATTTGGCCGACCGAGCAGCCTGTGGATGCCGGCGATGGGCAACCTGAACAGGCCTGGACCCCGCCAGTCAAACAATTGTACCTCGACAGCCCCGTGGCCCGTCTGGCCGGACGGATCGCCGACCAAATTGATCATTGGCTGAAATCAAAGGAGATATTGGAGGCCCAGGGACGACCGGTGGGCCCGGGGGATATTCTGATCCTGGTGCAGCGCCGGGCCCTTTTTGTCGAAGCCATGGTGCGGGCCCTCAAACGCCGTGGCATACCCGTGGCGGGCGTTGATCGCATGGTGCTGACCGAACAGCTGGCGGTTATGGACCTGATTGCCCTGGGGCGGTTTCTGTTATTGCCCGAGGATGACCTGAACCTAGGCGTGGTCTTGAAGGGGCCGTTGATAGGCTGGGACGATGATGCTCTGTTCGATCTGGCCCATGGCCGCCAGGGCAGCCTGTGGGATGCCTTGCGTCAACGTCCTGCATCGACAGCTTACCAAGCGCTGGCAGGGTTGCTGGCCAAAGTCGATTTTGCGCCGCCATTTGAACTTTTCGCCGAACTGCTGGGGGCCGGCGGGGGGCGGCGAAAAATTCTGGGACGTCTGGGCCCTGATGCCAATGACCCCCTCAATGAATTCCTTGATCTGGCCCTGGCCTACGAGCGTGACCATGCCCCCAGTCTGCAGGGTTTCCTGCATTGGCTGGAACGGGGCGAGGTGGAGGTTAAGCGGGATCTGGATCAGGGCCAAAATGAAGTCCGGGTGATGACCGTGCATGGTGCCAAGGGGTTGGAAGCGCCCATCGTTTTTCTGGCGGATACGGTTCGCGCGCCGGATAAAACCCCGGCCTTGTTGTGGCCTGAAGCCCGTGACGATGCGCCAACGCCCTTATGGGCGCCCATCAGGGCTATGGAAGAAGACGTCATGCGCCAGGCTCGTGAGGATGCGGCGCGGGACCGGGACCGGGAATATCGCCGCCTGTTCTATGTCGCCCTGACCCGGGCGGCAGAGCGGCTGTATATCTGTGGCTTTGAAGGCAAGACAGGGCGCAAGGATCATTGCTGGTACGATATGGCCTGGCGCGCCCTGGCTGATCTGCCGGGAATTGAGGCCCCGGATGAATTGGCCGGCGGCCTGTGTTTGCGCAATCCACAGGGCAAACCGGTGGCGCAAGCGGTCCCTGCAAGGACCGCCGCTCGCGATGACCTGCCCAATTGGGCCCATCAACCAGCCCCCGTGGAACCCGTGCCCCCCCGTCCCCTGGCTCCCTCCCGCAGTGATGATCCCGAACCCAGCGTGGCGTCCCCCCTGGCAAATGGTGGCCAGGCCCGCTTCCAACGGGGCAACCATATCCACCGATTATTGCAAAGCCTGCCTGATCTGCCGGAGGTCGAGCGGGCGGCGGCGGCGGCCCGTTATCTGGCCCTGCCGGCCCATGTTTTGGAACCAGGACGACAGGCGGAAATATTGGCCGAGACCATGGCTGTTTTGCAGGATCCGGATTTTGCCGCGATTTTTGGCCCCGGCTCCCGTGCTGAGGTGCCGTTGACGGCGTTATTGTCCGGTCGGGTGGTCAGTGGTCAGGTTGATCGCTTATTGCTGACTGATTCGCAGATTCTTGTGATTGACTACAAAACAAACCGCCCGCCGCCCCGCCGTCCTGAAGATGTTGAGGTTGCTTATTTACGTCAATTAGCATCGTATCGCGCCGCGCTGACGGCGATTTACCCGGAAAAATCAGTCCGTTGCGCGCTTTTGTGGACAGATGGGCCAAATCTGATGGCGATTGATGAGGCCATTCTGACGCCATATGCACCTTGACGTACAGGGTCCGGCTACCTAAGTTTTTATATCAAGGTGTATTATTAGCGTAGTGAAGCTGCGGTCGCCACAGGTCTGTCTTATTGCCTGTACTAAACCGCTCAAGTGTTGCTGAGACCGCTTTTGGTGCCGTTACAGAGAACTGGAAAATATTATGGCCACGAAACCCGTATCCGACGACACGTTCGATAGCGACGTACTTAACGCCGATGGGCCTGTTGTGGTTGATTTCTGGGCCGAATGGTGTGGACCCTGCAAGCAAATCGCCCCGGCGTTGGACGAAATCTCAACCGAAATGGGCGACAAGGTAACGATTGCCAAGGTCAATATAGACGATAATCCGTCCATACCGGCCAAATATGGCGTGCGCGGCATCCCGACCCTGATGCTTTTCAAGGACGGTGAGGTCGCCTCCATGAAGGTCGGGGCGTTGCCCAAAGGCAAGATCCAGGAATGGATCGAGGAAACGATCAAAGCCTAAATTACATCATGCCTGCGGGTTAGTGGCTAGGACGCTGCCCGCGAGATACAACGAACCGCAGATCAGTACGCGGGGCGTTGCGTCGTCTGCCTGTGTCTCGATGATTGAGGCAAGGGCGGCTGGAACGTCGTCGACGGCGCGCCCATCCAGGCTATGGACCGCCGCCGCCTCGACAATCTGCGCCGGTGCCATTGCAGCCTCTTCATAGGGGATGGGAACCGCATGGATTTTTGCTGCCAAGGGCTTGAACGGTGCCAGAAATTCAACGGCGTCCTTGTTCGCCAACATGCCCATGATCAGGTGCAGGGGGCGTTGTTCCGCATCCGTGGTCTGCCAATCCCCCAGGGTTTCGGCCAGGGCAGCGCCGGCATCCGGGTTATGACCGCCATCCAGCCACAATTCACCCCTCGGGCCAAGCTGGTCATGCAGCGGCCCCTGGCTAAGGCGTTGCAGGCGTCCGGGCCATGTTGCTTCCGTTAGGCCCTGGGCAAGGGCCCGTTGGGGCACCGAAAACCCCTCCATGTTCTGTAGGCAGGCCAGGGCCAGACCGGCGTTCTGAAGCTGGTGCACGCCGTTCAGATTTGGCAGGGGCAGATGCAACGTGCCTTCAACTGACTGAAATTCCAACTTGCCTAGCCGTGCGTGTACCTGCCAATCAAGTCCCTGGCACAATAGTGGCGCGCCGACCTTCGCCGCCTCCAGTGCAATAACCTGTTCGGCAATCGGGTTTTGCCGGCTGATCACGCCCAGGACGCCGGGTTTCAGAATGCCGGCCTTTTCGCGGGTTATACCTGCCAGACTGTCGCCCAGAAAATTCTGATGGTCCATGGATACGCTGGTGATCGCCGTTAACAACGGGCGTTCGATCACGTTGGAGGCATCCAGACGCCCGCCAAGACCGGTTTCCAGTAACAGAATATCTGCCGGGCAATCGCGAAAGGCCAGGAATGCGGCTGCCGTGGTCACTTCAAAATACGTGATCTGATCATCCCCATTAGCCTGTTCACAGGCGTTCAGGACAGCCGTCAAATTATCGTCTGTGATCAATTGCCCGGCCAGGCGAATGCGTTCATTAAACCGAACCAGGTGTGGCGAAGTCATGACGTGGACCCGCAGTCCCGCCGCCTCAAGTGCTGCGCGCATATAAGCGATGGTGGAGCCTTTGCCATTGGTGCCGGCGACATGGATGACCGGGGGTAGGTGTCGTTCGGGGTTGCCCAGTTTGCCCAACAGCCGCTGCAGGCGGCCCAGGGACAGATCAATCAGCTTTGGATGCAGATGCATCAACCTTGCTAAAATCGCCTCGGTGGGCGGCGTTGGGCCGGGTGCGTCAGGATGTGCCGCCAGGCCCATGCTTATTGCCCACCGTCGCGGCCTTCTATGATGCCATTTTCGCCATCGTCTTTTGGCGCTGGAATTTCCAGGTCCGGCTGGGGCAGGCTGATCACTTCCCCCGTTGGCGGGTGATTGCCCAGCAATTCCACGACCCGGATCAAGGTTTCGCGCATCTCGTGACGATGGACGACCATGTCCAGCATGCCGTGTTCCAGCAAATATTCGGCCCGCTGGAAACCTTCCGGCAGGCGTTCGCGTATAGTGTTCTCGATCACCCGCGGCCCGGCGAATCCGATTAAGGCCCCCGGCTCCGATATGGCGACATCGCCCAGCATGGCGTAACTGGCGGTTACCCCGCCCGTGGTCGGGTCAGTCATTACGGAAATATAGGGTTGGCCTGCTTCCTGCAGCATCTGCACGGCAATGGTGGTGCGCGGCAACTGCATCAGAGACAAAATGCCTTCCTGCATGCGGGCCCCGCCGGCGGCAGAGAATATGATCAGGGGCGCATCTTGTAGTACGGCCAGCTTGGCGGCCGAGATAATTGCCTCCGCCGCGCCCAGGCCGAGGGAGCCGCCCATGAAGGCGAAATTCTGCACTGCGATCACGGCGCTATGGCCACCCAATTTACCGTGGGCGACAACGACGGCATCCTGCTGCCCGGTTTTATTCTGGGACTCCTTTAGGCGGTCGGAATAACGCTTTTCATCGCGAAACTTCAGGGGATCGATCAAGACGCCTGGCAATTCAATGGTGGTGTATTCGCCATCGTCGAACAGGTGGGGAAAACGGTCGTTGGGTCCGATCCGTAGGTGATGATCGCAATGCTGGCAGACGAACTGACGCTGTTTGACTTCCTTGTGGTGGATCATCTGTCCGCAGTTGGGACACTTGGTCCATAGGTTGTCGGGTACGTCGCGCTTGCGTACCAGGGCCTGAATTTTCGGCCGGACATAATTGCTAAGCCAGTTCAAGACATTCCCCTATTTTTTCCCTGCTGCAACGCCTGCCGCCAGCTCCCGGGTCAAATCCAGTACCGCCGAAACCGTGGTCGCCGTCGCTGTACCGTCCGCATCCAAACTGTTGCGCAGGGCATCGATAAAGGCACTGCCCACGACCGTACCGTCCGCAACCGAGGCTATGCCCCTCGCCTGTTCCGGCGTGCGAATGCCAAAGCCTACCGCGATGGGCAAATCTGTGTGGCGGCGAATGCGGCTGACGGCTTTGCCAACCGTATCCGCGTCCGCCGATCCCGCCCCCGTGATGCCCGTGTATGAAACATAATAGACAAAGCCGGAGGTGTTCTGCAAAACTTTGACCAGGCGGGCGTCGTCCGTGGTCGGTGTCGCCAGACGGATAAAGCTTAGGCCGGCCTCGATGGCGGGCAGGCACAATTCCGCATCCTCTTCGGGGGGCAGATCAACAATGATCAGACCGTCGATGCCCGATGTCTTCGCGGTAGCCAGGAACGCCGGCACGCCATAGGCATGGATGGGATTGTAGTAACCCATCAGCACGATCGGCGTCTCTGTGTCATGGCGGCGAAACGCGGCTGCCATGGCCATGGTTTTCTCCAACGTGATGCCGGCCTTTAAGGCACGCAGCCCAGCCACCTGGATGGAGGGGCCGTCGGCCATGGGATCCGTGAAGGCCATGCCCAGTTCGATGATATCCGCACCGGCTGCGGGCAATCCGGCCATAATCTCGACCGATGTTTCCTGGTCAGGGTCGCCGGACATCACATAGGTCACCAACGCGGCCCGGCCCTCAGCCTGTAATTTCTCGAAGCGGGCATCGATCCGGGCGCGCCCCGTAACCAAATCGTTCATATCTTCACCCCCAGCATCTCAGCCACCGTGAAGATGTCTTTGTCGCCCCGGCCACACATGTTCATGACAATGATATGGTCCTTGGGCAGGTCCGGGGCGATCTTGGCGACATGGGCCAAGGCATGCGCTGGTTCAAGGGCGGGAATGATGCCTTCGAGTTTGCTGCAAAGCTGGAAGGCGGCCAGGGCGTCGGCATCCGTGGCAGATGAATATTCCACCCGCCCAACATCATGCAGCCAGGCGTGTTCGGGGCCGATGCCGGGATAATCCAACCCGGCGGAGATGGAATGTGCTTCGGTAATCTGGCCGTCTTCATCCTGCAGCAAATAGGTGCGGTTGCCATGCAGGACACCGGGCCGTCCCCCGGTGATGGAGGCCGCATGGCGTCCGGTCTCGATGCCGTCGCCGGCAGCTTCCACGCCGACAATCTTAACGCTTTCATCATCCAGAAATGGATGAAACAGCCCCATGGCGTTGGAACCGCCGCCAATACAGGCGACCAGGGTATCGGGCAGGCGGCCTTCAGCTTTTAGAATTTGCTCTTTCGCTTCGTCGCCGATGACGGATTGAAAATCCCGTACCAATTCCGGATAGGGGTGAGGTCCGGCCACGGTGCCGATAATATAGAATGTGTCGGCCACGTTCGTGACCCAGTCACGCATGGCCTCGTTCAGAGCATCCTTCAAGGTGCGGGAGCCGGAACTGACCGGGATCACTTCAGAGCCCAGCAATTTCATGCGGAAGACGTTCGGTTGTTGCCGCTCCACATCCACTTCGCCCATATAGACCGTGCAGGGCAGGCCAAACAGGGCGGATACGGTAGCCGAGGCGACGCCGTGCTGTCCCGCGCCTGTCTCGGCAATGATCCGGGTTTTGCCCATACGCTTGGCCAAAAGGATCTGGCCCAGGCAATTGTTAATCTTGTGACTGCCCGTATGGTTCAACTCATCGCGCTTGAAATAGATCTTGGCACCGCCGAAATGCGCTGTCAGGCGTTCTGCAAAATACAGCGGGCTGGGTCGGCCTGCGTAGTGCTCCAGGTAATAATCCAGCTCCTCGCGAAAGGATGGATCCGCCTGGGCGGCGCGATAGGCGTCCTCCAGCTCCAGGATCAAAGGCATCAGGGTTTCGGCTGCAAATCGACCGCCGTGGCTGCCGAAACGGCCAGCCCCGTCAGGCCCGGTTCTATAGGAATTTGGCTTTGACATGATGGATTAATGCTATGTCAGAGCGCCCCTACGGCGTCAAGGAAAGCTTTGATCCGAACGGGATCTTTCACGCCGGGGCGATGCTCCACCCCGGATGAGACATCTACAGCCCTGGCACCGGAAATCTCCACCGCCTGGGCTACGTTGCCCGCATCCAGGCCGCCTGACAACATCCAGGGGCACTGCCATTGCCGGTCCGTCAGCAGGTTCCAATCGAACACCAGGCCATTGCCGCCCGGCAGGGCATCCGCCAGATCCTTTGGTGCCTTGGCATCGAACAACAACATATCGGCGGCGCCTTCGAAGCTATGGGCCGCATGGAAGTCGTCAGCCTTGGCAATCTTGATGGCCTTCAAAATGGGACGCTTGGTCAGGTTCTTAATTTCCCTCACCCTGGCCGGGCTTTCGCCACCATGCAGCTGGATCATATCCAGCGATACTTCCGCCAGAACGGATGTCAGGAGGCTGTCATCCGGATCGACGAACAGGCCAACCTTTGTGATTGTCGCGGGTATGGGGATAGCTAAACTATGTGCCTGTCCCGGCGTCACGGCCCGCGGGGAGGGGGGGTAGAATACAAATCCTACATACGCCGCACCATTGACCACCGCGGCATCCACAGACGCCGGGTCGTTCAGGCCACAGATTTTTGCCGCAACGGTCATAGGTTACAAAATCCGCATGAGAGGTCTCGTTTGTCTAGGCTGCTTTGGTCGTCGGCACCTCAGGCGCGGCGGCGCTTGGGCCATTTTGCAATTCGTCTTCCAGGCGGCGGACTGTGCGTTGTTCCGCCCGCAGTTGACGACGCCAGCGCCCGGCCCGCATCCAGGCGATCAATCCACCCACAACCAAGCCGACGAATATGGCGGCAAAGACCAGACTATAGACGGGTACTTCGATACTCAACGGTGTCGGGTCAAGGGATATCGTGACCCCATGACGATTGGACACGGCAAAGGCGACAAAAATCAAAATTAGAGGTAACAGTAACAGCCAAAGGAGTAATTTCACTTTAGCACCCGCCCAGTTAATCGTCGGCGTCGGAAGCGGAACCTGTCATGGCCCCAGGCGTAGCACTTGTTTGGCCCGTGCCGTCAATATTCAGGCGTTCGCGCAGTTCCTTACCGGTTTTGAAGAAGGGCACGAATTTTTCCGCCACTGAAACAGATTCACCCGTGCGCGGATTGCGCCCGATACGGGCCGGTCGCCGTTTCACGGAAAAGGCACCAAAACCGCGCAATTCAACGCGGTCACCGTGGCGCAATGCATCGGTAATTTCATCAAAAACCGTTGTCACAATGCGTTCCACATCCCGTTGATAGAGGTGGGGGTTTTGTTCCGCAAGACGGGCGATCAATTCTGATTTTATCATCTTCGGTTCAACTTTCCTGCATTCCAGGTTGCCCACATACCAGGCTGGTTCGATTTAATGACGGTCGCGACAGGATATTGACAACAACTTTCCTAAGAAATCGTGCCCATTCTGAAATGAGCCTTGAAATAGCAAATTAATACACGCCCTAAGGTTGCCAAACCGACAATAACCCGTCAAGGGTAAGTCGTTCATTTTTAAACAGTTTTCCGCTTACCGTGTCAAGCGTTCGGGCAACGAGACCTGATTTTTCTCCCCAGCGCACTTCCAGCGTTGGCAGGTCGGCGGAAATGCCGTGCTCGTCGGTAAGCCAGCGCCGTGCCGTGCGTTCGCCGCCCAAGGCATCAATCAATCGCAGCTTAATCGCTTGCCGACCGCTGAAAACCCGACCGTCCGTGGCACGGTGCAGTTCGGCACTATTGAAATCCCGGCGCTTTTGAACCAGCTCGGTAAACCATTCGTAGCTGTCTTTCAACAAGGCCTGCATGGCAACCCTGACCTCTTCAGTGACGGTTTCCACGGGCGAGGGCTGGCCTTTTAGGGGCGAACTTTTCAAGGTGAAGGGTTTGATGCCCAGCTTTTCCATCAGGCCGGTAAATTCCGCTGTCTGGAACAAGACCCCGATGGAACCGGTCAACGACGTCTCCATGGCAACAATATGATCGGCTGCGATGGCGACAATGTAGCCACCGGATGTCCCGATCGTGCCGATAACAGCGACCACGGGCTTCTTTTTCGCGACCCGGCGCAGGGCATGATAGATCTGTTCGGAACCAGCGGTGGTGCCGCCGGGACTATTGATACGGACGATAACCGCCTCTACGTCGTCCCGGCTCACCAGCTTATCAATCGCCTCTCCACGCTCAATATCTTCAGAGATGAAGCCATTGATGGACAGGCGCGCGACATGGGTTTCCCCATAGGAGATATATTTGCCGACGCCAACGGCGATCAACGCCATTACCGCCAGGGCGGCGATGGACCGCCATATGACCAGACGGCGTTTTAGCCGTCTGCGGTCCAATATGGCGTCGGCGTCCATGCCTCTCCTGTCGTGTTACAGATCGGGGAAAACCGCCCCGATCAGTCTTCCGTCTTTTCGTCGTCGTCAGCTGCGGCGGGTTCGGCTTCAGCTTCCGGCTCAGCTTCTGCCTCAGGTGCGGCTTCGGCCTCGGGCGCCGCTTCGGGCTCCGCTGCTTCGGCTTCAACTTCGGGTGCTGCGTCCTCGGCTTCGACGATGGGCTCTACCTGCGTATCGCCGTAGTCAGGCTCTGCGTCATCATCCTCGTCTTCATCCGCATCGGCCAGCTCCCGGGCCCGGCCCATGGCTGGGCCAAGAATATCGCCCAGGGAGGCACCGGAGTCAGAGGAGCCGTATTGTTGCACGGCCTCTTTCTCTTCCTTGATCTCACGTGCCTTGATGGACAGGGCCAGGCGGCGGGTGTTTTTCTCGATCGAGGTGATCTGCGCATCCAGCTTGTCACCAACGGCAAAGCGTTCCGGTTTCTGCTCCGAACGATCCCGGGACAAATCGGCCCGGCGAATGAAGCCGCGCAGGCCATCGCCTACCGTGACTTCGATACCACGATCCAGGATCGCAGCGACGGTGCAGGTCACAACATTGCCACGCTTCATGGTATCGGCTTCGGAGAACGGATCGCCGCTCATCTGCTTGATGCCCAGGCTGATGCGTTCCTTGGAGATATCGATATCCAGCACCTTGGCCTTGACCATGTCGCCCTTGGCGTAGGCCTTCATGGCCTCTTCGCCGGCTTTGTCCCAATCGATGTCGGACATGTGGACCATGCCGTCCAACTCAAAGGCCAAGCCGATGAACAGACCGAATTCGGTGATGTTCTTAACCTCGCCCTCAACTTCGCTGCCGACGGGGTGGGCTGCAATGAACTCTTCCCAAGGATTTTCCATGCATTGTTTCAGCCCAAGGCTGACCCGACGCCGTTCTGGATCCACGTCCAGCACCATCACTTCGACCTGCTGTGAGGTCGAAACGATTTTGCCAGGATGGATGTTCTTTTTGGTCCAGCTCATTTCGGAAACGTGGACCAGGCCTTCGACGCCCGGCTCCAGTTCCACAAATGCGCCGTAATCCGTGATGTTGGTGACCCGACCGTTGAATTTGGCATTCAATGGGTATTTCACCTTGATGCCTTCCCATGGGTCTTCCAGCAGTTGCTTCATACCAAGGCTGATGCGTTGGGTTTCCGCGTTGACACGGATCACCTGAACCTTGACCGTCTCGCCGATGGTCAGGGCCTCGGAAGGATGATTGATGCGACGCCAGGCCATGTCGGTGACATGCAGCAGACCGTCAATGCCGCCCAGATCAACAAATGCACCATAATCGGTGATGTTCTTGACCACGCCTTCCAGCACCTGACCCTCGGCCAGGTTGGAGACCAACTCGGTCCGTTGTACGGCCAAGGTAACTTCCAGAACGGCCCGGCGGGAGACAACGATGTTGCCGCGACGGCGATCCATTTTCAAAATCTTGAAAGGCTGGGGAATACCCATCAGCAGCGTGATGTCGCGAATGGGGCGAATATCAACCTGGCTGCCCGGCAGGAATGCCACCGCGCCTGAAAGATCTACCGTAAAGCCACCCTTGACCCGGCCAACAATGGAACCATCGACCTGTTCGGCTTTATCGTAGGCCACTTCAAGGTGGTTCCAGGATTCTTCACGGCGCGCTTTTTCGCGGCTGATGACCGCTTCACCCAGGGCGTTTTCGATCCGCTCCAGAAAAACTTCAATGGCATCGCCGACGGCAATCTCTTCACCGACCTTGCCAAATTCACGGGTGGAAATGCGGCCTTCAGTCTTCAGGCCGACATCGATCACCACGTTGTCGTTTTCAATTGCTACCACGGTGCCATGCACAACGCGGCCTTCCAGTTGTTCCTGGGAAATAAAGCTCTCGGCCAGCAGGGCCTCGAAATCGTCATCCGCGCCCATTCCGGCGCCGCTATCTACGTCAGTCATCAAAAGTCTCTTTCCATTATCTTTGTCGGCCAACCGGTTGTATCCGGCGGTCTTAGGGCGGCTTTAAGCCAAGGGAATTCCCCGTCGTGCAGCGCAAAACACAGGTCCTTCCCGGCAGATTTTCACCAACCGGGACGTCCATAACGCATCTGGGAAACAATGACAGTGACCCTGGCGCTTGGATAAACGACGCCGAAGGACACCAAAACAGTGCTTAGTCTTACATACAGGCAGCGACAATCTTCTGTGCAGCCTGAAACGCGGCCTCTATATCCATTTTTGTGGTATCGAGCAAGTGCGCATCTTCGGCGGCTGTCAGGGGGGATGCGGCACGCGCGCTGTCGCGGGCATCGCGGGCGGCGACATCGGCCTGAATTGTGGCCAGATCGACGTCTTCGCCCCGGCCCGCCAATTCCGTAAATCGCCGCTCCGCTCTGGCTTCCACCGATGCGGTAACAAAAAGTTTCACCTGGGCGTCAGGGCAGATAACAGTACCTATATCCCGGCCATCCAGGACGGCACCCGCAGCGCCATCAGGTGGATTGGCGGCAAAAGCCCGTTGATATTCTAATAAGGCAGCGCGCAATTCCGGCTGTGGTGCAATGACGCTGGCGGCTTCACCGACCTCTTCATCACGCAAGGCAGGGTCCGCCAGATCGGCCAAACTGATCTTTCCGGCTTGGGCGACCATGGTCTCTATTTCGTCGAGGGCTTGTTGATTGCGCAACAGACGCAGGGCCACGGCCCGATACAGCCCGCCAGTGTCCAGATAGGCAAAGTTGAAATGGGCTGCTAACCGCCGCCCCAATGTGCCTTTGCCCGCCGCAACCGGACCATCAACTGCAACCACAATACTTTTTGTCATGTTTTTTTCCGTCACGCCGGGGCCTCGATGCGTCCGCCTAAGGTCTGCATTAAGTCGGCAAAGCCGGGAAAAGATGTCTCGATTATATCGCAGCCGTCTACCCGAACCGGGTTCCGGGCACCCAGGCCGTAAACCAGGAACGACATGGCGATGCGATGGTCCATTTCGCTGTCGATCAAAACGCCTGGGTTGGCCGGCGCGGGCCCGTTGTGGCCGTGTACCACCATGCCGTCGGGCAACTCCTCCACCCTGACGCCCAGGGTACTTAGACCCTTGACCATTGCCGCAATGCGGTCGCTTTCCTTGACCCGCAATTCCGCGATGCCCCGCATCACTGTTGGTCCCTGGGCAAATGCCGCCAGGGCGGCGAGAACCGGATATTCATCGATCATTGCAGGGGCCCGTTCGGGGGGCACCTCTATACCTTTCAACGGACCGGCCCGGACAACCAGATCTGCAATAGGCTCGCCCAGGTCAGCACGGCGGTTTCGTTCCGTAATCTGTGCACCCATATCGCGCAGGGTATCAAACAAGGCTGCGCGCAAGGGGTTCAGGCCAACGCCTGTGACGGTGATTTCCGATCCCGGCACCATCAAAGCGGCGGCGATGGGGAAAGCCGCCGACGACGGATCGCCCGGGACGTGGATATTCTGCGGCTGCAATTCCGGCCGGCCGGTCAGGGTAATGCGGCGGGCCCCGTCGTCGTCTTCGCCGATGCTGACCTCCGCCCCGAAGTGACGCAGCATATTCTCCGTATGATCCCGGCTGGGCCGGGGTTCAATCACCGTTGTTTGCCCCGGAGCGTTAAGTCCGGCCAGCAAAACGGCGGATTTGATCTGTGCGGATGCTACGGGCAGGCGATATTCAATGGGCAGCGCCCCATTTGTGCCCATGACTGTTATCGGCAAGCGTCCACCCTCCGCCGCCTGGAACTTTGCGCCCATTTGCTGCAACGGCGTCATCACCCGCTCCATAGGCCGAAGGCGCAGTGAGGCATCACCTGTAAAGATCGATGTCACGCCGTGGGATGCCGCCAGGCCCAACAACAGGCGCGCACCTGTTCCGGAATTGCCCAGGTCCAGGACATTGGAAGGGGCCATCAAACCGCCGACGCCCAGGCCGAAAATCCGCCACACACCGTCATCTCCACGCCGGATGTCGGCGCCATAGGCCCGCAATGCCTGGGCCGTCGCCAGCACATCGGCACCTTCCAACAGGCCATGAACCGTGCTCTCTCCAACTGCCAGAGCACCCAGGATCAGTGACCGATGGGAGATTGATTTATCACCTGGGACAGCAATTGTGCCATTCAGGCGGCTCGCTGTCGTGGCGGCGGGATGGGCGACGAGAATAGACACGGTCGGTACATACTTCCTTCGGGTTGGCCAGCTAAGTTCTGCAAATGGCTGATCTGCCTAACATAAAGGCGCTGGCATCGCCAGACGGCGGCCTGAAAAATTCGTGGCGGCAGGGTCATTTTTCAGCGACAGTGGAAACCTAGTTGACAGGGCCACCGCATGTTCTCTATTGGGATGCGCCGAAAATCGATATTCCTGAGCGGCGGATTTGTTGGGAGATAATGACAGTGGCTAAGGCAGAATGGGGCGCTAAGCATACTTGTGCGAGCTGTAGCGCAAAATTTTACGACATGGGCCGTAGCCCGATCACGTGCCCGGCCTGTGAGGCACCCGTTGCCGTAGTGGCACCGGGTCGGACACGGCGTGTGCGCAAGGTCGAAACAAAGGCGGAAGCGCCAGTTGCAGCAAAGGCTGTTGCTGCTGATGCGGCAGTATCGGCTGATGATGAAGACGCAGCCCTTGTGGAAGGGGTTGATGATCTGGTCGATGACGAAGATGACGAAGATGATGCCATCGCGACATTGGCGGACGACGACGACGATGATGAGGACGTTCTGGCGGAAGCCGACATCAACAAGGCCGGCATTTCCGAGGAATAATCCGATTTTGTAGTCCACCGAGGCGCTAAACTTGGGGATTACTAGAAAAATTCACCTTGTGTGCAGATAGGTCTTGAATTGACCGCCGCTGCACCCTAGGTTCCGCCCGTCGCGCACCGGTCCGATGGGTAGACGACAAGAATTTATGGGGCCATAGCTCAGTTGGGAGAGCGCTTGAATGGCATTCAAGAGGTCGGCGGTTCGATTCCGCCTGGCTCCACCAAAGTTTCACTCCGGTGAGTAGATGAGGGGTTAGCCTGAACAAGGCTTACCCCTTTTTCATTCAAGTCACCATTCAAGTCACCATTCAAGTCACCATTAAGTCACCATTAAGTCGCCACGGCAGCGGGATTTGACGGGATATAGCGGGATATTTCGTGACGGCAAATCGCACTTCATCTCTATAGCTATTCCAGCGGAGCATATTCGCCTGCAGGGTAAACCGTTGCCTCAATCTCAGTGCCATAATCGAAGTGATCCGCATACTTTCTAAGGTACTCCCGGCAGGTGGCGACCGCCGCGTCTCGACCATTGCACTCCATAGTCTCAAGGTCATCAAGCCGTCGAACATTCCTGCTGTCATAGTCGGGATGGACGACGAAGGCGCGAACCACGGCGATCCACTTGCCTGACTTCCGTCCCTGATCCTGCTTGATGGCCAGCGTCTTCTCGGCGGCAATGCGAATGCCCTCCCAAACGAAGGTATCGAAACGATCTGGGATGCTCTCGCGATCCTCTTTAATAGCGGAGATCAGTGCTTTGAGAGATTTGGGCTTCAATTCCTGCATCGCAAATTGAATGCTAACGGCTGGGCTCTCGAGGGATTGCAGCGATTCACGTGATTCATATGTCATTTGTGGCCTCGGTTTCCTTGTTCCAGTTCGGTATTTGCCTTTTTCGGACGGGCGGCCCGTCGTGCCCGGCCATATCGCTTCGACGATCCGGGTGATGTCAGCCGGGGTCGGCATCCACCGGTTGGCCTCTTCCCAACGCCGCCGTCGTAATTTTGCCGAGGCTTCGGCGATATCATTGGGGAAATCTTCGCGATCTAGCTCATCTGCGGTTTCCCAGGCTTCCATGGCGCTAACTGCCAGAGACCTCTGCACCCCGCCTAGTTCGTCGAAATGCAGGATAGAGCCCGACAGCACACGAATGTCGGTGGGCCTTGAGGGCCAATATGACCTCTACGACACGAAGGGCCTTGTCGGCCATATCAGGTATCCAGTCATAGCCTCTTGCGAGGCCATCCATAACGCGGATGGGAATTGGTCTAATCGAGCCGTCATCAAGAAATGCGAAGTAGCGAATTACCATTCTTGCCATTTGGGAACGGCGGGCCGCAGATCCATCCAGAAATTGGCTGGCAATGTTGGGATGCTGCCTTGTTAATAGGTTGCGTTAGGTAGGTGATGCGCCGGCAATAGCTCGCCAGTCAAATGCCGAACACCGGGCAAAGGTTAGTGGTGCGTGCGGTCAGTAAACCCGAAATTCTATTTCATTCGCAGTCGAGGCGGGGTTTGCGAAAGCCCGAAACTGTCCAGGCAGCGGGCCCCTCTATATCTGTCCGCGTTCTCGTAGCAAACATTACATACGAGCATCTACTAGTGCTGGCATAGTCAGGTGACGTATAGGTGTTCGCAAATACTTGATTGCCTATCACGCTAGCGTTGGTGAATGACGTGCCGGGCACAATAACTGTGCTATCCATTTGCCACACAAACGCTCTCTTACCTATCTCCACGTCGTATGCGCCCGCTGGCATTCCGTAATCAGCGACAATCTCCGATATTGGCTTTCCTACGTACTCGCTCATAATCTGAGACGCGCACCCAGCCAACAAAATGGCGGCAACAGCAGCTATAGCTTTCATAAAAATCCCATCCCGAATTCTTGTCCAAAGAGCTTGTACTCGCTTCTGGCTGAAATCCAATTTGGTCTTCCCGAGCAGCATTCAGAGCCATTTGATAAAACGTTAGTCCACTAGGGTTTTACGCTATCTGTTGGGATCGTCATGGCGATTATGGGCAACCATGATGGCAATGGCTCCTCCAGTCAAATGCGCAACGGCTGCTTATTTGGGCCATCTGGGGCAAAGGTGTGGGTATGATAACCACGGTTATCGAACCCTTGTCAAAGCGCGAAGCTGTAGGCTTAGCGGACATCGGCAGGTAACCGGTTGATGCTCGAGAAGTGCCAATTGAAGACTGTTAGAATCCTCTAATGGACGTTACCTAGATGACGACGGGCGGGAGCAGTCCACAGCTTCAAAAGCTATCGTTCTGTTTCATTGACTAGGATGGCGGGATGAGCACGACTTTTGATCGCGACGGTATTCATCAAGTCGCAAATACCTCGTCGCGATCTGGTTTGTGCCGCTTGCGGCGGCGCATGCTGGACGGCCAGGTTTCCAGTTCGACGGCATCACGAACATCGGCACAAACGCGAATGATCCGCTCGACCTGGGCATCAGTGAGTGCCGCATTTATGGACAAGCGGATCAGCGAGCGATTTTGCGGCGTTGCAGGCGCGCAGAAGACGGCGCCAAATATGCCGGCACTTTCAAGGGCGTCACGCAACTGCATGCTGCGATATTCCGGACCTGCTTCCAGGGCAACAACCTGACTGTCGCTCTCATCAACATTATAGCCAAGCTCGGTCAGCCGCCGGCGCAAGTACACCGTTCGCTGCCACAGTTTTTCACGACGCCAACCCTCGGTCTGGATCACCTCCAAAGTGGCCTGCAGGCCGGCGATTTCGTAGGGCAGAATGGCAGAACTAAACAGCATGGAGCGTGCTTCATGACGAAAGAAGTCCATGACCCGTGAGGGCCCGGCCACTAGGCCGGCCCGGGTCGCAAAAGCTTTGGAGAGGCTCAAAGTACGGTAATGAACCCGGTCGGTCAGTCCCAAGGTGGCGACCAATCCCTCGCCATACTCACCATAAGTGCCGACCGAATGGCTTTCATCAACCACCAGCAGGCAGCCATATTGCTCGGCTACCTCGACGATCTCCAGCATGGGGCAGACACTGCCGTTGGCGCTGTAGACGGCATCCACGACAACAATGCCGGGGCCATGGCGCTTTGCCTTCGCAGCCAGGCTGTCGGGCTGGTTGTGGCGAAACGGATGGATCGGGGCTTTTGACATCCGCGCGCCCTCCCATAGAGAGGCATGGACATAGATGTCGAGGTAAATTGGTGTGCTCTCGTCAGCGATAGTCTGTAAAAGGTCGATGTTGGCGCACCAGCCTGATTGGCACAGCACCGCGTCTTCCACACCTAGGAAGGCCGCCAGCTTTGTCTCGACGCTCCGCTGTTGGGGGTTGTTGGCCAGCAGGGCGGCGGACATGAACGGCTTCTCCCGATTGCCGCGCAATAGATCCGATTGTGCGTTTACAATACTGCGATGCCCGGCAATGGAGAGATAGTCATTACTCCATAGTTCAATCGCCCCTTCGCCCGGCGGTTTGCCACGCAGGGGATGGCCGTCCCGAATGCGGTCAAGATATTTCAGCACCCGTTGGGTCAGCCCCGGCAGTTCAATGGAATGGGTGGCATCGGCCAAAACATCCAAGTCCCCGGCGACATCCTTGGCGACCCTGTCAAACTGTAACAGCAGGCTGGGCAAGAACAAAAAGTCGGCGACCAGCGCCAGCGCCAGAACAATCGCCGTCAGCAGGCCAAGGCTACTGGAGACCTTAAAGCCGGAGGTGGCAAGCACAAGAAAGCCTGCCACAAGCACCATGGTCGTTACCAGCAACGCCGTTCCGACAGAGCGGAAGGAATACAGAATGGCCTCTTCCGGGCCTTTGCCCAGTTCCCTGCGGCCTTGTAGATATTTCGACAGGAAATGAATGGTGTCATCTACCACGATGCCGAAGGTCATCGCCGCCACCACGGAAACCGCAACACCCACCTCACCTTGCAAGTATCCCCACAGGCCAAAGCCCATGATTGCCGGGACAAAGTTGGGTACCAATGAAGCGATACCAATCTTAATGCTGCGCAGGGCCAAAACCAGAATGGCCGAGATTAACAGCAGCGCAATGGCGGTGCTGACCAACATCGCCGAAATATTGCGTTCGGAAAGATAGGCGAACATTAAGGATATGCTGCTGCCCTTGGCGCCCTGGGCCGTATCACCATTGCGGGCCAGCCAGGTATCGATACGCATGGCCAATGGCCGCAGATCTTTCGAGGGTAGGTTCGCGCCGTCCCGCCGCAACATAACGCTGACGCGACTGCCCGATCGATCAATCTTGACCCGGTCGTTCAGATCAAGTCCGCGGGGCAGGGACATTTCGTACAACAGCAGATATTGTGCTGCCAGCTCCCGCTCTTGCGGCAGTTTATAGGCCGTCTCCACACCGCCGTTCAGATCCCGGTTCAGGCGCTTCATAACATCGGAGAGTGATTGTACATTCACGACTTCGGGCTGTTGGCGCAGCCATGTGGTGAACTGGTCCAGCATTTTCAGATAAGACGGCTCGTAAATGCCTTGTTCACCCTTGGCAGCGACTGAGTATTCCAATAGATCAATACCGGTCAGATTTTCCAGAATAAACTCGGTGTCGTGGCGGAATTCGTATCGCTTGTCAAAATAGCCCACCCAGTCGTCATTAAGTTCGATGCGTGAAATGCCCGTCGCCAACAGTACGATCAGGGCGGACATGGTCCAGAAAACCCAGCGCCGATTACTGACCACGAAGCTGCCCAAGGAGATGGTAAGGCGTTGGCCAAAGACCCGCCTACGCGGCTTTGCTATACGCATAATGCCCAGGAAAGCCGGCACAAAGGTAAAGGACAAAATGAAGGCCGTGGTCACCCCGACCGCGACGATGGTGCCCAAATCATGAAAGGGCGGCGCATCACTGCCATTCATGGACAGGAAGCCGATGGCGGACGTCACGGAGGTCAAGGAAACAGGTGACAGGTTGAATTCAACTGAATTAATGATGGCTTCCCGCTTGGTCCAGCCGGAGCCGAAATCGGCAAGAAACTTCGTCACCAAATGAACGCCATAGGCCAACGCCATGGTCATGATGATCAGCGGGGCGGACGAAGACCCTGCATTGATTACAACGCCGAACCAACCGGCAACGCCCATAGCTGTCATGGAGGATAAGGAGGCCAACAGCATGACCGCAGCCATCCCCGCGAAGGAGCGCACCAATAAAACCATGACCACCACGATGGCGACAAACATGGCAGGGATCAGGGTGGATAGGTCGTCCAGGCTGGCTTCGTCAAAGGCCGACATCAACATGATGTTGCCGGTCATATAAATGTTGATGTTGAGATGCCGGGCTTCAATATTCTTTTCCAGCTCGCGTAGATGGGCAACAATCTCGCGGATCGCCTCCGGTGATTTTTCCGGCAGGCGAAAATTGACCGCGATGCCCGTGACGTGGCCGTCCCGGGAAATAAGTAATCCACCCAAGGCCGGCTCCGTCAAAGCAACCGTGCGGATGTCCGCAATGGCTGGTTCCGTAAGCGCCAGATCCAGGGGTATCAAATTGTCGATAATCAGCTCATCACCACTGACTTGTGAATGCTGAAAGTTCGCGATTGAATCTACGCGCGTAACGTAAGGTGCGGCCCACAGCGCCTCGGTCAATTCACGAACCGTTGCCAAGGTTTCAACCGTAAAAACATCGCCCCTTGTTGGTGCCAGGGCGATCAATGCATCGTTACCTTCCCGATAAGCCGCTTCCAATGTTTCGAACGCTTTCAGGTCGGGGTTGCTCGATCCAAAGAAGACGCGATTGTCAGGCGTGGTCTGCAAATGCAGCGCGCCGGAGCTGATGGCGAGGCATATCACCACGGAGAGGACGACAACCAATATGCGGTGACGAAGTAGAAATTCGCCATAGCGTTGGATTGATGGGCTAAGCGCCATTTGTTTGAACGTCATTAGCTTGCCCGCCGTTTTTCTTCGCTGGGCGGTGTTGCAGTTGCCGCCTCAGTAACGGCGTCGGTTTCGGTTTCATCATCCGGCACAATCGGTAGATCTGCAGCGTCACGGCCAACAATCGCGGGGACGCCCCGTCGCAGGGTTAAGGGCCAACGGCTTATGGGTATTTCATCACGAACGCAGGTACAGGCCCATGCGATGCGCCGCAAATCCTCCTCTACCAGCCCCGAATTGACCGAAAGGCGAACCAGGGCGCCATTCCGCGTGGTTGCCGGTGCGCTGATCAAAGTGCCGAATATGTGGTGACGTTCCAGGGCATCGCGAAATGCTATCGCCACATCTTCCACACCGGCGACAAGGGCAATAATTTGCGAACCGCTGACCGCCACATCGAACCCCAGATCTGCCAACCGGATGCGCAACAGACTTGTATTGTGGCGCAAACGTTCCCGACGCCAGTCTTCCTCCTGGATGACATTCAAGGCCGCGCCAAGACCGGCGACCTCATGCGGCAGAACCGCCGAACTGAAAATTGCCGGGCGGGATTCAAAACGGAAAAAATCCATAATCCTGGCCGGCCCCGTGACCATGCCGGCCCGGGTCACCATGGCCTTGGAGAGGCTGAAAGTCCGATACGTAATTTTATCCTGGAGGCCCAGGTCAGAAACCAAACCCTGACCCTGACGACCGTAGACACCGATGGAATGGGTCTCGTCGACAACAATTTCACAGCCATGCCGTTCGGCAATATCGGCGATCTGGGCCAGGGGACATATTGTGCCATCGACGCCATAGACGGCCGAGACGACGACAATGCCGACGCCGTGGTTCCGAATCTTTCTTTCCAGGCTTTCCGGTCTGTTGTGGCGGAAGGGGCGTATTTGTGCGCCAGCGCTGCGGGCCCCATCCCAAATCGCGGCATGGACGCCGGCATCAACATAAACCTGGGTTTCCTGGTCCGAAATCGCTTGCATCAGACCCAAATTCGCGCACCAGCCTGATTGACACAGCACCGCGTCCTCGGTCCCAAGGAAGGCCGCCATCTTTCGTTCCACGGCACGCTGCATTGTGCCGTCGGTCAGGAAAGCTGCCGACATATAGACATCATCACCGCCGCCCTGCATGACCGCGACTTTCGCCTCGGTGATGGCCGAATGCCCGCCAAGGTCGAGATAGTCGTTGCCCGATAGTTCAGCGCTTAATCGCAGCCCGCTTGGCGACCCTGGCGTAGGAATGTCCAGGGTCTCGCCGATGCGATTGCGCCAGTGACTCATACCGGAGCGTTCATGGGGTAGTTCATGCTGGAAGAATTCCTCGCCGGTAAAATATTGGAAATAGGGATCATGCACCCAGCGGTCCCAGACCTGCTCGTCGGACAGGCCATAGGTGTGCTTCAGAATGAACATGCCAAGCATGAACCGTACCGGCTCGCCAGGGCGTCCTTCATCGGAAAATAAGGCGCAATCTGCTCATCCAGCCAGGCCCAATCGATCTTGTCAGCCAAGGCGACGAGCTCGTGTTTCATGTTGATGATCTGATCGAGACGAGCTTTGAACAAGTCGTCGTGATCGGCTGTTTTCGGTAGCTTCGCGTCATGTGACAATAGTTGGCGCAGGTGTTATTCGTTGAATGGCATTCAAGAGGTCGGCGGTTCGATTCCGCCTGGCTCCACCAAAGTTTCACTCCGGTGAGTAGATGAGGGGTTAGCCTGAACAAGGCTGACCCCTTTTTCTTTGGCCGAGACGCTGCAATCCCACCCTGGTAGTGCCGGCAAATTCGTATCTACCGCACCTAGGTATTAAGCGGCCTCCGTCGCCTTGCCGTCGTCGCGAAAACAGACATAGATCGCCGGAATGACCAACAATGTCAGCGCTGTTGATGACGCCAGGCCGAATACCATTGATATTGCCAGGCCCTGGAAAATCGGATCGGTAAGTATGAAGGCGGCACCGATCATCGCCGTTACCGCAGTCAAAAAGATCGGGCGGAAGCGGATCGCGCCGGCATCCAGCAGCGCTGCGCGCAGGCTGGCACCTTCAACCTGTCGGCTGCGAATGAAATCGACCAGCAGGATCGAATTTCGGATCATGATCCCGGCCAGCGCGATGAAGCCGATCATCGAGGTTGCGGTAAAGGGCGCGCCGAAAGCCCAATGGCCCAGCACAATGCCGATCAGGGTGAGCGGGATGGGTGTCATGATGACAAGTGGTAATTTGAAACTGCCAAATTGGCCGACAATCAGAATGTAAATGCCCAGCATGGCGAAGAAGAAGGCCAGGCCCATGTCGCGGAAGGTAACGTAGGTAACTTCCCATTCGCCATCCCACAGCATGGTGATGCCGGTTTCGTCGTCGGGTTGGCCGTGATAGGCGATTTTCGGCACCATGCCGTCCGGCCACGTCATCGCAGCCAATTCGTCATTGACCGCCAGCATGCCATAGACCGGTGCCTCGAAGCGACCGGCCAACTCAGCGGTGACCATCTCGGCGAAACGGCCATTGTGGCGGAACACGGCATGAGAACTTTTTTCCCGCCGCAACCGGACCACATCGCCGATTTCAACGATGGCACCACTGTCGGCGGCCTCGCCCGGCGCGGCGACGGGCGTGGACAGCAGACGTTCGCCGGGCGTCAGGCCCGATTTGGGCAGGCGGATGACAATCTCAACCGGGTTGGTCCCGGCCCCACGATGCGAATAACCTATCCGTTCGCCGTTCAACAAAACCTTGATGGTATCGAAAAGATCGCGTTCCTGGACGCCGTGGAATTCCAGATTTTCCTGGTCGATTTCAAAGCGCAGCCGCTCTGGCGGCAGGCCCATGGTGTCATCGATATCAACAATGAAATCGACTTTTTCAAAGGCTTTTCTAATCTTTGCAGCGGCCTGCCGCCGGCTGACGTGATCGGGGCCGTAAATTTCGGCCTGCAGGGTGGCGATCACCGGCGGGCCGGCTGGTACCTCGACGACCTTGATTGCGGTACCCATGGGAGCCGGCAGGCTGGCGATGCGCCGGCGAATATCCAGGGCGATTCCATGGCTCTGCCGGTCGCGTTCGGATTTGGCCTTCAGGTTGACCTGCAAATCACCCTGCCAAGGCTTGCGACGAATATCATAGTGCCGCACCAAACCATTGAAGTTGAATGGTGCGGCGGTGCCGGCATACAGCTGGATGTGGGCCAGTTCGGGCAGCCCGCGCAAAGCTTCAGCTGCCGCGCGCAGCAACCGTTCGGTGGCTTCCAGGGTAGAGCCCTCGGGCAGGTCAACCACCACCTGCACTTCGGATTTGTTATCGAATGGCAGCAGCTTAACCGTAACGTCACGTGTCGCGAACAGGATGCAGACGGCAACCGTGGCCGCACCCACGGCAGCAAGAAGCCCCCAGGCACGGGACCGATGGGCCAATAACGGCGTGGCAAGGCGGCGATAGGCGCGGCCCATGGCTCCGCCGTCATCCCCCTGCGGTGTATCGCCGCCGGAATTTTTCTGGCCGCCCCCCTGGCCGCCCCCCTGGCCGCCCCCCTGGCCGCCTCGTAGGCGCAGCAACAGCCATGGCGTCAGCAACACCGCGACCAGGAATGAAAACACCATGGCCGCCGACGCATTGGCCGGTATAGGGCTCATATAGGGGCCCATCAGGCCGGACACGAACATCATCGGCAGTAACGCCGCAATGATGGTCAAAGTGGCGATGATCGTCGGGTTGCCAACTTCGGCGACCGCCTCAATGGCTGCCTGGGCCGGGCTGCGCCCGTCGTTCATGCGCCAATGGCGGACGATGTTCTCAACCACCACAATTGCATCATCGACCAGGATGCCGATGGAGAAGATCAGCGCAAACAGGCTAACCCGGTTGATCGTGTAGCCCAGCAGCCACGCCGTGAAAAAGGTCAACAGGATGGTGGTGGGGATGACCACCAGGACCACAATGCCCTCGCGCCAGCCGATGAAGACGGCAATGACCAGGACGATCGTTACGGTCGCGCCAAGCAGGTGAAAAAGCAGTTCGTCGGCCTTTTCGCCCGCGGTTTCTCCGTAATTCCGGGTCGTAATGATATCAATATTGGCGGGCACCAGACGGCCCTTGATCCGTTCCAGCCGCTCCAGCACCTGTTCGGCGACCAGCACCGCATTGGCACCCTTGCGCTTGGCCACGGCCAGGGTGACGGCGGGCCGCTGTTCCAGCGCGCCTTCGCCGTTCGGGGTCAAATGCCAGGCCCGGTTTGCGCCGGGCCGGGCACCAACCACGACGTCGGCGACATCCCTGACATAAACCGGTCGGCCATCGCGGGTGGTCAGCAAAAGCAGGCCTATATCGGGTACACCCGAAAGGGTCTGTCCGGCCACCACCGGGAGGGAGCGGTTGCCATCAAGCAATGCGCCAACTGAAAAGGATCGATTGGCGTTACGGACCTTTTCAACCAGCTGTATCAGCGTCACGCCGTACAGGGACAATCGCTCAGGGTCAGGTTCGACCCGGATCTGATCAGGCTGTCCGCCGACCAGCGAAGTTAGGCCAACATCGGCCACTTTGCCGATTTCATGCAGCAGTTCCTCGGCAATTCCGTTCAGGCTATTGCCGCTCCAACGCTCGCCGGCGTTGGCCTTGGGGGTCAGGGTAAGGGTCAGGATCGGCACATCGTTGATGCCCCGGCCAATGATGATCGGCTCCGGTATGCCGGTTGGCAGGCGCATCAGGTTGGCACGGATTTCTTCATGCACCCGAAATGTAGCGCGGTCCTCGTCCGTGCCGACGAGAAAGCGGGCGGTCACGATGACGCGGTCGTCCTCGCTCAGCGAATAGACATGTTCAACGCTGTCGATGCTTTTGATGATGTCCTCAAGTGGTTCCGTCACCAGTTCGACGACATCGTCCGCCCTTAGGCCGTCTGCGTCGATCAGGATATCGACCATGGGAACCGAGATCTGGGGTTCTTCCTCCCGCGGCAGGGCATAAAGCGCCATGCTGCCCAGCGCCAACGAGATCAACAGGAAAAGCGGTGTCAGCGGAGAATTGATGGCGACCCGTGTCAAGGCACCGGAGAGACCCAATCTCATGGTTTTTCCTTGCGTTCCTGCGGCGGCATCACCAGGCGGTCGCCTGGACGCAAACCGGATAAAATTTCGACCCCGCCTTCGGTCATCGCACCGATCTGAACCACGATATCGCCGGCATCCTGCAACCGGACGAACGTCAGACCGAAGCGGCGAAATAGATATTTCGCGGGCACCAAAAATCCTTGTCGTGCGCCGGCTGAGATCTGGACCTTGATGCGTTCACCGACGAAAAAGTTGCCCAGGCCCAGGCCAGGAACATCTACGTCGGCAACCACGCGGCCATGGCGAATTTCCGGATAGACTTGGCGTACGACACCTTTGGTCACGGACCCAGAACGCGCGCGATCCAGGCGAACCGTCTCGCCTCGTTTTATGAGACGGGCGTGCCGTTCCGGCAGTTGCAGGCGCAGGACAAAGGCGTTCGCCGTAATGGTGGCGATGGTGTCGCCCGCCTGTACAGCGTTGCCCTTGGTCACATTGACACGGAGGACCCGACCAGCCGCGGGGGCCAGAACCCGGCCTTCAACCTGACGCTGGGCTATCACTGCGCGTTCGGCCTGCATCGCCGAAAGATCGCGGCCCAGCACCTTGCGGGCGGTTTCCGCCTTGTCGAGTCGAGCTTGGCTAACGGTGCCTTTCCGGAGAAGCGTGCGCGTCCGTTCAAGTTCAACGTCGGCAAGCTTGGCCCGCGAGCGCATTGCTTGAATTCGTGAATCAATCGCCTTCAAGCCAAGCGCCAGCTTTGCATCGAGGATCCGCGCAATGACCTGTCCTTCTTTAACGGCGCTGCCTTCATCGACGGCAAGGTCAACTATCGTACCGGCGATCCTGGCCCGCGCCGTCGTCGTGTCGATTGCCTGGACAGTGGCATAGACCGATTTTTGATCTTCAATCGTATGCGGGCTGACATAATATTCGTCCTGCGCAGCTGCCGGTGCTACGGCGGCAGACGCCGCGACGACGAGTGCCAGACGTCGAAAGAAGGCCGTTGGAATGAAAAGACGCATGGTTCACACAATGCTCCGTCGGTTTGCTGCCCCAGACCGGGCGGTTGGGCGGTTGGGCCGCTGGCCCGCTCGTGACGACTTTTACTCAAACGCGGCGCCGGCCCGGCTACCTAGCTTCTTTAAGATTGTGGCCATCAAGCACCAACGTGTAAAACTCGCCTGTAGCAGATTTAACCCGACAAAGCCGGTAAAGAACAGCCAATAGGGATGGTGAATCTGCGAAAGCGCCAAACTCAACAAAATAAAGCTGCCCGCGATCGCAAAAATCATTCTATCCAATGTCATGTTATTCTCCTCCATTTCAATCTCGGTTTGCCAATGGCTGGAAACGCTATTTTTCCGCTATCGGCGATTTGTATCTTGTATATATTTGCTATTTGCATTAAATTGCAAGTATGAATTTTGAAATTGACCCAAATGAAATGGAAGCCAACGCCGAAAGGGCTGCGGAATTCCTTAAATCGATCGCCAACGGCGTTCGCTTGCGGGTGTTGTGCAAGTTGATGGACACGGAAAAATCGGCCGGTGACCTTAGCCGGGAACTGGGCATAACCCAGGCCAATCTGTCGCAGCATCTGGCATGGCTGAAAGACCAGGACCTGGTGCAAAGCCGCCGCGAGGGCACGGTAAAATTCTACCGCTTGTCAGGCACCAGGGTCGAACCGCTGATGACGGTGCTTTATTCAATGTTCTGCGAAGTGCCGTAATTCGGTAAAGCACCCGCGTCACGCTAGACACCGAGATACCGCGAAACTAGGCTATTGCCAGTGGTCCATTTTAACAGGCAAAAGGTGCTATAATTTCATGCTTGCACATCCCTCTACCTTGGCGAATTACAATGCCTGGGCCAATCGGCATTTGGCGGCGGCCTGCGCGACATTGACACCGGCCCAGTTGGCCGAGGACCGTGCGGCCTTCTTTCGCTCTATCCTGGAGACTTTGAACCATATTCTGCTGGTGGATATTCTATATCGGGAACGGCTTGAGGGCGTGGACAGCGGCTTCAAAACGTTGGATGAGTTTCTGCATCAGGACCTTGCAAGCCTCACGGCCCATCAGGTGGCGGAAGACCGGCGCTGGATCGCGCTGACCAAAGATCTCGACCCTGAAAAAATGGACGAAATGATCGGATTTTGGACCTTGATGGACAATCCTGATCGTTGGGAGGTTCCGAAACACATCTACTTCACCAATCTTTGCCAGCATCAGGCCCATCATCGGGGGCAGGTGCACAATATGCTCAGCCAGACGGGCATGGCACCGCCACCCATCGGGTATATCGAATTCCGGGTCGATACGGACGGTGCTTTCGTGACGACGCCGGCTGACGCCTAAAGCATGCCTGATGTTGTGGTCATTGGCGGCGGACAAGCGGGCCTTTCGGCCAGCGTCTGTCTGGCGCAAAAGGGCATTGATCACATCGTATTGGAGCAACGGGAGATCGGTGCAAGCTGGCGACATCAACGTTGGGACAGCTTTTGCCTGGTGACGCCGAATTGGACCGTTCGTCTGCCGGGACAGGCCTACGACGGTGCGGCTCCGGATGGCTTTATGAAGGGCGGAGATTTTGTTGATTTCCTTGTGCGTTACGCCAGGAACTTCGATGTGCCGCTGCGTTGCCCTGTGGCGGCGACGGGGATGGCCCCTATCGATGGGGGTTGGGAAATCTCGACCACGGACGGCCCTATCAAGTGCCGGGCCGTGATTGTTGCGACCTCCAACTACCAGACGCCCTACCGGCCGCCATGCGCGGCTGGGCTGGAGGCCGGCGTTTTGTCGCTTGATGCAGCGGACTATCGTTCGCCCAAGCAATTACCGCCAGGTGGTGTGCTTGTTGTCGGTTCAGCCCAGTCGGGCGGGCAAATCGTGGAGGATCTGCGGATTGCCGGACGGGAGGTCATTTTGAGTGTCAGCCACGCCGGTCGTGTGCCCCGGCGTTATCGGGACCGGGATGCCATCGATTGGCAAAATCGCCTTGGCTTTCTCGATCGTCCGGCCGCCGCCCTTGATGATCCGCGTAAACGCTTCGGCGGGGAGCCGCTTATGACCGGGCGGGACGGTGGCCATACTCAAAGCTTGCAGAATTTCCATTCCGAGGGCGTTCGTCTTGTCGGGCGGGTTGAGAGGGTTGATGGATCGGTTCTAGGCCTGAAACAGGATTTACAGGAAAATATCCGTAACGCCGATCTGTTCGCGACGAACTTTTGTCGCGATGTGGACGACTATATCGCGCAGAACGGTCTGACGGCACCATTGGATGACGGCGAGATGGAACATGCCGCCGTAGCCAGCATGGAACTGTATGAAGAGCCCCTCCACCTGAACCTGGCCCATGAAGGCGTTTCATCGGTCATTTGGGCCACGGGCTTTCGCTTTGACTATGCCTGGATCAAGGCGGATGTCTTTGATGGCTTCGGTTATCCGGTTACCGCACGCGGCGAAACGGCGGTGCCGGGCCTTTACTTTCTGGGCTTGAATTACCTGCATACCCGCAAGTCAGGCATCATCTATGGCGTGGGGGAAGATGCCCGCTACGTCGCTGAACGGGTCCGGCTCGCTTTGGGTTAATCATTCTTCCACAGGATCACTATGACTGGCCATCCATGTTTGGGCCATTTTTTGGGCCTCAGCAATTTGCGCCAGGGTCATTTGCTTGGCCAAGACATCGCGGATTTCTCGCGCCTTCTTGTGACCCCGAACGCCTGCAATATTGGCCCACATGTGCGCCTGTATGTTGTCCTGGGTCACCCCCTGGCCGTTATGATACATGACGGACAGGTTAAATTGGGCATCGAGCAGGGATTGATCGGCGGCCTGATGATACCACCGCGCCGCCTTGCCATCGTCCCGGGGGACGCCTTCGCCGCTATAGAACATATCGCCCAGAATACCTTGGGCATCGGCATCACCTTGGTCCGCCGCCTTGCGGAACCACGACAGCGCCTCATCGTGGTCCCGGGCGACACCTTGGCCATGGCGGTATAATTCGCCAAGTCTGGTTTGCGCCGGGGCGTGGCCCTCTTCGGCCAGGGGCGTTAGCAGGCGCAATGCGGTGGCATGCTTACCGCCAACAAGCGCCCGCTTGGCAAGTCCGAATTGATCCACGCGCCGTCTCCAACTTCGTCTACGACATATGGTCGAATCTGCCCCGAGAGCCGTGGCAAGGCAAGGCAATAACGATAATTGAACGTGGTCTGGAGCGCTCGGGGATCAGGTGCGTCGAAGGACGAGACAATCCAGGGCCCAGGGCAGATGTATCTGGCCACCCTGGGCACCGACAGTCTTTAGGACAGGTTCGATAACTGCCTCGATCCTGTTTCGGTCCAGGTCCAGGTTGAACAGTGACTGAACGTATTGGATGGCCGTATCCCGGTTCGGAAAGCGCCAGTCACAGGCATGGTGAAAACAAGCCACTGGTTCAAATTCCGGCCCGGTGCTTTGCGTTAGCTGGCTGCTGATAGCCGGCATTTGCAGATAGATGCCGTTGTGGGTTGGCGTACTGTGCGGATCCACCAATTCGGCAAATATGCGGGTGGTGGTTGCGGCACCGTACACGCCGTCCGCTCCGGTCGCTCCGGCCGCTCCGTCGGGGCTATTTGGCATTTGTGGCAGGGCCGCATCGCCCGGCACATCCTGCAGGATCACCATGGCACCTGGCTTTGTCACAGCGGCCATGTCGTCGGCCAGGGGCGTGGGCAGCCGCTTCGGGTCAGAGGCCACATGATGCAGCACCGCCAGAGAGGCGACAGCATCATAGGCGGCGTCCTTTGGCAAAAAACCCAAACCATTGGCGATATCGGCATTGTAGTGGCGGCGCGCGCCTGGTGGGGCCTGAAATGCGATATCGACCGTGTCCACGGTCCAGCCCATGTCCGTGAGGCATTTGGTCAAGGTGCCATTGCCGCTGCCCAGTTCCAGCACCACCTTGCCGGCCCCGTCATGGAGAAATTTTTGGAAACTTGCCAACTCCGCCGTCCTTGCATCGGGACATAAGTCTTCGGCCTCGCAATAACTGTTCATGCGTTCAGGGGTAAAAGCTGTCATAGGAAAACCTCGCGTTAAGGTTGATGCGGCTTCTCAACTATAAACGCGCGGGACTATGTTTGCAAATAAAAGTAGTTAAAAAATTATAATTAATCGCATAACGGGTTATGCATGGATACTGTGGAGTCTAAATACTGTCGTTTTTGTCAAACAACTTTAACACGGCGATGCCGTCCAATTCTCCATGACCTTTGGAATTGAGGATGCGATACAGGCTGGCAGTTTGGCTGGACATGGGTGTGGGCACGGCAAGGGATTTGGCCAGATCATGGACCATGTCCAAATCCTTCAGGACCTGCCGGGCAAATCCAGCGGGCGCGAAGTCGCGGGCCAGCATGCGCGGATATATGGCTGTCAACATGGAACTACCCGCATGTCCCGCCCCCAATGCCTCGGGGATCTTTGCCGCGTCGATGCCGCCTGCTTCCGCCAATGCCAACGCCTTTGCCAGAACGGCGTAATTATTCAGAACCAGGACCTGATTAATCATCTTGGTCACCTGGCCGGCCCCTACGGCACCCATGTGGGTGAATTGTGCGGCAAGATCGGCCATCACGGGCAAGGCTTGGGCGATATCCGGCTCCGCCCCACCGGCCATAATCGCCAGACTGCCCGTCAGTGCTGCCGGCGGGCCGCCTGAAACGGGGGCATCGATCCAGCCCATCCCGGTCCGGTCTTTCAACGCCAGCGCCATGTCCTGGGTTGCCTGAACAATGGATGTGGAATGATCCACCAGTAATTTTTCGCTGCTGCCGGCTTCCGCCACGCCGTTGGTGCCAAAGACCACCTGCTGCACCGCATCAGTCGAGGTCACACACAGCAACACCAGATCAGCCCGGGCGGTCAGGTCGGCGGGTGTCGCGGCCGGCACCACGCCATGTTCGGCGGCGGCGGCCAATTTTTCCGCCACCAGATCATAGCCAACGACCGTATAGTCAAGGCTGCAAAGGCGCTGGGTAAAGGCCTGTCCCATAAGGCCCAGGCCGATAAATCCGATAGTTGGTTTCATCACAAAATCTCCAGCGCGACCAGGTCTTGTCGCAAAGTCACCGCGTCGGTGAAGTGGACGCCATGAAAGCCCACCCTGCGGGCGCTTTCCACATTTTCCGCCCTGTCATCAATAAATACCGCTTGCCCGGGCAGAATATCGAAACGTTCACAGGCCAGGTGGAAAATATCCGGTTCCGGCTTGGCGATGCCTTCCAGGCCGGAGATCACCATGCCGTCAAATATATCAAGAAAATCAAAGCGTTCAGTGGCATGATGCCAGGTTTCAGACGACCAGTTGGAAATGACATACAGTGGTCGGCCCTGCGCCTTCAACTCAGTGACGATCGCCAGGCTGTCGTCCAGGGTGCCGTTCAATGTCTCGGCCCAGCGGTGCCAATAAGCTTCAATCATGTCGGCGTGGTGGGGCAGGCAGGCCGACAATTCTTCCACCCCGCGCTGGAACGATTTGTCCGCGTCAACGCCGCGCAGCCAATTGTATAGGTCGATTTCCTCAAGGAAACTGGCGATGTCTGCATCGTTGTCGAACAGTTTGCGATACAGATGATACGGGCTCCAATCAATCAGAACGCCGCCCAAATCAAATACAATCGTATCCAAGGTGACTTTGCGGCTCACAATCAGTTTTCCACCTTGATGAGGCGACCGCTGGCTCGGCGTACTTGCTCCCCATCCACATTTCGGATGAAATCTAGAACCATACCGGTGCCCGAAAGGGTTCGGCGATAGGTCTGGGTTTCATGGCGGCCATCGGCATAAATCTGCAAGGTGATGATATTCAGACTGCGATCCTTGAGATAGGCCCAGGCATAAGGCTTGGCACCGTTCAGAGGATCGCCGTTCGACATACCGCGCCAAACGCCGGGGCGCTGGGAGGCGAATTGCATCTCTGTCGATTTCAACTTTTCCCGTGGGTTGTTAGGATCGCCCTTTTGCCGCTGCACTGTGTTCCAGACAATCGTAAAACCGCCGCTGCTGTCACTGCGTACGGTGACATCGATATCCCGGCTGGTCAGTTGGAAGTTGACGCTGATATCGCTTTCCGAAACCGCGTTGCCCCGCCAAACCCCTTGAAAAGCCGCGATATTCAGATCAGCGGCGTTGGCACCGCTACCTGACCACAGCAGCATTACAGCACACCATATTATACAGCGGCGTAATATACGCCCCGTCATTGCTCGCACCATTGCTCGCATCATGGCCAACCCTCCTATCATTCTAAATCGTCTGAAGCGTCTAAATCGGTGGTGGCAAAACCGCCTGTCTGACGCAAAGCCTCACCTAAAACCATCGCACCGGCAACGGCAATATTCAATGATCGCGCATCGCCCTGCATGGGTATCGTCAGCCGCGCATCCGCATGATTATGCACCTCGTTCGGCACGCCGGCCTGTTCCTGCCCCAATAGTATGGTGTCATCGGCCTGGAAAGAAAATTCCGTATAAGCGATGGCCGCTTTTGTACTGGCCAGGATCAGCCGGCCCTTGACGGCCGGTTTGAAATCTTCCCAGGAAATATGCCGTCGCAGTTCCGCCCGTTCCGCATAGTCCATCGCAGCCCGGCGCAGTTGCTTTTCCGTAAAGGTAAAGCCGCAGGGCTCAATAATATCCAGGGGCACCCCAAGGCAGGCACAAAGGCGCACAATGGTACCGGTATTCTGGGGGATATCTGGTTGATAAAGGGCAAGTCGCATAACGCAGCATCGCCGATTACTTCCGCTGGAGCAATTTTCAATTAACCGGAATCGGTATTGTGAGCCAAGTAATTGGTTCAATTGTCCTTATTTGAAAATTTGGAGCATTTATAATGTAAACATGCGCTTCGCCCAGTACCCCACCAGTGCCCCGGTCCGAAATGTCACAGGTAGGATCAAACTGCGCTTTTCATAGCGCCCATGACTGGACAAATGCGCACGAGCATGACAAACAGGGACTTGTAATTCTCCCAGTATTTTCAAAATAAGGTGATCAAACCATGGCGGATAGTACAGGCGGAGACGGGCATGATCCCGGCCGCCGGGATTTCCTTTATGTAGCGGCTGGCGGCCTTGGTGTCGTTGGTGCGGCAGGCTTTGTCTGGCCTTTGGTTGATGCGATGAACCCGTCTCAGGATGTTTTGGCGCTTTCCTCGATCGAGGTTGATTTGTCCGGTATCGAAGTCGGGCAGTCCATTACAGTCAGCTGGCGCGGCAAACCGGTTTTTGTCCGGCATCGCACAGCGGCGGAAATCTCCGAAGCCGAGGCCGTTCCCATGAGCGATCTGCCTGATCCTGAAAGCGACGAAGCTCGGGTGGAAAAGCCAGAATGGCTGATCCTGGTGGGTGTGTGTACGCATCTGGGTTGCGTACCATTGGGCCAGCAAGGGGAATTTGACGGTTGGTTCTGTCCCTGCCACGGCTCCCACTACGATACCTCGGGACGCATTCGCAAGGGTCCTGCGCCGCTTAATCTGCCGGTGCCGGACTATGTCTTCCTCGACGATAACAATATCAAGATCGGCTAGGGGGTAGACATGTCAGGCGAATCAAGCTTTCAAACAAACAATGCCATCGTAAAATGGATTGAATATCGGCTGCCGATTTTCAGTTTCGTCAACGATGCCGTGGTGGTTTATCCCACTCCAAAAAATCTGAACTATTGGTGGAACATGGGCTCCCTGGCCGGGATCATGTTGGTGGTGCAAATTGTTACCGGCATCATATTGGCCATGCATTATACGCCCCATGCGGATTTGGCCTTTGCCTCCACCGAACACATCATGCGTGATGTGAACTATGGCTGGTTGCTGCGTTATATGCATGCCAACGGTGCCTCAATGTTCTTTATCGTTGTCTATATCCATATTTTGCGCGGCCTTTATTATGGTTCATACAAGGCACCTCGGGAAATCCTGTGGTGGATGGGCATTATCATCTTCATTCTGATGATGGCCACGGCCTTCATGGGTTATGTGCTGCCCTGGGGGCAGATGAGCTTTTGGGGCGCGACGGTGATCACCAATTTGTTCTCTGCCGTACCAATTGTGGGTGAGGGGATTGTGACCTGGCTGTGGGGTGGCTTCTCGGTCGATCAGCCGACGTTGAACCGCTTCTACAGCCTGCATTATCTACTGCCGTTTGTGATTTTCGCAGTGGTTTTTGTCCATCTTTGGGCCCTGCATCATCGCAAATCGAATAATCCCCTGGGCATCGACATCAAAGGTCCACAGGACACCATTCCCTTCCATCCGTATTACACGGCGAAGGATCTTTACGGCATGGGCGTTTTCGGCACTATTTTTGCCATCGTGCTGTTCTTCGCCCCCAATTACATGGGCCATCCGGACAACTATATACCGGCAAATCCTTTGGTGACCCCGGCCCACATTGTGCCGGAATGGTACTTCCTGCCTTTCTACGCCATTCTGCGGGCTATCCCGGATAAGTTGTTCGGCGTTGTCGCCATGTTCGGGTCTTTGCTAATCCTCTTTGTATTGCCCTGGTTGGATACTTCCAAGGTGCGTAGTGCGCGGTTCCGTCCTGTCTATAAGATGTTGTTCTGGGCCTTCTTCATCGATTGCCTGGTGCTGGGTTATATCGGCGGAAAACCGCCGGAAGGGATTTTCATAGTCGGCGGTCGTCTGGCGACGGCGTTGTATTTCGCGTTCTTCCTGGTATTGCCGTTCATTGGCTGGTTCGAACGGCCTAAGAAGCTGCCGGAATCCATTGCCACGGCTGTTTTAGAAAGTAGTGGTGGCAGTAGCGGCGGTGCACCGGATGGTGCTGCGGCTAAGTCGGAGGATCGGGGCTGATGCGTATTTTATCATTTGTAGCGGTCCTCGCGACCGCCCTTGTCTCGCCCTTGTTGATCTCATCGCCAGCTCTTGCGTCTGGTGGTGGTGGAGAGCCGCTGAAAGAAGTTAAATGGAACCATGGCGGCCCGTTCGGTACCTTTGACCGTGCCGCTGCGCAGCGGGGCCTGCAGGTCTATCGAGACGTCTGCAGCGGTTGTCATGGCCTGAAATACATCGCCTTCCGGAATTTGGTGGAGATCGGATTAAGCGAGGACCAGGCGAAAATCATTGCGGCTGAATATACCGTGATGGATGGCCCCAATAATGACGGCGAAATGTATGAACGGTCGGGCAAGCTGTCTGATTATATGCCCTCGCCCTTTGATAACGAAAAAGCCGCACGGGCCTCTAACAATGGGGCCTTGCCGCCTGATCTATCGCTTATGGTGAAGGCTCGGCCCGGGGCGGAGAATTACCTCTATTCCCTGCTGACCGGCTATAGCGATGCGCCAGAGGGTGTAACCGTGGCGGAGGGGATGAATTACAATCCATATTTCCCCGGCCATCAAATCGCCATGGCCTCACCCGTTGAAGACGAAGCGGTGGATTATGTGGATGGAACCAAAAACTCCAAGGAACAGATAGCCCATGATGTGGTTACTTTCCTGGCCTGGGCGGCAGAGCCTACGCTGGAGGCGCGCAAACGCATGGGCGTCAAGGTGGTCATCTATCTGATTATCCTGACCCTGGTGCTATACGGCGTCAAACGGAAGGTTTGGGCCAACATGCACTGAGACGCGATCAGGTGCCCCTAGGGCATGTATCTTTTAAACATGCCACGGCGGTTCTTAAGGCGCTTCTAGAGCATTTCCGACTAGGAAATGCTCAGACTCTTAAGAATCGAGCAATATTTCCAATCACTTAGAGTCGCAAAGCGATTCTCTTTTGATCGGAATTGCTCAAGAAGATTAAGACAGGTGGCATTCCAAATCAGGATGCTGCCTGTTTTACATTGCGGACCTTAGCTTCAAGGATATCCAGGAAGGCATCGATGTCTCCGCCTGCGGTATGAATTGTAGCAGCGAAATCGGATCGCTGGGTAAGGGACATCGATATACCCTCTACCACGACATCGACGATAAGGACGGCACCAAGCCGTTCGCGCAGATGCCAGTTCACTTTGACCGGCTCGCCGCCCGGTCGTTGAATGCGCGTGCTGACCGTGGCCCAGCCGCGATCATCAATTTTTTCGTCCTCTATGACGAAAATCTCGCCGCTATAGTTGCCAAAGCGCGCGGCATAGGAATTGACAATATAATCTTCGAAAAGTTTCAGATACCGTCGACGCTGGGGAAAGCTGGCCCGCCGCCAATACCGCCCCAGCGCAAAGCGGGCTATGCCCTTCATTGCAAAACTCTGGTTTAGCAGATGGCGAAAGCGCCGGATTTTTTCAGACCGCGATAAGCCCTTATCCGATAGCATGGCGACTGCGGCATCACCCAGGGATTTGACCAGGGCCTTCGCCTCACCAGGCAATAACGCGCGACCTTGAGATTTCGCCAACGCCGCGGATGCCAGCATTGGCCCTGCCGCGCCGAATGTACCCAGTGCCAGACTAAGCAGGCTTACGACATCTCGGCGTTCCATGAAAGTTTAACCAGGCCTATTTGATCGCTGACGAGACACGCTCAGCGTCGTTGTCTTCCTCTAATTCTTCGGACATTTCCGGTAGAGGGTTCACTGGTCCACGACCGTTGCCAATTTCCGAGGCACGGTATTGACGATACAGGCTTCGCACCGTGGCATAAAAATCGATTGCCCCGCGTTCGATCTCATCAAACGATTCAATATTTCGAGAGCGGGTATCAATACCGCGAACTATGGTGCGCCCCAAGGAAAATGCGAAGCGTTTGTCCTCGTGAACAATATAATTTATTGGATTGATATAGTAATTTACCGCTAAACCAAATGCATCCCGCACATTGGACGGCCCTACAAATGGCACCATCAAATAGGGCCCCGGGGCCATGCCCCAAACGGCAAGGGTTTGGCCAAAATCTTCGTTGTGGAACGGAATACCCGCATCGGGATTTTTCGGATTATCGCCGGCGACAACATCATTTAGGCCAAGGGGGCCCAGGGCTGTATTGCCGGTAAATCGGGCAAAGCTTTCCGCCGCCCGGTCCTGTTCGCCTTGGAGGACGTCGTGTACGAAAATTCCCGGTGTCTCCAGGTTGTTGACAAAGCTTCGGACAGAGTTGCGGGCGAAATCAGGTAGTGCGCCGCGATAAATTTCAGAAATCGGGCGAAGCAGTAAATGATCGAAGCCGCGATTAACCTCGAAAAAATAACGATTGAGGGGTTCAAGCGGGTCATTCGCATCATTGAATGCGGCCATCGCTTCCTTGTCGCCTGCCGGCGGTGGCGTGGCACAGCCTGCCAAAGTCGCAAGTGCAACAACGGCGGCGGCGATCAAGGACGATTTAGCCCCCATCACTTTGGCATTCGCTCGCAATGTTCTTGCGCGAAATGTCATCAATTGCTCTCGCATGTTCAACTCGTCCCTCACGGCAGCGAATTTTAGGTACAAATTTTATCCTGAAAGCGATGTCTATCAAGTTAAACAATACTTTCAATGCATTAATGCGCAGGCACGCAGGCTAACCAACTTATTAGTTCCACACCGGTTTAACCTAGGGGCGTAACCATTGCCTTAACAAAAAGCCTTAACAAAACGTCTTAACTGAATATCTTGTGAAACGTTTCCATGGATTTCCTAGTCCATTTCAACCCGACCCATAGAAATCAGCGATCATACACGAATCCTCTAATTTCGTAGCACAGACAAGGATGGTTGGCTAGCTTATGAGGCTAAAATGTGTCGAATCTATCACGGGTGTTGCAAATTCGCAGCTTCGTCAGCAATGGGCAAGATGTTTCATATCCTGCCAATCTTGCTGCGGCCTAAAAACCGGCAATATTAACCGCGTGTCATCGCGCAATACAAACCTTATGAAAAAACCGGCGCGGTTTTCGTCCTTGGATGAACTTTTCGGCCAAAATAATTGTTAGTTAAATTTAAAATTCTATTATAAGCGGTAATTACAGATGGCGCTCAACTGATCGCCAATTTGTCGTAGTCATGCCGCTGATATTGCAAGAACCGGCCTTGGTTGCCCTAAAGAAACCCGGCATTAGACTGTTCGAATACTCTACCTCAAACAAACTCTACTCGTGAAACACTAAGACTTGATTTTGCCGTGACCCAGTTTCCGGTAACTATTTATTATCAACCAGTTGGCATTATGTAGCCATAGATGATGTTTCCGGTTTGCCGATCCGGCAGAGAGGCAACCGATTAATTCACTAACCCGTGGGTATGACGGCATGGAATCGCTTCGCCGAGAGATCGTTCAATATTTGAAGGAAGTACTGGCCTGCCGGCTGTGCCGCAACGTCGCTTTGCTGGTGTTGAGCAGCATTTTGCTTATCGAAGGTGCCATTTTGGTGCCGTCTTATCGTAATTATGAGCGCGACCTATTGGTTCGACTAGCCCAGGTCGGCGGTGCCGTCGTTGGTGCCGGCCTGCGCAATGACCACCACGATGGTGCCGACGATATCATCGCAGCGGGCCGTTTAATGTTGATGGCCCCCGAAATTGCGGGCGGCGCAATTTACGCGCCCGACGGCAGGTTAATCGGCACTTTCGGCGAGGCACCGGCTCTCAAACCCAGCAGCGCGCAAAAACAAAGCCGCAGCCGGAATGGTGAACGATATGCTGTCGTCTACGAGGGAAAGGCGCTTAAGCTGCCTTTCGACACCGTGGCAAATCTTCGCGCCGATTGGATAGAAGGCGATTTGAAAGCCTTTTTGTGGCGAATTATAAGCTTGGTTCTGTTGATCACGGGTTTCGTGACTTTGGCGACAATGGCGGTCATTGGCCATTTTGTTCTGGCCCCCTTGCTGCGCTTGCGCGACCACCTTAATTCAGCTGCCGCCAATCCGGAAGATGCAGGCAGTACGGCATCGGTCCTTGGCAGCAAGCGTCGGG